>CAZRWN010000044.1:11746-24847 GCA_964603735.1 uncultured Sediminispirochaeta sp. | reverse complement strand
GCGAGTGAAATTTATGACGCCAGGATTACAGCCATTAAGTAAGGCTTGACCACGATCCATATTTGTGTTAGTATATTAGCGGATACTAAAATACTATGGATGAAGTAATAGACACAATTGATACTGCAGCCACGAAGGAACAGGAGCGTATTCTCAAGGTCCTGGCGGTTGAAACCCGCATTCGGATCGTATATTTACTGAAGAGGGGCCCGCTCTGCGTCAACGCGCTGGCCTTCAGGATCGGGATCAGTCAGGGGGCCGTCTCGCAGCACCTGCGGGTCATGAGAGACGCGGGGTTGGTGCTGCCTGAAAAACGGGGCTACTACGTACACTACCGACTGAATAAAACTACCTTCGCCAAATGGCGAAACCTGATTGACGGTTTTTTCGACCCCGACTGCAGTAATTTTTGAGTGCGATGCGGTTGGAAAATACCATATTGTGAAGATTATAAGTAAGGACAGTATATGGAGAACAAGCAGCAAGCTGTAATCGATGTGCGGAAACTCTCGAAGAGTTTCGATGAAGTCAAGGCGGTCAGGGACGTCGACTTCTCCGTTTTGGACGGGGAGCTGTTCGGCTTTCTGGGTCCGAACGGGGCCGGAAAAACAACCACGATCAATATGCTCACCGGTCTGGCGCGTCCCGACAAGGGACAGATCAGGATCGCCGGCATCGACTGTTCGAAAAATCCGAAGGCCGCCCAGCACCTGATGGGAGTTGTTCCCGACGAGAGCAACCTCTACCCCGAGCTGACGGGCTTCGAGAACCTCTGCTTTTGCGGGGCCCTCTACGGGATGAAGAAGGCCGCGCGACAGGAGCGTGCCGCAGAGCTCCTTGAGTATTTCGGCCTCAGTGAGGCGGCGGACAGAAGGTTTGCCGGCTACTCGAAGGGGATGAAGCGCAAGCTCACCATCGCCGCCGGCATCATCCACTCACCGCACATACTCTTTCTCGACGAGCCGACCAGCGGCATCGACGTGGCCAGCGCACGCCAGCTGCGCCGACTGATTGGCGAGCTGAACGCCGGCGGCACAACCATCTTTCTCACCACCCACTACATCGAAGAGGCGGAGCGGCTCTGCAGCCGCATCGCCTTCATCGTCGCGGGGAGCATCGAGACAATCGACACCGTCGAACGGCTCATGAGCGGCTACCAGGACAGGCAGATCATGCAGTTCGAGCTGTCGAATATCGACTCAGGACTCTGTCCCCGCCTCACAGCCGAGTTCCCCGATCTCACCTGCCGCCTCGATTCGAAACATAGAATTTATGTTGAATCATCGGGAACCATTCGCGTCGGACCGATCGTGCGGTTTCTCGAAGACCAGGGAATGGAGATCTACGAGGCCCGCAAGATTCGCCCCTCTCTCGAGGAGGTCTTTGTCAAAATCACCGGCATAGAGGCGGGAGAGATGAACAAAGGAAAGATACAATGAAAAAATGGACTGCATTCTGGAACATTCTGGCAAAAGATATGCGCAGCTACTACCTCAAGCCCCCGAACATCAGTTGGGGCCTGGTCTTCCCCCTGGCCTGGACCGCCGCCTTCTTCGTGCGCTCCGGAAGCGGCCTCGAGAGTATAGCCTCAATCCTGCCCGGGGTGATGGGCGTGTCGGTGCTCTTCGGCACTACCAGCATGCTGGCCGTTACCGTCACCTTCGAAAAGAAGGGCCGCTCATTTGAACGTCTGCTGCTGGCACCCATTTCGCTCGAACTGTTAATGCTGGCTAAAACGGCCGGGGCCATTCTGTTCGGATCGGTCAACGCCTTTATCCCGGTAGTGATCGCATTCTTCATTACCGACCTCGGCGCAATAGATTGGCTCAGTCTCGTGCCGGTGGTGGTATTAATTGCCGTCAGCTCGACCTTCCTCGGACTGTTCATCGCCGTCTCGGTCAGCGAGGTATTCGAGGCGCAGACCTTCTCAAATTTCTTCCGTTTCCCGATGATCTTCCTCTGCGGACTTTTTGTGCCGGTGGCCGCCCTGCCGATTTGGCTACGTCCGCTCTCTTACGCACTGCCTTTGACCTACGGCGCCGACATACTGCACCGTTCCATCAGCAATACCGGCACTATGCCGACGGCTGTGAACTTTGCCGCTCTGACGGCCTTTTGTCTGCTGCTCTTCGCCGTGAGCCTGCGGAATATTCGCCGCAAGTGGATTGTTTGAAAAAAGGAATACTTTACCAATGTGGTTAAGCCACACAAGAAGGATTAAAGGACGCGCAGATGACATCGCAGATAGACAATCAGGGCGACCACCCGACAGTGTCACGTTGGACATTCCTCAAGGATGTGTTGATCTGTTCGCTGGGTGCGTACGGCGGGCCCGAAACTCACATCAGCGTCTTTCTAAACCAGATGGTCCAAAAGAAAGGCTATCTCTCGGAAGAAGAGCTGATCGAGCTGCTGGCGCTCAACGGAATACTTCCCGGCCCCACCAGTACCCAGACCATTGTTTCGATTGGGTATAAGGTCGGCGGCCGGCTGCTGGCCTTGTTCACACTCCTGGTTTGGGCCCTGCCGGTTCTCGCCCTCATGACGCTGGCCTCCTTTCTCTATTCTTTTCTTGAACAGCGCGGGCTTTCCACCAGCGTCTTGCGATTCATTGGTCCAATGGCGGTCGGATTTATCATGTATGCCGCGGTAAGAATAGGGAGAAAGGTGGTGATCGACAAAACTACCGCCGCGCTGTTTCTCCTGAGTGTGGTTGTAACGTTTTTCTTCCGGCAGCCATGGGTGTTCCCGCTGATCCTCCTGCTGGGGGGCACAGCTACTGCAACCCTTGAGCGGGAAACAGGTATGTGGAACAGCGTACCGCTGCGTCCGCCATGGCGGTTTTTCGTTCTTTTTGCTGTTCTTGCCGCGGGAGCGCTGATCTTGGCAACCATCTCGGACGTCCGGCCTGTACAGCTGTTCGAAAGCTTCTACCGCTACGGCTACCTGGTTTTCGGCGGCGGACAGGTGGTGGTGCCGATTATGCAGAGCGAGCTCGTAGACCTGCGCCACTATATGACCAACCAGGAGTTCTTGACCGGCTACGGACTGGTGCAGGGACTGCCCGGCCCGATGTTCAGCTTCGCAGCCTACGCGGGCGGCATGGCCAGCCGCGGGGCGGGCACTGCTATGCAGATTTTTGGGGCGCTCATCGGGGGGATCGGCATTTTTCTGCCGGGCGTCCTGCTGATCTATTTTGTGTATCCCGTCTGGGAAGAGCTTAAAGGTATTCGAGCGGTTCGGCTGGCTCTCAAAGGGATTAATGCGGTTGCCGGCGGCCTGATTGCGGTCTCGATCATTGTGCTGGCGGGCTCAACCGGCCTGTCGTTGCTGAATCTCGGGGTAATGCTTGTAACCGCGGTCCTGCTCTTCTTTACCAAGATACCGGCACCGCTCATTGTGTTGGCGTTCATTTTAGCAGGAATACTTAACGGGTAAGACCTTACCTTATTCTGTTTCTTCGCCCTCCTGCTCATCGTTGCCGGCTTCTTGTTCCGCTTCGGGGTTCACAGCTGAGATAAAACCCACCATCTGCGGATAATGGGAGGCTCTGAACATAGCCATTCTTTCAGCCAATTCCTCGTTCATAGTAAACCTGATGCCGTCTTCGTCGGCCGAGATATTCGCCCCCTCTATCTCCGTAGTCTCTATATCTCTCTGAGTTGCAATAACGGTACCATCCCTGCTGCGGATGTCAACGGAAAACTGTTCGTTGTCCAAGTTACTCAAATCTATGTAGTATTCGCCCCCGACTTCAAAATAAATTCTCGACATTGCAGCTTTCGTATATACACCTTCTCCTCCGGATTCTATAACACTCCAACCGCTCGTGCTCTGATTATCAAGGATCACGTGACCATCAACCCCTCCGGGCACAGTATTGGAATAGGCCGGTTCCCCCTCCTCTGCATTTTGCGTGTCTTGATCTTGCTGATTTTCCTGGGCAAAAGCCAAAGAAAATACTACTAAAAACATAATAATAGGTAACAGTAGTTTAATACGCATATCTAAACCTCCGATTTATGATGCAATTTTTTATACTTTGATTGCGTGATTTAAACATATGGATTGTTGACTGTCACGTTGTCCAGATTGTGTTAAGATCTATTTAAGATTCAATTAAGGCACCACTTGAAGAAACTTCGCTACCATGTCGGGCCGGTTGGTAATATAGCCGCTCGACTTCAAGTGCGCCATTATTCTCAAGTGCCACAGCTCTTTAATCACGTAAGGAAACACAAAGAGATTTCGATCATGCGCCTTGGCAATGTGCCAGGGCCAACTCACAAAGCCCTTCACTCCAATGCCATGAACATAGTCCGCGGCCATATTCAACCATGCATCCCACTGTCTGCGGCTTATTCGGTTCCTGTCGATCAGCAGTACCCGCGGAATTCCTGGGGCGAGTTCCTTGAATCGTTTCAAGATATTCAAATCGAATGAAAACACTATCAGTCCGGCAAAGCTATCTTCACTATTCGAGATTTTTCCATGCTTGTGCAGGAGCTCGACGATGTCGTCAACTATGCCCACATTTCTTTCATCCACCTTTACATCGAGTACTATTCCTGTCGATTTTCCCTCTTCCTCGCTCATTTCCAGCAGTTTGTCGAGAGTAAGAACCTTCAAATCCGCATACTCTTGGCGGGCCCGCAGGGGATATTTATTATTGAACCAGCTGCCGTTATCCAGCTGCTCTATCTCTTCAAGGGTAAAGCTGCTTACGTAATCGTTTTTACGGGCGGGAAACTTATTCTCTACGTCAGTCGTTCTTTGCAAGGATTTATCGTGAAACACAACCAAGCGCCCGTCTTTGGTTCGTTGAATATCGGCTTCCAGATAGTCGGCTCCCTGATCCATAGCAATGCGATACGCGGGAACCGTTGATTCCGGAGCAACAGATGAAGCTCCTCGATGCGCAATAACAGCAGGATATGGAATGCTCGCCCTTTCTAAGATTTTTTCTCCTTTAGTGGAGGGGCGAATGAGGTGATACCCGCCAAAAAAGAGCATATACAGTACATACAAGACCAGTAACGTTCCAACAACACTTTCTATTTCCATTTTCCTAGGAAGTTTCATTTGTGAACCCTTCTCGGTGGATCTTACTCTGACCTTCTTCTTAGAATTAATCCCTGCATATAGTCTATTATACCCAGCAGTTCTTCCTTTTGAGGGAGTTCGATATCCCTTTCACCGATGTCCTTTTTGTATCCGATCTTTTCTATACCCATTGGAAATTTGGCGAACAGCTGCCCTTTAAAAAGAATTTGCGGAACCTCGTGTAAAAAGAGTACCGGCAGATCCTGTTGATCGAACAGCGAGTTCCCCATAAACTCGGAAGGCCTCTGTTTCTCTCCGCATATATCAAGAATAGTCGGTGAAAGGTCGGTCTGCGTGCCCTCAGTACTGTTAGTTCCGTTTTCGATGTCGGGATGCCGCACGAACAACGGGATGTTTTCAGGCGCCTTAATGTTGGGAACAAAAACTTCGAACCCCCCCTCGGAGGGTGAGTATTCCGGTTTTTCCACCGAAGACTCATGATCCGAGTAGATGATCAGAAGTGTATCTTCCAACAATCCATTTTCCTCTAATTTTCCAACAAACATTTCAAGGGCCGAATCAACAAAGGCGATTGAGTTAAAATAGTCTCTGACCAGAGGATCTTCGATATCCTCGAACGCGTCGACAGCCTGATCCTGAGGATAGAAATCGAAGGGTGTATGACTGGTAACGGTAATGAGAAATGCAAAAAAGGGCTGTTCGGCCTGCGCTATGTAGTCTACGGACTGGAAGAAAAAGTCATAATCATTGATTCCAAAGGTGGACAGCTCTACATCCATATGCCTGGCCTCCATTGAGAAATCTTCCATGCTGTAGAACTTGTCGAATCCCAGTTCGGGGAAGGCCTTGTGACGATGAAAAAAGCTTTTGTCGTTCCCGTGAAAAGCCATGGCGCTGTACCCTCGATTTTTTAGGATTTTCACAATTGACTCAAACCTGGAAAGGTCGTTTACCTTGAACCCGTAGTTTTTGTTTATAGGATAAATAGAAGTGAGAAAAGAGAATTCCGCATCAAAACTGCCGTTGACATGCTGAGCGTAAAAGTTATCGAAGTAAAGCGCTTCGTTTTTCAAATCGTTCAGAAATGGAGTTATCTCTGTTCCGTTGTGACTGTAGCCTATTATCCTCTCATCCAGGGATTCGACCTGTATCGCTATAATATTGCTGTCCTGCTGGACGAGTTCTTCCCCGTTAAAATCGGTTTCCGTTTCCGGAGCCTGTGAATCCAGCTCTGCACTAATTTTCTTCTCGGGAGTGAAATTCAGCATGTAGAGTTCATAGGCATACAGTGGCAGAATACCGTATACGTTAACAAACGCCGAGGTGCTTCGGTTATACAAAACGAAGGGGCTGTGGTTTCCGAGCAGCAGGTTGGTGGTGAAGACCTGCCCGATTAATAGAGCGCCCGCCAAAATAGTGATACGTACGGCCTTCTGATTGTAGTGTGTGCTGCGCCAGATCTCCTTGGCCGAAATATCTTGCATGTTTTTCTTTATAATCGTGATGAGGAATATATCAACAAAAAAAACCGGATCGTACACCCGCCCTATTTGCAGCAGCAACACCTTGAACGGTCTGACCCCTCTTCCCATCATAATGTCGCTTATGCTCAGATAGTTTCCGAAGTACCGGCTGTACCATAGTGTCGAAATAAAAAAGACTGTCCAGCCGATGAGAATCAAAAATGTTATCAGACGAACCCTTCTGCTGTTTAATAAAGGGACTAAAACTACCCATATGAGTAATAATAGAACAAGATTTCTCAATAAAAGCCCTGTAATCGAGGGAGCATGAAAGATCAACAGAGCTAAAAAATTGTATTTGAACAGAAAGCCCAGGGTAAATACAACCCCCAAATTCACGGTTTTATCGTGATAAATCACCTTTAGTTTTGTCATTCGCTCTACAGCCTCGCAATAAATTCAGTACCTAATAATTATCTCTGTTAGCAAAACGAAAGTCAATTAGTCTCAGCTGCTGTATTTACAGTAAGTTTCAACATGGGGTTTCATTTGCAAAGAGTCTTCCCTATACTTAGTTATATGAGTTCCGAAAAAAAAAAGCCATTACATCCGCTTATTCGCTATTTGGTTCTAATTGCTGGAATCGGTATATTGATAGCCTGGTCGGTTTCCTTCTTTTATCTCAACTTGCATCTTCAAAAGCTCGCCGCGCGGCTCGAAGTATTAGAGGAGGAAAGCAGAGAAGAAGCCGATGATAGTTCTGTAGAAGACGAGAATGAGATTTTCGAGAAAACGGTGGAAGGCGTAGATACGCTGCTGCACAACCGTAATAGTGAAAAAACTGCGCAAATCTTCGAGACACTCGCTGATCCCGACGGCGGCGAACAATCCCTGACGGCGCGGACGGGTTTACGCTATCGTTCTGACAGCAAGCTGCGCGGCAGCCTCTTTCGCAACGATAGAAGATATTTTCGGATAATTGGCTATGAAGTGAGGGGTGAAGTCGAGCTGCAAAGCCGCAGCGGTGCGCGCAAAGTAGTCAGCGAGGCGGACCATGAAGCCCTTGCCTTCGTGCTGAAAGAGCGTGAGAAGCTCGATGAAGTATTCGGCACACAAGAGCTTATGAAAAAACAACTCACGGAACTTTTTAATACGGGAGAAGCAGCGCAGTTAGTAGACGAGAAGGAATTGAGTACCACCCGTATAGTAAGAGACGGTTTCGTGCTTAGGAGAGGAATTATAAATTCCGGCGGAGCGGTAGTGGCCCGCCTTGCCGCGGATGCCGAGAATGAGGAGTATAGTGTGGAAGGCAAGCGCACCGGCGATCTCGATCGTTTTGAACAGATAATAGTCGAAAAGATTGAAGCGTACGATCCGCGCAGCGAGTTGCGGCTTGCCTACGAGAAGCTTCATGATAAATATAAAGAGTTTATCGAAAACGAAGGCTTCAAGGATTATCTTAAGGCCCGCGAGCTGAGCATCGCCGAAAAGCCGGTGCGGGAGAAAGGCTCAGACTTTGTACGTCGATTTCCAATCAAGGTCTCCGATGGTAAGGACATCGGTTTCTTTCGTATCGATGCGAAGGAAGGAGTGATTGCACTCGAAACGCCTGCCAGAGAAACTAAGGTTGTTGTAGAAAGAATAGCGGTGCAGCACGGCCTCTTGGGCCAGCCGGAGGAGAACACCGATGACCCGACATTTCTTCTAATCGGAAAGCATGACGGGTTGACCGATACTATTATTCTAGTAAAACCAAACCCAAAGACCATCTCAATGCTGAGTATTCCCCGCGATCTCTACTATGAAGAGCACAAGATAAACGAGTTATTGATGAAATTCGGTCCGGAAGAATTCATATCGGTGATCGAGAGAATAACACAGGTAAATATCGACCACTATTTCACGATCGATATCGATGGGTTCCAACAATTAGTAGATGCTCTTGGTACCATTACCGTCGAACTCGAGGAAGAACTGCTGGATCCTAACATGCACTACTCACTTAACGGAGAGAGTACGATGCTCTTTTTTTCTCCCGGAAAACACGAAATAAACGGCAGTGCCGCCCTCGCCCTGGCAAGATCGCGAAGCACTACCTCGGATTTCAGCCGAGCCCGACGCCAGCAGCTGATTCTCGATGGAATTCGCGACAGGATCGACCGGCTCAATCTTACCGACGCAGATAAACTGTACGATATCGTGGAAGCAATTCTCCGATATACCGAAACCGATTTGAATGTAAATGACATCATTCGTTTCTATCGCCGATACCGCGATGCACGGGAACTGCGGTCTAAAGTCCTCTCTAACGATAACGTCCTCTACTCCACTTACGCAGGACTCCAAGAGCGGGATATGAAGCTGGAACAGGCGGAGGAACTCGATGAAAACCAACTGGGGGCCTGGATACTGCTACCACGGCAAGATGACTGGAACCTGATTCCCTGGTATGTGCACACCTGGCTCTCGGGAGTCGAACCGACCCTGGAAGAAAAGCTGGAGTCGGGAGAGATAGAGGAGGAGCATGGTGAGGAACTATGATATAACCCAGTTTTTTGAGGATATTGGCAAGCTGCTCACCAGATTGTAGCAGCCCGGTCGCGGCCTTCTGCTTTGGCGCGGTAGAGAGCCTGGTCGGCCCTTTTCTGCAACGCTTTGAGCTCTTCATCCGGGCCCGCTTCGGCTATGCCGATGCTGGCTGTGATTTTGCCCAGCCGTCCGAAATCGCAGCTGCGTATTGATTCGAGCAGCCTTTCGGCAAAGACCCTGGCTCTCTCCAAATCACTTTCATTCAGCAAAACGGCGAACTCTTCCCCGCCCCACCGGCAGAAAACATCGGTCCGCCGCACCGAACGGCTGAGAATGCTGCCGAGGCTTATTAAAACCTCGTCTCCGGCGGCGTGACCGTAGTTGTCGTTTATATGTTTGAACTTATCAATATCAAGCATGAGAAAACTCACCTGTGCCCCCTTGCGCTCACGGCTGTGCATGAGAAAACCGGCCAGCTCTTCAAACTTACGACGGTTCGGCAGGCCGGTTAGAAAGTCTTCTCCAGCGAGTTTCTCATCAGTAATGTCCTGCACCGCCGCGTAGCAGCCGACAACTTTGCCCCGACCGTCGAAGTGGGGCTCGAGATTCCCGCGGTATGTTCGCTCTTCTCCCGACATCATCTGTAATTCGACTTCGAAATTGACACTCTCGCCGGCTAAGGCTCCGTCTAGATAGGGTCGCAGGCGGTTGTAGTTGTCCTGCAGCAGAATGCTGCGGAGGGGTCTTCCACGTATTTCCGAAACAGGCAGCCCGAATAGGACCTCATGCGAGGCGTTTACTTCAACATAACGGCGGTCGGTATCAATATAAGCAATTGAAATCGGAACTGCATCCAGCAGAATCTGCCGCTTGCGAACTTCCTCGTCAAAGGCAACCGCATCAAAGAGCGCCGAAGCCAGAATATCAGAGCTGAGTTCGATGAGCCGCTGTTCATCCGTGCTAAAATTTTCCTGTCTCGATGAGTAGACTTTGAGCACTCCGTAACAGCGCCCCTGGTGAAGCAGAGGGGCGAGTAAGGCCGAACGAAAACCGATTTCCAGCGCTTTCTCCTTGAGGCGGATGCGCGCGTCGGTCTGCGAATCTGTGCAAATCAGAGTCTCCTCAGTTCGGTAGCAGAGGCCGGATAGGCTCTGATCAATCCTCAACCGGAGTCCTAGAGTCCCTTTTGCCCGTCCGGCGACGGCGCGATAGACCATGTGCTCGCCCTCAGGCTCTTCGACCACTGCAGCGTCGGCCCCGGTAATTTCCAGGGATACATCGGCCACCCGTTGGCGGACCGCATCGAGATTGAGTCCCTCAGAGGTTATCTCCCGGCGCACATGTTGAATCAGTTCGAGTTGCCGGGTGTAGCGGAGGGCTTTGAGCTTCTCGGTGAGCTCGCGCAGGATCAAAATATAATACATCGGCCGGCCGGATGCACCGGAATAGGGGACCATATTCCATTCAGCTATGAAAGATGTTTCGTCTTTCCTATGGATGGTAATTCGGTCTTGAAAAGGCTCCCCGTCTGCCACAGCTCCACGAGCCGGTTGCAGTACAAGCGGGTCTGTATCGGGACCCAGTACTACACTTATACTGCGGCCACGGACCTCTCCGGACTGATATCCGGTTGACTTTTCGAAGACCGAATTCACATAGAGTATATGCGGTCCGGCTTCATTCAGCTGCGCATCGGTGATCATAACCGCATCGCTGACCGATGCCAGGGCTGCAAGAAAAATCTCATCGGGAAGTGATTCCATACAATTACATTACTATTACAGGTACTTTTTTACAAGTTTTACTTCTTATGCAGTACCATGCCGGTACTGCTTTGGTACCCCCGGGAATACTGTGTGAGCGTATGACGTCCGGCTGAACCGGCGGTAAGCATGATATTCGAATTGTGCGGGATAAACACATAGGCTTCACTGCCGGCAACACTGAGCGGGGTTGCCAGTGCCCAACAGAGAGGTATTATCACAAATATCTTTATTGGGTCTATATACACTAATTAAAATTCTCTACTTAAAGACACTATTCAAGGGGCTGCACAAGCCTGGCGGGAATTTGACTCAACATCTGTTAAGCGGAAGTTGCGATGTCGCAACTCCCTGGCTTGGGGAGGGTAGAAGACCTCGAGGAGTGGCAGCGGAGCACCCGCCCCGCAGGCGCAGCCGGAGGGGTGCGCCCGAAATCATCTCATTTTTTTTCAGGTATATTGAACTTATGGCTCTGGAAGCGGTCGCCACCCATCCATAGGTCGATTTTTATGCCCTTATCGATGCGGCTAATGTCGGTATGCTTAACTTGCCATCCCAGGAGCTCCAGCCGTGAGTTGCCCAACAGGTCCTGACCGGTCATGGCACCGTAGTAGCCGGCCAGCTCCGGCCGCTTGCTCGAATTGAGCCGTTTTTCCATTTCAGCGATCTCTTCATCACTGTGGTCGTTATCGTCCATGATGCTCAGGTGAATTCCGTCCTCTTCCTGATGCAGAGATATTACCATTCGAGTGGGATCTTCGCTGAGGAGATAGTCGGCTATGCCGCTTATGAGGTGAAGTATATGCTCTTTGCGTTTCATTTGCAGAACCTCCTGTGGATACTCTTGTTATTACGACTGTTATGACGTCTCGGCTTTGTTATTTTCGTACCACTGCAGCACGGCTATAAAAAGAGTTGCCGTCAACCCGCCGGCAAAACCGTTGTTATACAGATTCATGGCTCCATGCCAGGAGCCGGTAAAGGACACCATGACCAGATGGATAAAACCGGCAAAAAAACCCACCAGCGGACCAAATTGTCCGGCAATCGGCGAGAGAGTGGTACCGAATATCAGTGCAAGGACAGGACCGGGCGCGGTGAGCGGCATCCCGAAGACCAGGGTGCTGGATATCACCCCCGCCGCAATCGGCCAGGAGTTTTTTAGGTGAGTACCAAAGGCAGCAAAGCCCATAATGGTAAACAGGCCCCCGATTACCGGCCCGTTGAAATCGGCGCCGATAATGAACAGGTAGGCTGAAAAGAGGAGCCCGATGGCGCCGCTGTTGACCAGAGAGCCGCCGATGGATTCCATGTCCATAAAGTCCGAGGGCAGCCGTCCGGGCTGTTTTTGAATGGCCAAGAAGTCTTTGAAAACGGATTGCTTGCCCAGCAGCAGACCAGTGAGAATCAGCAGCCCCGATAGTACCGGCACGAGCAGACTGAGTACCACGGAAGAACCGCCGTACCAGTTGAGGGCGGACTGGAAGGTGTGTCCGCCGGCTCTCAGCAGCGAAGCGGCAAACAGTCCCAGAAAACCGCAGGTCAGACCGATGTTGTAAAGGTTGTAACCCTGATGAAGGTGCAGCATTGAAACTGCAAGGGCCGGGAGCAGGAACCCGGTTCCGATTCCGCCGGCCAACGCGAGTATAAGCGATACGCCGTATGGAAGCCCAAGCTCGAAGGCAAGCGTGCTCACCAGCGGTCCCAGGGCGCTTCCGAACAGCGCGATGAGGATGTACTCTCTGAAGAGTTTGCGCACGTATTTAGCCGACAGGTAGGTACCGAAGAATATCGGAATAATGTTGATTGGGGTTTTTCCGAAGAAACCAAAGCCTATCAGGGTGAATATGGCCGCATAGGTCGGTCCTGAAATAGACACCTTGTTGAGCAAAACCAGCAGCAGACCGATAAGGCCGACCAGCGACCCGTTTATCAATGTTGCTCCGATACCGCGCATTTCGATGAAGTCGTGAATCAGACGGGTAGGCTGCACCTGCAACTCTGCAAAACCGGATAGAGCGCGGGCAGGACCGTCGACTATCAGGCCGGCTGCAATGAGAAGCGCGATAATGAATAAGAGCAGAATCAGCAGTACTCTATGATTTGTATCCACTTAAAAATATAAGCACGCCGCATTACCGGCTGTCAAGTTCTTTATCCGTATGCTATATAAGAGGGAGTGCGGCAGGCCGCTTACCGGTTGAGGGCTTCGTGTCGGAGGCAATGAGAGTCCGGGTTCATTTGTGCTTGGCGGCCAGGCGATAGATTTCCGTTTCCGAAAC
>CAZRWN010000044.1:5538-11646 GCA_964603735.1 uncultured Sediminispirochaeta sp. | reverse complement strand
GAGTCCGGGTTCATTTGTGCTTGGCGGCCAGGCGATAGATTTCCGTTTCCGAAACCTCGCTGTCGCCGCCGGCCCGCCCATGATATAGAGGAAAACCAAATCCGAATCCGTGCATCATACTACTATCCTCCTTATTCAAAAATAACCGGTTGATGCCCATAGCACCAACCGGTTTGTAGAATTTTTCTACCAGCGGCCCATCTTTCCGGGGCCATAGGCACCACCGCGGGGTCTGTGGCCGTGCATGTAACCGGGGCCGAAGTTGCCCGCGAGCTCGTACTCCTTGCCGTCAACGGTGGCCTTCTCAATGCGGAGATAGTTTTTGTCTTCCTCCGCATCCCATCTCCGCCGGGGGCCCGGTACCAGGAAGCCCTCAACCGCCACCCTATCGCCGGTCTCTAATTCCACTCCCTCAGCGAGAAAGCGCGGATACATCAAGTCGTATTTCTGCCCGTCCTCTGCTGTCAGCTCGACACCGGCAGCGGTGAGTTCCACAGTCCTTCAGGTCAGTTCTAGCTTCTGATAAGAAGGTAGAGCACAAATGTGAACGAAATGTGAATAAGATGTATACTTTTTCTAGTGACTATAATCAGCTTTACATGGCTGAAGAACTTAAAACATCTCTACGTTGCCGGCAAACTTCTCTTCTTTTGTATCCGTCTTATCTGTGTGTGTGGTCTGCAGACCTATATCGTCCTGCAGGCCGAAGGCTGCGTATTCCTCATCGCAAGAAAAATGACAGGCTGCTCTTTGCACAAGCTTAGTATACAGCTCTTCTTCGGCTGCACTGCTTAGCTGGATGTGCGTGTGGGCCGACTCGTGCGCCTCCTCTCCAATCTCGGTCAGAATACAGGCGAGGTGGTCTAGAATCTGCTTTATACGATCCTGGTACTGGAGCTGAACGCTGATTTCATCTACATTCTCATGTACCTGAGATGAGAGTTCATTTGAGGTCCCAACAATCTGCTGCAACTCACTGATCTGGGGTTTAAGCTTTTGTATCAGCGCCGCATAGCTGTGTCCGCTCTGTTCGAGCCGGTTCACGGCAGCAGCGATGCGCTTATTGTACTTACAAACCGAGTCATTCACCGAAGTAACCGAAGTTTCAATGGTAGCGTGAATTCGTTCGGCAACTTCCTTTGAACTCCGCGAAAGCTTCTGGATTTCGGTACCGATCACCGCAAAGCCGTCGCCGGCTCGGCCAGCCCGGGCGGCTTCAATGGAGGCATTTATCGCAAGCACATTGGTCCTGTCGGCCAAATCGTTTATTGTTCCCACGAATTCACCTATCGAATTCATATCGCTCCGGATTCTTTCTGCCTCAGCCGAATAGCCGTCACGGATACCGATAAAGTCATCAATAAGAGTCTCATTTTTCTCTTGCTCGTCTTTCAGTAGGTGAATATCCTGGGTAAGGCTGCCCTGCTTTTCGGATGAAAGAGCCCCCACCACTTGCTGGATTGAGCGGTTCAGTTCTTCGCTTATTTCCAGCACCCGGTACACCCGCCGGGTAAACTCGAGGGTGCTCTCTTCGGTTTTTTCTTGAACAATTTGTGTGAGCGTGCGGGTAATATCGCTGCCCTTCGAAACGCAGACACATTTTTCGCTCAGTTCTCTGATCATTCGGGCCTGCTGCTCGTACCACTGCTGGCTGCTGGCAAGGTCAGATTTTAACGCCCGCAGCTCTCCCGCAAGTTCTTCTCTTTTTTGGTTCTGTGCCGCATCGCCTTCAGCGGCAAGACCGGAACGGCGGACAGCTCTTCGCCGGTGCTGAATCAGCTGGAAAAGATATGCCGATAAGCCGGCCGCGGCACAGCCGGCCACCAGGGACTCTTCCGCTGCTGACCCGCTGAATGCCGCTACAATTATTCCTAGAAAACTCAATATTACTACTGCCGGCATATCATCATGACCTTTCCCCGTTTAGGGTTAGTTATTTATGAACCTCAGAACTGATCGCCTCCAGGTCGGCTTCTCCGACCAATTTTTCGATATCCAGCAGAATGATAACCTCCGACTCCATTTTCCCCAGACCAAGGATAAATTTTTGCCGCGCCTCTTCTCCCTGAAACTTGGGTGGAGGGTCAATATCCTTTTCGGGAATCTCCTGCACTTCGGTGGCAGTATCTATAATAAAGCCGATCGAGTTGTTTTTCATTTGAACCACGGTGATAACGGTACGGTCGTCGTATTCACGGGCCTCCATTCGAAAGCGCCGCCGCAGATCGATAACCGGGATTACCTGCCCTCTGAGGTTGATCACTCCCTTCACGTAGTCCGGCATATCCGGGACCTCGGTGATCTTCTGCAGCTCGATAATATCGGTTACATGCTGAATATCAATGCCGTAAATCTCATTCCCGAGTTTGCACATCAAGTACTTATTCTCCAGAAGCTCCTCATCGGCCTCTTCCATGAGTTCCTCTTGCTCGTCTCTGATTTTGCTCATCTTCAACTCCTCGCTCTTCTCTGCTTAGAATCGATCGAAATCATCATCATCTAATGAAATCTGTTCGGCCGGATCCACAGGCTTTATACCGGTTTCCTTGTCCCAGTTGTTGCTGCTTTCAGGTTTGTGACCCGAACTGTTCTTGTTCTTGCGGTTTCCCGTATTTTTTGCCGAGTTCAGCCTGGACAGATGACTACCCTGCGAAAGTAAGCGCTGGCCGGCTGAATACCGGCTGTCAAGCTTGAACTGGCCTACCATGCTTCGCAGCTGCTGGGCCTGACCGGCCAGCTCTTCGGAGGCCGAGGCACTTTCCTCGGCGCTGGCGGTACTGGACTGGGTTGCCTGGTCGATCTGGTCGAGTCCCTCGGTTATCTGTTCGATCGCCTGGGCCTGTTCGCGGCTGGCCTGGGCAATCTCTTCCAGAAAATTGGCCACTTTACCCGACCCGTCAACTATTGACGAGAGCTGCTTTGCAGTAGCCTCCGCGGCATTGGTTCCCTGCTTGATGTTGCTAACCGTTTCATCGACCATCTGGGTGGTCTCTTTTACCGAGTCCGCACTCTTCACTGCCAAATTGCGCACTTCGTCGGCCACAACGGCAAAACCCTTGCCGTACTTTCCGGCCCGGGCTGCCTCTACATTGGCGTTCAAGGCCAGAAGGTTTATTTGGAACGCAATGTCATCTATCACTTTGACGACTTTGTTGATCTCATCTGAGGATGCGTTTATGCGTTCCATTATCTCAGAGAGCTGATTCATCTGCTGGTTTCCGCTTTCCGCATCCTGGGTGGCCTGCTTTGCTATCGCATGAGCCTCGGTTGCATTCTCGGCATTCTGCTTCGACTGACTGTTGATTTCATTGGTGCTGCTGGTAATCTCCTCCAGGCTGCTGGCCTGCTCGGTAGCCCCCTGACTGAGATTTTGGCTGGCCTGGGACACCTGTTCGGCACCGCTGTTCACCTGCTCTACCGCACTGTTCACCTGACCGAGCAGTTCGTTGAGCGATTCCTTCATGAGAATAATAGAATCACCGAGACCGTCCTTCTCGGAGGCCTTTTCAATATCTACCGAAAGGTCTTTGTGGGCTATTTGCTCAATTTTTTTAGCCTTGTATTGCAGCGATTTCTGCATTCCCCGCAGTGCCTCCGCCAGAATACCGACCTCGTCCTTCTGGTATACATCCAGTTTTGCATGCAGGTCTCCGAGCGAGATCTCCTGAGCAAAGTTGACACCCTTCTGTAGGGCTCTCACAATTGCTAAGGTTAGAAAAGCCGCGATTATAATTGCCAGGATCACCGCCGTCACAAGACCGACCCCGATAACCACTACCGAAGTCGAAACGGTGTCCACCGCTCCGTTGGCAATTTCCTTGGTATGTTCGATACCCGCGCTGGCGGTACTCTGGGCCGCAGCGAGCACTTCGTTGGCTGCATCATCCCGCTGGCCGTTCAACTCATCCAAACGCTGAAAATCCTCTTTAGTCTGGAGCAGTGCCTGATAGTACTGTCCCCGGGTTTCACCAATCGTCTGCAGCTGCTCAATATTCGCCTGCAGTCTCGTTATTTCATTTAATCTTGTTGCAAGCGGGGGAATCTTATCAAGCCGGTCGATGGCATCATTGAGCACACCGTAATCGAAATCAGCCTGGGCCTTGAAAACAAGAATACGGGCATTGTTGGCATAATCAATTGCATCATTCAACAGATACACCTTCTCCATCCGCTCGGACAGGGCCTGATCGCTGACCTCGTCCTCCAAGTCCTGTTCAAAGAACCGCTGCTGGCTATCGAGAAACTCGTTGGCCTGCTGCATGTACAGTGCCGCAGACTGATCGAGGATCTGTCTCTGGGCTGCTATATCCTCTATTACTTCCGCGGTCTCATCAGCCAGCCGGTCATATTCAGCAACAGCCTCCTTAGCCACTTTGACATCCTGTCTCAGCCGAACCAAACTCTCGTGCTCATTTGCCAGCTGCTCCGCCTGATCGAGATACGAATTCAATTCAGCCAGATACTCCTGCCCTTGATCATAGAACTCCTGGTCGAACTTCAGACTGTAACCGCGCATGTTGTACATTACCATCAGCGAATTGCGCTCGATGTTGTTGGCAATATCAACTTCAGGGACATACTCAGTCGCCAGTGATACTGACTGCTCCTGGATGTCCAGCATGTTGTATACTGCCAGTCCGCCGACAATCACCACCAAGAGTATGACCAGGCCGAAGCCTAATCCCATTTTCATTCCCAGTTTTAAATTCTTTAACATCTGTTTACCCCCTGCCTTTTAATGCAAAATATTGTGTTGCCGTACAATTTCTTCTACGACTAGCTCATATTCTTCGGTTTTATCGAAAAAGAGATCGGCACCTAATGCCAAGCTCCTCCTGCGAATACTCCCATTAATCAAATTGGTTAAGACCATCACAAACGGCTTGATTCGCCGGCTCTTCAGAAACTCCAGCACACTGAAACCACTGCCGTCAGGAAACTGGAGATCGAGAACAACTACTTGAAACGTATGATTTTCGAGACTTTTAATTGTAGACTGTAAATCTGTAGAGGTATGGAGGTCGACATCGGCTCGTGATGCGCTTATCAACTCGCTCAGGTGGGTTCTAATCAAAGCAGAATCATCGGCAATTAGAATTTTCATGTGCAACTCGCAGTTGCAGTTTTCTCTGACCGCATGATAACTACTGTAAGAGAATGGAATGAATTTGTATGTAACAATTAGAATGATTGTTTTGTCACACTTTTCGTTACATTGCGTGTAAATTAATAATGCGAGGGCTTTAGCTAAACCAGTTTCTGTTCCATGGAATATTTGATGATCTGCTCACTGGATTTGAATCCGGTTTTCTCATAGATTCTTCTTCTGTATGTATTTACAGTATTAACACTTAACGCCAGCTGTTCAGAAATATTCCGAACGGTAGTCCCTTTGCTGATAAGGATGAAAACCTCATACTCTCTATCCGATAGCCTGGCATGGACCACAGGCTTTTGAGTCCCGGCCACCTCTTCGAAGAGAACGGCGCTCACTTCGGGGGTTATGTAATGTCCCTCATGATAAATAGCCCGAATTGCAGTTACGATTTTTTCCGCGGCATTGACCTTAGTCAGATACCCGCAGGCTCCGTTTTGAATAAGACGTTTTGCCCAGCGGCTCTCAGGATGCATACTCAGTACCAGGACTGAAGTTTCAATAGATTCGTTTTTTATATCCTTCAGCAGCTCCAGCCCATTCTTATCGGGCAGCTCTAAGTCCAAAATGGTAACGTCAACGCGCCCCTCTCTTAAAATGCTCATCGCTTCACATGCACTGCCGGCTTCTCCGGCTACCGTGATATCTGCTTCCATTTCAATCAGGTTTTTTAACCCGCTACGCAGAAGATCGTGGTCATCTACGATTAACACGCTGATCATATCTAGTATAGTATGACAAAATTCATATTTATACAATTCTTTTCAAATATTATAGTTATGGTAAAATTAGAGTAACGCCTGCACGTCACCCTTGAGTGTCACTATACTGTGCGCCGGAATCTCACAGCTCGCCGCGGCTGCATTTGACGCCCAGCAGAGAGCGACCCGCCGGTCCCGTTCGGACCGCCGTTTTCATCCAGAACAATATTCCAGTCGAGCCAGCCTTCCACC
>CAZRWN010000044.1:0-5438 GCA_964603735.1 uncultured Sediminispirochaeta sp. | reverse complement strand
GTTCGGACCGCCGTTTTCATCCAGAACAATATTCCAGTCGAGCCAGCCTTCCACCCAGTTGCGCATATCACCGATAATATTGCGCCCGTAGCGCTCGCCGGTAAACCACTCGCCCACCTGCGGGCCGCCGCCTGGTCGGAGAGAACCGTGCGGGCGCGTTCGAACACCACATCGCGGTTGTGGTCCCAGATCAGCAGCTTGAGGCCGGAAAATCCGGCTCCGTCCCGGGTCTCGACGCCTTGGAGCGCCGGTCCGAGGTAGTCGCGGAGGAAGTCCCGCTCCTCCGCAGCGGAGTACAGGCAGGAATCCCAGAGCTGTTCGGCCGCCGGCTCGTTCTGCACCGTCAGCGCATCTATATGCAGGCCGCGCTCTGCCATGGCCTGCACATAGCGAACGTAGTAGTCCGCCCAGGTCCGGCGAAACTCCGGCAGCAGGGTACCGCCGCCGTTCATCCGGCCGTTGCTTTTCATCCAGGCCGGCGGGCTCCAGGGCGAAGCCAACAAGAACAAAGGTCGTCCGGCAAGGGCCCCGGCCTCCTGCACAGCCGGAATGACCCAGCGCGCCTCCCGGGAGATATCGAATGATTCCAGACGGGTGTCATAATCGTCCACGTATGAGTAATTTTCCAGGCTGAAATCGCAGGAGTTGATGTGCAGCCGCCAGAGACCGGTTCCAGGTCCGATCGAGGGTCTTAATAATCTGGTCTTTGTTGACCTGGTCGGAATAGTAGCTCTGCAGCAGCTTGGCAGTTTCATCGGTCACAGCTCCCGGCAGGGAGAGATCGAGATAGGCGTGCCCATCGGCCACGTACTGCATAGCCTCTTCCACCCAGGGAAAGACCTGGTAGTCGTGGAATGCAGCTACCGGATTGAACTTCAACTCTTCGAACAGGGCCGGCGAGTCGGTCTCATCCAGCAGGTAGTTCAGCAGCTCGTAAGCCAGTTCCTTGTGCTCGCTGGTCGGCGA
The DNA here is from genome assembly GCA_964603735.1 of uncultured Sediminispirochaeta sp. Classification (GTDB taxonomy): domain Bacteria; phylum Spirochaetota; class Spirochaetia; order DSM-16054; family Sediminispirochaetaceae; genus DSBN01. Next base: position 4,472 of record CAZRWN010000044.1, on the reverse strand, counting down.
TACGGCCACCGAGGTGGAAGTGGCCAGGTTGATCATAGCCGCATCCGGGTTGTTGCTGACCGGCAGCGGCGCCACACCGAACTCCATATCCGGGTTTACCTTCAGGATAGATTCGGCCATCCAGGGCCCTTGTACCCACATGGCAGCCTCTCCGTTTGCAAAAGCGGTTGAACCGGCTACACTGCCGACCTCGAAGGGGCGCTCGGTTCCGTTGGCCATAATGAGATCGATTATTTCAAACACCTGCTCCACGTCGGCGTAGGAGGCACTGCCGCTGTTCATATCTTCGACAAAACCCGGGTACTCCGAGTTCACTACTCCGCCGAGGGAAAGGGCCATCATCAGCTGCGGTATCCATGATTCCTGAAAGGCCAGCAGGAAGGGCGGTACTCCGGCAGATTGGAGCTTCGCTACTACCTCTTCCATCTCATTAATAGTTCTCGGCGGCTGCAGGTTGTGCTCGGCAAAGATCTCCTGGTTGTAAAGATATCCCCAGGCCAGGCTTTCCAGGGGCAGCGCCACCACTTTGGAATCGTAGGTTACGGTTTTGCGCACACCGTCGAACAGATCATCCGCAAAGGGCTGGTCCGATAAATCCGACAGGTATCCGGCTTCATAAAAAGTGGGAATATCGGCAATGGCGTGCAGGGTGAACAAGTCGGGCGCATCGTTCGAGGCCAGACGGGTTTTTAGTATCTGGTCGGCCTGCTCCACATTAGGCATTTCCAGTTTTATAGTCACATCGATATTGTTCTCTTCCAGCTGCAAAAGCGGGTACCGCACACAGGCTGCACAGCAGAACCAGTCCTATAAACAAGCGATTTCCTTTTCTCTTCATGGCCTTAGCCTCCTTTAATAGTCTACTCACTTTATAGACCGCATAAGACCCTCTGTCTTTTGTCAAAATTAACATTGCGTATTGCACATGATTGATATCCTTATGTGCGTAGTTGGCCCGGCGCAATGCCGAAGAACTTCTTGAAGACCCGGTAAAAGTAGGCCAGATCGGAGTAGCCGGTAAGCGCCGCCGCCTGTTTAATTTCCGCACCCTCATTCACGATCAGGTGCCGCGCAGCCTCCATGCGCCGGCATTACAAAGCAAACCACATTTTTCATTCCATTCCATCTATGTGCAGTCGCCACTTGGGCCCCCTTTCGTCACAATCTTTCTGCTCTATTTATAGACACAGACGGGTGAGCTGTCATTCAATGATTTTAACGAACTATTTTGTACAATATTGATCCGGCAGTGTCCGGGAAAACCGTCACAGCGCTGAAACGCCGCGACAGCGGCAGAGACGCACACACGCATTGACCTCAGCCCGTGAGTAAGGTATAGATCGGGGGGGAGGGGAAGCTCTCTTACTACAGCACAAAGAAGGATACTAAGCGAAATGATTCACAGCCTTACAGACAACATCTTTTATTCCATGCCGGTAGCAGCCACCGACCGGCCGCTGCTGGGATTTATAGCCGGGAGCGAAGCCTCGCTTATGGTGGATGCGGGCATTTCACCCGCCCATGCCCGGGAGTTTCTGGCGGCCATTGCCCGCTATGAAGCAGCACCGCTGAAATACCAGTTTCTCACCCACTGGCACTGGGACCATGTTTTTGCCATCCCCACTGTCGGCGCCGAGTGCATCGCCAATACCCTTACCGCAGAAAAACTGCAGGAAATGCGCGGCTATTCCTGGGACGAGGCGGGAATCGAAGAGCTGGTTAATTCTGGTTTTCTGCCCCGCTTTGGTGCCGACTGCCTCAAAGCCGAAATGCCGACGGAGCAGGAGCGTGTGATTGGCAGGGTGGACCGGGTTTTTACCGAGCCCATCGAGTTAGACCTCGGCGATGTCACCGCCCGCATCGAGCACCTCGGCGGCACTCACACGGGCGATTCTTCGGTGCTGTACGTGCCCGAGCGCAAAGTGCTGTTCGCCGGCGACTGCATCTACGGCCGCCGCTTCAACGGCAGCTACGGCTACCGGCTCGATGAGCTGACCCGGATGACCGCCCAACTCAGATCATACGATGCAGACCATTACCTGATCTCGCACGAACCGCCCTACACCCGGGAGGCGTTGTTCAGTTTTCTAGACCGCCTGATCGAGATAGGCCGGATAGTCGCAGAAGAGCCGGATTCCGCGTTGGCGGAACAGGAGTTCAAAGCCCGGAACAACCGCGCCCCCAGCGAAGAGGACAAAGAGATAATAACAATGTTCACCGGGCCGAACGTGGGACCCCCGGTCTCCTAAAACAGTTGACTATAATCCTGCTCGATATAGCGGCGCAGGCGGTTGATGAAGCGGGCCGCCGGGGCACCGTCGACCAGGTCGTGATTGAATACCGCGGTCAGATTGACAATTTCGCGAATGAGGATTTCGTCCCGTTTGACAACCGGCTTTTTCACCACGCTGCCAACCGCAAACGAGACCGCTTTCGGGCCCCCGGCATAGGGAATAACAAAGCCGGGTGCGGTGGAGAACATGCTGACCGAGGTTACAAAGGCGGTGCCGGAGTGCTGCTTTACCAGCTTGTGGTTTTTCAGTATGAGGCGGAAAAGGAACAGCACCAGGGGCTTGGGCAGCAGAGTAAAGAACTTCTGGCCGGCCTTGGAAGCCATAAAGGTTTTTTCATCACCGGTTTCCGTCTTGGCCCGCTTAATCTCCGCATCTATCTCGCTGATTGCCTTCAGATTCACATCCCGGATGATGCATTGCCTGTTGTAGATTTCATCGCTTCTGCTTACTTCGATCGGGATATCCACATCAACCTCATAAAAGGTTGTTGTGCGGCGTGGATTGACCATCGAGTTAAACTCGGGAAACTCCTGCAGGCACATGCCGATCGCCTTCAGCATAAATGCAAACAGCGAGGCACCCCGCCCCTCCTTCCGCTGCTGTCGCAGCTCTTTCCGCAGATCGGTTACATCGAACTCGAGCAGGGCATAGAAATTATGGCCTCCCTTTACCATCTCGAAACCGAGCATCGAGAGGCGCCGGAAGGTGGAGGTTCGCTCAGATTTGAATTTCACAGCTTTTCCTCGCATTCTTCTTGGGCTCATACTATATGATATCTCCGGCGCTTACAATGAAACAATTTATTAAACAATTTCATCCTGTTAAGTTTTTTTCACGCACCAGCAGAATGCCCGCTGCCTCTTCACTGCTCAGAATCCCCGGTTATAGCTCCTGCAGCACCGGCTTGTATGCATGAAACAAATATATATTTTTTTATATTTAGACAAGCGGAATCATTTGACTTTCTCGCAGTTCGGCAACTAACTTGTACAGTACACACAATCCGCGGAGGAAGCTTTTGAAACAACAGGTCTGTATTACCGGAGCGAATCGGGGTATCGGGGCCGGCTTTGCCCGGGCGTATCTGCAGACCGATATGGGCGGGGCCGAGGCCAGCCTAACGGTGGATCAGTCGGTGGCCTCAATGCAGCAGGTACAGCAGATACCCGGCATACAGCAGCACGAACAGAGCGCCCTCTCTGCGGTCGATCCGCCGGCCGCGGCCGATGAAGATAAGCGCAAACAGCAGCAGTGAGGCTGCGACGTTAGTGAGCAGGTCTATATTCGCCGCAGCCGTAACTTGGGCCGGGTAGACCAGCGTAGTCATGCCCAGAATAAAAAATATATTAAAAATATTGGAACCGACGATGTTACCGATGGCAATATCCACATTCCTTTTCGACGCCGCCACCGCCGAAGTGGCCAGCTCGGGCAGGGAAGTGCCGATGGAGATAATCGTCAGGGCAATAATGCGCTCGGGTATGCCGATGCGCTGGGCAAAACTGACCGCCGACACTACAATCAGCCGGCCGCCGACCACCAGCAGCACGAACCCCAGGACGATGTACAGCCAGGAGCGGAGGGTGGAATGCAGCTTGATGGGTTGTTCTTCCTGCGGATGGTCGGATTTTATGGAGTGAAAACTGTAGGCCATGAAGATGCTGAAGAAGAGCAGCAGAACGATACCGTCGCTGCGGCTGATCTGGTTCAGCGCTGCCCGGTCCAGGTACTGCTGATTTGCCATCACCAGTACCACTACAGCCGCCAGAAGACTGAGGGGTACTTCTATCCAGGTGGTGCGGCTGCGCACCTGCAGCGGGTAGATGAGAGCGGATATTCCGATTATTCCGAGGATATTGAAGATATTGCTGCCGAGCACATTACCAAGAACTATAGCCGCATTTTGGTCGAAGGCGGCAAACAGGTTCACCACCAGCTCCGGGGCGGAGGTACCGAAGGCAACTATGGTAAGACCGATGACAATCGGGGGAACGTTGAAGCGCTTCGCCAGGGATGAGGCCCCTTCGACCAAGCGTCCGGCGCCATATATAAGGGGCACAAAGCCCACTGCCAGCAGCAGCAAATCCACCATAACTGCGATTATACCATAAATAGGCGCAGGCATTGAAAGATGCGACAGCCTCTTATTACGAGTTTTCGGCCGGCAAACCGATATAC
>CAZRWN010000043.1:0-27283 GCA_964603735.1 uncultured Sediminispirochaeta sp. | reverse complement strand
ATTTGCTTCAAAATTGCCAGGATTTTAGCCATTAATAAAAAGCTGCCCGAGTTAACAACTCGGGCAGCCGGGTGTATGGTAAAACGCAGTTGTTTAAGACTCCTGCGTTATTTGCTTCCCTGTTCTTCTCCATGTGGTGGCAGATGTATACAGCAGGCCGATCGCAGCCAGTGCGGCGGCTATAACAACTGCCGATAGAATAATTGCCGGGATAAAACTGCCGGCGCTGTCGGCGATCACGCCGCCCACTACCGGACCGATTAGCGCGGCCACACCGTAGCCGAGAAACACCATCGGATATACCGTTGAAAAGGCGTCAATGCCGAACATAGATTCGGTCGAAAGAGCATAGACCGAAAAGCAGCTGCCGAAGCCGGTTCCGACGAACAGTACTACCGCCAGCAGAAGCGGTGAGGGCAGAGGCAGCATCAGCAGCACCAGACCCACTCCGAGTGAAGCCAGTGAAATCATAATGGTGCGCCGCGGGCCGAAGCGGTCGAAGAGGTTCCCCCAGACAACGCGTCCGGTCGCATTTCCGACCGCAAACAGAGAAACCGCCAGGGTGGCCTGAAACTCCGGTGCATTGGCAGCCAGCAGCAGCGGTTTCAAGTTTCCCACAATCAGCAGGCCGGCAAATGTTCCGCCGAACATTCCCAACGCCACTATCAGGAATTCCTGCGAGAAGAGAATACTCTTCAAATCGCTACTGGATGCGGCAGCTTTTGCAGACTGATGATCCGGCGTACTGAGCAGCAGAGCGCCGACAAAGGCCAGCAGCCCGAGTGCGATTCCGAGAATACGGAATACATCGAGAATATAAATATTCGGTTGCTGCAGCAGAAAACTGACCACTGAGCTGAGGGCAACCGCGCCCCCTCCGAACCCGGCCACCGATACACCGGTAACCAGACCCTTTTTATTCGGAAACCACTGCATTCCGACGGTCAGCGGACAGATATACACAAATCCTATACCGGTTCCGGTGAGCATTCCGAGGGAAAGCAGGGTAAGCAGGTAATTTCCCCCCGCCATTGAGGCCAACAGATACCCGCCGCCGAACAGTACGGCGCCGAAGGCGGCGGTTTTACGGGGGCCGTACTTTTTTAAGGACCTGCCGGCCGGGATCATCGCAAGGCTGAACACGGCGATAATGAGGCCGAAGATCAGAGCGCTCTGACCCTTTGTAAATTGATATTCGCTCTCGAGTGCAGGTACAAACACACTCCAGGCGTATACTCCACCTATGATAAGTTGCAGGATTACTCCTGCAACTAGTACAATCCATCGTTTCATGGTACTTCTCCTTCTATACTGAAGACAATCGTACCCTGCCTGCCGCTTACACGGAATCAGCTTCGATCAGGGCGTTGTAGTCGTTTATGGTACCGTCGGATAAACAGCATTCAATAATTTGCTTGCCGAGCGGGTCTAACTCAGGATGATCGAATTTTGTTACCTGTTCCTTGAAGAACTGTTTCAGCATGTCCGCTCCACGGTCGTAGGTCTCTTCAGATACTTCGGGTTGGGTTTCCACCTGCAAAAACCACCGCGGAATGGTAACCCCTTCGATCCGCATCGAATTCAGGGAATAACCGAGCAGGGAACAGCGCGATTCGGTAAGCTGCTCCGGTCTGAACTGTGCATGCCCCCGGCGGGCCAGATAATCCCGTGTCAGCCACTGCGGCATAAATCCGGTTTCCCAGGCGCCTATATGCTGATTGGGGGTGAGAATATATCTGGTTCGGTAGGCATCCCTGAACTGTTTCAGCAGCAGATTAGCCTGGTCGACCTTTCTTCCGGTTGCAAAGGGCCAGTAGCTGCCGACCCCCTCGCTGCTCATCACACCCGAGTCGACAATACTTGGGTTGGCAAATCCCCGCGGGGAGGCCAGTCGCCACAGCCAGGCGAGTGCCGGCGGCATCACATGCATAAGACCGATTATGCCGTAAGTCGGTTTTTCGTTCGTACAGGGCGGAGTTCGCACGCCGAATGAACGGATATCCACCGTTACCTTCTCTTTCACCACACCCGGTACTATATATCGCGGGATAATGACCCGCGGATTGGGACAGGGGGTGTCTTCATCATCGTAGATATGCTCCCAGATAAGGGCCGTGCTGCCGGCAACCGCATCGATGTTCATAAACAGGAGTGATGTTTCAGGGGCAACAGTCATGCGTTCGAGATCGTGGTCGGTTCCGTATTCGGTTATGTGGTTCACCCGAACAAACCAGCCCTCTTCCGCATCCATGAGGTAGAGCTTCCCGTCATCCTCCTGATAGGCAGGGTGACAGAGGCCCATATCGTCGCAGACCGCATGCAAGTCACAGGTTCGCTGTATTTCTACGTAACGCTTTTCTCCGGTAACTGTGTTTCTCCCCAGTTGAAGACGTCCGTCGGGCAATCTATGCGGCTGTTGTAGCATCTCGCTTTTTCCACCACCGCTGGCGCCTTCATGCATAAACGAAACAGTATTGTCATAAGGGGTTACAACCTGAACGGTTGAACAATGAGCGGTTACCCACTCTTCATCAACACCCTTGTTGATAAGCGCTCCATATACTCCCTTTTTTGCGCTGGGTCCTGGATAGAGGTTGTAGGAAAAGACCTCGTGAACGCCAACCCGGTTATGCACAACTATTTGTTTGCCGGAAAAATGGGTGTGCCGGAAAGGGGGTGCGACATAAATAACAAGGGAGGGGGAAAAGGGATCACTGTGCTCGGCAAGATTCACAATTCCCTGGAGAAGGCCTAGACCATATGCGAAAAAGCCGGCGTTGGCAGGACAAATCGCGAGCGCCTCGCCCCCGATTCCCGGCTGACCCATTTCAAAGGCAAACACGGCCAGATCCTGTCCGGACATCCATTTAAAGGTTTCTTTCCGCAGCTCCGCAAAGGAGAAATCGAAATGATCATCAAAGTTCGGCTTATCGGAGAGTTCGCTATCGGCCACATACAGACAGTTCGGATCACGCCGCCGCATATAAGCTTCGGTATAGTTTGCGCTGACTCCATTTTTTACCCGGACAACGTCGACCTCGTGTACCTCTTTGCCGTCAGGCAGGGTATATGCAACCTTCCATTCCTGGGTATCTGCGTTTCCGCAGGCCAGAGCCTCGAGCTCATTAATTGTCGAGGCGAAAGAAACCGACGGCGCCGACTGCAGCAGCTGGCACGCCTCATCCGAGAGGTTAAGTTTTTTCATAATGTCCATAGGATCCTTCTCCTTTGGAAGCAATCAAAGAGTGCTTCATTTATATTATTGGATTCTTTAGAAATGCGGGTTTAGGGTTGGCCGGGCATTTCGTCCTATATAAGATCGATCAGTTCTCTGATCGTCCTATCATGTTCTATCGGGTGCCGAAGATGCATGTCGGTGTTGATTTTATAAGTATTGCGGCGCCCCTCACGTACTCTCTCAATATATCCGTCAACAACGAGGTCTGAGATAATTCGCTGGACCGCACGTTCGGTTATGCCTACTTCCTGGGCAATATCCCTCATCCGCATACCGGAATCCTCTGCGAGACACAGCAACACATGGGAATGGTTTGTAAGAAAAGTCCAGGAGCAGTCACGATGTGTATCCGTCATTCTTCCTCCACCACGAAATATTAGCGCAATAGTAAAGAATTTACTTTTACGTGTCAAGTTTCGCGACAAAAAATACACGAAAAAAATTTCGTATATAAAAATGATTGTATATGTAGTGAATGTTGTACCTTGCGAACCGACTGCGCCGAATGAGTTCTATTGTATTTCGGGCAATGCTACGGTTTTTCAACCACCCCTTCCGGCAGGCCGGCCACATAGCGGGCAATCTCTCCGGGGCGTGTAAGCCAGATATCATCCCTGTGTTTTGCAATGTGCTCAATAGCACGCCGCAGGCGGCGCAGACGCAATGGCTGTCCGGCAATAAAGGTGTGGAGTGAAATCGGACAGACCAGGGGATAGTCCTTGGAGTGTTCCAGCTTTTCGTCAAAATCGTCGATAATCATGTCGGCGAAGGTCTCTTCGGAGACTCGTCTGTAAATGATCCCCGGCGAGTCGTTCACCTCCATGCTCGGGTAGGGAACCGACAGAATGTGACCGGCCCGCGTCTTGAACCAGATCGGCTGGTCGTCGACCGGCCAGTCCAGCATATAGCTGTAGCCGTGCTCTTTGAGCAGGTCCGGAGTTACTTCACTCTGAGAAATCCAGGGGCCCAGCCATCCTTCGGGCTGTTTTCCCTCGTGCTGCTTGTAGTCTTCCGTGGCATCACGGATCAGACGGGTCTCCTCCTCCTCGTTCAGCTCGGCCTGGCGTTCGGAGTTCGTGCGGCCGTGGCAGACGAACTCGTCCCCCCGGCTTCTAAAAGCATCGAAGACCTGCGGGCAGAACTCGTAGGCGGAGGTGTTGATATTGGCGGTTAAGGGCAGCTCGAGCTTGTCGAAAATCTCGAGCAGCCGCCAGACCCCCACCCGGTTACCGTAATCTCTCCACGCATACCCCCGGTGGTACGGCGGAATCGATACTGCCGTGAAATCGGAGCCAGGAAACGCCCCGAACTCGAAGTGTTCGATGTTGATCGCAAAGTAGACTGCCAAACGTTTTCCGTTGGGCCAGTCATAGACCGGGCGATCAAAAATCGGCGAATAATTATACCGTTTGTGTTGCTTTAATTTCATACTAAAATGATAATCATAGGTCTAAGCGAATGCAAGCACTTTCACATAGAGGCACTTGTCTTCCCCGTCGGCATAATAATCCTTTTGAACCGCCTCGAGCTGGTAGCCCTGTTTTTCATGGAACCTGCGGGTGGGGGCATAGAGGCTGCTGGCGGAGGTCTCGATATACACCCGCCTGCCGCTGAGTCGTCGGATGTGTTGTTCGGTTTTCTCCAGCAGCATCCCGCCGATGCCCCGGCCTCTGAGCCTGTCTGCTACGGCTATCCAGTAGATGTCCCAGCGGTTGGCGGTCAGGGGAATCGGGCCGTAGCATATAAATCCTGCGAAACGGTTCGCATCATGGGCAGTTATAAAATAGTAGTCGCTTTCAATGCCCTTGTTTAGTACCTCATCCACTATCTCCAAGGCTACGATGATCTCTCGGGGATGAAAATAGCCTGAAGACTCGAGGACTTCCCTGATTTTTTTGTAATCGCCGGGGAGCAGCTCATACGCGAATTGGATATCCATTTTTCACCTCTTGAGTATTCGACCGTTGAGTAAGCCCCATTGGGGCGCCCACAATCCGGGCTATCAGTTCATTGAAGGAGAGGCCGGCTTTGGCTGCGGCAGCCGAAAAGCCCGCGCCGGGAGATATGCAGGGGTTTGCATTTACCTCCAGGACCTGAGGCTGGCCGTCAGCGTCCGACCGGAAATCCACTCTGGCGTAGCCGTTTAATCTGAAAAGCCCGGCACATGTAAGGGCGATCCTGGAGAGACTGCACAGCAGCTGCGTATCGCCGGGGGCGAACTGCAGGCTAGGCAAAGAGTGCCGGTAGGAGTCTGTGTCTGGTTCCCATTTGGCCTTGTAATCCAGAAAGGGACTGGGTTCATTCCGCCGGTTGTAGATTATTTCGGAGGGAGGCAGCACCTCCCAGGCACCTTTTACGTTCGCCAGCAGGGCAATGTTTATCTCGCGGCCGGGCAGAAACCGCTCGGCGAATACCCATGGTCCCGCATCTGCCAGAATTTCGTCCAGCTCTGCCCGGCCGGATACCTCGACCACGGAACCGGGTGTCAGTCCGGCCGAACCATGCTCCCACACCGATTTGATGATATAACGCCCCGGCGAGAAGCTGCCCTCCGGTCCGCCGCCGGCTTCATACCACCCGGCAGTCGGTATTCCTTGCCGCCGCATCACTCTTTTCGCGATCAACTTGTGTGAGGTCAGATACAGCGCATCCGCACTGCAACCGGTGTAGGTAAAGCCTTCCTGTTCAAGGACGAGGGGAAACAGGGATATAAACCGGCCTTCTCCGGCCGGAGGATCGCAGAGATTGAAAATTAGTCTTTCCCGGTGCTTTTCCAGATTTTTTCTGAATGCGGGCAGGTTTTCGTCAGCCGCGAGTTCTCGGGGTTCATAACCAAGCGTTTCCAGGGCCTCCCTGACCGATATAGCCTGATCCAGGGTATCCCGGTCGTCGGGGCCGGCCTGCTGGCCGGGATGGTTGAAAAGGATTGAGATTTGCTCAGGGTGCATATTGGACAACCTTTCTCTTGTGCAGTCGTTCCAGGGCCGAGCTCATTATTTCCCCGATGAGGGTTTCATAGCTTATCCCTACAAGCCTACACAGAATGGGCAGGTCCGAATCTACCGGATGCAGACCCGCCAGGGGATTCACCTCGATAAAACCGGGGCGGCCCTGCGAATCGAGGCGCAGATCGACCCGCCCGCCGTCCCGGCATCCCAGCCCCCTCCAGGCTGCCAGTGCAAGCTCCTGACTGGCCTTTCCGAGTTCTCCCGTCAGGAGGGAGTATTCAACCAGTTCGTTATAATTTTTCTTCGTTTCATACGAGTAAATGACACCGGTCGTCTCTGACCGAAATGCTACTTCCATCGGCTGCAGCGCCCGGGCGCCGGCGCCGGTGCCGAGAATGCCTACGGTAAATTCCCGGCCGGGAAGAAAGGTTTCCAGCAGCACGGGCTGTCGGAACTTGGCCAGCAGGAGTGCGCAGCGCTCCCGCAGGTCCGTATCATTATAGACCAGCGACCGTCTGCTGATTCCCTTGCCGGTACCCTCGGCGGCGGGTTTTAGGAACAGGGGGAATGCGAGGGAGTGCCCCTCCAGATCGGAAAGGGTGTTGACCACGATAAAATCGGGGGTTGCAACTCCCATATTCTTGAGAATATGCTTGGCGATTCCTTTATGCAGCGTAATGGCAAGCACAAGGGGATCGGAAAAGGTGTATGGAATCCGGTATGCATCCAGGAGAGCGGGTATCTGCGCCTCTCTGCCCAATCCGTGCATACCCTCCGCAATATTGAACACCAGGTCCCACCTCTCGCCTGCCGCCAGCTTTCCTACCAGAGCTTCGATCCCTCCGATCCGCATCGGCTGGTAACCCAGTGCCCGCAGGGCCCGCTCCAGGGCTTCGATTGTTTCGGGTGAATCCAGTTCCGCAGTCTCCTCAGGGCTGTAGTTACGCGCCAGGTATTCTTCCTGCAGATCGAAAGTGAGGCCCACGCGCAGTTTCCCCAGATTTTTCTGGACAAAGCGGGGTGATTTAAAGAGTGCTGAATTAAAGGCTATTGTCGGGATATTCATAAGTTTTACCCTCGTAATTTTTTAGAATCAGTTTTTCGCTGACCACTCCCTGTATATAGTCGGGACTAATGGGAATCTTGCCGCCCCCTCCCGGAGCGTCGATGACGTAATGGGGAACCGCATATCCCGAAGTGTATCCCCTCAGGCTGTGGATCAGTTCGATTCCCGCTTTCACGCTGGTCCGGAAATGGGCCGAGCCTGCAATGGGGTCGCACTGGTAGATGTAGTAGGGTTTGATCCTGGTTTTCATCAGCTCGTGAAAGAGACGCTTCAGGGTTTCAGAATTATTGTTGACTCCCTGTAGAAGAACGGTCTGACTGCCCAGAGGAATACCCGCGTCCGCCAGCAGGCGGCAGGATTCAGCCGACTCCAAGGTTATTTCATCAGGATGGGTGGCGTGAATACTCATCCACAGGGGATGATATTTCTTCAACATCCGAAGCAGGGCCCCGGTTATCCGCTGCGGCAGGACCATCGGAACCTTCGTTCCAATCCGGATAATCTCAACATGGGGTATCGCCCGCAGCCCGGCCAGAAGAGACTCGAGGTGTTCCGTAGACAGAATGAGAGGGTCTCCCCCCGAAATGAGCACGTCACGTACCTCCCGGTGCGCCCGTATGTAGCCCAAGACTGCCTCCCTGTCCACTCTCACCGCAGCGCCGTTACCGGCCCCAACGATGCGCGAGCGGGTACAGTAGCGGCAGTTTACCGCGCATACCTTCGTGGCTAAGAGCAGAACCCGGTCCGGATAGCGGTGAAAGAGCCCGGGAACAACGCAATTACCCTCTTCATTCAGAGGATCCTCCGATTCCCCCGGCGAAAGCACGAATTCCGCCGTTCGCGGGATGACTGTCTTTCGAAGCGGCTGGGAAATGTCCAGCGGATCGATCAGGGCGGCATAGTAGGGGGTTAGTGCAAGCGGCAGCCGACCTCCGGCAGCTCTCAAAGCGGCTTTCTCGTCGAAGGAGAGGCTGAAAATGCGTTCCAGTTCTTCCGGTGTACGGATTCTGTGCCTGAACTGCCAGCGCCAGTTGCTCCATTCCTTGTCACTGGTACCGGCATAATAACGGTCCCTGAAGGCGGAAGAGCGGCGGCTTATAATGGGATGTAAATGCGTGCCCCTACCGGGAGGCTCCTCATCATCGGAGGCCGGTATAGTATTTGTCGAAAAGCAGGCGGCTCGGGCCGAGCCGGAAACGGCATAATTCTTTTTTTTGTACATGGATTTTCTAATCCTTATTATCCGCGATAATCAACAGATATCCGGAATGGAAAAGAAAATTCCGCAACCAGGTTACGGCGAAAATCGTTCAGTTTTTACCAGTAAAACAAACGATTATCCTAACTCTAATTTCATCTTTTTTACGTGAAAGTCAATATTTATTTTCTATAATTGTGAATTTTCTTCATGCTTTTTGCCTGTTGCGCTACTCGGACCCTATGAGGAAGAGCCGCTCTTTGTACAAGAGGCGCAGCAGCCCTATGCGTACAAAGAGCTCGAGCCCCTCACCACCGTTGATCCCCTATATAATGATCCCCTATATAATGACCCCCTATATAAAACGGAAGCGGAGCGAAGCGTGCTCATCTTCAGTTTCGATACCGGAATGAACCGTTGTGCGTATGCTCTCGGTTTCATCGCTCCTTTTGGTCCATATTGAGTCTGAAGCGAGGAATTTGTGGGGGAGGGGGACAATCGGTTGTTAAAAAAATGACAAAAAAAGTTGTTCTTCCATGCTATACTGGGTTCATTGAGTCTTCAGTTTATAGTTCTTATCAAAAAGTAGGGAGGCGAAAGGATGAAAATCGGTTTGATTCTATGCGTTCTCTTTTTCGGATTTGAACTGCTTTGCGCGGAAATTCCGCCAGCCGGGACCGCTTCGCAAGGGTGGCTCGAGTGGAGTATGAATCTCGATGAGTCGAAACCGCCGAAGGATATGCAGTCCGGCGAGTATCAAGACCTTCTACGCACGCTCGACCGGATAGGAAGGCTCTTCCGTGAAATGCCGCACCTCAACCCGCCGCAAGGTGTCGAAATAGTACCTTCGCGTAGAATATTTGACCGGGTAGGAGCAGAATACGCTCACCGCTGGGGCGTCAAATCAACCGACACCCGTATCCCGGACGTACACCCCTTGAAGCAAAGCCCCTATCCTGGAAAACAACTCGGACCCTTGCGCGGGGAGTTTGGTCTGAGTATCTATCGACCGGTATACAGACACAATAATCCGCAGTGTGGAGTGAGGGTGCAGATCAATGACCCCTGGCTCGAAGGAAGGGTGGCCTTCGAGGATGAGCTCGGCGGAATATACCTTTCCTGGCCGCGCTTGGAAAACAAAAACGGGCGAATCCGATATCAGATCGGTAAAAATACGGTGGTTGAGAAAATACTGCCTCCCGGTCGATCTGTCTGGCTTCCGGTAAGCCAGGAGAGGTGGATCGAAGCCCTTATTTCCGCCAGCGAGGCAACCCTCGCAGAGCGGCGGAGTGCTATAGTCGAGCAAAGCGAATCCAGGCGGAGCAATTTTATGCGCAGTTACGAGATGATGAAATCCATCGACAGCGAGCAGGCGGAGCAGATGTTAACCACTTTTGAGAAAAACGAGGCAATATATGCCCGGCATGCCGAAGCAATCGCGGCTGAAGACTTTGAAGCGCTGGAGGAGGCCGGTGAACGAGGATTAGCGATGCTCGGGCGACATATGGTACGCCTGCGCGAAGAGTTGTCCGCGCTGTCGCCGGCCGAGCGAGCAGCTCCGGCGTATGGATTGGCCGGAAATCCGATGCAATACTGGATGCCGCGCAACAAACGCAGTCGCCCCTCGCTCCTTCTCGATCGGGATGATCCCAATGCGATGGCCCTAGTCGCTCCAAACCATGACTTTTTCCGAAGTGACAGTGATCCCACAGATATCCAATCCATCACTGTAATTAACAAACTGTGGGATGATTTCGACGCGCAGATGCAGGCGGAGTTTAACTGGGACGAACTAGAGGGAATGCTCAGGTAGTCTGAAAGTTATATTTTCCTGTAGTTCTTCGAATAGCATTAGCGGTGAGTTTGTGTGTACCGAGCACTTTAGCAAATCGATGGTGGGAGAAATGAATAGAATAACTACAACAGCTTAGTACAAAACACAGGCCGTGCTGCCCTCCGCTCCTGTTTCATTATGTTCCCACTCGACAAATACCTGCCCGTTCCGGGAGCTGAGAGCGTAGGGGATTTTCCTCTCGCTTTCGGGCCCGAGTATCTTTGCGGTCAGTTCTCTGCCGGTGGGCAGATGTATGACTGCATAACTGCTGGATACTCGGCCGGAATCCGCATAAGCCGGTTCTTTTATCACTATAGCCCAGCGCTGGTCTTTGCTCGAGTCGATCGGTGTAAGCACGTAGTCGAAATCGTAGAAGACCGGGATGTTTTGTCCCAACTCGTCTGTAATATGCAGATACTGATCCTCACCGCCTAAATTGAAATCCGTTACAGCGCCGTAGTCCGGCCATAATTCGGCGATGCAGGTATCCTCCCAGGTAGTTCCGGGATAGGTCGCATTTATTGTCAATCGAAGTATATAGACGAATTTCCTGCCGACCCCTTCATCTCCGCGCAAGCCCATCTCGCGGGCTTGCGGAAAATTCAAGGCTTGAATCGCTTCTGATTCTTGAAAATCTTCCATACGGGACATTATTTCCCGTCGGTCAAACGGCAGCCGGACTTTTTGCGGGTCCATAGAATCTTCTAACTCGACGAGCTCCACTTCACTTATCGGCAGGGCATCGTAGTACTCTTCCCACTGTCCGGCGAAGCCGCTGAGATTGACGGCGGCGAAAATTTGAGCTTCGAGGCTTCGTACCCGGTAGTTCTTGTCAAACAGACTGCGGTTCTTCGCATAGCCGTTAATAAAACCCAAGGCTTCGGGGTAATGATCGACCCCGATCCAATAGCTCTCGCCTTCGCCAGGCCCGGCAACTCCTTCTACCCATGCGGTGGCCGGATTTCCGTCCATGGCCTTGTCGACATCGTACCGTGAGCGCTGTATCCCCTCCTGAGCGTCTAATACTGAAGAGGCCCCGTAGACCGGACCGAAAGATTCTCCCTGCAGTCCGAAGCGCAGCCAATCACCTCGAAGCTCTTCCTGTCCATACACCGGCATGCTCGGTATTGCCAGTGCAAGCAGAATGAAGCAGCACAGATAGCTCCTCACCGTTGCACGGGGTCTATCTGAATTTTCGAAACACATCGCGGATCCCGCGGCGCACCATGCCCGAGACATTGTGCTTTACCTCTCGTTTTACTGAGTCGAGCAGGCTGTCTTTAAGGCTCTTCTCCTGTCGCCCCGCGCCTCTTTCCCGATCAGCCTCCGGAGACGGTGCACCGGAGGAAGAGTCCGCGCCGCTCATGCATGTGTAACTTACCCTCGTCCGCCAGGAATCATCCTTTTGAAAGAAAGCTGCAAAGAGCTCTTTCACGGTCTCTGACGGCAATGTTTCGGCGGCCTCATACAGGCCCGTAGAATCTCCGTACTGAACGAGCATTCCCGAAGCCGATCCCGCGGCTTGGATGAACTCCTCTCCTTCGCTGAGAATGCAATGATCCAGGTCCCGGCCCAGACGGTCGAGCATCTGATCGACTTCCGCCGCGCTTTGAGGTACAACGATTTTCCCGTTCGAATCTTCCAACTCCATACAATCCTCCTTATAATGCTGCTGCCTTGTATACCACTATTGTACCCCATAAAGAGATATTAACAATCTCTTTTTATGTGCGAATATGCCAGTTGGTATCTAAAATCCGGGATCCTAAAACAAAGTTGTGAAGCAGGAACTCGGGCAGGTAACGGCGTTGTATTCCCCTGTTATTCGAGGGGGGGGCAGCCGGATCCCTCGATAAAATCAACTTTCAGATCGCCGACTTTTCCGGTGTACACCGTGTAGCCTCTTCTCGTCAGAACGAGTGTTCGAGGTGTGAGTCTATATGGGCCTATTCTGGTCACAGGAACACTCTTCTAAAGCCTTTTTCTTCATAGAATCTTTAAAGTAGTTGGATAAAAACCCGAACACGGCAAGCTATAGTGTTAGGTAATCTATTTTTCAAAGGAGCGCAGTATGGATACCTTACATGTGGCCAGGCGGGAATTAAATAAGTTTGAAACGGCAATTAAGTACTTTCATTATCCATCCATCTATGTTGACCTGGGAGGGGATATTCTTACATATAATCAAGAGTTTGCCCATATGCTAAATCGACCCCCCATTGAGGATTCCGATCAGAGAATTCAGTTCAGTGATTTAGTTGCAGTCGAGGACCGCGCGAGTGTTATCAGCCATTATCAGAAAATACTATTGGGGGCCGGAAAAGCCGTAAGAGATCAATATCCGTTGTTATCTACAAATAGAGAAAAAGTGACGGTTGATAGTGCGGGAACACTTCTCGAGGATACGCATGGTGCTCAGTATGGTATGTTATTTACTTTTCAGCCTATCCGCTCATTGCCAATAAGCTGGAAAGAGATTGAATATCATCTGTATAAGATAAAGCATGAACTCAAATCACCCTTGAATGCAATGATGGGATTCGCAGAATTGCTGTTGAGTCAACAAAACCTCAATAGTGAAGCCCGTGAGTATGGTCATTATATTTATGAAAGCGGAATCCATATGCTGAGGCTGATTGAAAGTGTTGCAGAGGTACCGGAATCGTCCGGGCAACATCTACGACTCTCTTCCGAGTGGTTTTCATTGGAGAAAGTATTCTCTTTTATTAGCTATTTCGGTGATATGCTTATTCGAAGAACAGGTAAGGATATCTCTCTGCGAGCTGTTCATCCCCCTGATGTTGACATTCATGTTTTCGGTGACCAGAAGAGATTAAAACAAGTTATTATCAATCTTGTACATAATGCGATTAAATTTACTGAAACCGGAGAGATAGAGTTTGGGGTCGAAGAGAATGAAAAAGAGGAATATGAGTTTTTTGTGCGCGATACAGGGATTGGGATACCCGAAGAGAAGCAGAGACAGGTTTTTCTGCCCTTTTATGGTGTCGGTGATGGGATTGGCCTTTCAACTGCTAAGGAGTTTGTCGAGGAGATGGGAGGCGAGATGTACCTCTATTCAGCACCTTACGAGGGTTCGGAATTCTATTTTACGCTTCCGCCTTACCGTGCCGGTTAGCTCAGGTTTCGCAGCACGGCCCGTAGTTCTGTCTTGGGGTTTTCCTTAAATGAGCGCATCATCTCGAGGGTGGAGCGAATGTCTCCACCTATAAGCTCGTTTAATCGATAATAGTCGGAAAGATCTCCGCCGTACTTTACATATACATCGATCAGGGCATGGTTCCATTCGATATCCTGCAGTCCGCGATAGTTCGGAGTGAGAAAAAGCTGGTCATAGTTTTGAATAAAATGGTTTTTTGCTGCACTGATCATGGCGGTTTTGATCTCGAGGCGGGACGTGATATCCGGTGTTTGAGAATATTGTGATTCCAGCTCCGCATGCAACTCGGAGAATAGAGCGGTTATTGTAGCGTAGTCCTGTTGCGTATCCCGGAGCTTGGCAAGCAGCGGGGAGTCTGCACCGTATGTATGCCGGATATAAGCCGAGGCTCCTTCCCTGCCAATAAATGTAGCCAGTTCCTCATTGAAAGTGTTATGGCCGGGTATCCAGATGGTAGAGTGTACCTGTTCATGTATCAACAGTTCGGCCAGACGATGAACATCGTAATGCACCATGTAGGAGTAGAGCGGGTCCCGTAGGTATCCCAGTGAGCTGTACGCACTCACTTTTCTCACATGTACATCATACCCTCGTTTTTGAAGATGTGCGGCGAAACGTTGTGCCTGTTCCGGCTGAAAAAAGCCTTTATAAAACACCTTGCCAACTAATGGATAGGTGCGTTCATAACGGAGAAGTGAGTCCGAACGTACGGCCGATACAACATCTACCAGATACGTACGTTCAGTGTCAATAAATGTGTTGTAATTTGGGGTATCTTTGAGTCCCAGCTGCTCTATGGCGAACTTTTTGATATCTTGAGTAAGCAGTAAAAAATCCTTTGTTGAAGGGTCGATATCCGATAGGATGAGTTTGTCAATATTTGCTGTAGTACGATGGAGTCTGAAGAGGTTAACAGCCTGATTAGTCAGATAAAGACCGTCGAAAAATAGGTAGAAAAATAATACTATTAGACTAATTAGTAATAATAAGAAAAATCCTCGTACCGGATGCCGTGATAGCTTCTGTCTCTTGCGCATTCTTTACCAACTAAAATCTTTGCAAAACCTTAATATAAATCGGATGTAATTCAGGACTATAATGAGTATCATACCAATATGAGCAACAACTATAATCATATAATCATCATAATTGCAATAGCTGTAACTATGCTATTGCCCGGAATAAATCTTTCCGCCCAGGCTGAGAAACAGGCTGAGGTTGAAGCGAGTGCTGAAGAGTGGGAACGCTTTGAAGCAGCTTATTCCGAGATGGAAACATTGCAGGAGGAGCTGCTGCAGAAAGAAGAGGAGCTTGTGGAAAACTCTTCGATAGATGAAAAACCCTTTCGGATTATGTATGAGGCCTACCTAAACAATAACAAGGGGGTGCTCAGTATGGCCACTCAGGATGAGATGGAGGAGTTTTCCCGGGTAATGGAGGCAATAATAGTATTACAGGATGAATATAGAGAAAGATTGACGCAACTCATAGAGGAAAGTGACTTTTCTTCCCGCCGGTTTTATGCGTTACTGTATGAATACGAACGATAAGGTGGTAGTGGAATGAGGGTGTTTATCGTCGAAGATAATGAGCTCATCAGAGATGCCGTCAAGGAGTATTTCGAGGTGAGTGGCTATGAAGTCGCCGCATTTGAGAATCTCGAGCATGCGCGGGATGCCTTCAGGCATCAGAATCCCGATATCGTCATACTGGACGTAATGCTTCCCGATGGAAACGGATTTCAGTTTGCCAAAGAGATCCGCAGGGAGAAAAAGGTGCCGATTCTCTTTCTCACGGCCAAGGAGCAGGAATCCGACAGGATTATGGGATTTGAAGTGGGAGGAGACGACTATGTTGTTAAGCCCTTTTCGAACAAAGAGCTCCTGTTGAGAGTAAAGGCCCTTTTGCGCCGGAGTTATAGTGAGGATGTGAATACCGACAAGGGCGATGTTACAAACTGGAAGCGAGGGCCGGAAAGTTTAACGATTGACACTCGGGCGCGAAAGGTGTTTCTCAACTCACAGGAGTTACATCTTACCAGTACCGAATGGAACCTGCTCATCTTTCTTGCCGGGAGGCCTGATCAGGCGGTCTCACGGGATACCCTTTTGGGGGAATGCTTGGGGTATCTGTACAGCGGTTCGGAAAGAACAGTTGACACACATATTGCCAATTTGAGGAAACAGCTGGGAAATGAAGAATGGATCGAGACTATTCGCGGCTTTGGCTACCGGTTTGCCGGCGATCATCCTACTGAGGGTCCCGAATAGTGATGACTACGTGAGTTCTGTCTTCCCGTTGTTCTATGTAAGCCTCGCCGCCGTGAGCACGCATAATAGCCCGGACAATAGGCAGACCTAGGCCTGAGCCCGGCTCGTTGCGAGAAGTGCTGCTTCTGTAGAGTCGGTCGAATACTCGCTTTGTATGCTGTGGAGCGATCCAGCCACGGTTGGATATATCAAACACTGTAAAAGGTTGCCGATAAAATGTTTTTATATGAATATCAGTATTTTTCTCTCCGTGCACAAGGGCATTTTGAATGACATTGCTCAATGCCCGATTGAAAAAATGTTTATCAATATATGCATAGTCTACATGGCATTCGGTGGTTAGTACATCTTTTAAATTGGTCTCAGCAATCATAGAATTAGACAGCTGCTGAATGAAATGGGGTATATTCGTCTTTGTCCGGTTAATGTTCATTTCAGGAGATTCTATGCGATTCAACTCTCGCAGGTCCTGTACCAAAGAGTCGATGCGTTCTACCTCTCGGAACAAGGCTTGGAGTCGGGAGGTGGTAGGTTGAAAAATACCATCGGAGAGCCCCTCTAACTGAGCTTTTAAGGCGGATATCGGGGTACGCAAATCGTGAGCTACATCGTCAGCCCACTGTCTACGGATTTGTTCTTCCTGCTGGAGCTGCTGCTGAAGCTGCTGAGCAGAGTCGGCAATGGCGCTCATCTCTTCCGCCTTCACTACCGGGAACTCTACCTGCCGGTTTCCTTCGGTCAGTTTCTTAAGGCCGGTTACCATCGCTTTCGCTTGACGCGAGAATATCTTGGAAAAAGCATACGCCGCAATCAATGCGATTATCAATGCAATTCCACCGCCCCAAAGGATGAATGAAAAAACCGTCTGTAAAAACCTCCTGTTAGCTACATCATGAGAAAACCCCAATGTGTCAGCTGCTAAATACCCTACTACTTCCCCTGCGGCGACAATTGCGGTCAGAGGGCGGCTGCGGTCATCAAGGCGGCGGAGTGAACTCTCTACCCGATCTTTATTATAGAGTGGGATTCTCCCTCCCTGCATATAAATGTAAATTGGTTCCTTTTGATGATTGAATACATAGGTAAACACATTACTGGTTAAAAACGGTGAAAGTTCGCGATGTATCACACTTTCTTCCAATGTGCCGTTTTCTCGATATATCTGTGTAATGAGCGGTAGAATCATATTTTCTAAACGCTGACCTCGGTTTACATTCCAAATTGTTAAAGAGCGTCTGATGCTAAAGAAAAAGATACTCGATAGGAGAAATACAACTAACAAGAGTGAGATCAATATATATGTAAATGCTTGCGAAAACAGGCTTCTTCTTGTCATTCTTGTTGTTCCATTTCAGAGAAGTACTCAATGTCGCGGGTTTCAACCCTGGTTATTACTTTCGGCTCCTCCATAGTCTCATCCTTAATGGTTACTATTTCTTTGCGATAGGTCCAGGAGCCCCGGTTGTCAATTTTATAAGAGTAAATATGTTCCTCCACCCGGTTTTCGGCTGGTACTACCTGACGGACAAGACCTATATGCCCGTGGGGTAGATATTCTACCCACACTCTTCTATGAACGTCGCCTCTATCATTATATACAATGCGACCTACCATTCGGCCGAATATGTCATATTCGTTTTCTATCCTGCGGAAGACAGTTCCAATTTCATCGATGTGTATTTCCTCATAGGTTTCTCCATATGAGTTAAAATCTTCGACTATCACTTTTATTCGGGTGCCTTCGGGATAATAAAAATAAGTCCCTCTGGTATTACCGTCTTTAGGAGTAACAATTTTCTTTCGCCACTGAAGTGACCCGTCGGCTCCGTAAGCTAAGACTTCTGTTCGGTCGGCTTGATGCTCATATACTGTAGTATAGTCAGGCTGACCTGAACTGTTGAAGGTAGTTTTTTTTAGAAGACGGTTATTAGAATTATATTCAAAGTTTGTTCTCCAGAGCACCTCTCCATTCGGCTTTCTCGCCTGTTTTGAAACAATGATATTGTTATTTCTATACTCATAGTAAATAGTCCACTTCAAGCTGCCATCATCGTTATAAAGATGCTCGGTCTTTTTAGCTCCGAAATAGGTGAACACCGTTTTTTTAACAGGTTGCGGGGGTTCGTCTTTATCGGTAGTCCGGCTGATTTCCACCGACTTCACATTAGAGGAGAGTTCCCTATAAGGAATTTCCATTTCTACCGGGCGGGCTTCAAGCACCGTAATTATTAAGAGTATTGTAGCGAATATATATTTCACACTTATAGTGTAAGGCCAAATTCTAATCACTTTCAATCAGTTTCGTAGTAATCTTTGCACGATCTTAACAGTTTTGGTACAGGAACCGGATAAAGAATTGTTAAGTTGGTATCAAATGAATTGGAGGTGATCTATATGAAGAAACCGAATCAGGATCTACAAAAACTATATAAGGCTGTCAGCGGTGACCCGTCAATAAAAGATCCGAGTAAGATACTGTTTTCGATCGATAAAAAGGGTCCTCTACTTAACCGACAACAGGTTTTGCTTGTGGAAGGACGAGTAGCGGACAATAACGAATTTCAGAAAATCGAACAAATTATTGAGGATTTGAATTTAGAGTACGAGATTGTAAACAATCTCAAAATAGCAGCTCCAAAGCTGTGATACCAAATGAATAAGGAGATGATATATGTTCACTAAAACAAAAATTACTGTAGGTATAATTATGTGTCTGTTTTTGCTATTGGGTGGATTTACTTTTGCTCAAAATACGCAGCAGCAGCAACCGCAACCGCAACAGCAACAGGATATTCCCGAAGTGTCTGATGAAGAACTAGAAAATTTTGTCGAGGCTTATGGGGTTGTTCAGGAGATGCAGCAGGATTTAAACCAGGATATTAGTAAACTTATCGATGATTCCAGCATTTCACAGCAAGAGTTTCAGGAAATGTACCAGGCTCAGACTACGAATAATGAAGCTACGCAATCGGACGTCAGCGATGCGAAGAAACAGGATTTTGAAAAGCTGAAGAAAGAAATCAACGGAATGCAGCAGGAACTGCAAGAAGAAATGGTTTCGGAAATTGAAGAGTACGATCTGTCGGTGAAGCGCTTCAACAGCATTATCGCGGCAATCCAACAGGATTCTGAGCTTTACAAAAAGTTTCAGGAGTTAGTAGAAAGCTAACTCGCTTTTCATAGCCTTTTTTCATTTAGACTCCTTTTTAGTGAGCGGCACCGGAAATGTTATTTTCGGTGCCGCCTTTTGTTTAAGAAACAGGCATAAACAAAACCGCCATAGTGAAAGGTCGGTTTTACTTGTCTATTCCAGTGTTTCCTCTTGTTTCATAGGTTCGTGGAGAGGAGGTGCCTGTTGGGCCGGATAACAGCCGATCAACAAGGTTTCAAACAAAAGTAGAATTTTAAATACAAGTAGTACCTTCTTCATAACGATCCGCCCTGTTATTACTCATCCAACAGGCGGTAACCGACCCCGATTTCCGTGACGATATAGCGGGGTTGAGCCGGGTCGGGCTCGATTTTTCGTCTTAAATTGGCCATGAACACCCGCAGATACTGGGATTCTTCTATGCTGGAAGGCCCCCATATTTCTTTCAGAATAAACCGATGGGTGAGAACCTTCCCGGCGTGTTTCACTAACAGGGCCACCAGTTTGTATTCGGTCGGGGTGAGATGAACGGACTCTCCGGCAATTCTCACTCTTCTCTGCTCGAAGTTAATCGATAATTCTCCTATCTTTACCTCCGACCCGTTGGGCTGAGAAACAGCCGTACTAAGCATCGAGTGACGGAGTGCCACCCGAATACGCGCCAGCAGTTCTCCGATGCTGAAGGGCTTTGTCAAATAGTCGTCCGCCCCGCGGTCCAGGGCCTCTATTTTCGTCCGCTCCTGTTCCCGGGCCGAAACAATATACAATGGGAACCCGGCTCCAGGACCTGATTTGGCTGATGACCTCGATTCCGTCCATATCCGGGAGGCCGAGATCGAGCAAGAGCAGATCGGGCATGTGCGATGCGGTCATCGACACCGCCTCGGCGCCTTTCTCCACTACCAATAAGCGGTAGTCATGGTTTTTCAGCGAAGTGCGCAGAAAATTACGTATGGGCGGATCGTCCTAAACAATCAGGATAAGCGGTTTAGTTTCCATAGGCCCCCCTGATGGAAGGTTCAGTCGGCAAAGTAAACCTGAATTCGGCGCCGCCGGTCTGCGAACGGCTGGTCGGGAAGATCGGTACTGATGCTATGGTCGCCGGCGCGGGATTTTACTTTGCTCAGGACTCCGGCGATAATATCGTCCGCTAACTCGCTTTCGGTATTCAGCACAAAATGCGCCCCCTCGACTTTAGCCAGACTCAACAGATTCTCGATCAGCTGCGTAAGCCAGTCGGCATCCTGCTGAATATTCGTCAGCAGCTGCGAACGGCTTTCGTCATTCAGCTGTCTCCAGTCATACAACAAGGTGCTGCTCGAACCGCTGATCGAAGCTAATGGCGAGCGAAGGTCATGCGATATCGCCCGCAGCAAATTGCTGCGCAGCCGTTCCCGTTCGATCTCGATTCTCGACTGTTCCTGAGCTTCGGCCAGATTTTCCCGGTCGATCGCCAGGGCTGTCGGGGCCGAGATGATAATTCACCAAATTGCCCGAGTCCTTCTCCGGCAGGTAGACCACCATCCCGACTTTGAAAATTCCAGAGAGGTGCTCGAGGGCGGCCATAATCACTGCCCGGGTGCCGGCTCGCCTGTAGAAGACTGCGGCTGATGCGGTACAGTACTTCGGTCCGTTGTTCGCGGATATCCGCCGCCTGGGCTTCGCCTTTCATCCGATTTACCAGTTCGCTGGTGATCAGGGCGACGGTAAAGAGCACCGGAAAGATTATCAAATACTGGGGATCGTTGACTACAAATGTATACCGCGGATCGGTGAAAAGGAAATTGAACAGCATCACCGAAACAACTGCCGCCAAACAGCTGCGGACCCTCGTGTATCCGCGCGGCGTCTTCACTATTCGAATGAACCAAAAGCCGGTCGGGCAGGCTATCGTCACTGCCGTCTCCGGCTTTGTCTTCCTGTATATTGTCTTTGTGGTGATCTCGACCATCGTGGTTGCCTCCAGCTCCACCGACTTCACCACCGCATTGACCGCCTCGCTGGCATGTATCGGAAATATCGGCCCCGGCTTCGGCGGGGTAGGCCCGACTTCCAATTTCGCCTTTTTTCCGGACTATGTGAAGGTATGGCTGGCGGCCATCATGATTTTGGGCCGGCTGGAAATATACACCGTACTGATCCTGTTTACTCCTATATTTTATAGAAAGTAGGTGCAGCAGTGGACCTGTTACAATCTTTAGGAATGGTTGGAAAATTGTCCCTTACAGCCACATAAACCGGTATGCTCGAATCGTAAAATACATTGTTATAACCCTGAGATGAGAGCGCCTGTTAAAGCAGTTATGCGATTCTCCGGACCAAGTTTGCAATTATTACCTTTGTAATCTTCTTTGTGGTTAAAGCAATCAATTCCATGAGAAGGGAAGAGATGAGCTTACTGATAAGACATCAATTATTATAGAAGCATCAAACTGTAAGCAATACTGTTATATATGCTATGTAAAGGCCTATAAACACTGCCCCTTCCCAACGGTCGAGCTTGCCTCCTTTCCCTATAAAGACGACGGCAAAGGGCAGTCCTGCCATTCCGGTGTGCACCAAAAGATCGCACGTTGAGGATGCCGTTACCTATACAGGATATACCTCTGCCGATAGACCGAGGATAAAAAAGACGCTGCCCTGTATCTAATTTGGGTTGGACTTAACCTCAACATCTCTTATCGATCTGGCGGCTATTCTATGCTTGAAATAAAATACATTCCGGGCTGCTATAATCTTATCTGTTCTCAACAAAGATGAACCGGGATGTAATAGTAAGTTGCTAATATGGTGTACAATGCTTACTTCTCGAAATTCAGAGCGAGAGGCATCCTGTGAACTTGACAGGAAGACTCATATACATTATTGTTCAATTAATCAATTGAATAGTGTAGTATGATGGAAAGCAGAGAGTTCAAGGACGCCGTATTCGAACAGTTCTCAAAAGTCGCCGCCGCTTTTTCCAGTCCAAAGAGGATCGAAATCATCGATGTACTCGCACAGGGCGAACGGAATGTAGAGACTCTGGCCGGCGAAGCTTCAATGTCGGTGGCCAATACGTCACGGCATCTTGGCATCCTGAAAACCGCCGGGCTGGTTGCCTCCCGGAAGGAGGGACTGCAGGTATTCTACCGGCTTGCGGATGCAAAGGTAATAGAAGGCTACCATGCCCTGCGTTCCCTCGCCGAGGACCGGATTGCCGAAATCGACCGTCTGGTTAATGACTACTTTAGAGACATCAACACCCTGGAGTCGGTCGACAAGGACAATCTCATAGAGCGTGCCCGCCAGGGAGAAGTGGTGGTGATTGATGTGAGGCCTCGGGAGGAGTATGAGAGCGGACATATAGCCGGCGCCCTTTCGGTACCTCTCTCCCTGTTGGAACACTACATGGCCGAAGTCGATCCAAAACAAGAGATAGTAGCCTACTGCCGTGGTCCCTACTGTGTCTTAGCCGCGGAGGCGGTACGAAGGATGCGGGCCCGGGGCTACAAGGCTGTTCGACTTGCAGAGGGCTATCCCGTTTGGAAAGAAGAGGGACTGCCGGTCGAATCCACCGAAACCTCACCCGCATAAAACTTTTTATAGGAGCATACACATGAAATCGCTGTTTATTCTGAACGACCCTCCCTACGGTACGGAGCGGACCTACAACGGAATGCGAATGGCCACGAATCAGTACAAGCAGGATGAGGCCGCCGATGTAACGGTCTTCTTCATGGCCGACGCCGTCCTCACCGCTAAGACGGGGCAGAACACCCCGAACGGCTATTACAACCTCGAGAGAATGCTGATGGTTCTCTTGAAAAAAGGCGGGCGAGTCCTGCTCTGCGGCTCCTGCATGGATGCCCGCGGATTGAAAGAAGAGGAACTTCTGGAAGGATGTGAGCGCAGCACCCTCGATGCCCTTACCGAAGCATCTATGCAGACCGAGAAGGTATTCGTATTTTAGGTGCCGAAGGCGATGCTGCCATGGCTGAAGAGTCATTGCGGCAATCCTTCCAGCTCCCATTTCTATGGGCAAATGGCTCACACGGCGGTGGAACGGAAGCGAATAATCTCGCAATTATTGGAACTACCGACGAGGCCCCGAGAGACTCTCCTCACTCCGAAACCTTTTATTCGAGCTTCTCCAGGCCTTATTTCGTTCTGCTCTTGAGAATGTATCTTTTAATGCTGTATTCACAACACAATTGTTACAAAAAATGCCTGGGGTAGGAATAGCCTGATTTCTAGTCTGACCTCCTCGAACTCGGTATCCGTATGCTATCCGACTTTTTCGAGTTGGATGGGTGGAACACCTGCTTTCTCGGAGCGAACACTCCATTGGAATCTATCCGTGGAGCAGTTAGGTCTCATATTGAGACAAATAATCACTGCTGAACTTCTTGACAAAATGGAAGAGGAGCGGTCGGACAGATGGTAGGATACGTGGATACTGGGGTGGGAGCGCATTATATCGAGTGAATTACTCGAAATCGAATCTATGGTAAAATTGATTTCCCGCTCTGTAGCTACTCTCTAAGCTTACTTAGAATTCTCAAATAACGCGATAAACTCTTTCGGTTCTAGGATGGGAATATCCGACTCTTTGTAATCGTCTATGTTTCTGGTGACAATATAACTGCATTGATAGGTCAAAGCACTGTAGTATTGAACAGCATCTTCGAAGTCTCCGAAACCGGAATCGAGAGCCTGAATTATGTTAGTGGGATTAACAGCAATTACGGAAAAGTAGCTTACAAGTGATCGAATAAAATATTTTGCTTTCTCGCTGGAACTCAACTTTCTCAGAATATAATAGATATTGGTTACACTATTCGATGAAATCATTCCCAGAGCTTTACCACTTTCCACTATTAAAAGCACACGCCTGCTGTTCTCTAGAAAAGGCTTTCGTGCTGTTGCAACATCCAGGATAATATCGGAATCTATAAAAATTTTATCTATCATAGATGTTCTTCCATAAGAGCATCTTCCAACACCTGGTCATAATCCTGTCCATGATATTCTGAGGAAAACATACCGGTAATACTATCTGTCAAAGATGATTTATTCGAACCGTCGGCGGTAAATTCAGTTTCTTCACTTTCATCGGTAGAAATTCTTCTAAGATACTCTTCTACCATTCGGGAAACGCTTCTATGCCGTCTTTTCGCGTACTGCTTTGCCTGTTCTACTACACGTTGATCTATTGTCAATGTTAATTTTTTCTGCATGAGCTTCTCCTATACGTATACAATACTAAAATTATACGTGTTTTACAACAACACTCTCAGCTTATCCAGGACCTTAACTTTTGTTGTAGCAAATATCGCTTTATTTCCTCTCCTTTGCGTCGTCATCGCGGTTTCAACTTCGAGGTGTAGAGGCGAATCCTGCGATGACCAGTATTGGTGTCATGACCGCCGCGGCGAAGACGAAGAATGCAGCCGGCAGTGTACTTTCCAGCCGCGGGAAAAAGACCAGCAGCTGACCGGCTGAAAAAGCTCGAGCTCCTTGCTGGTATTTGCGATCCAGAGGCCGTCCCAGGGCCGTTACCTGCTTGGGGGTAGGTTCGTATGTAGCCGGACTCCGTCCGGGAGGAACCAACACATGCACCTCTGCCGAATTGCCGGCAATGCGTTCAACAAAGTACTTCTGCGGCATGATAATCACGTATACAACGAGTGTTTCAGCCTCTCTGGACTGCTGCTCCTCAGCGGACCCTGCGGTGAAAACTAGTATAGGAAACAGCTGAAAAACCAGTGCCTAATTGGGCATGTATCAGAGCCTGCCCCGGAAAGTACGGATCAAGCTTATGATGATGAAATAGGTAGAAACCAAGATAAAAGCCCAAACGGCTATGGGATTATATTCAAATAGATTTCCACTCGATTTTCTCTCAATTACTAGGTAAACAGCCAAAACCGTCCACAGGAGGGTAAAAGTTATTGTAAGCGGGCGATAGGCGCGTACCCGGAAGGGGTGTATAACCTTAATGGGCACAAAAGTAAGGGCTGCTATAAGCGGTACAAGTAAAAGATTTAGCACAGGGGAGGTCTCAAGAAGATAAAAACCTAGGACAACCAGATTCCAGGTGGCGGGAAAGCCGGTAAAAAAGTTGTCCTCGGTTTTTAGCTTTTTGTTAGTGAAACAGTACAACGAGCTTACCACCACCACTGCTGCGGCCGCCAGCTCCCAGCCGGCCGGTACCAGCTTGAATTGGTAGAGGAAGATTGCAGGTATCAGAGCGTAGGTGCTGTAGTCGATCACATGATCGAGGACTACCCCGTCTACATGGGGCAGGGCTTTATCAACACGGTATCGGCGCGCGAGAGGCCCGTCTGCAGCGTCAATTATAAGGGCAATCACAAGCCATATAAGTACTCCCGTCACATCTCCTTGCAAAATATGAATAAGAGCATTTAGTCCTGCAATTGCACCGGCGGCGGAAAATAAGTGAACTGACCAGGCCTTATTTCGCTCTGCTCTTGAGGGTGTATCTGTTAATAATGTATTCATAACACAATTGTAACAAAAAATGCCTTTAGTAGGAACTATCCGCAATCGGCAAAGAGCACAGAAACGAGTATGAAGGCTGCGACTATTCTTGTGAAGCAAGGACGCCCCCCTCAATCGATATGCTTATCTTTACCTGAAGCGGCCTTGCCCTAGGGAGCTGCAAAGCGCTCCCGAAAGACCTTATTCGCCTTCAGGTGATGGTTCCAGTAAAAGTTTGACAGGCCGATAAGCCGGGCGAGGTGAAAAAAGAGTCTCCGGAGCGGACTCAGCTTCCAGGGGTGTTTCAAACCGTCGGCCACGGGTCCGTCCACTCTCCCCTCGTCCCGGAAGGCTGCTCCCAGTGTGTGGAAGCTGTTGCGGAGCTTCCGGGTCATCCTCTCGGGCATCATCTGGATTCCCTCAACTCCGCCGCGGATAACCCCGCCGATGAAGAGTGCCTCCCGCTTCGAGAAACCGCCCGACGTTTCGATTTCCGAACGGACTGCGTCCATGGGACGGAGGATCTGGATGCCTTTTCCCAGATAAGGGGGGGGGGTATTTCAACGGGGTCTTGAAGGGGGGACAGTCGTCAGCCGACAACCCGCCGAGGCTTTGGCCCTGCTGGTCTGGTCTCAGGTGCACGGCCTATCCCCAGGAGGATTATCGCTGTGTTCCTCGGTGCTCCGGGCCACCTTTTTAGCTTTATTAGACATAATTGGCATGTATAACAGAGAATTTGGCTATGAAATGGGAGGGATTTATCATATAGATCATCTACGTTGCGGCAAAGTATTGTAACTAGGAAGGGCGTGTAGCTCCTATTGTGCGCGGCAATAAACTTTTCTTTCGAGACAAATGCCCCACTTCACCGTTATAATGTAAGAGGGAAAGAAACATGAAGGGGGTACATTATGAGGGGAATTTCTGTTTTGTTGGTTACGACGGGTATAATTTTCTTTCTCTCCGTTGTCCCTGTTGTTGCAGATGAGAAAGTGGAGGACCATCCGATGCTGTCCCGGTACCAGGGTGCCGATTATTACGATTCCGAGGTAACGGAATATGGAGAGTACGTGCTTCCCCTGGCGCCTCTTCAGCGCAACAGCCTAAGTGAAACTCGAAGATTGGAAGGAAAAATAACCCACATTCAGTACACCCTCGAAGAGATGTCCATTCTGGAAGTATTCCGCAATTACCAATCGGCCCTGAGGAAGGCCGGCTTCGAAATATTGTTCGAGCATAACGCGCAAAAATGGAGTCCTACCATGTACTGGGTGCGTAATGTGTACGATCCCCACGGAATCTACTGGAAAAGCAGCCGCCGGACTACTTTTGTGGGCAACGGGTTTCGCTACCTTTCCGCCATGATGGAACATCCCGACGGAGACGTATATCTCAGCCTTTACATAACTCCAACCAAGGACGGAACGATTATTCAGCAGGATATTATAGAGACTCTTCCCATGGATACCGACCTGATTACCGTCGATGTGGATTACCTTCGTGATGAGATCGAGCGCAGAGGTGTAGTTACACTTCATGGTTTACACTTTCATCCCGACAGCGCCCAGATGACCCCCGAATCTCTGGAGCTCATGGAAGAGGTTGCGGACTACCTGCGACAGAACCCATCGCAGCGTTTCTACATCGTCGGGCACACTACAACCCTCGGCCCCCATGAGAACCTCATGTCCCTTTCCCTGGAACGAGCCGAATCTTGTGCCCAGACGCTGATACAGGAATACGATATTTCTTCCGATCGGCTTTTTCCTGCCGGGGCGGGCGGATTGTCACCTGTAGCCCACAACGCGGATGCAGAAGCTCGGGCGAGGAATCGGAGGGTCGAGCTCGTACTCCGTTATGCAGGTCCATAATATCTTCATCGCTATGCAGGCAGGCTCAACTCTGGGCCATACG
>CAZRWN010000042.1:0-27620 GCA_964603735.1 uncultured Sediminispirochaeta sp. | reverse complement strand
GCCTGTTTTTGATGGGTGTATTCCTCATGAGCCTTTCCTTCAACTTGATGATGCTCCTCTTTAACCTGTACTTAGGAGCCCTCGATTTCACCGAAAGCGCTATCGGAAATCTGTTATCGCTGCATGAGTGGGGGGCTTTTTTCATCGCTTTACCGGCTTCACTGTTTATGGCTAAAGGGAACATCCGGGCTTCGCTTATTATCGCCTCTCTCTGTACTGCTTTGAATTTTGGTCTGCTCTCCTCCACCTCAGCGCAGGCGCTAATAGGGGTATCAGTAGTTACCATCGGAAGCTTCACGGCGATCTTTCGCATAGCTGCCGGACCATTCATTATGCAGAATTCGAATCCGCAAGAACGTCCGTTTGTCTTCAGTATGAACTTCGCCCTGATGGTCGGGGCAGGCTTTATAGGTTCGCTGGTAGGCAGTTTTACCCGCGATTTCCTGGCCGTCGTTCTTCAGAATGATGTGCTTGCCTACCGGATTGCCTTATTCGGTTTCGGCGGCGGGTTCTCCGCATTTTCGCTTATGCCGTTTTTATTACTTCGCTTTGAGGAGCAAAAAGGCAGTTTTCCGGTTCTGCAGTTACTCAAAGGCTGCAATAAACCGCTTTTCCTGCGGCTGCTAATACCCTCGCTGCTGATCGGCACATGGTTCGGCCTGGCCCAGCTGACCACTTTTATCGGAATGATACTCAGTCCCCTGCTGGTCAGGCGTTTTCATATTGTAAGAGTGATTGTGTGGTCACAGATAGCCAGCATCCCGTTTATGCTGATCATGGGATACGCAGATCTGTTTCCCGTAGTCCTCATCGCATTCCTTTTTCGGCGGACGAATTATCGACCACTACTCTTTTAGTCTCTCCTTTACACTCACCTCGGCATTCTATTTTATTGCCGCAGTCCTCTTTTTTGCATTTTTTCACAAGGTGCACATCGACAGCAGTAGCGCGGACACACCGCCCTCGGCATAAGCGGCCTCTAAACCGGTCTGGAAACCGGCTCATATTGACAAATACTGCCCACATCAGTATATTGGACACCTGACGGTAAAACGGAGAGGTGTCCGAGTGGTTTAAGGAGGCGGTCTTGAAAACCGCTGAGTCGCAAGGCTCCGTGGGTTCGAATCCCACCTTCTCCGCTACTTACAATAGATGATTTTTTAACTGGAGAGGTGCGAGAGCGGCCGAATCGGGCTCCCTGCTAAGGAGTTGTACTCTTTCGGGTACCGAGGGTTCGAATCCCTCCCTCTCCGTACATAGTTGTACCCATAGCTCAGCTGGATAGAGCGTTAGATTGCGGATCTAAAGGTCGGAGGTTCGAGTCCTCTTGGGTACATTTTTTATTATTCGGAGAGATGCGAGAGTGGTCGAATCGGGCGGTCTCGAAAACCGCTGTACCTTCTTGGTACCGAGGGTTCGAATCCCTCTCTCTCCGTTTATTTTTTACATTTACTTGTTCCTGTGAGGAGAGATGTCCGAGAGGCCGAAGGAGTACGCTTGGAAAGCGTATGTACCCTATCCGGGTACCGAGGGTTCGAATCCCTCTCTCTCCGTTCTTTCCCCTTCAGTGTTGACTGCCAGGTTCTGTGCTATAAGCAGCCGCCCAACTCCGTCAGGACCGGAAGGTAGCAGCGGTAAGCGGCCCGCTTATGAGTCGCAGCCTACTTGGCACGAGCTGGAGGGGTTTTTCCTCTATTCGAGGTTATTATGCCGTATGAAGTAACAGCCACCAGAAAACGCCCCCAGGGTTTCGAACAGTTAGTCGGTCAGGATTTCGTTGTATCTACCCTCAAGAGTTCAGTCGAGCTGGGCCGCATAGCCCATGCGTACCTGTTTGCCGGTCCGCGAGGTGTCGGAAAAACCTCCGCCGCACGTATAATGGCAAAAGCCCTGAACTGCGCCAACGGTCCTACCCCCGAACCCTGCGGCCAGTGCGAACAGTGCCGGGAAATCGCCCGGGGCAACTCCCTGGACGTAATCGAGATAGACGGAGCCAGCAACACATCCGTCAACGACGTACGCGAACTGAAAGACGAAGTACTCTTCGCCCCCAACAGCGGCCGGTATAAAGTATATATCATCGACGAAGTCCACATGCTCAGCAACAGCGCCTTTAACGCCCTGCTGAAGACAATCGAAGAGCCGCCTCCATATATCGTGTTTATCTTTGCCACCACTGAAATCCACAAGGTTCCAGCCACCATCCGCTCCCGCTGTCAGCAGTTCAACTTTCGCCTCATCCCGCTCGAACACATCAAGGCACAGCTGCAGCAGGTAGTCGCCGATATGGACTTGGAAGCCGAGGACGAAGCGCTGTTCTGGATAGCCAAAGAGGCCACCGGCTCTCTGCGTGATGCCTACACTCTGTTCGATCAGATCGCCTCCTTCTCCAATCAGAAGATCACCCTCAAAGAGATCCAGGAAAAGCTGGGGTTGGTGGGAATCGACTCAATTGGCGAGATGGTGGACATGATGGCCGACGGGCGCAGCGCTCAGGTCATTTCCCAAGCCGAAGAGATACTGGCCAAGGGAGTATCGGTGGAACAGTTCATCATCAACTTGGCCGAATACTATCGCACCCTGCTGTTCCTGCGCCACGGCATAGAACGCGAATCTCTGCTGGGGTACCACCCCGATCGCTTTCCAGCTAAGGTGCGCGAGGCATTTTCCGCCCCGCAGCTGGAGTATGCCATCGAGCAGCTGCTGATCCTCTACAGAGATATCCGCTACTCTCTGAACCAGCGCTTCGAGCTTGAACTGATGCTCAGCAAACTCTCCTCCCTGCGCGAACACCTCAGCTCCCAGGAGCTGATGACCAAGATCAAACAGCTGAGGGCCGAAATTGCCGGAGAAGGCACGGCCCCGGCCGATATGCAGGCGGCCCCCGCCACGGCCTCGGGCCCGGCACAGGCCGCGGCTCCGGCTCCGGCTCAAAAAAAAAGCCCGCTGAGTAACTCGGCGGAGAAACACCCGCAGCCGGCGGAACTTCAAACAGAACAGCCGGCGCAGGCAGCACAATCACCGCAACTTACCCCCGGCGCACCAGTACATCCGACCATACAGGTCGATCAAGCGGCGGAGACAACGCAACCCGCAGCCGAACCGGAGGAACCCCGGACCGATAACCAGCCGGCGGTCCATACAGACAGCCGCCCGGCAGCGCCGATCGATAGCTCCCAAGGCCGCCCAAGCCGCATCCTGGCGCGGGAGGAAATCGAAAAGGTAATCAGCCAGGTCAAACAGAGTCCCACCCTGGCCTCCACTCTCGGCCAGGTGTGCACCTGGAAAGTCGAAGGCAATCAACTGCGCCTGGCCTGCGATTCCAATTACGCCATGCGTAAACTGAAAGAGGATGTGGCGGTATTAAAAGACAAGGTAAACGAGGTCCTGGGCAGCCGGCTTGAAATTAAGGTCGAGGTGCAGGATACTAGTGAAACAGTGGAAGACGCACGGAACAACCGCGACTCACAGGTCGAGCTGGTCAAGAAAGTCTTTCGCGGAGAAATCGTAAACGGAGCGGAATAATGAATCCAATGGATATGTTTAAGAATTTACAGAACCTGCAGTCTCAGTTCGGAGAAATGCAGGAAAAACTAAAAGATATAAAAGTGACCGGGACCTCCGGCGGAGAAATGGTCGCAGTCGAAATGAACGGTCAGATGGAAGTGCTCAGCGTACACATCGAGCCGGAAGCGGTCGACCCCTCCGACATAAAAATGCTGGAAGATCTGGTGCTGGCGGCCATGCACAACGCCTCGAGCAAGGTAAAAGCCAAACTCCAGGAAGAGGCCGGCAACCTGACCGGCGGCATGAATCTGCCCCCCGGCTTCATGGGCAGCTGAAGGCGGCCGGCATGACCACCCTGGACAAACTAATAAAGAGTTTCAGCCGCCTGCCGGGCATCGGCAAAAAAAGCGCCGGCCGCATCGCCTACTATCTGCTGAAGGCCGATCCGGCCATCAGCCGGCAGCTGGCCGAACAGCTCAGCACCCTGCACAGCTCGATCATCAAGTGCTCGGTCTGCGGCAACTACACCGAACAGGACCCCTGCGAAATCTGCTCTAACCCCAACCGTGACAGCTCGCTCATCTGCGTGGTGGAGGAACCCCAGGACATCCACACCATCGAAGAGACCCGCGAGTTCAACGGCCTCTATCACGTGCTCGGCGGCTCGATCTCACCGATGGACGGGGTGGGCGCCGACGACCTGAGCATCGCCGGGCTGATGCGCCGGGTCACCGAAAAACCGGTGCGGGAGGTTATCCTGGCCACCAACCCCACCGTCGAAGGCGACACCACCGCTCTCTACCTGCAGCATCTGCTGAAGGAGAAAGGCATCGCCGTCTCGCGTCTGGCCTCCGGACTGCCGGTCGGCGGCGACCTGGAATACGCCGACCGCATGACCCTGGCCCGCAGCTTCAAGGGCCGCACGGTTATGTAGCCCGCTCCTCCTCCCGCTCCGCCTTCAGACGGTCCTCCTCCAGCTGCTCCAGCAGCCGGTTCAGCGGCTTCAAGTGGCTCCCCTTCCAGAACACCTTGCCGCAGTCCTCGCAGCGCCGGAACACCGTACACCACTTCAGCACACCCTGCGGTATCTGATACTGCGACTGCTCCCACTGCAGCGTCCCCGGCTCCAGATCGCGCAGCAGCCCGTTGCAGGCCACACAGCGGCTGAAGGGGCGCAGCTTGGCATACAAATCCAGCCGCGCCACCACCTCCCGCACCTGCTCGAAGGGATCGGTCGCCTTCACATACAAACCATGGCTGACAATCTTTCGCATCAGCAGCTGCCGGTCGCGGGTCAGCAGAATCAGCCCCTCCTCGACCGCCCGCCTGGCCAGATACTCGTCGTCGGCATGATTATCGTACTCCGTGTAAAACCCGAGAATCCGCAACCTCCGGGCCAGCGTCCCCAGATGCACATCGGCAATAAAGCGCGGCTCCCGCAGCGGCTCCGGCCGCAGATGGTTCAGCGCCCCGATATCGAAGCGCTCGAACACCGGATACACCGAAATCCGGTCGCCGTCCCGCAGCTGGTAGCTAAAGTCGACGGACTCGCCGTTCACCAGCACCAGGTCGACCTCCACGTGCGGCACCCTGAACGACTCGATCAGGTCCTTCACCGTTTGCCCGGGGGCCGCCTCGGTTTCGATCTGCTGCTTGCGCAGCTCTTTTTTCAGGAAGAAATTCAACTCTTCATAAAATCTTATGGCAACTGTCATCATTTCGGGCTGTTCCGCAGCTACGACGGGCCGAGGCCATCAGTTTGGCCCTTCGGGGCGCCGGGTCCCCGGCCAGTCGGCTGCCCGCCGGCGCCGACCTGCCGCACCCGGAAGGAGCGCAGGCGGTTCAGTGCCGCCGCCAGCTCGAGCCGCCGGAAGCGCACCAGATCGCCGGACTTCTTGCCGCCTACCGCATCCAGCCCGCGGGCATCGATCTCCGCCATCACCCGGTCCAGCAGCTCCCGCAGAGTCAGTTTTCCGTCCATCATGCGCTTAGCGCTGAGCATCGCCTCCGAAATGGCCCGTGCCTGGCCGGTGTGAATCAGCTGCTCCACCCCGCTCAGGTCGATGCGCTCGGTACCGAAGTCGATGATCCGCGGCCCGCGGATGTTGATCTTCACATCGCGCTTCCCGCGGCGCGGGTCTATTCCCGCCGGCTCCGGCGCCCGCTCGATAAAATCGCCAAAGCTTCGACCCCCCTCGCGGGTCCGTTCGCTGCGGTACTTCTCGGCAATCCGCCGTGCCTCTTCAGTCACATCGGCCGGCACGTAGGCGTTCATCGAAATTACATGATCGGCTACGTCGAAGTAGTCGCCCGACCCGCCGATCACCAAAATGGTCGACACCCCGCGCTGCTCGTACAGCTGACGCACTTTGTCGATAAAGGGGGTAATCGGTTCGCGGTCCTTGGCCACCAGCTCCTGCATGCGGTGGTCGCGGATCATGAAGTTGGTGGCGGAGGTATCCTCGTCGATCAGCAACGTGGTAGCGCCGGCCTCGATGGCCTCGATGATGTTGGCCGCCTGGCTGGTGCTGCCGCTGCCGTTCTCGCTGCTGAAGGAGTCGGTGTCGCGGCCGTAGGGCAGGTTGGAAATAAAGGGGGTGATGGCGGTTTTTTCGATCCGCCGCCCGTCCTCGGCCCGGATCTTGAAGGCCAGCGGGTCGCTGACCACCATCTCGCGCCCGTCGCCGGGCATGTGGTTGTAGACCCCCTGCTCAATGGCATTCAGCAGGGTCGACTTGCCGTGGTACCCCCCGCCGACGATCAGGCTGACCCCGCGAGGAATCCCCATCCCGGACACAACACCACGGTTCGGCAGAGTAAACTCGACGCGGAAGCTCTCCGGCGCGGTAAAAGGCACGGCTTCGCTGCGGTCCATCGGTCGTTCGTCCACCCCGCTGCGCCGCGGCAAAATGGCCCCGTCGGCCACAAAGGCCACAAGCTTCGTACCGACCCCAGATTCGGCGGCGTTCCCCTCCGGCCCGCTCAGGGCCGCCCGCAGCGCGTCGGCATCCTCGGCGGTCTCCACCGCCTCGTAGACCGCAGCGCGGTCGAGGCGGCCGAACAGCAGCGAGTGCTCGACTATCTGCGGCACCTGGTCGAGGAGCAGCTCCTCGGCCAGCCGTCCGGCGATCTTGCGGCCGAAGGCCGGCAGACCGGCCACGAAGCGGGCCTCTACGAAGTCGGAGTTCACGATGACGCTGGTACGTTCGATCACCTCCTGGCCGGGCATATCAATACCGATGGTGCCGCTTTTGCCGCTGCCCCCGCGCTTCTTGCCGTAGCGTCTGCAAGCGGCGCCGAAGCGGCGTGTCAGGTGGTCGCGCAGCCCGACTTCGCGACTGCGGTTGTGGTAGGTGTCGTCGGGAAAATCGGCAACCTGCATGGGAACCCGCGCTCTCACCCGGGAGGGCGCGGCAAAGGGGTCGCCTTGCACATGATCGATGTAGAGCTGGAAATTGCGGAAATCCCAGCGGCCGGCGATGTCTTTGTACGCCTTGTAGCCGCGGCGGTCTAAGCGTTTCAGTTCGCTCGACAGATCTTCGGCGGTGCTCATTAAAACCCTCGTTCTTGCCGTACCGCCTCGTACGCCTCCTGGATTTCACGGAATTTGTCGGCCGCAAACTTGTTGAACTCTTCCGGCAGCCCTTTGGAGGCTATCGTGTCGGGGTGGTATTCCCGCACCAGCCGGCGGTAGGCCTTTTTTATCTCGTCGTCGGAATCCTGCGGGCTGACTCCCAGCACCGAGTAGTGCTTCTCGGCGCTGGCAGCATAGCGGTTGCGAATGTTGTCGATCCGCTGCTGGGAGAATTGGAAAATGCGTGCCGCGCGCTGGATCAGCTCCTCTTCGGCGGAAGTAACTCCGCCGTCCTCAGCGGCTACGCGATAGAGAAAATCTATCAGCAGTTCGAGAATCTGCGGTTGATTCCTGAACTGACCGTAAAATTGCTGGGCAAGCTGTTCGTAGGGTTGATCCTGCGAAAGGGCGGTATGGAAGATTCGTTCGGCCACGCGCTTGCTCTGGGGGTCGAGCTGCAGATCGCGGTCCATAAACTCCTGAATGCGCTGGCGCTCGGCCTGCGAGACGCTCCCGTCGGCCGCCGCTACTTTGGCGATCATCGAGAAGGCACCGATAAAAAAGGTCATCTGCGCCCGCTGCTGGGGCGAAACTCGCCGTCCGAAGGCACCGCCGCCCATCTGTTCGTGCGGACCGGCACCACCGAAAGACCCACCCGAAAAGGGGGATTCTGAGGTGCCGAGTTCACCACTCTTGTCGATGGTATGTCCGAAGGCGGCGCCTGCAATCGCGCCCAGCGGCCCGCCGATCACGAAACCGAGGGTGCCGCCGATTAGTTTTCCCATCCATCCCATAGCTACATCTTCTCTATCAACATTGAACACTTGCCGGAGGGAATCGGCAGGGTCTTCTTCTTGTTTTCATCGAGGATATTGATGGTGAAGTAGTAGAGTTTTTCCGACTCCAGCCGTACTTCCCATCCGCGGTTACTCTTATTTGTGAGTATGGAAATGATATTCCGCTTGAGCGACAGATTCTCGATACCCATGATTTCGAGAGTCGGCATGATCCAATCCACTGTTTTGCGCGGCAGGCTGATAAACAGTCCGAGCACATTCTCAATAATCAGAGTAATGGTGGACAGCCCCACATAGGGGAGATACAACGGGCGGGGAAACTCATCGTTGCCATCCCAATGAGCCTGTCCCTCTTTAAGCGGATGATACGCTTCATACACATTGCCGTCCTCCCGGCCTTCCGGGTGCAGGGTGTCGAGCATATAGTATAGGTGCCGGATGGCCGCCTCTCTGGCCAGCTCGAAGCGGGCATACTTTTCCAACCCCTTCACCACCATAAAGTTGAAAGCCGGAAATACCGATCCGCGATATCCGCCGCCGTTCTCATCGAAGTCTGGGTCATCGGCCGAGAGACTCGGAAAGGGATGCTCTATTCCGAAGGTTTCAGGATTCTTCAGGTGATCTATCAGCCGGACCGCTTTTGCTTCGTTGGGTATCTCAGCCAGCAGGGTCCAGAATCCGGCTATGGTTTTCTGGGGCAGCCGGTCGCCGTTCTCGTCCAAATCATGATAAAAACCGGTCTCTTCATCCCACATCATCGAGTTGATACGGGTCTTCAGCGAGAAATAGTGGCGTTTATAGGTGAAACTGATCTCTTTATCATTGAGGATGTCGCCCAGGGCCGACATGTACAGTGCATTGATCGCCTGCTGCGCATTGAAGTCGACCTGATACTTTGCCTTCTCGCGCGGGCTGTTGCCCATCCGGGTCGCTTCAGACGGTACGCTGTAAAGTCCGTTCTCAGTACGGAAATTATCCTCCAGCCAGGCAAAGTACTGCTGCAAACCCGGGACAACTTCTTTGAGGCGCTTTTTATTGCCGCCCTTGTGGAACAGGTTGTATTCGGCGAATGCAAACAGCGGCGGCTGAACGCTCTCGGGATTGTCGTCAGTGAACACCGGGCCCCCGTCGTCTATGCGGTATTCGCCCCGGATTGCCCCGGAATCTTCCTGTTTTCCGTAAAAATTGTCCAAAACACTGGCTGCCGGAAAAATATTGTTGCTGTAAGCCAGGAAGAAGGTAGACAAACAGGCCTCGAATTGGTTAATAGTGTTACTGTCAGGATGTACTAAAAAAGCCGCCTGCAGCCCGTTTTTGTCTTGATCTTTATTTTTATACCAGGCATCCTGCACCCAAGCCCAGGTTTGTTCGTACATATCGACGAAGTCCTGGTCATAGAAATGCACCGCAGGAAAGCCCTTCTTTACCATCAATGAACCTTGCATATTCCCCCGCATGTCACACGTTATTCGAGTATAGTACTAGTTATGCAAAAAAAGAGAGAAACTACCCTTTATTTGAGTTTATAAAATACAACGTAACGCCTTACAAGTCAAATTTTATCAGGCACTGAACATGCTTTAAGTCCGTTTTTCAGCATAAATTAGCACGATCCGTGTTGACAGATCGCGGCTCTGTGGTATCTGCTGGTACCAATGGAACTGCATATACACCGATATTTCAAGCGCGAGGTAAACATACTCTCGGTAGACGGGGGCGGCATCCGCGGCATTATCCCGGCTATGGTCTTGGCCGATTTAGAGAAGAGAATTGCCGCGCGCCGGGCAAATTACCCCCTGTGCCGGGCTTTCGATCTGCTGGCCGGCACCTCGACCGGCTCCATTATCGCCCTGGGGCTTACCGCCCCCAAATACGCACCTGGGTATGAACCCGGCACCGGGTCCGAAACCGGCGAGAAACCCCGCTATTCAAAAGAGCCGCTGTTCAAGGCCGAGGATCTGGTTAAAATCTACCTCGAAAAGGGAATCGAAATCTTTCCGCGCTGGATTTTCAACCAGCTGAAGACCGTACGGCAGGCCTTTACCGAAAAGTACAATTCCGGACGCTTCTACGCGATTCTGGATGCGATACTGCAGACACGAACCGTGCAGGACGCCCTGGCAAATGTGCTGGTCACCAGCTACGATCTGGCCGGGGCCCGCCCCCTCATAATAAAGAAACGCCCCCATCGGCTGGCACAGAAGGGCAACGACCCCAACTTCTACATGCGCGACGCCATCATGGGCTCCTCGGCTGCTCCCACATTCTTCGAACCAATCCAGGTCGAGACCGTCGACGGGCAGGGCCCGCATGTACTGGTGGACGGCAGCATGTTTGCCAACAACCCGGCCATGTGCGCCTTCATCGAAGCGCAGAAAATCTATCCGCGGGCCACCCACTACCGCATCATCTCGCTGGGAACCGGTATGCCGGACCCCCGTTACACCTACCAGCAAGTAATCAAATGGGGCTTCGTGGAGTGGGTACTGCCTTCGAAGGGGGTGCCGCTGGCATCAATGATGAACACCGGGCAGTCGCAGTGTGTCGACTACCAGCTGCAGTATCATTCCCGGGTCAGCTACCACCGACTGAACATTCCCCTGACCGGCTGCGATCGTTCCATGGACGACGCCAGCCCGGAGAATATCGAATGCCTCCAGGATAAGGCCGATGAACTGATCGCGGGCAACCGAAGCCTGCTGGAAAGTCTGGCCGTCCAGCTCACCTGACCGCCCCGCCCCAGGCATGAATTGTTCCGGCAGAGAATTACAGGTATAATCAGCTGGACTTATGTACACAGCGCTACGCACACAGCAAAAAACTCCGCATTTTACCTTCGGTATTCTGTTGGCGCTGATAGTCGGCCTGGGCAGCGGGCTCGGCTCGGTTGCATTCATCTACCTGATCCGCTGGCTGCAAACCATCTTCTTTGTTCACGGGCTCGGTATTTTTTCATTTTTGGGCCCCTTTGCCGCAGTTCCGCTGCCGGCCATCGGTGGC
Source organism: uncultured Sediminispirochaeta sp. (assembly GCA_964603735.1). GTDB lineage: Bacteria > Spirochaetota > Spirochaetia > DSM-16054 > Sediminispirochaetaceae > DSBN01. Next base: position 16,742 of record CAZRWN010000042.1, on the reverse strand, counting down.
CTGATCGTAGGGCTGATTATCTATTACGGGACCCCCGAAGCCCGCGGCCACGGGGTGCCGGAGGTCATGTTTGCCGTGACGAAGCGTGGAGGCCGCATCAGCCCCAAGACGGTCATAGTGAAAACCCTGGCCTCCGCCCTGACCATCGGCAGCGGCGGTTCGGCCGGGCGGGCCGGTCCGGTTGTGCAGATCGGCGCGGCCATGGGTTCAACAATCGGGCAGTTCCTCAAGCTGCCGACCGCCTGGCTGCGGACTCTGGTCTCCTGCGGGGCGGCCGCCGGAATTTCGGCCACCTTCAACGCACCCCTCGGCGGCATCTTCTTCACCACCGAACTGCTGACCACCTCGTTCATGAGCTACGGACTGCCCTTTATCATAATCAGCTCGGTCACCGCCAATGTAGTGACCACCATGATCATCGGTATCGACGGCTCGTTTACCCTGCCTACTCTCTACTCTCTGGTTTGCATAGAAGAAATCCTGTTCTATGTCATTCTCGGGGGTGTAATCGTGCTGCTGGGGTTTCTGTTCATGAAGACCCTGCAGCTTTCGGAAAATATTTTCGACGCGATGAAGGGGCTGCCGGTCTGGTTCCGGCCGGCTATCGGCGGACTGGCAGTCGGCCTGATCGGTCTGTACTCCTATGACATTTTCGGAGTCGGCTACGGCGATGTGCCCTGGAACAGCACCATGAGCTTCGACCACCTGCTCTCAGGCGGGCTGCCGCTGCGCGTAATGGTAATCATGGCCTTTCTCAAGATAATCGCAACCTCGAGCACCATCGGCAGCGGCGGCAGCGGGGGAATCTTTGCCCCGAGCCTGTTCATCGGCGGGATGGCCGGCGGAGCTGTGGGCCACTTTGCCCAGTTCTTTATTCCGGCCAGCGATCCCGGGGCCTTTGCCCTGGTGGGGGCGGCGGCCATGTTCGCCGGAGTAACCCGCGCGCCCTTTACCAGCATCGTGATGATGCTCGAACTGACCCGCGACTTGAGAATAGTCGTCCCGCTGATGCTGACCGTCCTGATATCCACCGAAGGCATCAAGCTGCTCAGCCGGGAGACCATCTATACGGAGAAACTGATGCGCCGCGGCATCGACATCCTGCGCCTGATCAACTCGCGGCTGGTTCCTAGCATCTCGATCGGCGACATCATGACCCGCAATCATCCGACAGTTCGCCGCCACACAAGCCTGTCTGAAATGAAGCAGCTCTGCGACGATGCGCACAGCCGCAGTTTCGCTGTTCTGGATGAGGATGAGAAACTGTACGGAATCGTTACCCTGACCGATTACGAAGATGCCGTCGAAGCCGGCCTTGATCCGGCCGCGACGCCGGTCGAACAGGTCTGCACAACCGATCTGATTACCGCTTTTCCCGACGAGACGCTGATAGAGGTGCTTCCAAGGGTCTTCGACTTCCAGCTGGGCCGCATACCGGTGGTAGACCCCGACGACAATCGCATACTGCTGGGCATGCTGCGCGACCGTAATATCTACAACGCCTGGAGGCTCGCCTTTCACCACGGCGAGCGGTCAATTCTGACTCAGGCGCAGGAACAGACCGACGCCGCGCTGGAACAAAGGTCCAAAAACGGATCTTTTAAAAAAAATAATGAAAATAAAAATGAGAACTGATGATCTGCCGCTTAGGATTCATCCAGATATATATCGCGTATGTGCAGCAGCTGGTCCTTGATTCGAAAGAAGGTGTCCACCAGCGCCGGATCGAAGTGCTGGCCACGTTCCTCGTGGAAGAGCTCCTCGATTTTTTCCATCGGCCAGGCCGACTTATACACCCGGTCGCAGCCGAGGGCGTCGAAGACATCCGCCACCGCGGTAATCCGTCCGTAGATATGGATATCCTCACCGCTTAAACCGTGGGGATACCCGCTGCCGTCCCACTTTTCATGGTGCTGGTCCGCAATAACCGCGGCCGCTTTCAGCAGCGCCCGCTCGGAGTGGCAGAGCATATCGTAGCCTAGGCTGGCATGAGTTTTCATGATGTGCCGTTCTTCATCGGTCAGACGTCCCGGCTTGAGCAGTATAGCGTCCGGAATAGCAATTTTACCGATATCGTGCAGGGGCGAGGCGTTTTTCAGCAGCTCGGCCTCTTCGTGACTGAAGCCGTGGGCCCGGGCCAGGGCGTATGAGTACTCGGCCACCCGTTTTACGTGATTGCCAGTCTCTTTAGAACGCTTTTCACCGGTTTCCGCCAGGGTAAAAATGATCTCTTTCTGCGTATTTTCTATCTCTTCCTGCAACGTAACCGCTTCGAGCTGGCTGCCGGTATAGGTAGCCGCCAGCAGCAAGTGCTCCTTATCGAGCTCGCTGAACTGGCCGGCCGTGGTCATCTTGTTGATAGCCTGATACACCCCGATGATTTCACCCGAAGAACCGCGAATCGGCAGGGCCAGGATGTTGCGGGTATGGTAGCCCGTTTTTTTATCGACTTTGTTGTCGAAGCGGGGGTCGCTGTAGGCATCGTTTATGATGAGAGGCTCGCCGTTTTCCGCCACATAGCCGGCGATTCCCTGGTGCAGACCTATTTCGATACGGTCTATTCCGTGGGCGACTTTACTCCAGAGAATCTCACGTTTGCGGTTGATCAGCCACACGGTACAGCGGTCGGCCGTCACCAAATCGCGGCCCATATCGGCCAGCATGATCAAGAGCAGTTCCACATCCCGCTCATTCGCGATTTTATTAATATATCCGAAGATTGTACGCAGCAGCTCTTGTGATGAGGGTTCTGCCCGTAAATTGCCGTTTTGTTCCATACCTATATGGTAAGCATATACACAAAATCTGTCCAGTTACAACATATATTTTGAATTTCAGAGATTTTTTACTATTTACCGCCGGCCGCCCGCCGCTTGGTGGTAGCTTGGTGGTAGCTTGGTGGTAGCTTGGTGGTAGCTTGGTGGTAGCTTGGTGGTAGCTTGATGGTAGCTTGGTGTTGATATGGTGGGGACAAAAAAAGGCCGCCATAGAGCTGCGCAAAACGCACTCCTGACGGCCCGAAAATTCATCGCAACTGCCTGAAATTCTCTGAAACCGGGGGCCGAACTAGTTGCTCAGTTCATATCGATTTCGAAAATCTTGATTCCCTCGTCTTTGAAAAACTCTTTTTGTTCAGCCACTACCTTCTGAATACCCTCAGCCTCCTCATCCTCACAGTAAATGATCAGCATAAAGTTTTCCTCCGGCCATATATGGTCCCCCATCCGGGGGCCGGAATTACCGACCCCCAGCACCACCGGAATTTTGGAGTAATATTTTGCAACGCCGGCCTTTTCAAAACCCTCCATCAGGTCCTCTTCTACCGATCGGTTGGCGATAATCTCTATCCGTTTCATGCCCGGCCCCCTTCAAGTTCATTCTCTTGTTGTTGCAGCTCGCGGCGGCGCTGCCGGCGCTGCTCCTTTTTTCTGTCTTTTTTTATCTTCCGTTTCTCCGCCATACCGTTGAAAATTGCATACATGACCGGAATGAAGAAGAGGGTCAGCAGGGCGCCGACCGACAATCCGCCAACTACCGACTTGCCGATCGGTGCGACCAGCTCGGCCCCTTCACCCGGAAAAAAGGCCATCGGAATCAAAGCTAAAATAGTGGTTAAAGTCGTCATCAGAATCGGCCGCAGCCGGTTTCCGCCGGCCTCGATCACCGCATCGTGAATGCTTCTTCCCCGCTTGCGCAGCAGGTTGGTATAGTCCACGAACACAATCCCGTTGTTTACAATAATTCCGGCCAGCATCACCAAACCAACCGCCGTCAACAGGCTGTAGGTCTCACCGCTAAGCAGGTACAAAGCAATTACCCCGATCAGGGACAGGGGAATAGTGAACAAAATAATAAATGGGTCGAGGAATGACTCGAACTGACTGGCCATAACGCCGAACACCAGAAAGACCGATACCAACAGAATATAGATGAAACGCTGGCCGTACTTAATTAGGTCCTGATACTCTCCGGAGTACTCAATGATCACCTCCTCATCGGCGGGAATCTGCGCCCGAATCAAGTCCTTCACCTGCCCTACCACCTCGTTCAAAGCCGCGCCCGGCACTATACCGCCGGTCACATGTATAACCCGGCTCTGGTTTTCACGGTTGATGTTGACCGGGCCCGTGGTTTTCTCATAGCGCGCAAAACTTGCCAGGGGAATCCGCTGACCGCTTTTGTTCACCACAAACACCTTGTCCAGGTCCGGCATCGCATCCCGGTCCTTCTGGTCTAGAATAGTTACAATATCGAACTCGCTTCCCCCGTCCCGGAACTGAGAGGCGACCATCCCGTCGATATTCGCCCGCAGCTCCTGCCCGACCGTTGAAATATTCAAACCGAGGGAATAGAGCTTATCCCGGTCGATAAACACCTCTATCTGCGGCAGTCCGTCTTTTAGGTCTACCGTCGGCTCGGTTACCTCCGGAATTTCGCTGGCAATTAAATCGCGGATATTCTCGGCAATCTGTTTGCCCTTGTCTAGGTTTTCAGTTTTTACCAGGATGTCCACCGGATTGGTGGCGCCCATCGGGCCTCCGCCGCCGGCTCCGAAGGAGAACACCGCCCCGGGAAAATCATTAAAATGGCTGCGCAGAATCTGTTTAATCTCATCCGCCGACTCCACCCGCTCGTCAAAGGGCGGCAGCTGTACCTGCAGACTGCCGGTGTGGGTCTCCACCGACCCGGCAAAGCCGAAAAATCCCCGTCCGCCGACTTCCATAATCAGCTTTTCATAAGTACTTACTTCGCTTTTAAGCACTTCCTCCATCTGTTTGAGCACCGTTTCAGTAGCCTCCAGTTTGGTGCCGATCGGCAGCTCGAGCTGCAGCTGCACCGAATCCTGGGCTTGCGACGGAAGGAACTCGTAGGAGGCATACCTCAACGAATAGGCTCCACCACCCATCAGAGCAACAATTAGAAGAATAGTGATAACCTTGTGCCTCAAAACCACCACCAGCGATCGCTGATAGGCGTGATCGAGCCCGGTAAATATGCGATACAGCAGATCATCTATCCTTTTAGTAAACCCCTTCAGGGGCATCTGCTTACGGCTGCGGATGGGAAGATAATGACTGGAGAGAACCGGAATCAGCAGCATAGCCACCGCCAGCGAACTGGTCAGTGAAATAACTACCGTAAAAGAGAGGCTGGCCAAAAGTTCACCAACCACATCCAGCTGATTCTTAAACAGTGCCACTGGTGCGAACACACAAATAGTGGTCAGCGTGGAGGCAACAATCGCATTGATCATCTCCTGGGTACCCAGAATAGCAGAGGAGGTCAGCTTGGCCCCCTTCTCCCGATAGCGGTAGATATTCTCCAGGATAACGATCGAGTTATCCACCAGCATCCCGACACCCAGGGCAAGGCCCGCCAAAGTCATGATATTCAGGGTCAGGTCGAAAAAGTACATCGTCAGCAGGGTAACCACCAGGCTGATCGGAATCGTCAGAGCGATAATGAAGGTACTCTTCAGACTCCGTAAAAACAGAAATAGAATCAATACCGCGAACACCGCCCCCAGAATAGCGCTTGAGGATACCTGGTTCAGGGAGGACTTGATGATATCGGTGGTGTTAAACACCTCTTCCACCACAATACCCTGGGGCACCTCGTTGTTAATTCTTCCCAGCCGCGTGCGAACCTGTTCAACCGTCTGCACCGAATTGGTCCCGCTCTGCTTCTGGACCACAATTTGCACCCCCGGCTCGCCGTTGATGTACACCAAACTACTGGGATCCTTGTATCCGTCATACACATTGGCGATATCTCGCAGGCGGATATTCTTCACCTCGGAAGTTTCCCCCATCGGATTGGAAGTGCCGCCCTTATAAGAAATAACCGTATTCTTTATCTCGCGGATACTATCGTAGCGTCCGCTGGTCAGAACCAGGAAGTTTTTATTGCCCTCGGTGATGCTGCCCGCCGAAATCTGCACATTCTGACCCCGCATCATGTTGGCCACCTCGCTCATTGTCAGGCCGTAGGCAGCCAAACGGTTCTGAGGAATTTCTACACGGACGGCCCGCTCGCGACCGCCGCTGAGGCTGGTCATAGCCACCCCGTCAACCTGCTCTACCCGGGGCTGGACAATATCCTCGGCAATCTGCCGCAGCTCCTCCGGGGTCCGCTGGCCCGATAAGGTCAGCCCCATAATCGGAATCATGGAGGGGTCGAACTTGAAGATCATGGGAGTGCCCGCCTCGTCCGGCAAAAAACCCTTCACAAACTCCAGGCTGTCGCGCACGCTGTTGGCCGCCTCAGCCATATTCGTGCCGTAGGTAAACTCCAGCATCACCATGCTGTTGCCCTTAGAGGAAGTCGAGGTAATGTTCTCAACACTGCTGACATTGCTCATCGCCCCCTCTAAAGGACGGGTGATGCTCTTCTCAACCTCCTCCGGACCGGCCCCCTCGTAATCGGTAAACACCACCAGCATCGGCGGCTCGATCTCCGGATACAGATCGAGAGACAAATCACTGGCCGAATAAATCCCCAGGCCGATTACCAACACAAAAATGATGAAAATCGTTGTCGGTCTGTGGACAACTGTCTTCGTTATACTCATACCTAATTACTCCCTAATCCAGCGTATCGGATTCGGAGAGCGGCTGTACCTGCTCAACCACCCGAACCTTCGAGCCGTCTTCCAACAGGGACTGCCCCCGGTATACGACCTCCTCGCCAGGCTCCAGCCCGGAGCGAATCTCCAGCTTCTGATCTATCTCAATCCCCGCACTCACCCTGCGCCGCTCGGCAATCCCGAGAAGCTCGCTGTCGCCTGCGGCCTCAGTGTCGGCCTCTGTGTCTTGAGCTGTGGCCTCTGTGTCCTCGGCGCCGGCCTCAGTCTCTTCAGCTGGGGCGTCAGTGCCGGCCGATGTGTCTTCAGCTGGGGCGTCTGTACCGGCCGCGGCCGCATCCCGATTCACTACGAACACAAAATCATCTCCAAAACGGCGGACCAAACTCTCAGAGGGAATCTTCACCACATCCGACTTCTCTTCAGTGATTATCTTCACCTCTCCGAACATCCCCGCTTTCAGTATATCGGCCCCATCGGCAATGGAAATCTTCAGCTCCAAGGTTCGTGAAACCGGATCCACCACCGGACTTATCTCCCGCACTCGCCCGGTAAAAATTCGCGAAGGGTAGGACGCAAACCTAGCCTCCGCCGGAAGCCCTACCTTCATTTTGGAAATAAAACGCTCGGCCACATGCACCCTGAGCTCCAGGTCATCCATCTTGCTCACCTGGGCCACCGTCATCTGCTCTGAAACCGTGCTGCCGACCTGCACCGGCAGCGAAGTGATCATACCACTTATAGGCGCCTTCACCGGACTGGCTGAAAACTGCATACCCGGCCTTGAAGGGTCAACCTCGGCAATAACCTGGTCTTTGCGTACCCGGTCACCCACCTCCACGTATAGTCCGGATAGTTTTCCAGCCGTATCAGGATAGGTATCCACTTTGGTCTTAGTAACCACATCACCGTTTACATCGATATAATCTTTTATCTGCCCCTGCACCGCTTGAATAGTGCTCACGGCAAACACCGTCTCTTGCTTAGAATCGCCTTTTCCAGGCTCCCGTCCTGTTCCGGAGGCAGCCCCGTCGGCTCCGGCCGCATCTACACCACCGCCAATTTCACCGCCGAAACGATCCAATCCGAAGAAAATTCCTATCGCCAACAGTGCCACAATCAGCAGCACCACAATTATTCTATTTTTTTTCTTCCCCATCCTCGTGCTCCTCTACTCCTCAATAATCCGTTCAATATTTGTATTCAGTTGATATTCCAGATCGATCAGCGCAGAAAGGTAGGTATATTTCTCCTTCAACACTTCCAGTCGGGCCTCTTTCAGCTCGATCTCGGCATTCTGCACCTCCAGCAGCTCCTGGCTGCCGGCATTATACGCCTCTTCGGCCATCTCATAGGCCCGCCGGGCCCGCTCTACATTCAACTGCAGGGTATCAATCGTATCGCGCGATTTCTCTAACTGCTGAACCGTCGACTCAATCTCCAGCTGCGCCCCTTCAATCGACTGCATCAGACCGATTCGCGTTTTCTGCAGATTATCCTCGAGCTCACGCAGGCCAACCTGAGTCTGGGAAAACGGCAGCAGCGAATCCAGCGACATGGCGATGGTCAGCCGGAACATCCCGCTGCGCTGACTCCAGTCATTGGAAATATCATCGAACCAGGGATCGCTCCACGGATCCCCAGAAAAAGAGGGATCCAGGTTATATCCCAAGATCAGATTGGGCGTAAACGCCTGCAGTTTGGTTGCCTCGACCTGATTATTCAAACCGGTAATAGCATTTAACATCGACTGAATATCCAGCCGATCGGCGAGATGCTCATCAATCAGCTGCTCCGCATCCACCGCCACCGGCTCGGCATCAATCGACCCATCCAGCTCTATCTCCCGATCGAGCGAAATACCAAGCGTCATCTTGAACCCCTGGATCGCCTGCCGATACCCGAGATCAATCGACTTCAACTGCGGCTTGAGATTCTCATACGCAACCTGTGCATTCAGCACAGTCAGCTCCGGCACCAACCCGTTTTCGTAGTTGATCTGAGCCTGCTCATAACGCCTCTCCGCCGCATCGATATTCTCAACCATCAGAGCCCGGTTCTCCTGCATCAGCAGCAGATTGTAAAAACTCTTCTTTACATCCCGCTCTACCTGCTGCCGCGCCTGCTCCAGCGAAATCCGCCCCGCCTGATAATCCAACTGCGTCCCCCGAATCCCGTTGATCATGGCCAGGTTCAGGGTCAGCGACATATCCAGCCCTGCCGATACTGACCATTGAGGTGCCTTCTCCATCTCAGGCATGTTCATTTCATTAAAACTCAGCTGCTCCTGCTCGGCGTTCATGCGGCCCATAGTGCCCGAAACCTCCACGCTCGGGATGAAGCGGTTCCAGGCGTAATCGGCCTCGCGTTCTTTGATCCGGGTATCAATCAGCGAGCTCTTCAGCTGCAGGTTGTTGTTCATCGCAACTTTCACCGCGCGATCCACAGTTAATGTGATCGGACCGCTTTCGCTGAGTTCCGCCTCTTCTGCCGGCCACTCTACCGATTCTTGCTCAGGCGCCGGGAGTACCGTCGCGCCGGCATACTCTTTCAGATCTTCCGTGGAATCCAACTTAGCACGCTTCTCTGCCTGACCACCGGCCATAACTGTTAGCGTTGGAATACACAGCATCACTGCCGCAAACAAAAGAACTTGAGATTTCATTATTCTATTTCGTATCATCCTCTACTCCTTCCACACCAAAAAGGAAAAGTTTAAAACTCGCTCTAATAAAAGGCCACATCCTATCGGAAAGACCTTCTATCCAATACATATTATTAATCTCCTGAATCAACAGATAGTTGATCCAGCGAGCCTTGGTTAAAGTGTCAAGCACATCGGTTCTCAGTTTTCCGCTCTGTTCAGCTTCATTGATGAATCCGATGTATTTATTCATTCCGCCTTTCATGTGACGCGGAATTTTGATGTGAAACTGTTGAAAGCGGAACCAGTTCATAACCGCCAGGAACTCCGGCCGCCGCGAGAGATACCATGCAAAGATAGCAAAATAAGCATAAAGCCTCTCTTCCACGCTATTGAGCTGCTCGCTTCTATCAAGAAACAATTGTCCCAGTTGCTGCCTTTCACGGTCGATCATCTTCCAGAGCATCTCGTTGCGGTCATGAAAGTGGAAGTACAAACTGCTCTTGCTCATTCCTGCCTTTTTCGCAATCTTCTCGAGCGAAGCTTCCCATAAGCCTTCTTCAGCTACCACCTTTGAGATGGCGGCAAACAGAGGATCTTTGGGCAACAAATCCTTCAGCTCGAGTCGGCATTTTTCTTCAACTGCCTCAAAATCCGGCATCCGGATTTTTGCCGGCCCCTCCATACCTTCGAAAACCAGCTTTCCATTCATATCCAGCAGCTGCTCGGATGTAAGTTGCTCGATCTCCTGAACTTCTTTGATGTTTCCTCTGTTGAGCAGGAAGGTTCCTACCGAAAAGATAAAGCGCTGCACCACTTTTACTTCCTGCTCTCCCCATCCAAACTCCTGCTGAAGCTGATCAGCTGGAAACATTCCATGCTGCAGCTGCCGGATTTCCTCGATCTGATGAAATCCTTCCGCCGTATGCGGCAACAGAAAAATAAATGCAAACCGGTAATACCAGTAGTTTTCACCATAGAACCGCAAAAATTTGTCGTGGAACAGCTCTAATCGTTTTTGAAAGCTTTTTCCTTCGGCCTTCGCCGTCATCTCCTCACATATGTTTCTATGCACATCCAAAAAGACCTGGCGCATTTCATCTATCAATGATTCTTTATTCCTAAAATAGCGATACAGGGCTGTTTTCGAAATGCCCAGTTCTTTTGCAAGTGAAGCCAGGCTGGTTTTGTAAAAAAACTCCTCTCCCCACACTTTAAATGCAGTTTCAATTATCTGTTTCTTCTTCAGTGTATGTTTATCCATTTCCCTCTGGTGCTGCTTTTGTTATCAGTTGTTTTAATCTAAAAAGTTACCGACCGTTCGGTAACATAGAAAGTAACTATTCTCTCAACACCTGTCAACCTAGTCGTACGAAAATTGGTGCTACTTTTTCGATAATTTTTTACATTCCAACCAGTAGCGTACTGATGATTACCATTAGCACTTATCCTGCTCATTATCACTTTATAGATAAAAAATTAACTAGATTTTTACCTCCAAGGTTCGTAAAACTGTATTAGAGAGAGGAAAATATGCTATTCTGCCTTATCTAACAACTTACTAAACCTACAAGGAGCTAACATATGCCAGATACAGTTCTAGGCGGGATCGCACCTGAAAAAGTATGGCGATTCTTCGAAGAAATATCTCAGATTCCAAGATGTTCACAGAATGAAGACCAAATTCGTGATTACTTGAAGAAATTTGCAGAAGATCGAAACCTCAAAAGCGTACAAGATGAAGTTGGCAACTTAGTCATCAAGAAGCCGGCAACCAAAGGACATGAGAATGCAAAAGGAGTTGTACTACAAGGACACATGGACATGGTCTGTGAGAAAAATGCCAGTACACAACATGATTTTTCAAAAGACCCTATAAAATTAGTAAAGGATGGGGACTGGCTAAAAGCTGACGGAACCACCCTCGGAGCCGACAACGGCATCGCTGTGGCTATGGCTTTGGCAGTACTTGATTCGGACGACATCCAGCATGGACCGATAGAAGCATTATTTACAACCGATGAAGAAAGCGGGCTTACCGGTGCCCTGGGATTAGATCCATCCATATTAGACGGTCGCATTCTTCTGAATATGGACTCTGAGGAAGAAGGAGTCTTCTATATAGGCTGTGCAGGCGGAGTCACAACTTCGGGATGGTGCCCGATTGAATGGAGCCCGACACCTGAAGGCTATGTATATTATAAACTATCAGTCACCGGCCTAAAAGGAGGACATTCTGGCGGCGATATTCACGAAGACCGCGGGAATGCAATTAAATTGGCCGTTCGTCTACTCTGGAACTTGCTGGAGAAGGTTGATATCCGGATCGCTACTCTCGAAGGTGGAGGAAAGCACAATGCAATTCCCCGCGAGTGCTTCGTGACTTTTGTCGCCCCGGCAAACCAACAAGAGAGCACACTGCAGATTGTCGACAATATCCGCACTAATATCTCCAGTGAAATTCTGGATATTGAACCGAATCTCCAAGTTACTCTTGAGCATGAGCAAACAACACCGGAAAAGGTCCTCTCCCCCAAAGCTACCTTCAAAGCGATAAACTGTCTGTTTATGATGCCTCACGGTGTAGATGAAATGAGCAGAGCAATACCTGGACTAGTAGAAACATCCACGAATCTCGCATCTGTGAATCTACAAGATTATGAAGTTCAAATTGTAACCAGTCAAAGATCTTCGATGGTTAGCAAGCGCGATAATATGGCCAACCGGATTACTGCCATTCTTCGCTGCCCAGGCGCCCGGGTCTCATATGCAGCCGTGTATCCGGCCTGGACACCCGATCCGCAAAATCCGCTCATTGATGTATTCAAATCAATCTATAATAAGCTTAACAATACTGATCCGGAGTTCACTGCGATTCATGCCGGTCTCGAGTGTGGTGTAATCGGGGACCAGTTTCCAGACATGACAATGATCAGTTTCGGCCCTGATCTGCAGGAAGTTCACACACCGAATGAAAGGCTCAGCATCTCCTCTGTGGAAAGAATTTGGAAAATGCTTATTGAAGCCCTAAAAAGTATTGCTTAACATATAGATACATATGAAGGAGCTGCCGAATGCGGATTAAAGACATCAGCTTAAAAATCAAGATTCTTCTCATAACTCTTGTTGGGATAATTATCCTGGCATTGCTGTTTTCGTTCCTTTTTGCCAGATCAATTGGTAAGCAGGCGGAACAGGCAATCATAGAGAAGAGTCACGCTGTTGTCTTTACCGCGGAGGCATCTCGAGAGAATATGGCTCAGAAAGTTGCAGACGGAGTCCTCAAAGACTTTGATACACTATCCGCAACCGGAGATAGAGACAAGATACTGCAAGCAGTACCGATTATTACTGCAATCAACGTAGCTGAAAAAAATGCAGCCAAGGCGAACTACCAATTTCGTGTTCCAAAGGTCTCGCCGCGGAATCCAGAGAATGAACCCACGGAGTTAGAGCTGCAAGTTTTAAACGAATTAAAGGCGAAGGATCTCGACGAGAAGATAGTATATGAGGAGAATCAGATTCGATACTTCCGGCCAATAAAACTGTCCGAGGAGTGTATGCTCTGCCATGGCGATCCTGCCGGGGAAACAGACCCTGTGGGCGGTATAAAAGAAGGGTGGAAAGTGGGAGAAATACACGGAGCATTCGAAATCATCAGCTCTCTTTCCACTGCTCAGGCCACCCAGCAAGCAGCTGCATTTAACATTAGTGCTATTTCATTCGCCATGCTGTTAGCTCTTGGAACAATTCTATGGCTCAGCATAAAAGCAGTAACCCGTCCGCTTTCAGAATACATCCAGAACTTCATACAGGTGAGTCGAGGTGATCTCACAGTCCGCTCATCTATAGACTCTAAGGATGAAATCGGGCGGCTCGCCGGTTACTTCAATTCGTTTATAGATAGTCTGAACAGTATGATGGGTGGAATACAGGATGTTACCGAAGATACCCGTTCAATCAGTGAGAATCTCGCGTCTTCCACTACTCAGACCGCCGCAGCAATTGAGGAGATGCGAGCCAACAGCGAACAGATGCATAAAAAGATGAAGCGGCTCGATGAAGAGGTAAACAGTTCAAAAGCTGATGCAGACAACGTGAAAGCATTTTTAGCTGATCTGAGCGAGCAGATCAGCTCGCAGTCATCTGCAGTAACTCAATCATCAGCGAGCATAGAACAGATGTCCGCATCAATTCAGAGTATAGCCAGAGTAACCGAAGAAAAAAAGCAGGTAGCAGAAAAGCTCGAGGAAACCTCTGAGCAGGGTGAAGAGGAGATGGAACAGACCCGTCAACTCATGAAAAAAGTAGCTCAGTCAGCCGATGTTATGATGGAAATGATCGAAGTGATCGACGGCATTGCCAGTCAAACAAACCTCCTGGCTATGAATGCTGCTATTGAAGCTGCTCACGCCGGTGAGGCCGGGAAAGGCTTCGCAGTGGTAGCCGATGAAATCCGCAATCTCGCCGAATCGAGCTCGAACTCTGCAAAGGAAATCAGTCGCTCTCTTAAAGAGGTTATTGAGAACATTACTATTTCGGAAAACTCAACTGAAAAAACCGGCAAGATGTTCGAAAGCATGCTCGAAATGATAAAAGAAGTCTCTAAGAGTATGGCAGAAATGCAGGATTCCACTCGCGAGCTTTCTGAAGGCAGCAACCAGATTGTAGATGCTCTTAATTCATTGCTTGAAATCTCTCATAATGTCCAAAGCTCCTCCGGGGAAGTCGAACAACGAGTAGAGAAGATCACATCTTCTCTGGAAACCCTCCGCGACATCTCCGCTGACTCGACTCAGGGAATGGAAGAGATGGCCCAGGGTATCCAAGAGGTCGCCAGCGCAGCTCAGAGTGTATCTGAAGCCGGAGAACAAAACTCCGAGAGCGTGCAGCATCTCGAGCAACTAGTTTCTCGGTTCAAGATAAAATCCTCTAATCTTATTTCCCAAGCTGAACAACTAAAATCCTTTTCAGAGAAACTAGAACAACCCGGCCAGCCAGCCGGAGCATCGCCAGCTAAGCCGGATAAGACTTCCCCCCCTTCCTCTGTAGGTATGCCGAAGCAAGATAAATACCTCTCTCCTGCTGACCCTGCAGACATAGAAACGGGAGTTGAAGAGGTGAAAGACGACTAAGTTTCTTTCAAAATTGCAGGGTTTCAGGGTTTGTTCGTTCTCTTATTCGGGCCAGGGGCGAGTATCTTTATCTTGATATCGCCGCGGGCATATGTTTGACAGGCTAACCTTGTGTGAGGGGGTGGTTCGTTTTTACCGGTTCCGCTTGTAAGACGCACGCGTTCGGCTTCTTGCATCGGGCTGAGATACTCCTCTCCGGCTAATATTTTGATCCGACAGGTTCCGCATACTGCCTTGCCTCCGCACAGATGTGAGATTCGGACTCCGTTTTGAAGCAGTGTGTTTAATACTGATATGGCAGGGGAGATTGGAATCTTCTCATTGCTTCCATCTATTTCTACCCCTGCTTTATGAACCCTGGTGTTTTTGATACTGTATCCTTATACATTGACAATAGTTAATACTTATATATAAACAGTAAGTAGTCAATATCTTGTAGAGAAGGGTGTTAATCGAAATTTAGCACCATTATTCGAAAAACTAAAAAAACATTCAAAAAAATATATACAATTTACAATTTTGCCGATATTATAAAAGGGAATTGGAGCCCCAAAAATATGAGTGATTACAGAGAATTGCTCCAGGAAGCAGACATTTGTGAGCTTAAATGTGCAAAGAAGTTTGAAGCTCTCCATGAACTCATTACCTTAGCCGATAGTCTTACCTCTCTCCCAGACTCAGGAGAGTTTGAACATCAAATCAGAATTAGAGAACAAAAACAGAGTACTGGAATAGGAAAAGGTATAGCTATAGCCCATGCCACCACTGATCAGGTAAGGACAATTAGAGTGGCACTCGGGATCTCTCATTCTGGAATCGATTTCGATTCTATTGATGGACAACCAGTACATTTGCTTTTTTTGGTTGCAAACCCTCCTAATACTCAAGTTGAATATCTTAGTGTATTATCAGCTTTAGTAAGGCTTTTACGCAGTGCACAGTTTAGAGCATCAATTATTTGCTGCTCGAGTCCAAAAGAGATAAAGTCCTTGCTTGATAGTTCCCTCTCTTTTGAAATGTCTGCTTAAGACCAACATTTCTCCACAGTATTATGAAGAGTGGTGTTTTTACTCACTTAATGTTTTATTAGCTATAGATATAAATGAACTCATCAATGATGTATTACGCAAAATGTTAGTGTCAATACAATTGGTAACAAAATAGCACCAATCTTACTAGAACTGTTTAGGTGGGGGGAAAAATTTATTATATTTATAGGTATGAGAGAATCTCCTAATCAAAAACTAATCCAGAACTCATCAAAATCAGACTCGAATCATCAAAATTATTTCATATGAGTAATGAACCCTATAAGCTGGTAATGCAGCAGCTTTGTGAAAAAACAGAAGAACTGAACCTCTCGGATGATGACAAAATTGTCATTTTTAGCGACTTGCATGTCGGAGATAGAAAATCGCTCGACGACTTCAAAGGGAACAGTGAAATCCTGAAAACAGTGCTGAATGACTACTACTACGAAAAGGGCTATACACTGATACTAAATGGGGATGTAGAGGAGCTGCACCGGTACTCAGTGCATGAAATTCGAAAACAGTGGACCGACTTATATAGTATTTTCGACCAATTCTTCGATCAAGGACGACTATATAAACTGTTCGGCAATCATGATTCGAAGTTATTTTCTCTCTTTGAAGCTCAGTTACGATACCCCTTGTATGAATCACTAAAACTCAAATATAAGGATAACGCCCTCTTTTTGTTTCATGGTCATCAGCTTTCCTACTTCTATCAGAAGTTTAACGATTTTATGGGCTTAATCTTGAGGTTTGTTGCAAAACCTCTACGAATCAAACACTATTCCGTCGCGCATGACAAGCGGAAGAAGTTCACCATTGAACGACGAGCTTATGATTTTGCTAAAGAAAACGGGATGGTAGCAGTGCTTGGCCATACTCATCGGCCTCTCTTTGAATCTATGTCGAAAATTGACACCTTGAACTATCAGATAGAAACCCTTTTAAGACGTTATCACAAGGTCAGTAAGACCGAGCGTGCGGAAATCGAAGATAAAGTACGAAATCTCAAAAAAGAAATAGATAGGCTTGAAGCTAAGGAGGGAAAGGAAATCTCTATAAGTCGAATCTACAGTAACACAACTGTAGTACCATGCGTCTTCAATTCTGGATGTGTGATAGGAAAAAGGGGTATGACTGCTATAGAGTTAAGCAATGGTCAGATAAAGCTTGTTCATTGGTTCGACTCAAATGTGGATAAGAAATATGTTCGCGATGATGTTAAAAACACGACTAATCTCAAGGGTACCGACTTTTTTCGTACGGTTCTAAAGAGCGATGATCTAGATTATATCTTTACGCGGATACGCCTGCTTACCTAGCAGTCCGATTACCCGAGAGTGAAA
>CAZRWN010000041.1:23956-27967 GCA_964603735.1 uncultured Sediminispirochaeta sp. | reverse complement strand
GCCGCTGCTCAGCTTGATTTGTTCGCCCCGATCGAACAAGACCAGTGTGCGGTTCTCGGCCTCCGCCGGGGGGTGAGTGTCGTGCCAGCGCTCCGCCTCGGTGGGGTGTGAAAAGGGATCCCGCTCATCCGAGAAGCAGACACTCCCCCCGTACACATAGGCAAAGGCGTTCCGCTCGGCAGCTGTCGGCAGCATCAGACTGACCCCGGGCGGGATGTACATGTCGGCATACACCGGCTTGATTCCGATGCCATGCACCCCCGCCCCTTCCATGGTCGGTTTGGCTTTGGCCATTTTTTTGATCTCTCGAATTCTCGATTGCATGCTTGCCTCCATTCCCCTCAAAGTGAATGATAGCGGGCCGGCAGCGGCATCGCAAGCCGGATAGTTCAATTGTGTATTTGTAAAAATCCGCATCCCGGGTTATTCTGTATGCATCAGATACCGAAATGTTACAGTCTAATATCCTCAGGAAGATACAGTTTAAGCAGGATCCCCTCTCAGCGGCAGTACTGCCAATCACTCTACTGCTGCATCTGACCGCGTATCTGCTGTATCTTTCCGGCAACTCCGCCTCTGACTACACCTGGATTCTGGAGGCTTTCGAATGGCATTTTCAGATCCTACTGGCCCTTTCGATTCTGCTGTCTATCCTGTGCAGCCTCTTTTCGGACAACGCACTCTCCTTGCTCTTGTTTCGAATGGGACTGTTCTTTCTGCTGGCATATCCCCTCGGACTCACCAGTAACGTAGTGCTGGTTCTGTTAGTTTTATCCCTGTTTGAGATAGTGGTGTATCTGCCCCTGCTACAGGCGCTTGGCTATATGGGCGGGATGCTGCTGATATCGGCTGCAATCGGCGGAAGCGGGAATGCCTTTTATTTTACCAGGGACGCGGCCGAACTGCACGAGACCCTTCTGTTTACAGTACTTACACTGTTTATGGGCGGGGCGCTGATCGCCTACAAAAGCCTGGTGCAGCGGCTGCATGAGGCCGGCCGCGATATCGGGCATCTCAAATCGGTGATCTCAAAGCTTTCGCACGCCAACCTCGACTTTCAGCGTTATGTTCACAGCGTGGAGTATTCAACGGTGAACTCCGAACGGCGGCGTATCAGCAGCGAGATTCACGATACGGTCGGGTATTCGCTGACCAACATCCTAATGACCCTCGAGGCTGCCCACGCCTTAATCGATGAGGATCAGAACCGGGCCCAGCAGGCCCTCACACGGGCGATTACCGAGGCCCAAAACTGTTTAGACGAGACCCGGCGGTCGATGCGGGCATTGCGTTCCAACGAGTTGAAGGAGGCGGTGGGATTGCAGGCAATCGCCCACCTGGCTCGCTCCTTCAGCGAGGCTACCGGTATGGAGATTCGGGTGGAATACGGCAACGCTCCTGAGAGCTTCGGCCGTGAGCTCGATTTAGTGCTGTTCAGAATTATACAAGAGGGTCTGACCAACGCCTTCCGCCATGGCCAAGCGAGTCTGGTCAAAATCGCTTTCTGGAGACTGGAGAGTCGACTGTTCGTCACGATTATAGATAATGGCCGCAGCACTTCAAAAATTGAGGCAGGTCTGGGAATCAGCGGCATGCGCGAGCGTATAGATCAGATCGGTGGGAGTATTTCGTTTTCAACTCATCAAGACGGATTCAAGATATTCGTAGAGCTACCCCTTCCGGAGGAGATGTATGAGCAAGATCAGAGTAGTGCTGGTTGACGATCAGGTACTGTTTGTAGAGAGTCTGCAGACGGTGCTCGAACTGCGGGCCGGTGATATCGAAGTGGTGGGTGTAGCGCATGACGGCCAGGCCGGTCTCGAGCTGATCCGTGAGACCCGGCCCGATGTGGTCCTGATGGATGTACGTATGCCGGTAATGGACGGGGTGGAGACAACCCGCCGGCTCCACCGGGAGCTGCCCGATATAAAGGTGGTGATGCTGACCACCTTCGACGACGACGTGTATGTGCGCGAGGCGATGCAGTACAACGCGGTGGGCTATATTCTGAAGAACATCCCCTCCAGCGATTTAATCAATTCGATTCGGGCTGTCCGCAACGGCACCATTCAGCTGTCCGCCGGGGTGATGGATAAATTCGTTACCAGGTCCTCTCCGCCTAGAGCGGATACCCCACCTTTGCCGACCGGGGAAATAGACCCGGCGGTCTTCAGCCGCAGAGAACGGGAGGTGCTCTATCTGCTTTCCCAGGGGCTCGACAACACCGCTATTGCCGAGAAGCTGTTTATCGCCGAGCAGACCGTAAAAAACCAGATCTCGAAAATTTATGCAAAAATCGGTGTGCACGACCGTTTTCATGCCGCCGAACTCGCCCGCCGAATAGAGATTGGCCAGTACTGCGGGTATATAGATTAGCCGGCCGCCTCTAAAACCCGCATCACCAGTTCCTGCGCCCGGTAGGCCGCATCGGCTGGTACAGAAGTGCTGCTGTCTCCGCTACCCCTTCCGCCTTTGCTGCCGCTTCCCAGCGCCCCGGTATGGCACAATTAGAGGCCGCCAGGGAAACCATTGCCCCCGATTCGGCTAAGAGGCAGGCTACCGAGGTATCCTCGACCGTATAATCAGGGTGGTGCCGATGGCACAGGTTGGACTGAAAGGCGTGCACCTGCCGGATCGGACCGAGAAAATAGAGTATAAGATCGAACAAATGGATAACCTGTTCGAGGAGTTGTCCACCGCTCATCTCCTTTTTCCGCCACCAGTCGGCGTGCAGAGAGTTGCAGAAAAACCGGCTCTGCAACAGAAGCGGGCGGCCGGCACACAGACAAATAAGACATCCGGTTCCGTCGTATCCACCATACTCCTGAAGTCGGGGAAGTACGGCCGCGGCACTCCCAGCTCCTGTCGGAGTGCCGCGGCACCCCCTGAACTGCGGCTGCACACTCCGGCCAGCTCTACGCCGCCGGCCTGCAGCGCGTTTCGCGCATGCATGCGGGCCATAGCCCCAGCTCCGAATAGAACCGCTCTTAATCTGTTCATGTTTCTCCTCCGTTAGAGTCGGTAAAATCCACGCCCAGTTTTATAGCCTGCGACTGGTCGTCCATGAGGCGCGAGTACTCCGCTTTTAGTGCCCGGTATGGAACCACCCTGTCGATTACCGCCGCCCCGTTCAGCTTGCCGTCTGTAATCAGACGCAGACAGTGCGCCTCTATGCGCTCACCGCTCCAGCGGGGATGTTCCCGGTTCGGGTCGCTGGCTGCACGGGAGAAGAGAATGTGGGGGCGGTTCATATGTGCCTCAGCCCCGAAATCCAGCCCCGCCGGATAAGGTGCGGGAAAAGCGGCACAGACCACAGCGCCCCCGAAGGCAACCCCTCGCAGCCCCGCCTGCAGGGCGGAGACCGAACCGGAGAGTTCGATGACCGCATCGACACCGCGGCCTCCGCTGAACTCCTTTAACCGGCGCCCAATATCATGCCCCTCCGGTCCGGAAGGGTCGATACACCGATCGGCTCCCATTTGTTCCGCGGCCGCCCGGCGGGCAGCCAAGGGATCTATTCCGATGACCGGGGAGATGCCGCACAGCCCGGCCAGCTGCACGGTAATCAGACCGATCGCCCCTAGTCCGAACACCGCCACGGAATCACCGATCCGCACCCCTGCATCCCGCAGGGCGGCCAATGCGAACCTGGCCGGATCCAGACAGAGCGCCGATTTCCAGTGCACCGACCGCGGCAGCCTCCACACCCGCCCTCGCGGCAGCAGCGTCCGGCGGGCAAAGGTGGAATAGCCGAACACAGTCTCGCCGATTGAGAGGTCCACCACGGATGCACCTACCTCGAGGACCCGGCCGCAGACCATATTACCGACTGCAATGAAATCGGAGTCCCCTTCCCGGGCTGCTCTCCGCTCATGGAGTTTCAGCTCAGAGTTCCACGGCCCGCGGGCGGCGGCAGTGCCTTTTATCATAGAAAACTCGGTGCCGTGCTTGATCGCCCCGTAACGGCAGTCGACCAGCACCTCATCAGCAGACGGATGCAATTCCGCCAGC
>CAZRWN010000041.1:12656-23856 GCA_964603735.1 uncultured Sediminispirochaeta sp. | reverse complement strand
CGGCACACAGACCTGCACCGAATGACACAAGCCCACCGTCGCCACACCGGAGACCCTCAAGAGTGCCCCGGTAATTATTGACATCGGATTGGAATAGTTGAGCGGCAGCGGCTGGGTGCACACATACGATACAGCCCGGAAGCTGAGCGCGGGAGACCTTTTCTGTTATTTTCCGGAACAGGCGATGAACTAGGCATCCGATGCAGCCGAACCCTGGCACTTCGCCTGGTTAGGATTCCAAGGCGAACGGGCAGCAGAAATCGTAAGGCACTGCGGTTTTTCGGAGAACGGGATCATCTGTGTCCGCCCTTTTTCGCAACGGATTGCCGATAGACTGGCCGAAATAATCCTGGTACAGGCTAAACGCGCTCGGGGTTTCGAGCTGGTCTCCGACGGGCTGCTGCTGCAGTTTTTCGGTGAATTGATGGATGAACTTCACAATCCAGTTGAAAAGGGTTCCGCTCCCGCTGACGACTCGGAGGCGTACAAGCATTTCTCTCCCCGCCATCCCCAGCCATATTTTTATGTAGAAGCCATGAAACGCTTCATCCGGACCAACTACCAGAAGCCGATTAGCGTGCAGCATGTCATTGATTATATCGGAGTAGACCGTTCATACGCCTCACGTATCTTCCGCCGGACCGAAAACAGGACCTTACAGCGCTATCTGATCGAACAGCGCATGGCTGCCGCCAAACGTCTCCTGTCGCAAAAGCGGTTATCAATTCGGGAGGTAGCGCATTCGGTCGGTTATAGCGATTACGCCAGTTTCGAACGGAGGTTTAGAATAGAGGCGGGCTGCTCACCCTCGGAGTACTAGCGGTACCAAATCGGTACTACGGTACTATTGTCCGCCGGCCGTACTGCGGATACCATTCTATAGGTAAAAAAGACAAAAAGGAGGAAAAGATGCTATGAAAAAGTGCATAGTACTATTCACTTTTCTGCTTCTTCTCACAGCGTTTGTGTGGGCCGGAGGCCAGAGCGAGGCTCAGGATCAGGCTACGGAAGAGCCGGCGGCCGAACAGATGGAAGGGCCGGTCTCGATCGATTTCTGGACAACTCAGACTCAGTCCGACCGCATGTCTACTATCGAGGTTTTGATCGACACCTTCGAAGCTCTTAACCCGAACATCTCGGTTAACCTGGTAGCGGTCGATGAAAACGACATGGCCACCCAGTTGAACACCGCTGCGGCCGCCGACACCCTGCCGGGGATGATCGAGTGTGCCGCCGAAAATGCAGTGGCATTCGGCACTGAGGGGCTGCTTAATCCGCAGTCTATTACCAAAGTTATAAAAGAGATCGGTGAAAACAAGTTTTATGCCGGCACCCTGCGCCTGAATGAAACCGCTGACAAAAACAGCTACTATGCTGTTCCCTATCACGGATGGGTACAGGGCATCTGGTACCGGGCCGACTGGTTCGAAGAAGCCGGTTTAAAACCGCCGGCCACTTGGGAGGACATCCGTAAGGCCGCCGAATACTTTTATAAGCCGGATAAAAATCAATACGGGATTCTGGTCGGCACCAAAGCCGAAGCCTATGCCGAGCAGTGTTTTACCCAGATCGCCATGGCCAACGGGGCCGAACTCTTCGATGCCGACGGAAACCTAATCTTCGATTCCCCGGAGATGGAGGAAGCTGTAGAGTACTACGCCGAACTGGCCCAGTACACACCTCCCGGCCCGCAAACCTGGCGCGCCCGCGACTACTACCTGCAGGGTAAAATGGCAATGTTCTTCTACTCAACCTACATCATGGACGACCTTGCCATCGAAGAGAATGCCAAAGACTCGCTTTCCAGTGAATATTTTGAAGACCTGGAAGGCAAAAGCTTCGATCCGGAACTGGTACAGAACACCCGTCTCGCTGCGACCATTACCAACTCGCATGATGCCGGCTACGGCACCATCGTGAGCTTCGGTATACCCGATCACGGCGATGCGGCCAAAATTGCCGCAGCCCAGAAATTTATCCGCTACCTGTTTACCCCGAATGCCTATATCACCTGGCTACACATGGCTCCCGGCGGCATGAACCCGGTATTGAAAGAAATTGCCACCAATGCCCGTTTCCAGAACGATCCGAAGGGCATCTTTCAGCACTACGGCGAGGAGAAAATGGCCGAGATTATTCAGGGCCTCGACAGTATAGAGACCTTCAGCATCGTGGACGGAAAGCGCATGGCCGCGGCTAGTTCCATTTATTCGAAACAGATCATCCCTCAAATGATTTATAAGATCACACAGGAGGACATGAGCGTAGAAAAAGCGATGGAATGGGCTGAAGCCGAGATGAAAAAGTTGATGTAATTCACACGTTTTAGATGTGAGGCGGCCCCGGTCAGGTTCCGCATGAGCTTACAGGGAGTACTTCGGGGCCGCCGCTTTGCACTTAAAGAGAAAGGGTACGGACGGAAACAGATGAATCTGACACAACGAATTCCCGGTGAAGGTTTGGACTTACGGCAGCGCGAAATACTGTTGGGGTGGTCGATGGTACTTCCCGCTGTGCTGATAATACTGTCATTAATTCTCTATCCGATTGTATATAATGTGTATCTCAGTTTTTTCGATGTGCAGCCGCTGGCGGAGAACACCTACATAGGGCTTGAAAACCACAAAAATGTCGTCCTCGATCCGGGCTTCTGGAACGCGCTCGTGACCACCGTCATTTATGTGGTTTTCACTACCCTGGGCACTACCCTGATGGGTCTGTTCGTGGCTCTGGTAATGAACCAGAAATTTCCGCTGCGGGGTCTGGTACGCAGCCTGATTCTGTTTCCCTACATCGCCCCGGTCATCTCCGTGGTGTTTGCCTGGCAATTCATATTCGACCCGGTCAACGGTATTTTCATGGATATCACCTACGAAAAGCTCGGCCTGTTTTCATCACGCTTCAATTTGATCGGTTCCCCGGCCACCGCCGTATGGGTGGCGATCGCATTCAGTATCTGGAAAAACTTTCCCTTCTCCTATCTGATGATTCTCTCGCGGCTGCAGGCAATTGATTTGAATCTCTACGAGGCCGCCGAGATGGACGGTGCCTCCGCCTGGCAGAAGTTTCGCTACATTACTCTGCCGGAGGTCTATTTCGTGATGGGCGCTATCGTGCTGCTGCGGATGATCTGGAACTTCAACAAGTTCGAAGAGGTATATCTGCTGACTGAGAATGTGCGGGTGCTCTCGGTCTACACCTATTTCAAGGCCTTTGTCGGGACAATGGAACTGGGACAGGGGGCGTCCCTGGCACTGATCCAGTTCCTCCTGTTGATTGGATTTATTCTCTTCTACATCAAGAGGGTACTCAAATGGTAACGAAGCGCAGCGTGCCCAGAAAAATCGGTTTTTTCGTATTAGTGATTGCCATCGTGGCGTTCAGCATTTTCCCCTTTATCCAGATGCTGTCGATCTCGCTCAAATATCCCAGCGAATGGGGCAGTCCCGGCCTGATTCCCCAGAATTTCAACATCGAGGCCTACAAGGAGCTGTTGAATATCGGGCAGACAGCAAAGAATGTGCCCCAGTCGGTGCTCACTCTTCTAAAGGAGACCCCCGACCTGTCCGAGGCTCAGCGGCAGGCAATTCTCAATAAATACCGCAGCTCCGGGGATGTGTTCCCGTTTCTCAAGTACTTTCTCAACTCCTTTCTCCTGTCCTTTACCGCGGCATTTATTACGGTTGCATTCGCCATTCTGGGGGCTTACTCCTTCAGCCGGCTCCGCTTTCCCGGCCGTTCCTTAATCCAGCGGGGCGTACTGTTTGTGTACATGTTCGGAGGAATTCTGCTGCTGATTCCGCTCTACAAGATGTTTGTAGGGATCGGCTGGCTCAGCATCCCCCCGGGGGCCTTTCTCAGTCTTCTAGTTATTTATATCGTGCAGACACTGCCGGTCTCGCTCTACATGCTGGGCAACTACTTCCGCACCATTCCCTTCTCGATCGAAGAGGCGGCCCTGATCGAAGGAGCCTCCCGCTTCGGCACGGTGTGGCGCATCATAATACCGCTCTCCTTTGCCGCCATAGTAACGGTGTTTATCTACTGCTTCATGATCGCCTGGAACGAATACCTGTTCGCATCGGTCTTCCTGAAGAACTTCAAGGAGCTCTACACACTGCCGATGGGGCTGAAGGCACTCTTCACCAGTAAAAACGCCATCTGGGACCGGATTATGGCCGCATCCGTGCTGACCGCCACCCCGGTCATCGTTTTGTTTATGGCCTTCCAGCGCAACCTGGCCGGCGGGCTGGCCGCCGGTGGTGTGAAGGAGTAAGCTAAGCTTCGAACCACTCTCCTTGCCAATCCACTGAAGCGGCTGTAAGCCAGAGCCGCTTACAGCGTTTCTTCGAGAAACAGGAGAACCACTACAGGATCAAACCGGAGATCAGGGTTATGGTGATGTTTTCTATTCAGAATGTGCTGCGGGGTCCTCCCTTTACTTCGCTCGACCTGCTTTGCTCTCCGTAAACTGCTGAACTACCTGAAGGCCGAAGCACGAAAAACTCATTCCGCGGTTTCATTACTTTCACTTGTGGCTCCGCTGTCTATCCTCATCGACAAAAATAAACGCCGAAGAGCGTATATTGATGGCATTTGAAGATATTACTCCAGGCGCTTCCGATACTGAGAAGGAGTGACCCCGGTTTTTTTCTTGAATATGCGCACAAAGGACTCGGGGTTCTCATAGGTGAGGCGGTAGGCAATCTGTTTAATTGGCCAGTCGGTGTCGGACAGCAGCTGCTTGGCTTTTTCCATTTTCTGCTTGAGCCGGTATTCAATAAAGCTGATCCCCATCATCTGTTTGAACAGCCGGCTCATATATTTCGGGGTATACCCCATTAGCTGCGCAATATCTTCAATCTCTATCTTTTTATCATCGTTTTTTTGCAGATAGTGTTCCAGATATTCGATATCACTGGAGGCCTCCGGCAGGCAGCTTTTAGTCTGCAGTAATTCCCGGATCCGGCTTTTCAGAAGCTCCACATCAATCGGCTTTTCGATGAAATCATCCGCATGATTCCGAAGGGCTCCTACAATAACATCCTTTGATGCGTATGCGGTCATCATGAGAATAACTACCTTTGGATAGCGGTTTTTGAGTATCTTCAGCAACTCGGTTCCCCACATTCCTGGCAGTCGTACATCCAGCAGCACTAGATCGATATCGTTCGGGGCCGAGAGTATATCAAGGGCCTGCTGTGGTGACAGGGCAACTCGGGTATGATATTCATCGAGTATATCGCGCAGCTCGTCGCAGAAAATTCGATCATCGTCGATGATGAGCACAGAATATGACATACGCAAATTATACAATACTTTATACAGATCTGTACGCTCAAGTTAAGAATAAGACGAATGAAGTCAATTTTTTCGCGGCCTAACCGGGTTCATAATAAGCTCAAGGGGTACTATACTTAGAGTATATGCTCTCTTCAGATAAGCAACATAGAAAGTTTGAGTTACTCCGTCAGAAAGCCGAACTGATCCTCACCCAGACGGATACTCATACCACTTACATAAACGATATCGATCATTTGGTACATGAACTGCAGGTGCACCAAGCGGAACTCGAAACCCAGAATGAAGCGCTGAAAGAGAAAGAGACTGAACTCAGTGATCTAAAGGAGAAATATCAAAATCTGTTTGAATCAGCTCCGGTCGCGTATTTTCTCCTCGATTCCCATTTGATTATTCAGGAACTCAACCGAAAGGGAGCTCAGTACATAGGCCGGGACAAGCAGTCTATTATCGGATCGGCACTTTACCGCTTTGTAAGCAGAGAAACCCGCGATCATTTGCACCAGCATATGAGTCAGGTTTTGTCGGAGCGGGCAGGAAAGGACCGCGACCAATCCCGCCGGGACCAGAGTGACAAGGCACAGCCAAGCTGCGAGGTTCAGTTCGCTGGCAGAGATGCCCTCGAAGGAGTTATGCATGTGGTCAGTTTTACCTCGCAAAACTATATTCTTACAGTTATGCTGGATATTAGCGATCAGAAACAAAAAGAACTCGAGCTCGCACAAAGCCGTCAAGACTATGCAAATATTGTCGAGATGGCCAATAGCCTAATCATAACAACCGATTCAAAAGGTGTGGTCACATTTATCAACCATTTTGCACTGGATCTCCTCGGTTTCCGGCGCGAAGAGGTCCTGGGCAAGCAGATCGTTGGTCTGTTGATTCCGGAAGTAGAGAGCAGCGGCCGGAATATGGGAGAACTTGAGCGAGAAGTACTACAGCATCCCTCTGAGCATACTTCTCTGGAACATGAAAATCTCTGCTCCGACGGCAGCCGGAAATGGGTACACTGGGAAAACCGGATTGTCGTAGACAGCCGCGGAAGATTCAACGGTATTCTGGGGGTGGGACAGGACGTAACCAAGCGAAAACAGGCTGAAGAGGTCTTGAAAAGAGATAAAGAGGCCCTGGAGAAGCTCGTAGAAGAGCGGACCGCAGAGTTGCTGGACACACAGAGGGAGATGGACCGTTCAAAGCGGCTCACCGATCTGGGCCGTCTTTCCGCAACGATGGCACATGAACTCCGCCGACCCATCGCTGCACTTAAATTGTCGCATTACAACATACGTAAAAAGAGTAAAAACCCGTCTATAGACAAGCACCTCAATCATTGCGAAGAGAAGTGTCTTGAAGCGGAGCAGATAATAAAAAAAATCCTGGACTCCTCGACACTGAAGGCCCCGGAGAAGGTGCCGACTGATCTGTACACGCTCATACACGGCTGTATTGACCACATCGAAAGGACATACGCTCACTCTCACCTGCACATCGTTCGCATTCTTGGTTCGCTACACGGAGTACAGATTACTGTTGATCCGTATCAAATAAAGGAGGTCGTATACAGTATTTTACAGAATGCCTGCGAAGCTATGCAGCCCGAGACCGGTACAATTACTGTTGAGGGCGGGTACACTCAGGAAACAGTTCAGTTTAAGGTAATCGATACCAATGGAGGTATTCCCGACGAAGAAATAGAAAAGGTGACCGAACCTTACTACACCACTAAACACCGTGGCTTTGGATTGGGTCTCACCCTTTCACTGGAAATAATTCGCCAGCATGCTGGCCAACTTGATATAGACAGCAGTTTCGGCAGCGGAACTACCGTCACAGTTACACTGCCGTACAGATAAGGCCGTAGGCTAAACATTTCTTATCCGCAGCAATCAGCAATCCGATTTTTTTCATTGACATTACAAGTTTATCAGAAAATAATTAAGCAAAAGGATCGTATATTGAAGAAAAAGTACGTAGAAAGTGGTATATCGGGTTTAGATTCGATACTCAACGGAGGGTTCCCGCCGCAGCAGCTGTACCTGCTGCAAGGACCGAGCGGCAGCGGAAAAACGACCTTGAGCCTGCAGTTTCTGATGGAGGGAGCTGCACGGGGAGAAAGAGTTCTGTTTATCGGTACATCCGAAACTCAGGCGGAAATTCACTCGATTGCAGCCTCGCACGGGTGGTCGTTAGAGGGAGTACATGTCTACCATCATGAAAGCCATCAGAGTCAGGAGCTGATGGACCAAACAGTGCTCTATCCCGCAGAGGTCGAGCTGCCGCAAACGATGGAGTCGCTTCTCAGGAAGGTTGAAGAGGTGCAGCCCGATCGGCTGGTTATCGACTCTTTAACGGAAATCCGCCTCATGGCGCGGGAAGAGTATTGGTACTGGAACCAGCTGCTGCTGCTTAAGAACTTTTTTAAAGATAAAAAGTGTACCGTTTTACTTACGGAAATTCCTACAGAAACCGAATTTTCGGTGATCCACAGCATTATCCACGGAAAAATCGAGCTCCACCAGAAAGTGCCGAGTTACGGTCCCGACCGAAAACATCTTCTGGTCAGTAAAATGCAGGGAACGGATTATCATACCGGTTATCATGACTACCGAATTTCCATGAGCGGTATAATTGTATTTCCACGACTGATAGCCGCAGAATACCGGCACAACTTCAAACCGGTTACTGTAAGCACAGGAAATACCGACATCGACAAGCTTTTAGGCGGGGGACTGGATATTGGCACGACCATCCTACTTAGTGGTGAATCGGGGGCCGGTAAATCATTGGTGGCAACTCAATGCGCAGTAGCCGCCGCTGAGCGCGGTGAGACAGTGGCCATGTATATTTTTGACGAACGCACTCAGACACTCCTGCAACGCTCGGCAGCAGTGGGACTGAATTTGCATGAACATTACGAGAAGGAAAATATTCACATCTACCAGGTCGATCCGGCCGAACTCACCCCTGGTGAGTTCAGCCATCATGTAAAAAGTGAAGTCGAACAGGGTGTTTCGATGGTTATTCTGGACAGCTTAAACGGATATGTTTATGCAATGCCGGAGGAGCGGTTTTTGAACGTGCATCTGCACGAACTGTCCAGCTATCTAAATCAGATGCGGGTTACCACTATCCTGGTTGCTTCACAGGTGTACCTCTTAACTGAGTTCTCCACTTCAAGTTTCGAAGTAAGCTATATTGCCGATACGGTACTGCACCACAGTTATGCACGCCAGGAAGGACGGCAGATAAAGACTATCAGCGTGTACAAACGGCGAAGCGGCGACCATGAGCCACACACATGTGCAGTAAGAATTACAGAAAATGGTATCTCGCTTGCTACGCTGCCCCCCGAAAAGAGTAACTGAGACGATGCAGTCGAGCAAAAAGAGTTCATGTATATTGATACATACCGCCCACACAGCCGACAGCCGGACGCTTTCGCAGGTCCTTTCTCATTACGAGATCTGCTCCAAGAAATGTAATAGCCTGGATGAACTCTGCCGCTTCATCGAAGAGGGGGCAGATGCAGCCATCATAACCGATGGGGTTTTATTGAATGAATATACAGATCATTTACGCGCACAACTGGCCCAGCAACCGGATTGGTCAAATTTTCCACTGATAGTATTGAGCTCTAACAAACACAATCCGTCGTATACATGGCAATTGCTGCGTCGATTGGATTATTCCGGCCATACTCAGATCCTGGAACGCCCCGTTCATACTACAGAACTTATCAGTGCCGTCAAATCGGCACTCAGCGCCCGGGCCCGGCAGTATCAGATCCGCGACGAACTGATCCAACGGCGTGCAGTTGAAGCACAGCTGACCTATGAATCGCAAAGGAAAAATGAGTTTCTGGCGGTACTCGGTCACGAGCTCCGCACTCCGTTGGCGTCAATGGCCGCTGCAATCGAGCTGCTATACAAGGATCCATCTTCAGATAAAAAGAGATGGAGTGAAGATATGGTGACCAAGCAGGTGCAGCAGCTGCAGAGATTGGTAAATGACCTGATTGACATTTCCAGAGTGAGCCGCGGAAAAATCGAACTCAAATTTCAGGTTGTGGAGATCGGGGAGCAGATGCGCACAGCAACTGACTCGATAAAACCCTTGATCTCTGCTAAAAACCACTCGTTATGGGTTTCAACGCCTCCGGTACCCTTGCTCGTAGAGTCTGATCCGGTGCGTATACAGCAGGTGTTCGTAAATCTGTTGCGGAACGCCTGCATGTACACTCCCGATCACGGCGATATCTGGTTTTCCGCGCAAACCGATGGAAACAGTGTTCTTATCACCTGTCGGGACAACGGGTATGGGATTTCCTCCGATCAACACACATCACTTTTCACACCATTTATGGAGGTACACTCCGCCGGAGACCCGAACCGGGAGGGCCTCGGTATAGGACTTTCGCTGGTGAAACAGCTTACCGAACTCCACGGCGGCAGTGTGAGTGTTGAGAGTGAGGGGCCCGATAAAGGCAGCAGCTTCTATGTACGCCTTCCCCTCACCGACAAGCCGATACCGGAGGAGCCTGTCCACAGCCCGGACACATCCAGGGGCACACAAACACCGAAATCCATTCTCATAGTAGAAGATAACCCGGATTTTTCTGCGCTACTGGGAGAGACCCTCAGAGAAGAGGGCCACCGGGTAGAAGTAGCGCACACGGCGGACGATGCCGTTGCAAAAGCCCTTCAGCGCATGCCGGACTTTATGATTATTGATATCGGCCTCGCCGATAGTGACGGCTACACGCTGGCAGAAGAGCTGCGCAGTAAAGAACAGCTGCGCAATACGATCCTCATAGCCCTCTCCGGCTACAATCCCGACCCATCCAGAACTAAACATGCCTTCGACCATTACATTGTGAAAGGCAGCAACATCGACAAAATCTTCGAACTCATCGCTTCCCATTAGGCTCCGTTCTTAAGTCAATACTTTGTAGAAACAGGTCAGTGACTCCGTTCCATTTGTCCCTTATCAATAAGAGTACACACCGAAAAATTTTTGGAGGGGAAAGGATGCTGATAGTGTCATATTTCGATTATAAGCGTCTTTACAGTTTGATCAATGAGTACTCTCTCGATGTGGCCGGACATGACAAACTGCTGCTGAATCAACTGCATCAGCAGTTAGACAAGGCTGAGGTGGTTGGGCCTGAAGGAGTACCTCCGGAGGTAGTTACAATGTATACGAAGGTCCTGTTCACCAGCGACTTCGACAAGCACACATACGAGTATGCGTATACCCTAGTTTTACCGCATGAAGCCGACCTGGAGAACGGCAAAATATCGATCTTAGCTCCGATCGCCACCGCAATGCTCGGCCGTTCGGTTGGAGACAACTTTGAATGTGCAATACCATCCGGCCAAGTAACCCTGCACATCGAAAAAATACTTTACCAGCCAATCGCTGAAGGACTGTCTTACGTATAATGAATGAACCCATTTCTACTTTGTACGGCCGAACCATCTCTACAGGCTTTGGTGAGGGAACTGTATTTGAATATCACGATGTACTCGCTTATACAGAGGCTTTTTACGACATTGATGAATCTGAAGTCAGGGACGAACTGAACCGCTTTGAACTGGTATTCAATCAAATCAGCGAAGATTTGGCAGAACTGGTAGAGAGTGTAAAACGTGAAATAAGCCGCGAACTATCGGCAGTTTTTAAGGCGCATATTGCCTTTTTACATGATCCATCTCTTAAAACCGAAGTACAGCGTGAGATTAAGAAAGAGCTCGTCAGTGCTGAAAATGCGGTAAAGAAGGTATTTTTGTGGTGGGAACAGCGTTTCCGGCTATCGGAATCGGAAATCGCAAACCAGAAAGCTGATGATATCCGCGATTTAGCCCGGCGCCTATTGCTGGGCTTAGAAGGAATCGAAACT
>CAZRWN010000041.1:10687-12556 GCA_964603735.1 uncultured Sediminispirochaeta sp. | reverse complement strand
ATCGAAACTCCGGCCGCAGCATTGAATACCCAGTCAATTTCGCACTATGCAGATTTCATGAGTTTCGGAACAAACGACCTCACTCAGTATGCCTTCGCTGCCGACCGGGAAAACAGCTCTGTAGCCGACTATTTCAACGACACCCATGATGTCATCTTCCAACTGATGAAATTAGCCACGCAAGGTGCTCCCCATTTACCCTTCTCCGTATGCGGAGAGTTGGCCGGATATCCGGATTATACCGAGCGTGTGCTGTATGAAATCGGCGTTCGATCATTGAGTGTAGTTCCGCCGTTGATCCCGCTCATTAAAGAAGCAGTTCGCAGTGTTTCCGGAAGAATCGTAAGAGAATCGAGTATACCACAAGGAGGAAAAAGCTATGAATAAAAAACGAGGAGAATATCAGTCAGTGCAGGTTGCCGAAAACCCTACAAGGACGAAGGTTAACCCTCGCACATTCTCCGGCATTTATGAACATGCGCCCTGTGGATTGATCACGCTCACTCCCGCGGCAAGTATCTCAGCTATAAACTCCAGGGGAATGGAACTGATAGGGGCTCCGGGCGAAATCCATACTCAAACTACTTTCATTGATTTTATCGACACCGACTACCATGGGGCTATGGTGCAGGCCCTCCAGAATACTGTAACTACCGGAAAGCCACAGACTGCAGAGTTGAAAATGGCAAGGCGCCGGAATCATTGCGCTCAATGGCTGCGCGCAGATGTGTGTGCCAATGTTGAGGCCAACGGACAACTCAAACAGTGGCAGCTCTCGCTCGTCGATATTACCGAAACTGATCAGAGATGCCGCCGGTTAGAAAACGAACTGGAGAAAAAGAACCTGCTCATGCGAGAGTTAAACCATCGAATTGCAAACAATCTCATGATGATCTCATCGCTTATTATGCAAAAAGAGGCTGAAGATGGCCGCAACGATGATCTGGATGAAATAAGGTATCAGATCGAAGCAATCCGGTATGTACATGAATTTTTAAACCGGAGTGAAGGATATCGAGAAATCGACATGGCCGGTTACCTAAAGGAATTGCTCAGTACCATCTTCTCTTATTTTACCGACCAGGCAATTGAAATTGTCAATAAGGTTGACAATATAAAGCTGCCAACTCAAACGGCTATTTATATCGGGATCATAGTGAATGAGGTTGCCTCGAATGCAATTAAATACGGTTTTAACCATGAGAAAAAACCTCGCTTCACGGTGTGTTTCAACCAAACCGAAGACCAGCGCCACTACCGGCTCGAGCTGTCAAACAGCGGCAATCCCTTTCCCGAGGATATCTCGGTTTCGCAATCGGATTCACTTGGCCTGAGTCTTATCACCTCACTCACCGAAGAGCTGGACGGCGAGGTGGAGCTGCAGCGCTACCCTGCGCCTGTATTTACCATCAGATTTCCAAAGGAGAATGTATAACAGAAAGATCCCATTGCCTCGAGGCGGCGGGCCAGCGGCGTGTTGCCCACAGCCGTTCGAAGAGCTGCCTCTAAAACAGCTTCACTGACATATATTTGTCGGGATTCTCCCGGATATCTTTTACGAGCGTTTCGACCTCTTCTAGTGAGCGGATCAAGCGGGTGTAGAGTTCCTCGTCCTCCATCACGCTGCCCATGCTCCCCTCGCCAGCTTCAATCCGGCGCAGCAATTCATCCAGACTTTTGCCGATTGCAGTAAACTTTAGAACCGTAGTATCCAAGTTCTCGGTCCCCGCTTCCAGCTGGGTGATGGTTGCATCAGGGGTTCGCGGTTTTCGTCGGAAATTTGCTTCAGGGCGTTGAGATTCTCTTTCAGGGCTATGCTGTTTTCCGCTACAGAGGTTTCTACGTAAGCTTAGTAGAGTAGCAAAGGGG
>CAZRWN010000041.1:0-10587 GCA_964603735.1 uncultured Sediminispirochaeta sp. | reverse complement strand
ATGCTGTTTTCCGCTACAGAGGTTTCTACGTAAGCTTAGTAGAGTAGCAAAGGGGTGCAAATATTATTTCTTGACAGATGGGAAAAGTCGTCCTACACTGATAACAGAAAAAGAAATTTTTTCTTAGGAAAGCTTATTAAATGAATAAAGAAAAAAATATTGCTTTCGATGTGCCGCCGGTCATTCCTACGATTCGGGAGAAGTTGAAGGACATGACTCCGGTTCAGCAAAAAATTGCCAGGTTTATACTCAAACATCCGGAAGAAGCCTTCAAGATGTCTATCACCAAACTGGCAAACAGTACCGGAATCAAGAGCGAATCCACCTTGGTGCGGTTTTACCGGCTGTTGGGCTTTTCCAACTATCACGACTTCAAAGTCACTCTGGCCACCGAGATTGCCGGCAAGTCGCTATATCACGCCTACGAAGATATCATTGAGAGCGACGATGTGGCGGAAGTAAAGAAGAAGGTGTTTCAGGGCTCCATTCGCGGACTGCAGGAAAACCTGGCCTATTTAGAGGATGGGATTTTAGAAAAGGCAGTAGAGGCCTTGTATAACTCAAAACGGATTTTTTGTCTGGGCTATGCGGCCTCTGCCGCGGTAGCGTCCGATGCTTTTTTCAAGTTCAACGCAATTGGATTAGACGCCTACTTCTCTACGGATTCGCATGTGAATGCAGTTGTGCTCAGCAACCTGCGCGAAGGGGATGTACTCTTCTGCATTTCGCATACCGGTGAAACCAAGGATATTGTCGTGCAGGCGGAAAAAGCCAGCGCAACTGCCATGGTAATCGCGCTGACCGGATCGAACGACTGCCCCCTGTCCCAGGCGGCCGATATCACTCTGTGCACACACGTTGAGGAGATGAACTACCGCACGGATGCAATCGTATCGCGAATAGTGCAGTCGACTATTGTCGGCACTCTCTTCACCGCGCTCTGCATACGTCGCGGAAAAGAGGGCGCCGAACGGCTCAAAACCACCCGGCAGTCCTTATCGTATTTGAAGTATTGAGGAAAAGAATGAGGAGAGAACGATGTATATAGCAACTATTGACTGCGGCACCACCAATTCTCGCGTATATATTGTGAACGAGGCCGGCAATGTACTCGGAAAAGCATCAAAGAAGGTCGGCGTTAAAGACACAGCGGCTACCGGCAGCACTGAAACTCTCAAGAGCGGACTGCAGCAAGCGTACTATACGGCCGTCGAACAGGCGGGGCTCCAGTCGGAAGACATTGAGTTCATTATTTCATCCGGAATGATTACCTCCGAAATAGGCCTGAGAGAGCTGCCGCACCTGTGGGCGCCGGCGGGAATGCAGGCGCTGGCCGACAACATCACCAAAGTGCATGACACCAGCATCTTTCCAATCGACAAGCCGGTCTATTTCGTCCGGGGAGTGAAAAACAGATACGAACCCAAAACCACCACCAAAACCGAAGCCCATTATCTGGATTTCATGCGGGGCGAAGAGACCCAGGTAGCCGGTATACTGAGCTCCTACTCGCTGAATCTGCCTACAACGGTGATAGTCCTCTCTTCGCACATGAAGTGTATCCCGATTACCGCCGAGGAAAAGATAGCCGGAAGCCTGACCACTGTTTCCGGGCAGGTGTATGAGGCAATTCTAAAAGAGACTTTTATCGGCAAATCGGTGCGGGCGCAGGACAACTTCAACGACAAAACCTACTTCGATAATGAGTTGGTAAATTTTGCCTACGATATTACCCAATCGGCTGGATTTCTGCGGGCCCTGCTGCTCCCCCGTTTCTACGACACCCTGCTCAAAACAGAATGGTACGAGCGCAAACTGTTTGTCGAATCGGTAATTGCCGCTGAGGACAGTAAAGCCCTGAGCCAATTCTCGGAAATGAAGTTTCCTACCAATTCGAGCTATCTGTTTATCGGCTCGGAGCACAGGTGCAATATTTATGAATATTTGTTCAGAGAGAAACTGCAAATACAAACCGACATAAAGAAAATTACGACTGAAGATGAAATTAGTTCACTCAGTATAAAGGGTGCGCTGTTCCTAGCGCAAAAAGCGGGCCTGCTTTCGTAAGGCCACACATATTCCCGAACTCATAGGAGGAGTTACAATGTTTAAGATGAAGGGGGTTGTACCCCCGATGTTGACACCGTTCACTGAGGACGGAAACCTCGACATTGACGGATTGAAAACCCTGACCACGTTTTTAGTCGACCATGTGCACGGCTTGTTCATATGCGGCTCATACGGCAGTGGGGCTTTGATGTCACTGGAAGAGCGTAAACAGGTCACCGAAACAGTAATGCAGATAGCCGGAGGAAAAATTCCGGTCATAGTGATGGTAGGTACTACCAACAATTATCATTCGGTCGATCTCGCACAACATGCCGAAAGGGCCGGAGCTGATGCCGTGGCCTCAGTTGGTCCCTACTACTTCACCCACAAGGATGACAGCCTGCGTTATTTTTTCGGCGATCTGATAAAGGCGGTCGACATCCCGGTGTATGTATATAACAATCCGAAGTTTCAGGGCTATGAAATGAGCGAGGATTTACTCATGCAGCTGAAGGCCGACGGAGTGCATGGTGTCAAAGATGCCACCTTCGACCTGCTCACACATGCCGATTATCACCGCAAGCTGAAGGATGAGAACTTTGACATTACCCTCGGCACGGAGGCGCTGTGGCTCTCTGCCCGAGCTCTCGGCTGCGAGGCCTTTATCCCCGGTTTAGGCAATGCATTTCCCGAAATCTGCACGCAGATGTACGCGGAAGGAATGCGCAACGATTACGAAGCCTGCCGTAAAACCCAGTTCACCGTCAATCGGGTACGCGAGATAATGTACCTGGCCCGATCGACCCAGCTGGCGGTATACGCAATGCTCGAGATTCGCGGAATTTTAAAGGCATACCCACGAGCCCCCTTTATTCCGGCCACTGACAAGGAAAAAGATGCCATTCGAAGCGAACTGAAAAAGCTGAACATGCTGTAAACAGAGTAAGGAAGTAATAATGCAATTTGTAAGATTTAAGCAAAAAGACGGCCTGGTTGCCCACGGTATCCTCGAAGGAACACAAATCCTGGAGGTAGAGGGATCTATTTTTAACGAATTCAGCAAAACGGGCCAAAAGTACGAACTGGACGCGGTCAAACTGCTGACGCCCTGCGAACCATCGAAGATCGTGTGTGTCGGTATGAACTTCATCGAACATATAAAAGAGATCAACCGGGAAGTACCGAAGGAGCCGGCCCATTTTATGAAACCGCCCTCCTCGATTATCAATCCGGGAGAAAACATCGTGTATCCGCGAGTAGCACAGCAGGTAGATTATGAGGGAGAGATGGGACTGATCATCAAGGACACCATCTACGACATCAACCCGGAAGAAGTCCCGGAGCATGTGCTCGGCGTGATGCCCTTTAACGACGTGACCGAACGAATAATCAGCCACACTCCCTCGATCGTAACCCGCTGTAAGGGCTTCGATACCTTCACCAGTTTCGGGCCGGTGGTGGACACCGAAATCGATATTGAAAAGGCAACCATCCGCACTTTCCTCAACGACGAGATGGTGCAGGAGGACAGCACTGCCAACCAGATTTTCAGCAGCGCCTTCATAGTCTCATACCTTTCGCAATGCATGACCTTCTACCCCGGCGATGTCATCAGCACCGGAACTCCCCACCACTGCTTAGCGATGCAGGACGGCGACAAGGTAGAAATTGAAATCGAGGGGATCGATGTGAAGCTCGTGAACTATGTATACGATCCCAAACAACACAATTAAGTGTGCAATATTAGCACGTAGTGCTAATTAAGAATAAAAATGGAGGCAATTTTATGAAACGTGCAATTTTTATCATCATGGCGCTTCTGATTCTCGGAGGTTGGGCGGCAGCCGAAGGCCAACAGGAAGCATATCCTAACCAGCCAATCACCCTCATCTGTCCATGGGCAGCCGGCGGTGGAACCGACCGAATAGCCCGCTTTATGGCTGACGAGTTGACCGAAGTTATCGGACAGCAGGTGAAGGTATCCAACAAGACCGGTGGAAACGGTGCAGTCGGCCATCAAGCTGCTGCAAATGCAAAAGCTGACGGATATACCATTGGTAACCTGACCTTCGAAGTATGTACATTGAATTATCTCGGTTACTCTGACATCACACCTGAAGATTACATTCCGATTCTGCAGTTCAACCAGGACGCTGCGGCGGTACTGGTTGATGCCGATGCACCTTACGATAATGTAGAGGAACTGCTGGATGCAATTCGTGAAGAACCGGCCGGTACTTTCCGCTTCTCCGGCAGCGGTACCGGCACAGTCTGGGACCTGGCCCGCATCGGTCTGCTCAACAAAGTCGGTATCGATCCGGACAGAGTGAAATACATTCCGACCAAGGGTGCCGCTCCTGCTATTACCGAAATGATGGGCGGACACGTCGATGTAATTACCTGCAGCTACCCTGAAGCAGCTCCGCAAGTAGAGGCCGGAAAAATTAAATGCCTCGGAATCATGGCTAATGAACGCAACCCTCAGTTCGATGAGGTTCCGACCCTGAAAGAACAGGGAATCGACTGGTCATATGGTACCTGGAGAGGCTTTGCAGTTCCCCTCGACACCCCCCAGGAACGAGTGGAAATTCTACGCGAAAACATGCTCGAAGTAGTAGAATCAGATGCCTACAAAGAGTTCATGAACAAAAACGGTTTCGGCATCAAAATTAGAGATGGCGAAGAATACATGGACTTTATGATGGAAACCTACCGCGGTTTGGAAGAAATCTTCGAAATTTCGGGTTACGGCGAGTAAAGGTCGGGTTATAATTTGAACAGGGGGAGACGGCGGCAGCGGCGGCCGTCTCCTCAATTACTACACAGTTTATACATGTGAGGTGCCAGCATGCGCAAAATATACTTCAATCAGGAACATAGTATCGGAATCATATGTCTCATTATTGCCGGCATATTCCGAAAGCTCACCTCTGAATTTCCTCAAGGCCTGGGGTCGAAGGGAGCCCCCGGACCGGAGTTTTTCCCGAATGTTCTGACAGTCTTACTAATAGTTTTCGGAGTCATGGAGCTAGTAATCGGATTTAAAAAACAGGAACAATTCGAGGCGATTACAGTGCGAAAAATGTGGAACGGAATCAAGAGCTGGGGAGGTATCAATATCCTCCTGGTCGTTGCACTGATGCTTTTTTACATTTTTATGTTTGAAATATTGGGCTTCATAGTGACGAGTTTAATCGTACTGACTATTTTAATGTGGAGACTCAAAGTTCCATGGTGGAAAAACATCATTGCAGCAGCAACATTGATCTTAGTTATCCAGCTGTTGTTCGGTTATTTGTTTACCATTTCACTGCCCTACGGCGTACTTGCGGGAATACTATAAGAGGTATACTATGGAATATATAACGAGTGTTTTGCAGATTGATGTACTTTTTCCCTGGATTATGGCGATGTTTCTGGGAATTTTTGTCGGGGGGATTCCCGGACTAACCGCCACCATGGCGGTTGCGCTGATAGTGCCGATTACCTACCACATGCAGCCGATTGCCGGCCTTGCCATGATCTTGGGGGTAAGTTTTACCGCAATTTTTGCCGGCGATATTCCGGCTACCTTCCTGCGCATCCCCGGCACACCTGCCTCCGGAGCGGCTATTTTAGACGGCTACGAAATGACTAAGCAAGGCAAAGGCCCTATGGCAATTGCCCTGGATTTGATTTGTTCGGTCATTGGCGGAGTTATAGGAATTGTCATTCTGATGACTATAGCCCCGTTTCTTGCCGAGTTTGCCCTTACTTTTTCCCACTTCGAATACTTTTGGCTCGGTTGCCTCGGTCTGTCTATGAGCGCTATCATCACCAAGGGATCAACCCTGAAGGGGCTGATCGCTACAGTTATCGGCGTACTGATGTCTACTATCGGCGTCGATATTACCACCGGCTACCCCCGGTTTGCGTTCGGCAACGAGAACCTTATGGGCGGCATCGGCTTTATCCCGGTAATGATAGGACTGTTCGGTCTCTCGGAGGTCTTCCGCTCAGTCATCAGTCCTGATAATATGAAAACTCCCTCTATCACGGAAAATATCAGTATCACTTTTCGTTCGGTTGGCAAAATTCTGCTAAAGAGCAAACGCCTGATTCTGCAGTCTTCCGTAATCGGCAACCTGGTCGGCGCGCTTCCCGGCGCCGGTGCCGATATGGCCGCCTGGATTGCATATGGTGTCGGGAAAAAGACCTCTAAGCATCCGGAAAAATTCGGAACCGGATATGAGGAAGGCGTTATTGCTCCGACCAGCGCGAACAACGCCTCTCTGGGCGGCACCTGGATTCCGGCGCTGGTATTCGGAATTCCCGGCGACACCATCACTGCGATTTTGCTGGGGGCAATGATGATGTACGGCCTTACTCCGGGGCCAATGGTATTCGAGGATGAGCGCTTTCTTGTCAATCAGATTTTTACGGTCGGGCTGATTTCGCAGGTATTTCTGCTGATTATCGGTGCTCTGGGAATTAAGGCCTATCGGGTAATTTTACGCTTTCCTCGCAATATTGTACTGGGGGCGGTGCTGGTATTCTCGATCATCGGATCGTACGCCCTGGCCAACAACCTGTTCGATGTCGGCATAGTGCTGGTCTTCGGCTTAGTCGGTTTTTTCATGGAAAAGGCCGATATGCCGCTGCCGCCGGTTATTCTGGGCCTCATCCTCGGCCCCATGATCGAAGAGAACCTCAGAATCGGCCTGATCAAAACCGACGGAGCCTTCGGCGAGTTCTTCACCCGCCCCATCTCCTTCGTGCTGTTCCTCATCCTGATGCTGCTGTTCTTCTACGACCCGGTCAAGAAGCTAACAGTGAGGTTGTTTTCTAAGAA
Source organism: uncultured Sediminispirochaeta sp. (assembly GCA_964603735.1). Lineage (GTDB taxonomy): Bacteria > Spirochaetota > Spirochaetia > DSM-16054 > Sediminispirochaetaceae > DSBN01. The sequence continues at coordinate 3,707 of CAZRWN010000041.1, read as the reverse complement.
GCGTGAGGGGGCTGAGTAGATAGTCGATATTCATCCTCAGCCGGCTTCACCACTAAAGGCCCGCTGTTGAGCGGGCTTTTTTATGAACTATTCGCGTCCCCTTATGCCCCGAAGGACGGGTCGTAGAAGCCTTTACGGATCCGTTTAATAATGGCCTTAATCTCCGCTCCGTGAAGACTGTAGAGCTTCTCCCTCCGACGGAGAATGTATTCGGACTCGGAAACCCTGATAGGGTCAATTATATCCATTCTACTCAAGGCCGGAGCGATATCTAAGAACCGTTCGGCGCCGATTTCGGCCTTGAATTCATCCAGCGCCTTATCCTTTACCTTGCTGCTCTCTTTTTGCAGTTCCTCTAACTGGCTGAGAAAAGCTATGATGTCCTTCCTACAGCGGACAATAACTTTTTTATCTTGAACTGGTTCTGTTGCTGCGGTGCTGTACGGCAGCACTGATGTAAGATTGACAAGCAGACTCGACATATGAACCTCCTATGTTGCCTGTACCTTACACTAACACAATACACCTTAATTTACAATTTTTTCTTATTTTATTTTTTGGAGTATTAATGCAATTTCGGCTCATTTATTGCGAGCAACATTCCATCCCCCACTCATTACGCCGACTCTTCATAAGTAACCCCAAAGATCGTATCAGCCAGCCACTTCTTGAACTCCGGATTATCACTGAACTGCTTAAACAATTCGGTGTGGTCCGAAAGCATTTCTATGACCACCTTCTCTAATGCCCGGTCATGCTCCAGGCGGGCTGCTGACTTGCTGCTGTTTTTTATGGCATTTTGGTACGCTTGGTCGGCTTTCACCCTGGCCGGAATTTCTTCGGTAATTACTTTACGGATCCGGTCCTCATCCTCCCAGGCAATATTCCCGAAGCGATCATTAAAAGTCTTACCGAGGGTACCTGGGCAAAATGTTTGATCGTATTGCGAATTTGCCTGTCCAGCACCCGCCGGTCGGTAATGACAATAACTGAATCAAAGAGATTCTGGCTGCCGTTCTTAAGGCCGATCAACTGATGAGCCAGCCAGGCAATGGAATTACTCTTACCGCTGCCCGCCGAATGCTGGATAAGGTATTTATGGCCAGCGCCCTTGTCAGCTGCATCGGCTAAGAGCTTGTGAACAACATCCAGCTGATGATAGCGGGGAAATATCTGCACCGGATGTTTCTTCCGCCCACGTTCGTCCTTCTCCTCCACGATCTGCGCATAGTTTTCCAATATGTCGGTCAGGCCTGGCTTAGTGAGAATCCACTTCCAGAGGTAGTCGGTCTTCATCCCATTAGGGTTGGGCGGGTTTCCGGCCCCATTATTCCACCCCTGGTTAAAGGGTAAAAACCACGAGTCCTTGCCCTTGAGGTGAGTGCACATCTGTACCTCATGATCGTCGACGGCAAAATGCACCATGCATCGACCAAATTTGAACAGCGGTTCGTTGGGACTGCGGTCCCGCTTGTACTGCCGTACGGCGTCGTCTACGGTCTGCTTGGTCAGCGAGTTTTTCAATTCGAAGGTCGCCACCGGCAGACCATTGATAAACAGTCCTAAGTCCAGGGCAAGCTTTGTTTCATTCTGACTGTAGCGCAGCTGTCGAGTCACACTAAAGATATTGGCCGCATGCAGCCAGGCTGCCTTGGTATTGCCCGGTGTCGGTGTGCCGTAGAATAGCTCCAAACTCACCGCCCCATGCTTGATCCCCTTTCGCAGCACATCGATCACTCCGCGCTTGGCTATCTCCGCATCTAAGCGATGCAGAAACTGCGTCCGCTGTGGGCGCTCCTGATCCAGCTGCAACGCTTCGGCAGCTTTCGGCTGAGTGGCCTCAATGAACTCCCGCAGTTTGGCCAGGTCCACTACATGCTCGCGGCTATAGTCTTCGTTGCTGCCATGAACATAGCCCGCCTCGCTGGTGAGTGACTCGACAATCAGTGTCTCCAATCCTTTTTCGGAGATATCAGTGTTACTTATCATAAAAACTCCATCAAACAACCATCAAACAAAATAATTGCCAGAAAGCACTTTATATAGTGTTTATCCTTCTGTAAGACGCTATATATAGAATCAAACCCTATTTTTATCAAACAACTATCAAACAATTTTCGAGTCATATCCTTCAGGTTTAGCCCAGAACGGAAGATAGCTACGACTACGGGTACCTACATTCGTATCTTCAATTACAATCAATCCAGTTTCAACCGCTTCATTGAGAAGTTTTGAAGCGGTTGCCGCATTCTGTTCGGCTATGCCGAATCTTTCCCTGATAGAACGATTGGTCATTTTTTTCCGAGTTACATAACGGAGGCACGAATGAAGGTAGCACGACCGCACCCTGTCTGCCTTGTCCATCTCTTTCAGGTCTTTATGAGCGAAAAGAACGCTTCGGGTGAAACCCTCAGGTATCTCAAACAAAGGAGCTGGAAGCTGGTGCATTTCTATGTGAAAAACCACTTTATCAATTCCACTTCCGCGTTCTTCACAAATTCCCAGCCGCCGCATAAGCGAGGCCAAGGTCTCGTTGCGGGATTTGGGCGGTGTATCTAAAAACCGTTGGATATCCACCAGGGGCTTCCCGGGATTGGTAATTTCAATACGATCATCAAATATTTCAACCATCGGTCCGGCACCCTTCACCAAAAAATCCTGATGAATCAAACCGTTGGCAACCAGTTCCCGTATGGCAATTTCAGGATACATTGGAATATTCTTTCGCAGTGCCTTGCCCAACACTTCATTGGTAGGCAATAACCCATTAATGTATTGTATCAAACCTTCAAAACCGACTGCGTATCCCTTATCGCTTTCCTGCTCCTTGTACGTCTCGGTTCTACCAACACCACGATACTGAACAACTCGTACGGATTTTCTCCGCAATCGATGGAAATCCTTCAGTTGTTTGGCGAATAGCATTCCGCCCAGGTTCGTTATATTCCAACCGCCCGCATCGCAACCGCGAATCAACTTGTCATCAGCAAGTGCTCTTAGAATCTCGTCCCTATTCGCGGGTAAAGGTATATCCATGAGATCAAAATAACTCGGGTAATCGAGCAATTTCAGTACATCATCTGCACTGACCCGTTCCAGCGCGATCATTTCTTCAAAGGGGACTGTGTCAAAGATTCTCCAGAGGCGGCGCTCTATTTCAGGTGCCTCTTTTAACGGCTTCTTCACTTCTCCAACCCGAATGTGTTCTTTTCCGCTGAACGCAACCGGACGGTGCGACGCACTGTCGATTTCAAGCAGAACGACCAGCTTACCTTCAATCGGCACTTCCTCAAAGCAAAAATGAACCCGTGGCTGAAGCAACTGCAGAAGCCAGCTCTCTAAAGGCTGGTTTCCCCTTTTAGCGGTAGCGAAATTGAATTGAGTGCCCACGATATGGCGGGAATCGTTGTCCACTCCCCAGAGTATATACGCCTTTGGCCTACTCTCCACTGCGGCGGCGTTGGATAGGGCGGAAATGTATTCGCCGATTTCCTGTGGATTAACGTTGTTATGCTTGAACTCCAGCCATGTTGTTTCGGACGGGTATTTCACCAACTCCCGTACCAGACCGGTTAGGTATTCAGAGCTTTGCCGTTTCATATTTCTTCACTTCCGGATAAGTCTTTTTCAGATTCGCATGCCTTGTTTTCCAAGAATCCTGCAGCTTCGTCGGCTCGACAATCAGTGTCTCCAATCCTTTTTCGCTT
>CAZRWN010000040.1:0-28098 GCA_964603735.1 uncultured Sediminispirochaeta sp. | reverse complement strand
GATGGTATGGCCATCAGCATGACCGATATCTGCGGCAAACTCCTGTCCGCTGTCCAGTTTTGTAACGGGCATCAGGCTGTGCAGCGGCAGTCCTGCAAACATACGCTCATTCTGATACCCGAGCAGCTGCACGAAGCGCTGATTTGCGAACTGAATTGTAAGAGCGCTGTCTATCACCATTGCCGGTTGCGGCAGCGCATCGATAGATATGCCTTTCATTTCCACGCTCCTATTGGGCTTCCCACAACAGTATGCTCCATTTCTGAGAATTACGAAACAAGGATTTCAAATATTTGCTGTGTATTCACACCTTATCATCTTTGTTCTTTTTTGCATCAATTTATTGTTTTTTTTTGGACAGATAGCTGGTTCCATGATATCTTATAAATGCAGTAATAAGTGAGCTCTTTCACATAATCAGGCTTTTTTGGTTCAATATTATATTAAAAAAAGTAAATATTTAATTTTTTGTAGTAATAATAAACAGTATATTAATTTTTTTGTACTTCAGAGCTGAGCAAAATAAGTGTGATCACCGGTAACCAAGCGCACTGCGCTATAAAACATAAGGAGGGTGATCTATGGCAGTGGATGCACAGCTAGATCAGAAACAAACAGACCAGGGGGCCTGTTGCAGCGATCAACTCTCTGAGGAAGAGATGGCCAACCGGATCGATGAGATCATTGATACATTTTCCGGTGTAAAAGGGGCCTTGATTCCCGTCCTGCAAACCGCCCAAAACCTGTTCGGTTATCTCCCCGAACCGGTTCTCAAAAAAGTGAGCCTGCGACTCAACATTCCTTACAGTGAAGTCGCCGGAGTAGTCAGCTTTTACTCCTACTTCTCCACCATCCCGCGCGGTAAAAATATCGTCAGGGTATGTCTGGGTACCGCATGCTACGTTCGCGGAGGTAAAGAGGTTCTGGAAGCAATTCAAGACTATCTCGAAATCGAGGTCGGCGGAACGACCGAAGACCGGGTATTCAGCCTTGAAGTGGGACGCTGCTTCGGAGCCTGTGGTCTTGCACCCGTCGTAATGATCAACGACCACGTCTATCAGCGCGTAAAACCATCGAAGGTAAAGGACCTTCTGGTCCCTTACCGGGTCTCTGAACCGTGCGAAGGGGAGGAAGAGTAATGGAAGCCAACATAAAAATTCAGTCGGTCAAAGATCTCGAGAAACGTCAGAAGGCGGCTCGGAAGTCCCGCCCCGACACCGAACAGGTAATTCACCTGTGTGCCGGTGCCGGTTGTATCGCATCAGGGGCCCTCGAGGTAAAGGATGCACTGGAAAAGGCCTTTGAAGCCGCGGGCGTCGCGGTGCCGATTAAGGAAACCGGATGTCTAGGGCCCTGCGCAAAAGGCCCGGTCCTGCTGATTAAACCCGAGGAAGTCTTTTACGAGGGTGTAAAGCCCGAAGATGCCGAAGAAATCGTTCAGAAGCATTTCAAGAAAAAAGAGGTGGTAAAACATCTCACCCACCGCAACTTTTCCGACAACCGGCAGGTGGATACCGCCGACAAGGTAGAGTTCTACAGCGGGCAGGCCCGGATCGTACTGCGGAACTGCGGATATATCGATCCCTTGAATCTGGATGATTTTATTGCCGTAGGCGGGTATTCCGCGCTGGCAAAAGCACTTTCCCAGTATACCCCGCAGCAGGTTATCCAAGAGGTAAAGGATTCCGGACTGCGCGGGCGCGGCGGCGCCGGTTTCCCGACCTGGCTGAAATGGGAGTTCACCAGCAAAGCCGAGGGCGATGAGAAGTTCGTACTGTGTAACGCCGACGAAGGCGACCCCGGAGCGTTCATGGACCGCAGCGTCCTCGAAGGCGACCCGCACAGCCTGATCGAGGGTATGACCTTAGCCGCGTATGCAGTGGGAGCCGACCGCGGCTTTGTATACGTCCGCGCCGAGTATCCGCTGGCAGTCAGCCGTTTCGGCCAAGCCCTGGAACAGGCCCGTGAGGCCGGACTACTCGGTGAAAACATTATGGGCACCGATTTCTCATTCGACCTGGAAATAAGAATGGGATCGGGGGCCTTTGTCTGCGGTGAAGAAACCGCGCTCATTCACTCAATCGAAGGAAAACGAGGCGAACCGCGACCCCGTCCGCCATTCCCGGCCCAAAAAGGCCTGTGGGACAAACCGAGTTTGCTGAACAATGTGGAAACCTACACCAACGTTGCCGCCATTATAGATAAGGGATCCGGCTGGTACGCCTCCTTCGGTACCGAAGAGAGCAAGGGCACCAAAGTATTTGCGCTGGCCGGTGCTATCAACATCAGCGGTCTGGTCGAAGTACCGATCGGAACCAGCCTCGGTGAACTGATTTACGACATCGGCGGAGGAATCCCCGGAGGCAAGCAGTTCAAGGCCGCCCAAATCGGCGGACCGTCCGGCGGCTGTATTCCCAAGCAGTATCTGAATGTACCGTTGGATTACAATACGCTGAGCGAACTCGGTGCCATCATGGGCTCCGGCGGACTGATTGTAATGGACGACGACACCTGTATGGTCGACGTGGCCCGCTACTTTCTCGAATTCGTGCAGGAAGAGTCCTGCGGAAAGTGTACTCCCTGCCGCGTCGGAACCAAACGGATGCTCGAAATTCTCACCCGCATCACCGAAGGTGACGGCCAGGAAGGCGATATTGAACGCCTGATCGAACTGGGCGAGCAGATCAAGGACACCGCCCTCTGCGGTCTAGGGCAAACGGCTCCGAACCCCGTCCTCTCGACCATCCGCCACTTTCGGCAGGAATATGTAGAACACATCCGCGACAAACACTGCGAAGCCGGCGTATGTGCCGGTCTGGTTAGAGCGCCCTGTCAGAGCGCCTGTCCGGCCGGAGTAGACGTGCCCGGATTCGTTTCGCTGGTCGGTGAAAAACGTTACGCCGAAGCCCTGCGGCTGCACCGCGAACGCAACCCCTTCGCCGCTGTCTGTGCCCGCGTATGCTTCCACACCTGCGAAGAGAAGTGCCGCCGCGCCACCCTGGACGATCCGGTGGCCATCCGCGGAATCAAACGATTTATGGTCGACCAGGAGGTAACCATTCAACTCCCGGAAATTCGCGAGAGTGCGGCCAATGCCAAACGTAAAATCGCCATTGTCGGCGCCGGTCCGGCCGGCCTCTCCTGTGCCTACTTCCTGGCCCGCCTGGGCTATTCGCCGACGGTCTTCGAGGCCGAACAGCGCCCCGGAGGTATGATGGTACAAACCATTCCCGCTTACCGTCTGCCCAGAGAAACCCTGGCCCGGGAAGTGCGTATGATCGAAAACATGGGTGTGAACATCATTACCGACAGCCAGCTCGGCCGTGATTTCACCTTGAAAGAACTGCGGTCCCAGGGATACGAAGCGGTATTCCTCGGAATCGGTGCACCGGTGAACATGCCAATGGGTATACCGGGCGAAGAGGCCGAAGGTGTGGTCCAGGGAATCGACTTCCTGAAGCAGTACAACATCCGCGGCTCGGTACCGGTGGGTAAAAAGCTGGTCATTATCGGCGGCGGAAACGCAGCCGTAGATGCCGCCCGCACCGCAATCCGACTCGGCGCCGAAGAGGTCACTATCCTCTACCGTCGAACCCAGGAACAGATGCCCGCTTACGCCGAAGAGATTGAAGAGGCGCTGCTGGAAGGCGTAAAGCTGAAAACCCTCACCCAGCCCATCGCCATCGAGAAAAACGGCGTCGGCAAGGTCAAGGGGGTAACCTGCGCCTGCATGCAGCTGGGCGAATTCGACCGCAGCGGACGCCGACGGCCCAAGCAGTCGGACCAGCAGAACTTCATCGTCGAAGCCGACCAGGTCATTATTGCTATCGGACAACAGATCGACTCCAGCCAGTTTGCCGGCGAGTTCGACCTGCATATGGGTGAAAACCGTTTCATCAAAACCAACCCGCTGACCGGCCAAACTTCGGTCGACTGGATCTTCTCCGGCGGCGATGCCGCATCCGGACCCGTTTCGGTTGTATCGGCAATCGGCGATGGCGAGAAAGCGGCGGTGGGAATCGACCAATACCTGACCGGTGAAACCCACGCCTTCTGGCGCGAGGACAAAGAGGTTGACACTTCTTACGATCCGGATGCAGAACCGGTGCCCTATCCGCGTGAAAAAATGCCGGCTATCGAAATCGACCGCAGAAAGAACAACTTTGAAGAGGTTGAACGCAGCTGGTGCGAGAGCGTTGCCATCCGGCAGTGCGAGCGCTGCCTGCGTTGCGATTACGGCAAAACCCCTGCAAAAACGGAGAGTAGTGTATAATGAAGATTACAATAGACAACATTACAACTGAAGTGGAAGCGGGAACTACAGTTCTGGAAGCAGCCCGCAAGGTGAATATAGATATTCCCACTCTCTGCTATCTGGAAGGTATGGAACCCTTGGGCGCCTGCCGCATGTGTGTAGTCGAAGTTGAGGGGGCCAAGAACCTGGTGGCCTCCTGTTCGACCCCTGTGCGCGACGGCATGGTGGTGAAAACCACCAGTGCCAGGGTGCGGGCCGCCCGCCAGGCCGTGGTGGAGCTTCTGCTGAGTGAACACGAAGGCGACTGTCAGCTCTGCGAACGCGGTGAAGACTGCGAACTACAGGCAGTGGCCAACAAGCTCGGTATTAAAGACATAACCTACAACGGTGAAAAACCAAAACAGTACTTCGATGAAAGCACTCCGGCCCTGGTCCGCGACACGGGCAAGTGCATCAAGTGCCGCCGCTGTATGGAGGTGTGTAAAGCCGTGCAGAACGTCGGCGCGCTGGCCGCCCAGAACCGCGGCTATGCCACCGTCATCGGTCCGGCATTCGCGCAGAACCTCGACACAGTGGTCTGCGTACAATGCGGGCAGTGTGCGGCGGTGTGCCCCGTGGGGGCGATCACCGAGAACAACCACATTCCCGGAGTGTGGGAAGCTATAGACAATCCCGACAAGCACGTAGTCGTACAAACCGCCCCCGCCATTCGCGCGGCCCTGGGCGAGTGCTTCGACTACGAACCGGGCACCCTGGTAACCGGCAAGATGGTCAGCGCCCTGCGGCGCCTCGGCTTCGACAAGGTCTTCGACACCAACTTTGCCGCCGACCTGACCATTATGGAGGAAGGTACCGAGCTGCTGACCCGCCTCAAGAGCGTATTGGCGGACAAGCAGGAAGCCGCGCTTCCGCAGTTTACCAGCTGTTCACCCGGATGGATCAAGTTTGCCGAACACTTCTATCCCGGCATTCTGCCCAACATCTCATCCTGTAAGTCTCCGCAGCAGATGTTCGGAGCCATGGCCAAAACCTACTACGCCGAGCAGAACAACATCGATCCGAAAGACATCGTGGTGGTTTCCGTAATGCCCTGTACCGCCAAAAAGTACGAGGCACAGCGCGAAGAGATGAACGACAGCGGGTACCAGGACGTCGACTATGTGCTGACCACCCGCGAGCTGGGACGGATGATCAAACAGGCCGGTATCGACTTCCACAACCTGGAAGACGACCAGATGGACTCTCCGCTGGGTCTCTCCTCCGGTGCGGCGGACATCTTCGCCAACACCGGCGGTGTAATGGAGGCGGCTCTGCGAACCGCCTACGAAATCGTCACCGGACGGGCCCTGCCTGTGGACAACCTGCACGTGACTCCGATTATGGGACTGGAAGGGGTGAAAGAGGCCGCTCTGACCATAGAGAAACCGCTCAAAGAGTGGGCCTTCCTGGACGGGGTGGAGCTGCGCACCGCCGTAGCCCACGGGCTCGGCAACGCCTCCAAGCTGATCGACCGCATACAGGCCGGTGAGGCGGACTACCACTTCGTTGAAATTATGACCTGTCCGGGCGGCTGTATCGGCGGCGGCGGACAGCCGCGCTTTACTACCGATGAGGTTCGGAACAAGCGCATCCAGGCTATCTACGCCGAGGATGAAGGCAAAAAGCTGCGTAAATCGCACGAGAATCCGGCGATTCAGGAGATCTACGAAAAGTATCTCAGCAAGCCCCTCGGCGAACGCAGTCACCACTACCTGCACACTAAATACACCGAGCGTGCCCGGGTCTAGCCCCAGGGTATAGCCGCCGGCTGTCACCCACAGCGAGGCCGCATGCACAGCCGCGGTGTGAGCGTAAAAAAAATCGGGCCGACTGGAACTTCCAGCCGGCCCTTTTTCTTGCTCTTTTTATTCCACGTACGGAACTATTCCTGCTTCTCCGCCTCCGCTGCTTCGGCTGCGGCGTCGCTGCTCTTCTTTTTCGAAGAAGAACTCTTTTTGGCCGGCTTTTTTTCGGCCTGGCCGCTCTCATCGCTCTGGACCATGCGGCGCAGCTCTGTGATGCGGTTGTTGTCGGCCGAGAGTTCGTCGCGTATCTGTTCGACCTCCTGTTTTTCTTCGGAGATCTTTTTCTCGAGACGTGATATCTGCTCTTCCTTCTTCTTCATAGCGTCCTGCAGCTCTTCGATTTCCAGCTCCGACTGCAGCTTATTCACCTTGTCCTGATGCTGCTGTTTTTGCGATTCGAGTTCCTGGATTCTGTTCAAGACCGCCTGCTGGTCATCATCGCCGCCATTTTCCAGAGACGGCTGCAGCAGAAAAGCCTTTCCGATCTGCTGGTGTTGCTGGTACAGACGCTCCTGTTGGCGGCTGATTTCACTCTCGAGCTGTTTCAAGGCTTTTTCAGGCGAAGCTGCGGCGCTTTGCGATTCTATCCGCTGATTGAGCCGTTCCTTCTCTTGCGACAAGGCCTCGCGCTGCTGAATACGTTCCTCCCGGCGGTCTTCCTGCTGTTTTATATTGGAGGTAACGCTGCGCACCTGTTCATCCGGTATCTCTTCTACCGCAGCGGTTTCCAGCAGTTGCTCTCCGGCCCGGGCCAGCGCCGCATCTCGTTTCTTCTCAAGACGCACAATACCGCTCTTCAGCATGGCGATTTTGGCAGTACCAGGCAGTTTCTTGAAAATGTTCTTCTCATCCTGAGCCACGGACAAACTCTGCACCGCCCGCTCTTTCTCACTCAACTGAGCATCTAACTCATTGATTTCTTCAAAAATTTTATTGAATTTCTCCGCCTCGAGTGATCCGGTACGATATACCCGGTAGCCGTGTGCACCGAGCAATCCGATCAGCTCAGCGCGGCTTTTCTCAAAGGTTTTGTCCTCGTCTTCCAACTCCCGGAGCTGCTCCTCAAGCTGACGCATTCTCTCCAGCGCACTGCGGATATCCTCTCGGCGGGATTCTTTGGCCGCAATTTCCGCCTGAATCTCTTTCCCCACTAAAAACGGTTCCTTAATCCCTTCGGTCTCGCATTTGTCATTCTGCAAAATCAAACGGCCCAACTCGGCGGTTTGCCGTTCTATCGAAACCTCCAGCTCATCGATTGCACTTTGATGCTCATGAATATCTGACTTCCTTTTATCCATACGTTTTGCCTCCAAGATTAAATAGCTCCCCGCTCTACCACTTTGGCCATTACATAAGTGAGCAGAGATTCATCCAGCTCTACTCCGAAATCGGATACTATCTCACCGATCTGATGCCACTGTTCGCGGCTGAAAGGATCGCGGCTTTCATCGAACGACTCCAACAGCAGTTCGCTTAATTCGGGAATTGCTTCGGCCTGCCGGAGCAGCTCGTCCTCGGACGGGTTTGAAGCGAAAAACATTACTTCGAACAGTTCGTCCAGCATCTCAACCGGAACACCGGCCACACTCTGCATAAAATCCTGCTTCAGTCTGTTCTTTTTTTCTTCCGCAGTAAGGGTATGACTGTGCACAGTGCTCTGCATACGTTTGTATAGACGGTCTCCAGTATCCATGAATCCTCCGCTTTAAATGTAGTATCTTCCGGCCCTAATCTCAAGTACGAAATGCCAGACGGGTCTGAATCTCACAAGTTTCGAAGCATTTCGCTCAGTTTTCCAGGATTGTGATCTCCACCCGGCGATTACGCCGCATCCCTTCGGGGGTTGAGTTGTCGGCAATCGGCTCCTGGGCCCCCTTACCCTGAATAATTATCTGTTCAGGTTCGCGAATATCCCTGCCCAGCAGATAGTTTCCGACTACCCGCGCACGCTGCTGTGACAGCTGCATACGCCCTTCCTGGGTTCCCGCCATGGCGGTGTGACCGGTAATCAGCAAATCGCGGTCGGGATATCGGCGCAGGATTTCGGCAATTCGGTTGAGCTTTTCCTGTTCTCCCGTCAGCAGCTCCGTAGAATCAGGTGCGAACTGGATATTCTCCAGGTCGATGGTGACTCCCCGCTCGTCCACCTTCACCCGGGTATCTCGTACCCCGTCCTCCCGCAGGCGTTTCTCCACCTCTTCGGCAATCTTGTCACGGTCCATGGGGGTCGATTCGATCACTTCCGCCCGGGCGGTACCGGTAAACTCATACTGATCGCCGTTGGAGAGAGAAAATATCATGCTGAACTGTTCGGTGTAGGCGTGCGGCCGGCCGACCTCCCGGTCCCAGTAGACCTGCTGATCGGAAAAACCGGTAATTCTGACCGGATATATGGGAAACTGCCGGAAGTAGTTGGAGGTACGATGGCGTACGGTGTACTGAACCGAGAACAGGTCGTACTCTTTTTCATGGTACTCCGCCTTGCCCAGGTAGCGGTATTTGGCCCTAAAGGGGTAGCTCAGCGGTGCCGGGATGCCGTAGCCGTTGCGCAAATCGTGCACCTCCTCCCCGGAGGCTTCCCAACTGTCGCCGACCTCGACCGGTTTATCGGGAAAGCTCGGCACATCCCGTACCACCGGCATGTAGTAGGAGGGATCGATGTCGTAACGCCCGCGCATATCCCTCCAGAAACGGGAGAAGTAGCTGCGGTTCATTTCATAGACCGACACCTGTCCGCTCCTGGTTTCGGAGGTAGTGAACTGTCCCTCCAGAAGGCCGCTGCCCTCGTCTACATCTTTGATCTCCACCGAAATCCTGTTGAGAATATCGGCCTGGTGACTGTAGCGGCCGTTTATATACACCTCTTCATCAACCTGCGAGAGTATCCGGTACTTGTCTCCGGCCTGATATTTGAATCTGAACTCTTCAGCCCCCGCCGAAAGTCCGTTGTGAAGCAGCAGCACCGTCAGGACAGTCAGTACAGCCGGTTTTGAGAAACGAAATAGTTTATAACTTATCCGCATTTGCATGTACTCCCCTTTATCGTTCATTTTTCCTTTCTTGACAAACATATAGAGTGAATATATCTTTTAATATACGAAGGTAGTGAATCATAGGATACCACTGTGTTACAATTTATCATGCGACACCATCCAAAAGAAAAAGTGGAGTCTTTGCTTTCATCAGCCGGTTTTCCCGAAGCGACCCCGCTTCAGGAAGAATATGTTCCGGCCGCTCTGCAGGGTAAAGACCTTATTGTGGAAAGTGTTTCGGGAGAAGGAAAAACAGTTGCTCAGCTGATTCCCTTCTTTTTACAGTCAAAACCCAGAAAAAAAGGCCCGACTTCCCTCATTTTGGTCGATACCGTCGAGGCTACGCAGAAATATGAACGGGAATTCTCCCGTTTTTCAGCAGCCAAATCAAAGGCGAAACAGACGGCGGTGCTCGGCAAAGAATCCCAGGCTAAGCATGAACTACGGACACTCTCAAAACGTCCTGGCCTTATTGTCGGCACTACTGAGCGTATCATTGACCATATCCGCCGAAACAATCTCCGTTTGGAAAATTTAACCTCTGTTGTGATCAACGTCCCTGAAAACGGGGAGCACGTCGAATTTGCCCGTGATGTAGAGTTCATTATGACTAAGATTGCAGGGAGAGTACAGACGGTTGTGTTCACACCTTCGCTGGAAAAGGCCGAAGAGCTTGCATACCTGCTGAAGCGCCCCTCCACCCTATCTATGGCCGGCAGGCGTTCTAAACTGCCGTCTCTGCATATTTTTAAAAGTGAATCTCGTACCCCTCAACTGATAACACGACTGGTGTACGGAATGGAACTGCGCAGGGTTCTCATTCTGACTGCCACACACGCAGAGAACCAGCAGCTTCAAAACGAACTAAGCCGGATAGGTATCACTTGCTGTCTGCAAACCGCTGAGCAGAAAACTGGGTACCGGGCTGGCCCGCGCTGTAAAATTGCGGCCTTTGAGGATGCCTCCGGCATTCCACTTTCGAGTTTTGAAGCTATTCTTTTTTACGGTCTGCCGCCGAAACAGCACCTCTTTGAAGAAATCGGCTGGGCAGCCGCAGGACACTCTCCTTCTCCCATTTTTTTCGTTTTAGTTTCAGAGGAGGAGGGCAGTACATTAGAGACATTACAGGAGATAAATCAAATGAAAACGAAGAATGAAAAGCTTCCTGAAGAGGAGGAAGTCTTAAAAGGAAAACTGAAGAGTATCATCACTCAAATCAAGGAAGAAGAAGACCCGGATATACTGAATAAGTATAAAAAACTTATAAAGAAGAGTGTTCCCCTGCATTTGCGAGGGTACATCGGCGCGTATTTCTTCAAAAAAGCCCTTGAGGGACAACTCGGCACGCACGTGCAGCCTTCATCGCACGTGCAGCCTTCATCGCAAATGCAGACTATTTTTGTGAGTATAGGAAAAAATCGCAAGGTCTTTCCGCGCGATCTGGTGCGGCTTTTCCACAAGAGTCTCGACATCGAACAGAACGAAATCGGCAACATCAAAGTGCTCGACAACTACTCCTTTATCGATATTCCTCAGAGGGTCGCACCTAAGGCGATCGAGGAGATGGATGGCATGGAATTTCGCGGACGCAACATTACCGTTAACTTTGCCCGCAAAAAGGAGAAAAAAAGCAACTCCCGCGGTTAAAATCATGGGGTGCGAGAGTGTTATCAGAGGGGCGGCCGGAGGAGTTGCCCCTTTTTTCTGCTCTGATCAGATTTACACCAGCACATAGGTAAAAAAGAAGAATACCAGCAGCTCGGTAACACCGACGCCGAGGCCCAGTATACTCAAGCCGAGCAGCTCATACTTCACAGCCCGTTTTTCGCATTCGGCTACCAGTTGAAACGGGCTCCCGGGTACTATTATGAACTCGGCCATAGGATCATTGGGACGCTGCAACTGATCGTTGGAGAACAGATAGTACTCGTTGCCGACGAACCGCTCCGGCAGGGCCGGTTGTATGAAGTGGGCGGAAGCGGTATCGACCGCTGCCTTCAGCTGTTCAAGGTTAGTAAAATGCCGCATGAGGTACCTTTCCCCGGTTTTTAGAACAGTTGACTGCCTCAGATTAGAGCTGTCTTCATCGAAATGGATAAGCGGCAAGCGGATAAGGTCGCGCTGCGCTCGCAGCACCCGTCCCTGTTTCCAGAGACCCCGATAATAGTAGTAGAACAGGACCGCCGGGGGCAGGAGCGGTACCAGCGGGACTACTGAAAGCGAAATTGCAATCAGCGCCGGCAGCAGCTGCTGCGGATAGCCCTGCAGAATATAAAAGTAGATAAAGAGCGAGAAAGAACCCAGTACAAGCGAACCGGGGGTGAAGGGGTTCCAATACTCGTTTTTCTGCCGCCCGCTCCAGGCGGCCTTGAGCAGCATATCGTGAGCATCGCCTTCGTAGATGATAACCAAGAGCGGCTGGGCGGCCGAACTCCGGTAGACTCCGTGATTCTGATCCCATTCAACCATACCGCTGAGAAAGATGCTGGTATACTCCGGCAGCGAAGAGATCTTTTCCCATAAAACCTTGCGGGGCGGCTGAAGCGGGTACTCCCGAAAGCCGCTTTCAAACCATGAACTCTGCGAGGAGAGCACGTGTACCGGCACATGCTCCAAATCGGCACACACCGATACCTTGCCGTTCGAAATCCAAATAGTGTTGTCGCCCTGCATCGCCTGCAGATGCCCGAACATACGGTACAGGCTGGGCTCCGAACGGGCACTCCGCTCCACCCTTCGCAATTCGCGGTAATCCAACGAGGGATAGGTTGCCGATTCCGTGAGCAGCCGGCGGAACCTGCGCCAGCTGCTGCGGATATAAAAGGCTCCGATACCGGGGATTAGCAGATAAAACAGCAGTGCCGTTAGAAGAATACCGGTGAGGTGCAGTAAAATTTGTGGTTGCAAAACCATATGTTTTACCTTACTCTGATACCTACAATGGTTGATAGAATAGTTGCCGGTCTTCTGAATACAAATACATATCTCTTTTCTCATTGGAAGAAGGGCTGCATCATAATTGATCCGGCCGGCAACGTTGATGAAATCATATCACACATCGAGATAAAAAACTTTACCCCGTTAGCCATTATCTGCACTCACGGGCATTTTGATCATATTGCCGCCATCGGTCAACTGCGTGATTATTACAAAGAAAAAGAGGTGGAACTGCCGATTTACATTCACGAACTCGACAGTACCTATCTCGGAGATGCCGGCAAAGAACAGCACCTGCAAGACCTCTCAAATTTAGGGGCCGAGTTCCATCCGCTGTTTCACAGCTTCCTGCAAAACCTGCCCGATGCGGATGTACTGTTGAAAGAAGGCGATGTTATCCTCGACACCGATTTAAAGGTCATTCATACGCCCGGACACACTCCCGGGGGTATCAGCATCTATTCCGAGAGCGATGCCATCCTGTTTTCCGGCGACACTTTGTTTTTCGAAGGGGTCGGGCGTACGGATCTTCCGGGCGGGGATGCCGATCAGCTGCGCAGCAGTATATTCGACAAACTTTTCGCTCTGCCCGACGATACGCGGGTGTTTCCCGGGCATGGTCCGTTCACTACAATCGAGCGCGAGAAAAACCACAATCCGTTTCTTTGATTTATTGATGGGGGAGGGTTAGGCACTCAGACTAAAAACCAGGGCCTGCATACTGCCTGCATTACCGTAGGTGGGCTCGAGCTGGGTGAAGGAGTGAAGCATATCGGCATTGCCCTGTAGAAAATCACCTACATCTTGCGTATCTGTAGCGGTTTTCGAAGCTTCCAGCGAGGCTATCATAGAATCAATACGGGCTTTCTGCTCGGAATTCCCGGAAGAGGCCTTAATGCTGATCAATCGGTCAATCAAGTTGTCGATAGACCTGAGCTTCGACAATGAAACACCCCCGCCCTCCTGCGAAGGAACTCCGGTCACATGCTCGAAACGAGCATAAATAGCCTGGCTCGGTTTGACGGGAAACGCAATCCGGCTGCCGCTGTAACGCGCCCGCATCAAATACGAAGGATTTACAGTAGGTTGTGTCGATTGACTTAATACCTGCATTGTTTTACTTCCTCACTTTTATTAATCGGAAAAATAAGGAAGTCTTTAAGAGTTTTTTATAAAAACGGGGTAAAAAACTGTTTATGCGGGTATTATCTATCTATTGCGGCGCTCATCGCTGTTTTTACAGTCTATGCACATCAATGCATACGGAATTGCCTCCAAACGCTCTCGCTTTATCTTTTTACCGCAGCGCATACAGAGGCCGTATCGACCGTTCTTAATACGGGAAAGGGCGGAATCGATAAGTCGCATACGCTTGATATCCTGTTCGTTCAGCGCTTCAAGTGTTTTCCGGTCGATATCATCAGCAGCAATGTCGGCCAGGTCTTTCGGATCCAAATCATCGATTAATGATTCAAAATCTTCACTTTCGGAAATCAGCGAGCGGACAATTTCTTCCTTCATTTCATGAAGTTTTTCCTGCATTTGTGCTTCAAACTCTTTATCCATCTACCATCACCTCGCCCAGAATTGTGTCCTCTTTATGAGCATGTGAATATGACCGAAATAATGAAAAATGTCAACTAGTTGACAATCCTACTCTATTTCTCTACTATGTTTAGGAATATTAAAACGAGGAGAATCCGTGGCTAAAGAAGAGGCAATTGAAGTAGAAGGCATAGTTAGAGAATCGCTTCCAAACACTATGTTCCGCGTCGAACTGGACAATGGGCATGTAATCCTTGCGCATCTCTCAGGCAAGATGCGGAAACACTACATCCGAATCGTGCCCGGAGATAAAGTAAGAGTCGCTTTGTCGCCTTACGATCTTACCCGCGGCAGGATTATCTACCGCGAGCGTTAATCCGGATTCTTGATAATTACCCATGTCGCTCCGGAACCGCCTTTCTCACGCCGGGGCGACCCAATTTCACCGGCCACCGGTGATTTCTGCAGATATTCCACTACAGCTTTCGGCAGCACCGCTCCGCTTTTCGAATGATTCCCCTTGCCGTGTACAATCAGAACCTTCCGCAGTCCGCGATGAACCGCCTCACTTAGAAAACGGTCCAGCCGCACCAGCGACTCGTCTATAGTCAATCCGTGCAGATCGAGTTCATCTTCCGGCTCCATTTTCCGCAGACGTTGACGTAGTGCCGCCGCATCAATCTCCGCTTCGGGACTGCCTTTATCGTAATACTTCCAGTTTTCTTCCGAATTCAGCCACTCTTCCAGTACCTGCCGGCTCTCTTGACCGGACTGGCCGTACTGCGGTTTTCGGTTGGCTTTTCCCTTCTCCCATTCATCGAGAATCTGTGCAAAATCCATAGCTCACTCCTTACCCTCTCTGAGAGACTTCATTTGTAAAAACATCCGAGTATGCGAGGTAGTTACAGGAATTTTAACTACAGTTGTGGCAATCCCGGCACCGGATCGATTCCTGCCTTATAAACCCAACCTTTTTGTCCCAGTCCGGTCTCGATGAAGTAGAACTCTCCGGTTTCCCCTTTTATCCTCACCAGCTCACCATCCTTCAGGGTAAAGGCATCGGAAGAATCTTCTCGCGGGATCTTTTTAATGGGAGGTGCCGCTTCGCGCTGGATTACTATCACTCCGATATCACGGTTTGCCTGGGCGATCGAGTATGAAAACCCGATCCCCACGACCACACTGATCAACAGCAACAGTGCTGCCACGATGAAATATCCGTTTTTCTGTCGGAAGAGATAGATTATACCCAAAAAACCGGCCGCATTTACCAGCAAGCTCAGTACCAGCAGAAACAGATCAGGATGAAATGGAAAGGGAAGATCGATTTCGGTGGTGATGCCGTACTCTTGAGAGACAAAATCTAAAAACGCCTTGTAGGTTTCGTTCATCGGCTGAAGAGTAAGAGCCGTACGGGCACGCAGTACCGCCGCCCCTATATCACCCTTCTGGTACGCTGCTAAGGCGGCGTTGTAACGCAGGTCGGGCACATCCGGCCGCAACCGGAGAGCCTCCAGGTACAGGCTTTCGGCGTTCTTGTAGGATTCCCGGCGGTAGGCTTCGCGGGCGTTTTCGATAGTCTGCACAACCTGATCACTGTCGAACTCGGCCGCCCCGAAAGAAAGCAGCAGCAGTACCGGCAGCACCAGCGTCGTCTTCCGCCGTTTCAGCAGCAAAAACAGCAGCAAAAGCAGAGGACCCGGCAGCAGCCAGACATACGAATCTAACTGCATGAAACGCGTGGATATCTCCGCCCGCCTCATCGAGTCGAGCTCGATCGGAGTGAAAGCGAGTTCGCCCTCGCCTTCGGCGGTTTCCGTATCGGTATTCCCGGAAAGAACCTCCACCGAAAATGAAGGTGATCTGGTGGCATAAACCCGGCCCGTCTGCGGCTGTACCGCGTTCAAGGCAGACACTCTTATGCGCTTCCGTCCGGTCTCTTCGGCCGCCAAGGTATAGACGTATTCACGACTGCCCTGGTAGCCCTGCTGAGTAGGGACGTATTCGGAAGCCTCCTCCGCCTGGAGCTGTGAAAAGCCGTCGAGTTCGAGCTTGGGGAACTGTAAATAGTTGAGGTTACCGGTTCCTTCCACTTTCACGATCAACTGTACCTGTTCGCCCCGGCGCACCTCCTGTTTCTCAAGTCGGGCTGTGAGCAGAAAATTTCCGACTGCTCCGCTCTCCCGGACACGCTCCGGAAGCGGCCGCACCTCGATAGTCGGCCGGTCCGTAACCGCCTGACCGTCTTGGTAGTTTACCCGAGCCTGCGGGAGCACAACCTGACCGGGGGTAGACGGGGTAAACATGTACCCGGCAATCGGAATTTCGTAGAGCGTCCGACCGCCGCGCTCGATGCGGTTGATACTGCCGACTCCCTCGGCAGCCTCGAAGAAGCCTTCCGAAGGGGAACCAACGCGTACATCCTCGAACAGGCGTATTTCCGGCTGTTCGAGAGCGTTTATCACACTGATAATATTTTGTCCGACATACGCCGAGGTATCGGAGAGGGACCATTCCAGCTCCAGTGGAATTACCAGCTGACGGTTACGGTACACTCCTACCTCGAGCAGCTGCGGGTCGGTTTGGTATACCCGGTCTGCTCCGATAATACGGTAGGGGTCGATTTCGTACCGGCCGGTTCCGGAACAGCGGTACAAGTAGCTTATTTCAGTGTGCTGTATTCTCTCGCCGTCCGGCCCATCGATATACACCGGGCGTATATACGGGCCGCGCAGCAGAAGGATGTCACTGCTCAGATCGGGCTCCTCTACTTCCACCGTCGATGAATCCTCTATCGGCACCTGAATAGTCACCCCGAAGCGGTCGTCACGGCCGACCGGATTCGGACTCACCTCCAGTTTAACGCCGTTCTCACTCTGTGCGAAAAGCCCCGCGGCTGCAAAACAAAGAAACACAATGTACAGCACAAAATTTCTGCTCATAATCTCTACCAGTCTTTTCCTGTTCCCGAGGGTTCGGTCTCATAATCCGGGCTGAGCAGCGTCGGGGAGCTGCGTTTTACATATTCTAAAATACGGCTGCCGTCTTCGCTTACCGATTCACTCTGCTGGGCATTGTCCTGATTTTGACGAGCACTCTGCTGCTCGTCGGAGAGATTCAGTTTACGCAGACAGAACTCGAGGTTCGCTTTGGCCTCCACGTCATCCGGATTCAGGCGCAGGGCTCTCCGGAAATCACCGTAGGCACTCTGGTAGTTCCCCATTTCATAGTGCAAAACCCCGCGGTTAAAGGCTATTCGAAACAACAGCTCGGGGTCCTGACTATCGGACACCGATTTTTCCCACTCCTCCAGGGCCGCCTGGGATTCGCCGAGCGAGTGATAGACATTGCCGAGGTTATACAGCAATCGATCGGAGTACTCCGATTGATCCACCTTCTGAATATACAAGAAGTTGGCTTGCTGGTACTCACCGCGTGAAAAGGCATAGTTGCCTTCGATCACCTTCAGATAGCCTCCTATTTGCGAGCAGGAGCTCAGGCTCAACAGCATGAGTACGACACCTGAAATTAATAAGTTCCGCGCCATGGAATCACCCTAACTAAAAATGAAATCAATAGTGCCGCGATTGCTATCAGCAGAAACGGCTTATATTTCTCTTGTTCGATGAGGCGGATATGCTCTCCCTCCTCTTTCAGCGAAAGACATTCGAACAGCTCCGACAGCGATCCGATGACATCCATTTGACAGTAAGCACCCTCGCTGCCCTCCGCGATTTTACGCAGTGGAACCGGGTTGAGTCGACTCACCACAAAATCACCACTCTCATTCCGCAAGAAACTCTCCTCGTCCAGGGGTATCCTTCCGCCCTCTTCAGTGCCGACACCGATTACATCTACTGTAATTTCCCTGTCTGCGGCGGCTTCCAGTAATGCGGCGCTGTTGCCGCTGTGCGCCTCACCGTCGGTAATCAACACCACGATTCGGCGTCGCTCCTCCCCGCGGGGGAACGCGTCAAAGGCCGTCCGCAGTCCGGCTTCGATGCTGGTACTTCTCGAGGTAAACAAAGAGGGTGAAATGGTGTCAAGGGCCTTATTGAGGCCTTCCAAATCCTCGGTTACCGGTACATACACATACCCCGCGCCTTTAAAAAGAACCAGTCCGTAGCGGGCCGATTCGACGCGTCCCATAATACTATTCATCAGGGTAACGGAGCGTTCGAGGCGGCTCGGCTGGATATCCCGGCTGAGCATACTGCGGGAGATATCCACGGCAAAAATTACATCCTTGTCAGCCGGCAGTTCCTCCAGAGTCTCCTTTTCATTTTTGAAACCCGCCAGAGAAAGAATGATAAACAACAAGCTCAGCAGGAAAAAAAACGAGGAGAAGAACCACTTGATGGTAAACACATCAAACAAATGACGAGACGGGCCGCTGCCCTTCACCCGGCCGAACTCTTTGCGGCCCAGACGATAGTTGCGTAAAATTACCGCCGCTACCGGAATAAGCAGCACCAGCAGCCACAGAAATTCGGGATGGAGCATCATACTACAGCACCTCCCGAAAGACGATTTTACGTATGAAAAAGGTCAGCAACAACAAAACGAAGCCGGCCAGGATAAACTCGCGGTGAATAGGTTCGGTTTTTATATCTACCCGTACCCGCTGCTGTACTGTTTCCAACGAATCGATATCATTAAAGACAGACTCCAGTGAACCGGGACTGGTTGCGGGGAAAAACTTTCCACCGGTCATCTGCGAAATCTCCTGCAGCAGCTCCTCGTCATACTCACTCTCTATTTTACCGCGAATGATATTACCGGTGGCCGGATCTTTTAGTTCTATAGGTACCTCGCCGCGGGTGCCCACCCCAATCGTGTACACCCGCACTCCCATTTCCGCCGCGATTTTCGCTGCAGAGAGCGGCGGAATTTCACCGGCGTTGTTTTTACCATCGGTGATCAGAATTGCTACCTTATTCTCTGCCCGGCTGTGCTGCAGATGCACACAGGCCACGGCAATTCCCATACCGATTGCGGTTCCCTGTCCCATCTCCATTATTCTGAGGCCCTCCAGCCGGGCTAACAAGGTCTCGTAATCTCTGGTAGGCGGAACCCGCAAGGCCGCCTGGTCGCCGAATGCAACGATACCAACAGAATCGCTGTTACGGCGATTGATGAACTCGGAGAGCACATCTTTCGCCGTTTCGAAGCGGTTTACCGGCGAAAAATCCTGGGCAGCCATACTGGGAGATTCATCGAGCACCAGCAGAATATCCAGGCCCCGATTCAGGTGGATGCGCTCTTTCTCGGAAACCGAAGGACCGGCCGCTGCAATCAGCAGGGCGATTAATCCGATCCAAAAGGCCAGGGTAGAAATACTCAGGGCAAAGCGTTCAATGAAACGGGCCTTCGACAAAACCTCCTTCTGCCACACGGTGAAAGAGAAGGAGACATGGGTGCCGCGCTTCGGCCATAAAAGGCTCATATACAGCAGCGTCGGGACCAATGCCAGCAGTATTAAAAGTACAGGGGATTCAAAAGTGATCATTATTTCCGCTTACCCCGCTTCTGTTTTTTTCTCTTTTCGGCTTCCCGGGTCTGGCCCTCTACATACACCTCGATATTCTTGGCCGTCGAGACTACCATTTGCAGATCCTCTTCCCGCTGCTTTTTCGAAGCGTTTACACCGCCGAACTTGATTTCATCACTCTGCTTTATCATCCGGGCCAAAGCGTTCACCTGCTCCTTGTTCTCCGCCGGAAAGGTGCTCCACAGCTGCTCCCGCAGTTCTGATGAGGTAGCGGTCATATAGTCCTGCTTGGTGCGTGAGGAGAGGTAGCGCCGCAGCTCCTCCGACAGCACAATGTAAAACCGCCGGCTGCTCATCTGCATCTGCTTCTCGTCCAGCTCTTTCAGGGTTCGCATAAACCGCTTATGCGGCCGGCGGCCGGTGCGAATCGAAACAAAGCGCTTTACCGCTCGGGAAACCCGTCCGGCTGTACTCAGTACTACCACCGGCCCGAAGAACAGAATAAACACCGCCAGCCCGATCGCCAGCCGGGTTCCCGGCAGGTACACCTGCCCCTTAATTCCGAAGAATTCGAAATCCCGCTCCTGGAGGATCGATTTGGTATGTAGTTTTACATCGTTGAGCACTACATCTCCGAGCTGCATAGTCGGAATAGTGCGGGTTCCCGGAGCGTAGGGGGTGAAATCAATCTGCACCTCCCAGCGCGAGCCCTCCTGCTCCAGGCGAATGTCGTGGATATCGATCCAGTTGGCCACCGGAATCTCATCAGGCGGTAGAACCCGCAGCCCCCGTTCAGGATAAAGGGTCAGACGCATCTCGACATTGTCTCCGACGTAGAAGTCGGGCGGCAGGAAAATGAGCTTCTCCTCCTCCGCACCTTCAACCGCAGCGGCCGGCACCCAGGCGGCCAGCAAGAGCAGCAGACTCAGCAGAAGTGTGCTGCTCCGGCTCCGGCTCCGACTCCTGCTCCGGCCGACCGGAATCCGGAGCAGAGCCTCGCACGTTCGAGTTCTCATCACCGTCTGTGTCTCCTCGACTCAAAAAACTGCATCAACTTCACAACCGGGTCGTCGTTGGTGCTCATAGTCAGGGTGTCAACTCCGCGGCGGCGGCACTCCCGCTGCCACATCAGATGATAGGCATCCCAGAACTCGCGGTAGGAGTGGCGAAACTTGCGGCTGCCGCCGGGGGCCTTCATTCGGGCACCGGTCTCCGGGTCGAGCAGCTGCACCAGCCCTGTAAAAGGAAACACCTTCTCCGAAGGATCGGTAATTTTCACCGCTATTACATCATGCTTCTTGGCCAGCAGGCTCATCTCGCGCCAGCTCGGATTCACCCTGAAATCGGACACTATCACACAAATACCGCGCCGATTGAGCGATTCGTATACGGTACGAATGGCATGCGCCAGGTCGGAGCCCCGACCTTCTGGCGGCAGATGCATCATATCCTCTACCAGCCGAAACACCTGTTTTTTACCTTTGCGCGGCGGCACCCATTTTTCGATTTTATCCGAAAAGAACAGCGAGCCCACCCGATCGTTGTTGTGTACCGCCGAAAATGCCAGTAGCGAACTGACCACCGCTACCATGTCCTGCTTGCTCATACGGCCGGTACCGGTCTGCAGGGATGCCGACACATCGATCAGCATGAACAGTATCATCTCACGCTCTTCCCTAAAAGTTTTCATGTAGGGAACTCCCAGGCGCGAGCTCACGTTCCAGTCGATGAAGCGCGAATCATCGCCCTCATGATATTCACGAACCTCGTCGAACTCTAAGCCGGGGCCGCGGAATACCGAGCGGTAATTACCCGACAGCAGTCCTTCGACCAGTTTGGCCGAGGCAAGCGGAAGATTTTTGATTCGTGAGAAAAGGCTGAATGTATCCATAAATTAGGGAACCGGCACCACTTTCAGCAGCTGGGCAATCACATCGTCCGGCGTCAACTCTTCCGATTCGGCTTCATAGCTGAGCACGATCCTGTGTCGCAGCACTCTATAGGCGATGGCCTTCACATCATCGGGTATTACAAACGTGCGCCCTTCGAACAGCGCTTTTATTTTCGCACAGCGGTACAGATAAATCGTAGCGCGGGTAGAGGCTCCGTAATCGATGAACCGGGCAAAACTGCGACTCTCCTCGCTGTTCGTACGGCTGGCAGTAACGATCTGCACGATATACTCTTCTATGCGCTCATCAACCAGAATTGTCGCGGCCACCTTGCGCAGTTCCCGCAGCTGGATGGGATCGAGCACTTTCTCCACTTTTATATCGGTGGTAATGCCCATTCTGCGCAATATCTTCAGCTCCTCTTCGCTGCTGGGGTAGTCGATTTGCAGCTTCATCAGAAAACGGTCTAGCTGCGCCTCCGGCAGCGGGTAGGTGCCTTCATGTTCGATCGGATTCTGGGTGGCCAGTACGAAGAAGGGATCCGGCAAAGGATAGGTGGTTTCTCCGATTGTAACCTGCCGCTCCTCCATCGCCTCCAGCAGCGCCGACTGAACTTTGGCCGGAGCCCGGTTGATTTCGTCTGCCAGAATTATATTACTGAAAATCGGCCCCTTGCGCGGGACGAACTCGCCGCTGTTCTGACGGTACACCAGGGTACCGATAAGGTCGGCCGGCAGCAGGTCCGGGGTAAACTGCAGCCGCTTGAAGCCCACGTCGGTTACATCGGCAACGGTTTTCACCGCCAGGGTCTTGGCCAGTCCGGGCACGCCCTCCAGCAGCACATGTCCGCCGGCGATCAGAGCCATCAAAATACCGTCGACCATACTCTGCTGCCCGACTATACGTTTGCCGATCTCCTCACGGCACTGTTCCAGCTCGGCAGCGGTTTGTGTGATCTGATCCTCGAATTCGGTAGTTATCATAGAGTATCCTTGTATTGCTTTACTTTGTAGTGACCTTTTACAATAATATATCAACGTAGAGGTTTCAATATCCGAAAACTGTAATAAGGAAGGTTCCGCATGATTAAGACCAACTACCACAGCCACAGCTCTTTCTGCGACGGCGAAGGCCGCCTGGAGGAGTATGTGCAGTACGCCCTCTCGCAGCATATGCAGGCCCTCGGATTCTCCGGCCACGCCCCACTCCCCTTTCCCAATGCGTGGACTATGGATGAGGAAGACCTGCCGCTGTACCTCGGTGAAACCCGGCGGCTGAAAGAGCTGCACAAAGATAGAATCGAACTGTACACCGGCCTGGAGATCGACTACCTCGATGAACAGCGGAACCCCGCCCAGCCGATCTACGATGCCCTCGGGCTGGACTACAGAATCGGTTCGGTACACATGCTCCGCGATCCGGATAACGGCGAATACTACGGCGTGGACGGGCCGGTAGAAGAGCTCGAGCATCTCATCAACCGGGTGTACTTCGGTTCAGTCGAACAAATGGTGACAGACTATTATCGTCAGATAGAGAACATGGTGAGGATCGGCGGATTCGATTTTATCGGCCACCTGGATCTTATCAAAAAGCACAACCGCAGGCTCGAGCTCTTTTCGGAAGAGGAGAGCTGGTACCGCGATGCTGTCAGCTCGGCGGTTGATGCCATAGCCGACTCGGGGCTCATGGTTGAGGTGAACACCGGAGCAATCGCCCGGGGCTATACCGACCAACCCTACCCCTCTCCGTGGATACTCAAGCTGTGCGCTGAGCGCAATATTCCCATCACCCTCAACTCGGATGCTCACAAACCTTCCTGGGTCGCATACGGCTTCGAGGATGCTCTGAAAAACATCCGTGAAGCCGGATACACCCACGGCATGGCATTACTCGGGGGTGAATGGCAGGAGGTTTCCTATGGATGAAGATAATCCGGAAAAAGAAATGGAAGGACTGGAAGGACATGAGCCGTCGCAAGCTTCCGGCTCAGAAATACAGAACCTCGACGAGGTTGCCGCGGCCCGCATCGACGAGCTCAAGCAGATTATCCACCGCAACGCCGAACAGCACAGAGAGACTGTTCACACTCTGAAGGAAACCCGCAAGACGGTACGCCGGAACTATCACGGAATGGTTCAGCTGTTGATTGAAGTAATCTCGCTGGGCAACCGGTATCTCGGCGGCCATCTCAAGCGCTGTGCCGAAACTACCTGGTATTTCTGCAAGCATATGCAGATTCCGAAAGATGTCTGCTACCTGCATTACTACGGGGCTCTGCTGCACGACATCGGCTTAGTGGGTCGGGAAGCAGCACTCAGTGATACCCCGCCGGAACAGCTGACCGACCAGCAGCGGGAGGAGTACGAGCAGCACCCTATCTATGGTCAGCATATCATCAGTGCAATCTACAACCTCAAGCGCACCGCCGCGATTATCCGGGCGCATCATGAGCGCTACGACGGACACGGCTTTCCGGACAAACTGGCGGGCACATCGATCCCCTTCGGTGCCAGGGTGCTGAGAATCAGTAACGACTGGGACAATTTGCTTTATAAATACAACTTGAAGGTAGATGCGGCCGCCCAGTCAATTTCCTCGGGATTCGGAACCCTCTACGATCCCAAAATAGCCGAAAGGTTTCTTTCGTTTGCCACCGATTGGGTGAAGCACCGCGAGCAGGAAGGCAGCCGGGTCAGAATTGAAGATCTCGAGCCGGGGATGTTTTTGAAAGATGACATTGTGCTTACCAATGGCCTTATGCTGGTACCCCACGGCATGATACTGGACCAATCCACCATAGAAAAGATACACTCATTCCAATCGATGATTGACGGCGATCGTATGGTCACGGTGGTCTAAAGCCGGCCGGGACATGGCAGGCAGTTACCGCGAAACCTCCACCGGCGGCCTGGCGATGTTTTACAACCGGGTCGAACTCGAAGCCCAGGCCCGCCTGGGCCGCACGCATCACGACTGATCAATCGAGCGCCTTGCCAACCGGGGCGGCATACACAACGAACTCTTCATTGCCGTCGACTCCCAGCAGACGGTCGCTTTTTTCCTGGTCATACGCACCGACCGCACAGGTGCCGGCGCCGATAGCTTCACATGCCAGATATAAATTCTGACAGACATGACCGGCATCCAGCAGGATGAGACGGTAGGCCTCGAAGGCATAGGCCCGCTCGGAGCGATAGGGAAGAGCTGTCCAGATAAAGGTAGCCGCTGCACCGAAATTGTGGTCCAGCAATGCCTCGTTCAGCACCCGCTCTGATTTACCTTCAAAACCGGCGGCATCCTTGACCAGCTCCAGCTTATGATCAAGCGGCAGATAGTGATACAGGCCAGGCTCTAATCCTTCGACCCGCTGCACGAAAATATATGTTTCAAACGGGTGCCGCGCACCGCCGGAAGGTACGGTTCTCAGAGTCATTTTATCCGTCTTTTTCCGCACGCCCTGGGTTGCCCACAGCAGGTATGTCAGTTCGGTCAGGCTCAAGGCTTCATCGCTGAACTTACGGCGACTTTTACGGTTATAAACGGCTGCATTTAAGGTAACATCGCTACCCACGCTCCCGCGCACGGAATCAATCTCGGGTAAATTTATCAGAGAATCGGCACTCGGTGTTGTTTGCATCGGCGGCCGCGGAGCATTCTGCTTGCGGTCGGTTTCGAAGGAGTTCAGTTCGATCCAATTCGATTTCAATATCCAACGTCCATGTTTGAGATGTTCGGGCCATTTCTGAATGTTCTGCATATTTTCCCCCTAAAGGCTAAGTATAATAAATGCACCACACTTTTAATACCGCTGCTTATACGCTAAAATATCAGTATGAAGAAGAGAGAATCAATGACCAGCATCATAGAAAACGGGCTCTCCAAAGCCAAAGATCTCAACTGTGCCGAAACGATACTGTATGCAGCCAATCAGGCGTACGACTTACAGCTTCCCCATTCAGCACTCAAATTGGCCGCCGGATTCGGCGGCGGGATGGGAATTAACTCTACCTGCGGTGCCTTGACCGGGGGAGTGATGGCATTGAGCGCCATATTCGTAAAAAACCGCGGACACGAGAGCGACTACATCACAGAACTCGACGCCGAGCTCTTCGATTCTTTCAAGGGCAAAATGGGCTCGATCGATTGCAGCTATCTAAAGGAGCGCTACCGATCGCCGCAAGACGATTGCCACCCGATAGTTGTTCAGACTGCGCAAATTCTGGAGGCGCTGATAGATCGGGAGCTGGCCAGTACCGAATAATCCATCAAGGGGGTTCATATGTCTACATCAAAAAATGTACTTTTATCAATGGTGAAAGATTACATTCACGAAGGAAAGCAGTTTTCGGAGGAAGTTCCGATTGCCTATCTGACCGTCAACAGGATTGGGGTTCTGACCGGTCGCGGCAGTCTCGATTTCGGGGGCAGCGAATACTCGGAGGCAGAAGTAGGCTGGCTCGAACCGCGGAAAAAGCAGGAAGATGATAAATACGGCTGGTGGCACCTGCCGCCGGGCAGTTATCTGATTGAGTTCAATGAATCTGTTGAGCTGCCCACCGGCAGCCGCGTATATCTTCAGATCTGGGACAAAGCCGGACGAAACGGGATTCACCACTCTTTTGGAGTACTCGAAGAGTCCCGCTCACCGATTCAGACAGTCGTCACAGTCGGTCCGGAAGGCATCGATATCAAAGAGAATGCCCGTCTGTCACAAATAGGCCTGCTGTAGCACTCCTGCGGCCGGCCCGCAGCCGGCTGAATTTTTCTATTTTTTCTTTAGGATAATGAGCGTCTCGTCATCATGCTGAGGCGCTCCGCCCACAAACTTGTCGATACCGGTAAAAATTGCCTGCATAATCTGGAAGGCGGAAGAGCCGTTTACAGATACATTCGCGACTATGTTTTTTACCCTGTCTTCTCCGAACTGTTCATCCTGGTAGTTCATTGCCTCGGTAACCCCGTCGGTATACAGCATTACTACATCATCTTTGCGGAGTTGGAGATGCGTGTGCTCATACTCACTGCTTTTTTCCAACCCGATCGGCAGGCCGTCGGTGTCGAAGGTTTCGAATGCGCCTGTCGCGGCCCGGTAGACCAAGAGCGGGTGGTGCCCGGCGTTGCAGTACTCTACCCGGCCGGTTTTCAGATCAACTGTCAGATATGAAAGAGTGGCAAATCGCTCGATGCTCACGTTTCCGGCCACGCCTCGGTTTATCAGACTGACTACCTTGGCCACATCCCGGCCGGCTCCTGCAATCAGATGCACGATAGTCCGGATCATTACCATTACCAGACTGGCGGGCACCCCTTTGCCGGCTACATCGCAAATCAGCACAACCGCCTTTCCTTTTTTACGCAGAGGAATTACATCGTAGTAGTCTCCGCTGACACCACGTGCAGGGTAAGAGACAGCCGCCACATCGATGCCGGGTATCCGCGGCAAATCTTCCGGCACCAGCCACTTCTGAATATCGGCCGCAATACTCACCTCACGCTCTATTTCCTGCTTCTCAATAATCTCCGTGTAATTGTACAGCGCCTCGATCGTCAACGCGGTGTAGTCGGCAAACACCACACAACGCTCGTAATCCTGCTGGGTAAACATCTGTCCGGGGGTTCGCTTGGCAACACTGAGAACTCCGAATATACGGCCCGATGCAACCAGCGGCAATACGATAAGAGAGCTGGCATAACTGTATTTATCACTGTTCTGCTCCGCGAGACGGGGATGGCCGGCTGCATTCTGAATATACACCTGTTCACGACTCTCAGCTACTTCGCCGAGAATAGTCTTGCCGATCGGTATGGGCGTAGATTCAAAATAAACCTGAATTTTTCCAACTTTCTGCTTGGTAATATCCGGAACCTCATAAGGCGGAGGATAATACCCCTTCAAGCTCTTTACTTCCAGCTGGTTGGATTCGGGGTTTATCAGCAGGACAGTGCCCCCGTCTGCTCTGGTTGCTTCAACAATTGACGAGGCCACGAACTCCAGTACCTGCTGCACCGCCGACCTCTCCGACAGGGCCTCGTTAATAGTTTTCATAAAATCAAAGGTCGAATTGAGATATTTGCGCATAAAGTCCAAGTCGACGGAGGTCTGCCGATTCGCCTCTTCGCGGTATTTCAAAAATACGAAGGCATGCACAGCATAGGTCAAGGGCAAGAGCAGCGCCCGCACCAGCACAAACTTATACGGAACGAAAATAATGATTAGAAGAATGAAAACATAAAGGGTGATAAAATTAGCCCGGTTGTTTTCGACAAACTCAGCCCCCGGAGCGCTTTTATGGCTGACATTGTACAGATGATACACCAGCAGCCCGAAACAGCCGGCCAAGAACACGCTCATCAGGAAACGCATCAGAAGTGGCGACTGATCCGTCATGCGGTAATACAGCAGTATCCCGCCGATCAGCGCGGTAACTACCAGTTGCACGATACCGAATTTCTTATGCCGGTAGGCTCCTATCCAGGCTGCATACAGGCCTATTATCACAACCTCAGAGAGCATCAGCAGCAGCGGCTCGGCAAAGAAAAAGAGCAACGCATCCCGCAGCATCAACACCACAGGAATAGCCAATAACCCCTTGAAAAACGGCGAGCGTATCGGGGTCTTGAGACCATAGAGAAACAATAGAAACGCAGCAATAAAGCGTCCCCATTCCGGCGAACTAAAAAAGGCTAGTACAAGTTTTGTATAATCCATCATTTTATCGCAGCCGAGTGTACCATGATTTTTCGCAAACCGTCAAATATCTCTTTTCTAATATTGGCTAAAATTGGCTAAAATTGGCTTCTGGCACCGGACAACTGGTCGGGCGACCAACCGGCGGCAGGCTGTCTGCTGATAACGGAGGTCACTGCCCAAAAACCCACTCGGCTGGGAGTAGGGGCGGCAGCGTTGACAGCGGCCATCCTTTTTTCTATGATGAGCATAATTGAGCTGCAGTGCCGCGGAACACCCATTCTGGTTCGCCAGAAACCCGGGGGCCCTGATCGCCGCCCGTGTATGGTTTAAAGGCGCGGCAACCGCTCAACACTTGCCCCGGTAGCTCAGCAGGATAGAGCAACTGCCTCCTAAGCAGTAGGTCATGCG
>CAZRWN010000039.1:23495-29549 GCA_964603735.1 uncultured Sediminispirochaeta sp. | reverse complement strand
GTTGCCGGTCAGCACCACATCCTCGGTCAGGGTCATGCCGATACCCTGCATCAGGCCGCCTTCCACCTGCACTTTGGCCAGGTTGGGGTTGATCGGGGTACCGCAGTCGGTGATAGCCACGTAGTCCAGCACATCGATCTTTCCGGTTTCCAGGTCGACCTCTATTTCACAAAAGCCGGCCATGTAGGGCGGGGGAGAAACTTCTCCGCTGTAGGAACCGGTGGCTGCCAGGGTTTTCATGTTGAGCCCCTCGTGATAGAGGGTGTCGTAGCTGAACTCCTTCAGGGTGATCGACTGGCTGCCGTCTTTCATGTGGCTGATCTGCTTCTTGCCGTCCTTCACCCACAGTTCGCGGCCGTTGAACTCGATATCGTCGGCCTCTACCCCGAACTTCTCGGCAGCGGCTTCCCGTAGCACCTGTTTCATGTTCTGGGCGGCGCGGATAACCGCGTTACCGGTGACGTAAGTGGTGCTGGAGGCGTAGGCACCGACGTCGTAGGGGGTGCGGTCGGTGTCGGAGCTGTAGACGACGATGTCGTCGGCCGGTACTCCCAGCTCTTCGGCGGCAATCTGGGCCAGAATCGTGTCGCTTCCGGTTCCCAGGTCGGTGGCCCCGATCAGCAGTTTGAAGAATCCGTCGTCCTGCAGTTCGAGGGTAGCCGAGCCCATATCGATGTGGGGTATACCGGAGCCCTGCATGGCGATAGCCATGCCTTTACCGCGGACCTTGCCGTTCTTTTCCTCGCCTTTCAGCTTCTTCGGATCCCAGCCGATCAGCTCGCGGCCGCGGTCGACACAGTACTGCAGTTTGCAGCTCTCGATCCACATTTCGTGGCCTTCGCCGCCCTCGCCCATGATGCGGAAGATATCGCTGGTCTCGCCCTCTTTGATCATATTCTGTTCGCGCAGAACCGCCGGGTCCATTCCCAGTTTACTGGCCATCTCGCTCATGGCCGATTCGAGGGCGTAATTGCCCTGAATTGCCCCGTAGCCGCGGTAGGCGCCGGCGGGGGTGCGGTTGGTGTATACGATTTTTCCGCCGAAACGGACCGCTTCGACTTTGTTGTACATCGGCAGTGATTTTGAACCGCAGTTGGTGAAAACGGTCAGGGCGTGTTCGCCGTACGCCCCGGTGTCGGAGAGCACCTGCAGGTCGACGGCCTTGATTTTTCCGTGCTTGTCGGCCCCCAGGCGGATATCCAGACGCATTTTGTGCCGGGCAAACGACGACTCGAATACCTCTTTGCGGCTCATCACCACTTTGGCCGGTTTTCCGGTTTTCATGGTCACCAGCATGGCGTACAGCTCCAGATGGATCTGCTGCTTTCCGCCGAAGCCGCCGCCGATGCGCGGTTTTTGCACCCGGATATTCCGCAGGGGTACTTCGAACACCTCACCGAGGATGCGGCGGGTGTGGAAGGGGTTCTGGGTGGATGTGACGATATTGATGCGGCCGTGCAGGTCGTAGTAGCTGAAGGATGCGTGCGGCTCCAGGGCGGCATGGGCCTGAGCCTGGGTGTAGTAACGCCGCTCGACCACATGATCGCAGCTCTTGAGTACCTCATCCACATCTCCGAGGTTCATATCATACGTTGCGGCGATGTTCTTCTCGGGTTCGAAACCCATCGGAAACATGGTGTACGCCTCGGGCTCGGGGTGTACAACGGTTTCACTGCTTTCAGCCGCTTCCATGTCGATCAGCGGCGTCAACACCTCGTATTCGACATCGATCAGTTCGACTGCCCGGCGGGCGGTATGCTCATCTATCGCCGCCACCACTGCGACTTCGTCGCCGGGGTAACGGACGTATTCATCCAGAATGAACTTGTCTTTCGGGCTTGGTTCGGGGTGACCCTGGCCGGCGCGGGTGATGGGAACCCGGGGTACATCCTTGTAGGTGTATATGCCCTCGACTCCCGGCAGCTCCAGGGCTTTGGACGCATCGATTTTCTTGATTTTGGCAAATGCGTGGGGGCTGCGGACCAGCTTGACTACCAGTGCATCCTTGGGGGTCAGGTCGTCGGTGTAGGCCGGTCGCCCGGTGATTAGCCCTTTGCCGTCTATCTTGGCGCGGTCATGTTTTACGGTAGTAAACTGCTTATCCATTTTTGGCCTCCACGTACTTGGTGATTGCACGAAGCTGTCCTTCGTAACCGCTGCAGCGGCAGAGGTTTCCGGCTAAGTAGTGGCGAATCTCCTCTTCGCTGGGGGAGGAGTTTTCCTGCATTAGTGCGTACACCGTGAGGGCAAATCCCGGTCCGCAGAAACCGCACTGATCGGCACCTTCGGCGGTGAGATAGTCGGCGAACTCGGCCGCCTCTTCTTCGATGCCCTTTACCGTCACTATCTCCTGGCCGTCGGCTTTGGCCGCCAGGGTAGAACAGGAGAGAAGCGGGGTGCCGTTCATCAGAACGGTGCACACACCGCAGCTGCCGCTGTCGCAGCCCTTCTTTACTTCGACGTAGCCTGCTTCCCGCAGGACATCCACCAGCATGTCGCCGGGTTCGATCTCGAGCCGGCGCGGCCGTCCGTTTATTTTCAGTTCAATTGTCATTACGCCACCTCCTGAATAGCCCGTTTAACGAGGCTGCGGCACACGGATGTACGATACTCGGCGGTACCGCGTACATCGTTGCCGAAGTCGAGTTCCTCCGCAGCAGCGGCACCGGCTTTGGCTGCCAACTCTTCACCCGGATTTTCTTCCGACCCGAGGATTTTTGCCGCTTTTTCCGAAAGTCGTGCGCTGCCGGGGCGTGCTCCCACTGCCACCCGCCAGGCGCCGTCCCGTCGGACCGCGCATGCATTCAGAATCGAGAAGTCGGT
Source organism: uncultured Sediminispirochaeta sp. (assembly GCA_964603735.1). Lineage (GTDB taxonomy): Bacteria > Spirochaetota > Spirochaetia > DSM-16054 > Sediminispirochaetaceae > DSBN01. The sequence continues at coordinate 26,726 of CAZRWN010000039.1, read as the reverse complement.
GCGGGCGATACGCACACCTTCATATGCGCCGTGTATGTTATCTGTATCGATAATAATTTTTTCGATCAGAGCCGGACCGTCGCTGCGGCCCGTGAGGTAAGTCTCAAAATCGACTTCACCCTGTTTGTACAGCGCTACCCTGGCACTTAGTGCCAGCAGAACTGTATTGAGATCAGAAAAACCGAACTTCCCGCCTACGGTTCCTCCCACGGTGATGAGATTACGCATCTGCACTCCGACTATGTGAGCTACCGTCTTGCGAAACAGACCGTCGAAGGCCTGGTTAAGTTCAGATGATGTTTCCAGATCGCGGGCAGTAGTCATTGCTCCTATCTCGATTGTGTTGCCGCTTTTTTTGATAAAACGAAGATCGAGAGAGGAGAGGTCGACTGCCAGTTCAACTTTTCGGGAATTCATTCGGGACCATGCGCCCCCACCGATCAGAAAGGCCTTTTTATCGGCGAGCAGTGAGTACGCTTCCTCTAAGGATTGCGGACGCACGTATGTGGATATTTCCATGACCGTTCCTCCAGATATTATTGCTTATTGTGCGGCGTAATTGTAACACGGACCAGGCCCTTGCGCAACAAATTGCAACGAAAGAGACCGGGGTTTATCGGAAAAATTTTATCGAAATAGGAGCGGCCGGGTGGAGGGCCGCACTGGATTACTCCCTGGCCCGCCGCCACACCCCAGCCGGCAGCTTCAGCTCCGGCTGCGTCTGAGCAGCAGTCCGGCCAGATACACCAGGCCGGCAAAGACTATGGTGGTTGAGCCGGAGGGCAGGTCGAGTACATAGCTGGTTCCCAGGCCGAAGCTGGTAAAGAGTGCGCAAAAGAGAGCCGCCAGCATCATCATCTGCCAGAGCTTGCGCGAGAAAAGGCCGGCGGTAGCTGCAGGGATAGTCAGCAGGGCAATGACCATTACGATACCAACTACGGTGACCATCAGTACGACGGTCAGGGCGATCAGAAATATGAGCAGAATATAATACAGACGGGTTGGAATGCCTCGCAGGCGGGTAAACTCCTCATCGAAGGAGAGCGCCAGAAACTGATGGTAGAAAAGAATCCCCAGGCTGATCACGACTAGGTCGAGCACCAGGATGAGGATCAGTTCCTGGGTTCCGACCAGCAGAATGTTGCCGAAAAGATAGCTCATCGGATCTACATACCCGGGCGTTTTGGCTATAAAGAGCAGCCCGATCGCCATTCCGATGGCCCAGATGCTGCCGATGATGGTGTCCTCACGTTCGTTGTAATAGGTACTGACCAGACCGATAATCAGGGCTGCCAGCATGGCGGCGATGAGCGCCCCATGCAGCGGCGAGAGGAACTGCATGTCGTAAGTGTGCTGCAGGTAAAGTGCCGCCCCGATACCGGCCAGGGCGGCGTGACTGATGGCGCCGGCGATGTAGGAGATCCGTTTGACTACTACGAAAGATCCGATTATTCCGAAAGAGACGCTCGAGAGCAGTCCGGCGATAAAGGCATAGCGGATGAAGGGCACATTCGGATCGGCTAAGGCTGAGAAAAACTCCTGTAACATATCTAATCCTCTAAGTTGATGTCGTGGCGGACCATTCGCATTTGATTGCCGTAAGCGGCACTGATCAGAGATGCATCCAGCTTGTCGGCCGGGTGCTCATGGACTATGTTGTTCACACAGAACACGCGGTTGGTAATGTCGTCGACGAAACCGACATCGTGGGTTACCAGAAGTATGGTATGGGTTTTATTGAGCTCCTCCAGCAATTCATGCAGCATTGTGCCCACCGCGGCATCTACGTTGGAGGTCGGCTCGTCGAGCAGCAGGATCGAAGGCCGCCCCGCCAGCGCCCGGGCAATCAATACCCGCTGGCGCTGACCTCCGGACAGCTCCTGAAAAGAGCGGTCAGCGAAGTCCGCCAGCCCCACCTTCTCCAAGGCTTCCGCCGCCGCCCGGCGGTCATGCTTGGAATAAAACCCCATCCGTTTTTCAAGCCGCCCGGTTAACACTACTTCGAAGACGGTAATAGGAAACTGTTCATCAAAGCGTGAATATTGGGGTACATAACCGAGATACCCCATATTGCCGCGCGGAGATTCTCCGTACACCTTTACTGTGCCCGACTCCGGCTCGAGAAGCCCGAGTATCAGTTTCAGCAGCGTGGTTTTCCCCCCGCCGTTCGGCCCGATGATACTGACCATATCCCCGGCCTGAATGCTCAGTGAGACGTTGTCCAGCACCTTGTACTGCGAGTATCTGAATACTACATTTTCAACTTCTATTACGTTTTGTGAACTCATTGGCTTAATCCGCTTCGTATCGCTGAGGCTATCGAACGCATGTTCTGCATGTACTGCAGCTTGAGAGGAGCTACTTCAACTACCGCTCCGTCGATGGCATCCGCAACCTTGCGGGCGCTGGCTTTGGAGAACTCGGGCTGCACGAAAATGACCTTCGCGTTATTGGCTTTAGCGGTTTTAATTACTTCCTGCAGCTGACGGGCTCCCGGTTCTTTCCCGCCCATTTCGATTGCAATCTGTGAAAGGCCGTAGGTTTCGGCAAAATACCCGAAGGAGGGATGATAGACTAGAATAGTACTGCCCTTCACCGGCTGCAAGATTTCTTTGAGTTCGGCGTGCAGTTCCTGCAGCTCCCGCCTAAACCGGCGGTAGTTTTCCCGGTAGAGCTGCTCCTTTTCAGGCTCGGCCTGTATCAACCCGTCCCGGATATGTGCCGCCTGTTCGATTACCAACGGCGGAGCCAGCCATATATGCGGATCGGGCTGTTCGCCTTCGTGGTCGTGCCCATCCTCGTGATCACCGTCAGCCTCAGCCCCGCTTTCAACAATCTCGTCGGCGTGGATGGATCGCTTTTCTATGCCCTTCGAAGTGTCGATAATCCGCAGATGTTCGATCTCATCCCGTATCAGAGGCACAAATGCATTTTCAAAGGGCACGCCGATGGTGAAAAAGAGATCAGCCCGGCCGAGACGGGCTACCTGTTTAGGACTCGGCTCATAGCTGGCGGGGCTCCGGCCGGGAGGCACCATCACCCTGACTTCGGCGTGTGGCCCGGCAATTTGCTCGACAAAGTACTGCTGCGGCAGGATGCTCACATAGATCAACAGGCCGTTTTCTTGTTCGCTCGCATTGGTCTGCTGTTCAGCGGATCCGGAAGCCCACAGGGGAGCCTGCGGTGTCAGAAAGAATGTCAGAAAGAATGTCAGAAAGAATGTCAGAAAGA
>CAZRWN010000039.1:0-23395 GCA_964603735.1 uncultured Sediminispirochaeta sp. | reverse complement strand
TGTCAGAAAGAATGTCAGAAAGAATGTCAGAAAGAATGTCAGAAAGAGAGCCAGCGCTGCCGGAATGTTGAACTTCTGCGGAGATTTCATATGGCGTGTCCTTGGCTTGCATCATGATCGCAGGAGAGATAGATTTCGTCGCATTGGTTGCATTTCACCACTTGGTGATGCTCGGAGAAATGGCTCCAGTGCTCCTTCTGACTCGGCGTTAGAATACCGGTTCCCTGACAGAGGGGACAGATGTTTTCCATAGCCCGCAGGACTGCATTGCGAATGAACTCGGAGCGATTGGGTATATGGTTGAGGGCTTCAACCAGCTGCCCGTCAGCTTTGAAGGATATTATTTCATGCTTCTTCATCTAAACCTCACAAAAATACAATGGTATTACTATGTACTAAATGAAATATAGGCTCCAACTGTCGGGATGTCAAATCAATTCTTTAATTTTTCTATCCAGAGCTGTGGTGTCGACGGGTTTATGCACGAAGTCGTTACAGCCGGCTGCGAGAAACTCATCGGTTTCGATTTTTCCGGTGGCAGCTGAGAGTGCGATTATCACCAGAGAACTCAACTGCGGGTCTCTGCGTATCTCTCTGGCCAGTTGATATCCGTCCATAATCGGCATATGCATGTCGATTATAGCCAGGTCATAGCGGCTCTTCTGCAGGTATGCAAGGGCTGTTTGCCCTTCAGGCGCCACATCACAGGTGTAGCCGAGGTTCTTCAGGATCATCTTCATGAGCTGCTGGTTCACTTTATTATCTTCTGCAACCAGGATGTGGAGCGGGCTCTCACTCTCCACTTCCGAAGATTCCTCATTTCTGTTTCCCGGCTGTGCGAACTGGGGTGTAACCGGCTTCAAAGGCAGGCTTACGGTGAAAATCGACCCTCTGCCCGGAGTGCTGTCTACATTCACAGTACCTTCCATTTCATCCACCAGACTTTTCACGATTGCCAGTCCGAGCCCCGTACCGCTGTAGCTGCGATTGTCGGCCGCATCGATCTGCTCGAAAGGACGGAAGAGCCGGTCGCTCTGCCGCAGATCGATGCCGATGCCCGTATCGATGACCTGTAAAACAACCCTCTCATCTCGGTACTCAGCCTTTAGAACTACGCTCCCCCGCGGGGTGAATTTGATGGCATTCGATACCAGGTTCGTCAGAATCTGGTGTACTCTGCGCTGATCGCCGCAAAAATGGTGCGGCAGATCATCGGCAATTTCCGTTTTGAACTCGATCTGTTTGTGCTGCAGCTGCCTATCAAAGAAGGTTTTCTGATGAACGAGCATGCTGCGGAGGGAAAACGGCTCATACTCCAGTTTGAGATGCTTTGATTCGATCTGGGAAAAATCCAGTATGTCATTTATGATGGCCAGAAGATTCTTGCCGGCCCGCTCCACACTGGCCAGTTTCTCCTGCTTTTTCGGATCGGTCTCTTCTTGGGTTAGAAGTTCCGAGAAACCGAGAATAATATTCAAAGGGGTGCGCAGCTCGTGCGACATATTGGCAATGAACTGCGATTTGGCACGGTTGGCGTCTTCCGCCGCCAGTTTAGCCGCTTCGAGTTTTTCCTGATACAGATAGCGGCTGGTAATATCGGTTTCATGTTCGATGATATGAGTCACTTTTCCGCTTTCATCCTTGATCGGATAGCCCCTCACTTCAACAAAGCGCGGCTCCCCCGTGGGGGACTGATGCTGGTGTTCAACCGAATACGGCGCTCCCGTTTCCACCACATGTGACAGCGGACATGCATGCTGTTCGCCACTGCAGGGGCTGGTACGGTTGTGAGTCATTTCGTAACAATGGACATTGAATCCGTTGGAGTTACGGATCGCCTCGGCATTTGCAAGGATTACCTGGTAGTTCGTGGCGTCGATTACAATGAAGGGAGAGCGGAGTGAATCTATTACCGTGGAAAGAAAATTACGCTGATCCAACAGCTTTCCGTGGGCAATGTTCCGGTTCTGTGTATACTGTTCGAGGTAGTTAGAGGGGATTGAGTTGCTGAGGTGAAGCTGCGTCCGGTTCAGTACATTTTCCACCACCGAGATCACTGCCGATTCACTCACCGGCCGCAGCAGAAATCCGAAATGCGAGCCTCCCAGCCACGAATGCAGAAACTCCTTGTCATAGGTTTTCAGCAGTACGATTTCGGGAACGGGTACTTCGGCTAACTGGGTATGCTCGGTCTGCAGAAAGCGCAGGGGTGAAAAATCTATGTCCGCATCCCAGAGAATCAGATCGGGAATCTGCTCCAGTTTTTCCGGCTCGGCAACCCCTTCAGCAAAATAGATTCTGATGATAGAGTGACCGAGCGTGCGGAGTATTTCCGCAATCGGGGATTTTTTTTCAGTTTCAATGAGTAGTATTTCCGCCATGAGTGTTATCATAATGTACTTGAAATTATATTTCCACAGCATACAGTCAGAGGTACAAGGAGAATTTATGCGAGCGGTTGAGTTCATTCCAAACTATCTTATGCATCCGGCGGGGTCCTGTCTGGCCTCCTTCGGAGATACCAAGGTTATCTGCACAGCCACAATCGAGGAGAGTGTGCCGCGCTTTCTCGAGGATAGCGGTTCCGGCTGGATAACCGCCGAATATGCGATGCTGCCCGGAAGTACCGGCGGCGGGCGTAAGCGGCGCGAACTCTTGAAGCGGGACGGCCGCAGCACTGAGATACAGCGGCTCATCGGCCGCAGCCTGCGTGCGGCGGTTGATATGCAGAAGCTGGGACCGGTTTCGATCCTGATAGATTGCGATGTAATCCAGGCCGACGGCGGCACCCGCACCGCTGCTATCTCCGGCGGCTGGGTGGCCCTGTATGACGCCCTGCGGGTACTGGCCGAACAGCAGGGGGTTCCGGGACCGGGGCATTACCTGCGCGGGCAGATGGCGGCGGTCAGCGTGGGGATTGTCGACGGGCAGATAGTCTGCGACCTCGACTATTTTCACGATTCCCGGGCCGAAGTCGACATGAACGTGGTCAAACTGGATGACAGGCTGGTGGAAGTGCAGGGAACCGGCGAGAAAGGCACCTTCGGCCGGGAGCAGTTGAACCGGCTTCTGGATGCCGCCGATGGCGGTATTGCCGAGATCTGGGCGCAGCAGAGGCGTTCGCTGGGCATATAAAGAGCGCAGCCGCTGACCGCTTGCGCGGGGCGACTGCGCCGGAAAGGTGTAAAACCTGCCTCTATGCGGCCGGCTTATTCGCTTTTGACCGGGTGGTCGGCATGGAATTGCTTCAGCCTGGCCTTCAGATCCTCCTCCTGATCGAGACTGAACTGTGAAACGCAGGCCCGCAGCCCTTCAGTGTGCTCGCTGCCGGTGATCTCCAGGCTGATGGCGCTGATTCCGTAGTACAGCAGCTCTTCCACCAGTTCGCTTCCGGAAAAACCGGGGTACGAAAAGGTGAAATAGAACCCGTCGGCGATAGGTTTGTCCTCGTCGTGGTCATATACGATGTTGAAGCCGTTTTCCACCAGGTGTTGTTTCATGATGCGGGCCCGGGTGCCGTACTCTTTCACATTCTCTACAAAGTTGTATTCGCCGTTGTTCACCGCCTTCAGCATTGCAGCTACCGCGTACTGGGCCGAGTGGCTGGTACCGGCGGTCAGCGTGTAGAGGGCTCCGTAGATCAGCGAGTGACCGAACAGGTCGGTGGGGTAGTAGCGCTTCAAATCCGGATAGCGGCGGTTGAACAGGGCATCGGAAACCAGAATCATTCCCAGCCTTTCTCCGGCGTAGCTGAAGGCTTTGGAGGTCGACAGCAGCAGTACGTAGTTGTCGGTGTAATGGGCAACAGTCGGCTGGTAGGGCGGTTCTCCCGGCCGGGAGTAGTCGTGCCGGAAATCCATTGCAAAATAGGCCAGGTCTTCGATGACCGTTACATCATATTTCTGTGACAACTCGCCAATAATCTGCAGCTCCTGATCGGTAAAACAGATCCAGGTAGGATTATTCGGATTCGAGTACATGATCGAGGATATTTCGCCGGTCTGCAGATACGACTCCAGTTTGTCCCGCAGCTTTTCCCCGCGGTAATTGTACACATCAAAGCTTTCGTATTCGTGGCCCAGAACCTTACACTGTTGTTTCTGGACCGGGAAACCGGGGTCGATGAACAGGGTTCCCTTCCGGTTGTGATTGTTGCGGTTTGCTACCAGAAAGGTGGCAAAGCCGCCCTGCATCGAACCGACCGTCGGCAGACAGGAATTAGGGTTGATATCGATATTCAAAAACAGCTTGGCAAAGCGGGAAGCCTCCTCTTTCAGCTCGGGAAGGCCGTCGATCATTGAGTATTTCGAAGCAACCCCGCTGCGCAGGGCCTCGATCTGGGCCTGTATGCCGACTTCAGGAGCCGGCAGACCGGGAACCCCCATCTCCATACGGATGTACTTATCACCGGTTTCACCCTCGATTTCATATACCAGCTTGACCAGCTCGCGGATACCGGCTTTACCCATATCCTGAATATCGCTCTCCTTGATTTTCTGGCTTACAACCTCTGCATCGATCGGGGTATTTTCTCTTTTTTTATTCACCATATCAATTCTCCTTGTCTACTCGAATGCGGGCATCTACCGCAGTTACAAAGTCCGGACTGCCCAGCAACGGGTTCAGATCGAGCTCCGAAATTTCGGGTGCCGTTTCGACCAGAGCTCCCAGACGGATGAGAATGTCGGCGAACAGGTATTCGTCGATGCCCTCCTGACCGCGGGTGCCCTCAATCATCTTGTACCCCTTGAGGCCGCGAATCATCGTCAAAGCCTCCTCCTGGCTGAGCGGAGTAAGACCGCTCTGTACATCCTTCAGCACCTCTACGAAGATGCCGCCGAGCCCGCAGAGGACCAGGTGCCCGAATCCGGGTTCCGATTTTACTCCGGCAAACAGTTCCAGACCGCTGAGCATCGGCTGCAGCAGGACACCGGTGGTGGCTTCAATTTTCATCAGCCGCGCGAACTCGCTGCGGACTCTCTCCTCGGTGGCAACATTTACTACGACACCGCCGACATCGGATTTGTGGACCGGTCCGACTACCTTCATTACTACCGGATAACCGAGTGCGGCGGCCGCATCGGCGGCCTGGTCGGCAGTTGCGGCGACCCGTTCGCCGGCCCGGGGTATTCCGGCTGCATCCAGCAGCTGCTGGACCGCTTCCGGCTCCAGGTAGCCGTCTCCGGCGGCGGCGATAACTTCGCGGATGGCCTGCCGGTCGATTTCCGACGGCTCGGGCGGGGCGGCTTCCACTACCGGGGTTGCATGTACCCGGCTCAGCGCCCGGCCCAGTTCGACTTCGTCGGGAAAGTTGATATTCCCCTTTGCAAGGAAGTCTTCGATTTCGTTTTTCACGTTGATGATGGAGGGCAGCACCGGATAAATTGGCTTCTTACAGCTGTGCATTTTGCGGTGCAGCACCTCGTACACATCGTAGACTTCGAACAGCCCGGGGCTTCCGAAGATCACCACCATTGCATCGATGTTGTCGAAACGGTTGTCGCAGTAGTCGATGATGTGACCCAGCTGCTCGGCGGTTCCGGTGGCCAGAAAGTCGATCGGGTTGGCGGTTGAGCTTCCTGGGAATAGTTTCTCCTTCAGCTCTTCGGCCGCCGGACCCTCGATGGGCGGAACCTCGAGCCCGCCGTGCGAGAGTGCATCGGTCAGCATAACCGCCGGTCCCCCGGCGTGGGTTATCACGGCAATCCGTTTGCCCGGCAGGGGCGGGTGCATGAACACCGAGGCCACCGTAGTCAGCTCGTCGCGGCCGTAGCAGCGGACTATTCCGGCTTTGCGGAACAGGGCGTCCACAGCCGTGTCGGAGCTGGCCAGTGCGCCGGTGTGCGAGCTGGCCGCCCGGCTGCCGGCCGAGGATGATCCGGCCTTCACGGCAGCGATCCGGCAGCCCTTGCGGATGAGTGACTTGGCGTGTTTCAGCAGTTTCTGCGGTTTGTTGATGCTCTCGATGTACAGCAGCTTAACCTTCGAGCTCTTTTGCGGGTCGAAGGTTTCGTCCAGATACTGCAGCACCTCTTCCACACCGATCTGGGCGCTGTTTCCGACCGAAAAAACTTGCGAAAAGGTCAGGCCCTTCGGAATTCCGGCTTCCATGATGAACACCGCGGTTGCCCCTGAACCGGAGATGAAGTCGCAGCCCTGCGGATCGAGCTTCGGGATGGGCGTGGTGAATACACCATTGTAGGTCGGCGTCAATACTCCGATACAGTTGGGGCCGATCAGACTGCCGCCGTTCTCTTCGATTATTTTTACTACTTCATGTTCGATCTCTGCACCGGCCTCGCTCTCTTCGCTGAAACCGGCCGAGAGGATGATAAAGGCCTTGGTGCCTTTCTCTTCGGCCAGAATGCGGACTGTTTCGGTACAGAGTTTGGCCGGGATCGCCAGAACTGCCAGCTCTACCTTCGGCAGGTCGCTGACCGCCGGGTAGGCCTGCAGCCCCTGGATTTCCGATTCCTTCGGATTCACCGGGTAAATCGGTCCTTCGAAAGCCCCGCCAAGCAGGTTTTCGACGACTTTGCCGCCCGGTTTCCGGCTGTTATTCGAGGCGCCTACAACCGCAATCGAGGCCGGTCTAATGAGTTCATGTACTACCATTGGTATACCTCCGGTTAGTGTTTAAGAAGAACGGTTCTCTTCGGCGAACTTGCGGCCGGCCTCCAGCGTGGCGATGTTCAAATCGACCACCGCTTGGCCCTTTCGTCCGAAAATGTATCGGATTCCCTCTTTCAGCTGCTCGAAGTCGATATCCATAAAAAGAGAAGCCGCGCCGGCCATCACCATATTCATTCCGCGGCTGTTCTTCAGGTCCTTGGCCATACCGTCGGCATCAATGGCTACGTGCTGCGGAACCTTGTTCACCTCTTTCAGGATTTTCTCCAGCTCCGGATAGTTGGGAATGTTTTTATACGGAGTCGTGTTGGTTACCAGCCAGCCTTCGGTAGACAGGTAGGGCAGATAGCGCAGGCTCTCCATTGGTTCGACCGAAAGAATAATGTCAGCGGCTCCCTTCGGGATCAAATCGCTGTAGATAGTCTTGTCCGAGATGCGCAGGTGCGACTGCACGTCGCCGCCGCGCTGGCTCATACCGTGAACTTCGGCCTGTTTCAAGCTCAAGCCTGACCGCACAGCAGCATATCCGATGACGGTTGCGATTGAGAGGATGCCCTGACCCCCGACGCCGGCCAGAATTATGTCCAGTTTCATTACTTGCCTCCCTGTTCTTCTGCTTTTTTCAGCTTGGCGCGACGGAGTTGAGTCTGTACGCATTCGCGCTTCGGGATAATAACGGATACACCTTCGTACTTCAGTTCGTCTTTGATGATTTGAACGAACTCATCGTGGGTGTTGCGCTTCGGAATGATGCTGCGGATGTGATCGGGATGCACTCCCAACCCTTCGCAGATCTTTTGCAGCCGGCCGGTGGCGTGACTGTTCTGTCCGCCGGTCATTGCAGTAGTAGAGTTGTCCAGGATGAATACGATGATATTGCTGTTTTCGATTACCGCATCCAGCAAACCGGTCATACCGCTGTGGGTGAAGGTCGAATCTCCGATAACCGCCGCACTGGGGTAGAGGCCCGCATCGGCGGCCCCTTTGGCCATGGTAATCGAGGCGCCCATATCCACACAGCTGTTGATCGACTCATAGGGCGGCAGTGCACCGAGGGTGTAACAGCCGATGTCGGAAAACACGTGTCCGTCGCCGTATACCGATTTTATGGCTTCATTGATTGCGTTGTACGAGTCGATGTGGCTGCAGCCCGGGCAGAGAGCCGGAGGTCGCGGAGCGATTACATCCGGGGCCGGGGAGGCCGGATGGGCTGTCAGCCCCAGAGCCCGGCGTACGAGGCTCGGGTTCAGTTCGCCGTCGCGGGGCAGTTCGCCGGTCATGCGCCCTTTGACTTTGGCCGGGCCGCGGTCGAGCAGACCGCGCAGTTTCTCTTCGACCACCGGCATGCCCTCTTCGACCACCAGAATTTCGTCGCATTCGGCGACCATTCGCTCAATATACTTTCGGGGAATAGGATATTGCGAGAGCTTGAGCAGCGGATAGGGACACTGCTGATCCTGAAAGTTCTCCATCACGTAATTAAAAGCGATTCCCGTGGCAATAATGCCCATTTTTTTATCGGTGCCTTCGTAGTAGTGGTTGTAAGGAGAGTTGTTGGCAGCCTCCTCCAGTGAGGGCTGCTTTTCGAGCAGCAATTTGTAGCGTCCGCGGGCGATCGCCGGCAGCAGTACGAACTGCCGCTTGTCCTCCGGCATGGTCAGCTGATTCTCCTTGAGCGGAGCTCCGCGGGTTACACCCGAACGGCTGTGGGCGATACGAGTGGTTAAACGCAGTACAACCGGGGTTTGGAATTTCTCCGAAATTTCAAACCCGGTAAAACACATCTGGTAGGCTTCCTGTTGATTACTCGGTTCGAGTACCGGCACCATCGCAAAATCGGCCAGCACACGGCTGTCCTGTTCGTCCTGCGAGCTGTGCATGCTCGGATCGTCGGCCACCGTTACAATGATGCCACCATTGGCCCCGGTGATTCCGGAGTTGATAAACGGGTCGGCGGCTACGTTTAAGCCGACATGTTTCATCATCGCCATGGTACGCTTTCCGGCGTAGCTCATACCTAATGCGGCTTCGACCGCGGTTTTTTCGTTTGCAGACCAGGTGCGATGAATATTTTTCTCGGAGGCTTGCGTGGATTGCTGTACGTATTCCATAATTTCAGTAGAAGGGGTTCCGGGATAGGCATAAAATCCGGAAACCCCAGCATCCAAAGCCCCCTGGGCGACAGCTTCATCGCCTAATAGCAAGAGAGTATTATTTTCCAAAGTATCCTCCTTGGATATGGTGGGGTTCTATACCTTATTATAGCATTACTTTTTGAATATGTGAAAATAAAATTTGATATAATGAACAAGACATCCCTATTTGCCCGTCTTTGGGCGTGCGGACCGCCATATTGACCAGCTTCGGTTTACCCCTTAGTCTAAATGAGGGGGTAAGCGATGGCACGAGCACTCGTGAGTGTGTATGATAAAAGTGAGTTGGACAATTTTGCCCGGTTTTTGACTGAGCAGAATCTGGAAATTGTCTCCTCAGGAGGAACAGCCCGCTTTTTACGTGAAACGGGAATCAAGGTGACTCCGGTAGGCGCTATAACCGGTTTCCCGGAGGTGCTGGACGGACGGGTGAAGACCCTGCATCCGGTAGTGCATGCCGGCATCCTGGCCCGCCGCAGTTTGCGCGAGGATATGCGCACCCTGCAGGAATTCTCTATCCAGCAGATAGACTGGGTGGTGGTGAATCTTTACCCCTTCAGACAGAAGCTGGAGGAGCTGGAAGACGAGGCTGCCCTGCTGGAGTTTATTGATATCGGCGGTCCGACCATGATCCGCGCCGCCGCAAAGAACTTTCATGATGTAGCGGTGGTCTGTGATCCCGGCGATTACCGGTGGATCCAGAAGGAGTGTGCAGAGCAGGGCTCCCTCTCGGTTCTGAGCCGGCGCTATCTGGCCGCCAAAGTGTTTCGTTTAATGTCGGAGTATGATGCGGCCATCGCCGAATTCCTCGAGAGTTAGTTTTCGGTAGTAAAATGCAGCGAACCCCGGAACCGATTATTTCCGAGATATGCGGGCGCCACAATCTGCAGTACAGCCAGGTGCTGGGTCTCCGCCCGGGGACGGCGGGCGCTGAACCGATGCAGGAGATTTACGATACCTGGATCGATTCCGAATTTCATGGTCAGATGGCCTACCTCGCCAGGCATGCCCCTCAGAAATACCATCCCGAACAGCTGTTAAGCGGGGCGAAGAGCCTAATTCAGGTGCTTATGCCCTATTATCGTCCCCGAACCCTGCAGCCGCTGCCGGCTGGCTGGGGCCGGATTGCCCGCTATGCCTGGGGTCGGGATTATCACAAGGTTCTGAAAAAGCGGCTTGCCGCTGTGTGTCGTGATCTTGCGGCCGAGTTCCCGGGGGAGGATTTTCGTGCCTTTGTAGACTCCGGCCCGCTGGATGAGCGCTATTATGCCCGCTTAGCCCGTTTCGGCGGAATCGGCCGCAACGGATTGCTGATTCATCCCCGCTTCGGCAGCTGGATTTTCCTGGGTGAAATTCTCACTACTCTGCCGCTCGCTGGCAGCCGGCTGCCCGGTGTGCACACTGCGGAGCAGCTCAGCCAGTCCAGCCAGAGCGGTGCTCCGTCACTCCCGACGGATTCTGTTCCGCAGCCGGGTGAGATCTGTCCGCCCGCCTGTACGTACTGCCGGCGAAAGTGCCCCACCGGCGCATTGCGGGCGGACGGGCGCTTCGACGCCCGCCTGTGCATCAGTTATCTCACAATTGAATACCCCGGCAGCATCCCACCTGAGCTGCGCCCGCTGATGGGGGACTGGCTGTTCGGCTGTGATATCTGCCAGGATGTCTGTCCGCTGAACCGCCGGGTACCGCAAACAGACGAAGCGGACTTCAAGCGGGATATCGCCGGACAGGCACTTGACCTGCAGCAGATACTTGCCTTGCGAAGCCGGGAAGAGATGGTTGCACGGTTCGCCGGTTCTCCCATTATGCGGGCCAGTGTTGAACAGCTGCTGCGCAATGCTTGTATTGTAGCAGCGCACAGCCGTGAGCTGCACTTGCGTCCGGCCATTGAACAGCTCCTCAGCCACCGTGATCCGGTAGTTGCCGAGCAGGCTGACTGGTCTTTACGAAACATTTGACCGTAGCTCAGATTTCGGTGTAATCTAAGATCATGAACTCCCAGTTTGCTTCTTATGAACTTGTTGATACCGAAATTCTAATAAAGCAGCGCAGGATGATTGAATCTCAATCCATAATGTGTGAAGCCCTCGAGGCGGTTACGGAGGCTGTGTTGGTATTGAACTCGAACCGGCAGATCGTGTACGCCAATTCCGCTTTGCAGCAATTCGCCGATTTCGCACACCGTGATGAGATCATCGGACTGCGACCCGGCAACCTGCTGGGGTGTGTGCATGCCCGGGAGCGGGAGAACAACTGCGGTACCACCGCATTTTGTAGATACTGCGGAGCTGCTGATGTAATCGTCAAAACATTTGATGAGGCGCTCGACGATACTTCGACCTTGAAAGAGTGCCGAATTCGCCGCGCCGACGGCAGTGGTTTGGACTTAATCGTGAAGGGCCGCCGGCTGCGGGTGGATGATGAAATATTCTCACTTTTCAGTATGCAGGATATCAGCGACCGCAAGCGGCGGAGAATTCTCGAGCGGATTTTTTTCCACGACATCCTGAACACGGTTGGCGGCATCCGGAGTTTGGCGGAACTGCAGCTGCAGAGCGATGGAGCCAGTCCTTCTCCGCATATACAGGAACTTCTGTTTACGCTCTCCAACGATTTGATCCATGAAATCCAGGCTCAGCAGGATCTCTCCGCTGCCGAAGCCGGCGAACTCACTAGCAATTTTATTGCCTATCCGGCTGAGGCTATCCTGCAGCTGGTGGTGGACCGTTACCGCAGCCACCATCTTTCCCAAGACAAGCAAATCAGACTCGTAAAAAATTCGGACAACCGAATGGTGACTACCGACGAGCGTATTTTACAGAGAGTTCTGGGAAACATGCTGCGGAATGCCCTAGAAGCCAGCCGTAGGGGCGAGGTGATCGAGGTGGGACGTGAAAACCTGGAAGGGGCGGTCAAATTCTGGGTCCATAACCGGGGAGTGATCCCGCAGGATGCTCAAATGCAGATTTTCCAACGCTCCTTTTCTACGAAAGGATCCCGCCGAGGATTGGGTACCTACAGTATTAAACTGCTCACTGAGAACTATCTGCACGGCAAGGTCGGATTCACCAGTTCTGCAGAGGAAGGAACGCTTTTTTATGTCATTATTCCTGAAAAAATCGCTGTTTAAGGGTATCAGGCGCAGCTACAGACAGAAAATCGGCATGCCGCCGGGCACTCTTATTGAATCGAAAGCTTACACCGAAACCGCTTACGAGCTGTTTGATTTCACCGCCGAAGAGTACCATGAGTATCACGGCAGCGGTATTCCGGAATTCGAGCGCTTCGAAAACAAGTCGACGGTTACCTGGCTCAACATAGTCGGTGTGGAGGATGACGAAATCCTGCGTAAAATCGGCGAACAGTTTCGGATTCATCCGGTAGTGCTGGAGGATATTCAGAATACGGTTCAGCGGCCTAAAATTGAAGAATATGATAACTTTCTGTTCTTTACCCTTAGAATGATGCGCTGGAGCGAGGGTGATGGCGAGATCATCAGCGAGCAGCTGAGCGTTATTATCGGCGATCACTTTGTTATCTCCTTTCAGGAGCAGCCCGGCGATGTGTTCGAATCTATCCGCAACCGGATTAGAGAAGGCAAAGGCAGAATCAGACGGCACGCTGCGGACTATCTCGGCTATGCGCTGCTTGATATGGTGGTGGACACCTACTTTCTGATTATGGAGCGGCTCGAAGGTGAGATGGAGGATATCGAGGAAGGTATTGTCGACAGAAAAGGGCACAAAGTGATGGACAATCTGCGGGAAGTACGCAAGCGGCTCATTGCGATCCGCCGGGCGGTGTGGCCGCTGCGGGAGATGATGAACCAGGTTCAGAAACAAGAGTTGCCGCTGATCGAGTCGGCTACCCGGATTTACTTCAAGGACCTCTACGACCACGTGTTGCGGATTATCGATACCCTCGAGCTTATGAAAGAGACCAGTACGGCGCTGGCCGATTCCTATCAGACCGAACTGAGCAACGATATGAACAGCGTGATGAAGGTTCTCACCATTATTGCGACAATTTTCATACCACTGACTTTTATTGCCGGAATCTACGGAATGAACTTTCAGCATATGCCCGAACTCGCCGTTGCCTGGGCATATCCGGCCGTATTGGGAGTCATGCTGATTGTGGCGGCGGTGATGCTGGTTTTTTTCAAATATAAAAAGTGGCTGTAAATTTTACTACGTAGTCAGATTCTACTATGCTCAAACTTATAAGGAGGAACTACAGTGAACGGTTTTATTCCAATTACAGATGATGTGTACTATGTCGGTGTGAACGACCGCGAAACTCATCTTTTCGAGAATATGTGGCCCCTGCCGAAGGGAGTAACCTACAATTCCTATGTAATCAAAGATGAGAAAAATGTACTGGTAGATACGGTCAAGGTAACAAAGATGGCGCTTTTTCTGCAAAAACTGCGCGGTCTGCTGGAGGGAGAAAAACTCGACTATTTGGTAATAAACCATATGGAACCCGACCACTCCGGTGCCATTCAGGAAATTATTCAAAACTATCCCGAGGTGAAAATCGTGGGCAACAACAAAACCTTCGATTTCCTGAAGGGCTTTTACGGCATCGAGGACAATCTCTACGAGGTGAAAGACGGAGACGAAATCAATTTGGGTAAGCACAACCTGAAGTTTTACCTCACGCCCATGGTGCACTGGCCGGAAACCATGATGACCTATGATCAGAACGACAAAATTCTGTTCGCCGGGGATGCCTTCGGCGGTTTCGGGTCGCTCGACGGCGGCGTATTCGATGACGAGGTGAACATCGATTATTATGAAAACGAGATTCGGCGGTACTACTCGAACATAGTCGGTAAGTTCGGCCCGATGGTACAGAAAGCACTGAAAAAGCTGGAAGGTCTGGATGTCAAAATTGTTGCATCGACCCACGGACCGGTGTGGCGCAGCAATCCCCAGCGCATCATCAACAGCTACGACCGCTGGAGCCGCTACGAGGCCGAGCCCGGGGTGGTGATCGTCTTCGGTTCGATGTACGGCAATACCGAAAAAATGGCCGACTATGTGGCCCGGAAACTGGCCGAGTACGGAGTAAAGAACGTTCGCATGCTCAGCAGCTCGACCACCCACGACTCCTACATCATTAACGAGATCTGGAAGTACAAGGGCCTCATGTTCGGCAGCTGTACCTATAATGTGGGACTGTTTCCGCCAATGGAGGCCCTCATCAAGAACCTTTCGCACAAGGGCATCAAGAACCGGGTGTTCGGTGTATTCGGCACCTACGGATGGTCCGGCGGCGGTGTTAAAACCATCATGCAGTATGTGGAACAACACAAATGGCCCACAGTTGCCGACCCGATCGAGGTGAAACTCACTCCGTCGGAAGAACACTATGCGCAGCTGGACGATCTGGCCAAAAAAATGGCTGACGCTATAAATGAATAGAGAACGCTTGTAGGGATTGCTTGTAACCGGGCGGCAATTTGTGTACATTCTACGTAATGACACAGATATGCTTAGTTCGACACGGTGAGACCGACTGGAATCTGCAGGGTCTCGTACAAGGTTCAACCGATATTCCCCTCAATGAACGGGGTTATGCACAAGCCGGGGCAGCTGGGGAGTATCTGGCGCAGGAACACTGGGATGTTCTCTACGCCAGCCCCCTCTCCCGGGCATATGCAACCGCTGCCGTCATCGGCGAGCGGATAGGAATTTCAACCATACATAGTGAATCGCGATTACAGGAGCGCCACTTCGGCGAAGCCGAGGGAATGCAGGTCGTACTGCGCAAGGAGTTTTTCCGCGACAAAGCGATACCCGGCGCCGAAACCTGGGATGAGGTACAGGCCCGCGGGCTCGAAATAATCGAGCAGCTGGTTCTGCGGCATTCGGGCGCCCGCATTCTGGTGGTTTCGCACGGCGGTTTTATCGCCGGCCTGCTCTCGGTAATCAGTAAAGGCGAAATCGAACCGGGTAAACCACCCCTGAAAAACGCCTGTATGAATCTGCTCAGTTATGACGGCGACTGGAAGGTCGAGTGGTTCAACTATGTGAGCCCCGAGCTGGAGGCGGTTACTGCGGGCTGAGCATAATTAACTTGCATAAATCCGTGTCCGAAGCAGAGTACTAATGCTGCACATACGTTCCTGCTTTCCAAACACGGGCAGTCTGTACACGTTCTTGGGGTATTATGCCCCTAATCTTTAGATTCCGCTACAAACGGGACAATTTTTGTCCCGCTTTACCGGAATTTCATCGAAAGCTCCGTTCAATCCTTCGAATACCATCAGCCGCTCTGTATACAATGCACCGATCCCGGTAATCATTTTGAGTACCTCCAGCGCCTGCAAACTTCCGATTGTACCCACTACCGCTCCAATGGCTGGACTGCGGAGCCGCTCGCCGGCCTTGTCCGCCGGGTCTTCGAGCCCGGCGAACAGGCACTCCAGGCAGGGAGTCTTGCCCGGCAGAATGGTAGTCAGTTGTCCGTTGAAGCCGTGAATTCCCGCATGGACCAGGGGAATGCGCTTTCGCACGGCATAGCGGTTGATCGCAAAGCGGGTGGTATAATTATCCAGACAGTCCACAATGATGTCGGTTTCGGAAAACAGTTTGTCACAGTTTTCATCGGTCACCCGGGCGGTGCGAAAATCTACTGAGAGCTCCGAGTTCAAAGCGGAAATCCGGCGGGCCGCCTGTTCGGCTTTGTTTGAACCTATATCCTTTTCCGAAAAGAGTATTTGACGGTTCAGGTTAGAAAGACTGACCGCATCATCATCCACGAGAAAGAGAGAGCCTACTCCCGCTGCGGCGAGGTAGAGCGTTACCGGAGAGCCCAGGCCACCGATTCCCACCACCGCGACGCGGGCAAGCTTCAACTTGCCTTGCTCAGCTTCTCCCCACTGCTCCGCAGCTAATTGGCGGGTGTAGCGTTCGAACTCATTTTGATTTTCTGTACTCGGCATTCAATCTCCTGTCATTCCGAGGGTCATTTTACCGCTAAGTTCCTTCAGTCGGCAAGCCGGACACATCCGTATGAGCTCATCGGACAGCTCTGTTTTTTCCCGCATGTGCTCGATCATCCCTTGGGTGGCGTGGGGTTTTCCACAAACCGGACACTTTTCCAGAGTAAACAGCTGGCGCCAGATGGCCCGCTTGCCCGGCGGCTCGCGCATCGCGATTGCCCCGGTTGGACATATTGCCGCACAGGAGCCGCAGCCGATGCAGTCTGGGTTAGCCTCCTGGTACGGGGTAGCTATCTGCTTGTGAGCACCGCGGCCGACGGCATGAATTGCTGCGGTTCCCTGGGCATGACACAAGCGGTAACACAGTCCGCACAGCACGCATTTGGAGTTCTCGAGCTCGAGTTCGGCATACCTGGTCTCGATCGCCCGGCCGAGTACCTCCTCCAGCTGCGGCCGGGCCTCTGGTGCCCTGGCCAATAGCAGCTCTGCCGATCTGACGCGGCTCTCCCACACCATGTCCGAATCGGTGGAAAAGCTCTCACCGCTGCGCATAAGCGGGTACTCGCAGGCGGTTACCAGTTTCGACCATCCGCGGCGGTGCTGTTCTACCACGCACAGGCGACAGCCAGCGTAACCCGGCAGGGCCGAATGATAACAGAGGGTCGGAATGTAGATTTCCAGATCCGCACAGGCATCCAGCAGGCGTGTACCCGGTTCCACTTCTATTGTATTTCCGTTTATCTCAACCTGTATTTTTTCCATAGCTTTATCCGTTTCTACCATATAATCGCCTCGAAATTGCAGGCATTGCGGCATTCACCGCAGCTGATACACTTCTCCAGATCGATTGCATAACGCTTCGGCGGAGTTGTGCTGACGTTGATTGCATCGGCAGGGCACACTTTGGCGCAGAGACCGCAGGCGGTGCATTTTTCCTGATCGATCTGAAATGTAGTGAGTTGTTTGCATACCCCCGCAGTGCAGTGCCGGTTTTCGATGTGGTCGAGGTACTCATGTCTGAAGTAGCGCAGGGTGCTGAGCAGTGGGTTGGCGGCGCTTTTACCCAGTCCGCACAGGCTGCTCTCGGCCACATAGCGGCCGAGCTCCTCCAGAGCTGTTAAATCTTCCTTTCGGCCCTTACCTGCGGTAATGCGGTTGAGAATGCTCAGCATCTGCAGCAGTCCCTCGCGGCAGGGAGTACACTTGCCGCAGGACTCTTCAACCAGGAAAGAGGTGTAGTAGCGGGCTATCTCCACCATACAGTCATGATCGTCCATTACTATCAGCCCGCCGGATCCCATCATCGAACCGAGTTCACTCAGCGAATCGAAGTCAACCGGGGTATCGGCGTACTCAGCGGGGATACAGCCGCCGGAGGGCCCGCCGGTCTGCACCGCTTTGAAGTTACGCTCACCGGGAATTCCTCCACCGATCTCATGGATGATCGTGGAAATGGTAGTTCCGAGCTCTACCTCTATCAGGCCGGCATTCTTGATTTTACCGACCAGAGAGAAGATCTTCGTGCCGGGAGAATCCGCGTTACCCATAGCCCGGAACCGATCAGCCCCTTCCCGAATAATGTAAGGCACGCTTGCCAGCGTCTCGACGTTGTTCAGTACGGTCGGTTTGCCCCAGAGTCCTCGCTCCGAAGCGTGAATATACTTTTCATTCGGCTCACCGATTTTCCCCTCGATCGAGCGCATCAAAGCCGATGACTCGCCGCAGACAAATGCGCCAGCTCCCCGCTTGATCTCAACGTCGAAATTGAAACCGCTGCCCATGATATTGCGGCCGAGCAAATTATTTTCCTTGGCCAGTGAAATGGTCCTGCGCAGATGCTCTACGGCAAGCGGATACTCATCACGCACGTAGATGAAACCGCGTTCGGCTCCGACTGCATAGGCCCCGATCGCCATACCCTCCAGGACCATGAAGGGACAGCCCTGCATTACGCTGCGGTCCATAAAGGCGCCGGGGTCACCTTCATCGCCGTTACAGATAAAATAGCGAATCTTCTCGCCGGCAGTCTGGACGCTCTTCCATTTTTTCCCAGTCGCGAAACCGCCGCCGCCCCGCCCACGCAGGCCGGACTTTGTGATTTCTTCGACCACCTCTTCCGGTTTCATCTGCAGGGCTTTCTCGAGTCCGAGGTAGCCGGAGCTGAAAGTGCGGTACTCTTCGAGAGAAAGCGGATCTATACGGCCGTTTACCCCCAGTACCAGACGGGTCTGGCCGCGGTAGAACGGGATTTCTGAGCTCTGCTGTAGGTAAGTACGGGCGGCTTTATCCCGGTACAGACGCGGCTCGTACACGCTGCCGGCTTTGGTCTGTTCAATGATCTTCGGCACATCTTCCGGCTGTACCTTGAAGTACATGATTTCTCCCGGCACAACCTCGACTACCGGTCCCTGGGCACAGAGGCCTTTGCAGCCGGTTGTTCGTACCTCGAACCAGTCGGCCTGGTGTTTCTGAAATTCTTCTATCAGACTGCCGCTGCCGGTGCCCTGGCAGCCGATGTCGTTGCACAGCAGGTAGCGTACTTTTTTATGTCCGGGGGTACTACTCATGTGCGTCCTCCTCTGCTGCCTCCCGGCGCAGGTCTGTGAGAATCTCTCTGATTTTGCTGCGGCTGAGATAACCGTAAAGCTGGTCGTTGATAGATGCTACAGGGGCCATTGCACAGGCGCCGAGACAGTTTACCAGCTCGATACTGAAAAGCCTATCCTCGGTAGTGTCGCCGGGGCCAATCGCGAGTTGCGCCTTGAGCTCTTCCAGTATCTCTCCGGAGAGCTTCAGATGACAGGCTGTTCCGTCACAGAGCTTTATCACGTAGCGTCCCCGTTCCTTGAGTGAAAAGGATTTATAAAAGGTGGCGATGGAATAGGCGTAGGAGTAGGGGACACTGCATTGCCGGGCCGCCGCCTTCAAATTGTCCTTTGAAATATAGCCGTAACGGTTTTGAATATCCTGCAGTGCTTGAATGATAGATGCCGGCTTGTGGCGGTATGCTTCAAGCAGCTTTTCTACTGTTTCTGTTTTCATAGTTTTTCTCTTTATGCGTGACTGTGTAGGAACTCCGGACCGGCGCGCGGGCCGGCCCGGAGAAATTGGTTTTGATACTACTTATCCGGCAAACTTGATCGAAGTCAGACCGAGTTCTTTCAGTTTGTCCTTACCGGGGACTCCGTTTTCATCCCAGCCGCGTACCTGGTAGTACTTCGGCAGCATTTCCGGGGCCCGGGCTACTTTGCCCTTCATAGGGCCGGCGGGAATCGGGTCGTTCACCAGGCGGGGCGGAAGCACGTCGTCGTCTTTGGACAAGCCGGCTTTCAGGTTGAACATACGCTCGAGGTTGTAGATCCTCTCCCCGCACTGCATAACCTTGCCCTCATCGTACTCGACTCCGGTAATTGCGGTTAGCTGTTCGGCTATCTCTTTGCCGCCCAGTCCAAAGGTAGTGAACAGGCAGACTCCGGCCGAGTCGACGGCGGCGGTGAGATCCTGGAAGATCTTCAGCCAGGTCTCCTTGTCCTTGATCTCCTGCGGGTCGAGTTTTTGCGGTACTCCGAGCACCTCCGGGGAGATCAGATATCCGCGCACGTGACAGCCGCCGCGGTTACTAGTGGCGTATTCGAGGCTCATTCCCTGTATCCCCCGGGGGTCGTAGGCCGGCATCTCCTGTTTTTTCACCGACATCGACAGCTCCGGGTGGCCGTATTTTTCCGCCATTCTGTAGCTGCCCTGGGCGAGCAGCTTGCCGAAACCCTCGCCTTTGCCCATCATTTCGGTCAGCTTGACGATTGCCTGGCCGCTGCCGAAGGGGATGGGCATGCCGACATCCTTCTCGGGCAGGTAGCCCTTTTCGAAGAGCTCCATGGCACAACCGACGGTAGAGCCGGCTGAAATGGTATCCAAGCCGTATTGGTTGCAGAGGTTGTTGGCCTTGATGATGGCCTCCATATCGTCTACACCGCATTGTGCCCCGTAGGCCCAGGAGGTTTCATACTCCGGCCCTTCGCCGTAAGATTCATACGACTCTTTGGTGCTTTTGGTGACCCGTCCGCAGGCGATGGTACAGCCGAAACAGCCCTTGTTCTTCACCAGCTGGTTCTCACGCAGGTATTCGCCGCTGGTCACTTCAGCCCCCTCGAATACCGCTTCCTGGAAGTTGCGGGTGGGGTAGGCCCCTGTCTGGTTGATGATATTCACCAGAATAGGGGTTCCCAGTGTCGGCAGCCCTTCGCCGGTAACCGGATGGTCGGCCAGTTGCTTTCTTATCCGCAAGGCCGCTTCACGAATTGCCGTCGGGTCGGCCGGCTTTACACTGCCGGTACCACGGACTACTACCGCTTTCAATTTTTTAGAGCCCATAACCGCCCCTACGCCGGAGCGACCGGTGGCCCGGTCTTTGTCGTTGATAATGCAGGCGATGTGGGCCATATTCTCGCCGCCCGGACCGATGCAAGAGACCTTGGCGTCCGGGTCGGTTTCGGCGACCACTGTGTCGGTGGTGTCATAGGTGGTCTTTCCCCACAGGTGTTCGGCACTGCGTAGCTCGACCTGATCGTCGTTGATGTAGAGGTACACCGGTTTTTTGGAAGCGCCGGTAAAGATAACCATATCGTAGCCGGCAAACTTCATTTCAGGACCGAACAGCCCGCCTGAGTTCGAAGCGGCGATTGTGCCGGTGAGCGGCCCTTTGGTGACCACTTCGAAACGTCCGGTAGAGGTGCCCAGCGATCCGGTGGTGGCACCGGTTGCAAAAATCAAATTGTTATCGGCGCTGAAGGGGTCTACTTTCGGACTGACCTCTTCTATAAAGTAGCGGGTGCCGAGTCCGCGGGCTCCTAGGTATTCGGCGGCCCACTTCGTGTTCAGCGGTTCTGTTTTGATTTCGCCGGTCCCGAGATTTACTCGCAGTATTTTTCCCGTCCATCCGTACGTCATGATGCACCCCCTTCGGCAAACACCGTCTCAAAGCGCCTGGTCATCATTGCTTTGCGAGCGCGGGTGTCCTGGTTGGCCGGCACCCACTGAATGGCGTCGGTGGGACAGAATCGTGCGCATTCCGGATCTCCGCCGCAGACATCGCATTTGAGCACCTGTTTGCTGCTGCGGTCGTAGGTGATATTGCCGAACGGGCAGGCAGACACGCACATCCGACAGCCTATGCACTTGTTTTGATCGTATTCCACCACGCCGGTTTCCCGGTTTTTGGTAAGCGCATTCACCACACAAACCGCAGCACAGGCGGGATCGTCGCACTGCAGACAGGTGAGTGGAATCGAAAACCTCAAAGGTGTTTCAAACACCGCTATGCGGGACAGGGTCCGACTAAACACCTCCGCATGTTTGAGCGAACAGGCCAGTTCGCACGAGTGACAGTCGATGCAACTCTCCGGCTGCAACAACAGAACCTTTTCCATTTTGCCCTCCTCTTCATATCTCAACCTCCCCCGCCGGGCGGAAACAGAGCAATTTCGTCTCCGTCATGCGCCAGCGTCTCCAACCCATCCAGGTGGAGGATGTTGTGTCCATTAAGAAGAATGATGGTTCCCGGGATTATTTTACTTTGTGTGTCGAGCAGTTTGTGCAGGAACGGTTTTGTGGTCTGTTTCTCGGCGAGGTGCAAAAGCTGGAGGATAGTAACTGAGGCGATGTTGAATCGTAGCTCTGTCTTGCGGAGAAACACTCGTAATGTAGTGAAGAACTTCACTGTAATCATTTTTTTATCCTATACAATGATAGAGCTGCTCTTTATATCTGTCAAATTTTTTTACTTGACCGCAGCCGGATTATGGCCTAGAGTAGCATCGGAAAGTGAAAAGCTTCCGAGTCCGCCGGCCTACGGCGTGCAGCGCTGTGGCATTGCACAGCTAAGGCTGGCGGACCGATGGGGCAGGCCGGAAACGGCTGCCCTCCCGTGTTTGGAAAGGAAGTCGTATGAAGAAAAGTGCACTCATTTTGTTCTGCTTATTCGTTTTTTTGGCTGCGGCCGCAGCCGTGAACATCGGCGCCCTCGAAATTTCGGTAAATAAAACCCACAGCGACACTCTTTCACCCCTGGAGCTGCAGACGATTGCCCGTATCCGGCCGGTCGGCGGTGAGCTGTTGAATACGGTTGTGGTCGAAGAGCTGCTTCCGGTCTGCCGGAGCCTAGAACGGCTTACAGTCACTTCCGGTTCTGGTAAAACCGTGCGTCTGACCGAAGACGGCTCGGTTTTGCCGCTTTACCACAGTTATCTGCAGTTGGATTCCGGAGGACGGCTGCGCTTTCTGCACACGGATACCGCAGGCCGGGTTATGGGCCGCCTTGATTCGGTAGCGTCTATCGAAATAGAGGCGGAACTGCACGATTCGGACAGCCTGGAGGTGTGGGTCTCCTGGGAGGGCGTAGAGGAGCTCAAATCTGAAATACGGCGTTGGTCCGAGCTGCACGGGATCGACGTACAGGTGAACGAGGTTCCTAAAAGCGACTCAAAAATGCTCTCGGTACTGCGCGGGGGCGGCCGACCGCCGGATGTGCTGCTTATCCAGTCGGACTACATTCCGCCTCTGACTGCCGCCGGAGCGCTGCAGCCGATGGTGCGCTTTCCTACCGACGGCTTTGCCCGCAAAAGCCTGGATGCCTTGAGCCAGGAAGGAAAGTTGTGGGCGGTGCCGTTTTGTTTTGATGCGCAGATGTTGTTCTACCGGCGCGATCTCATGTCGATCGATTCGCAAGAATCCGGCCGCGCAGGCTGGGATTTGCAGGAGTTCGAAGAGATATCCAGCGGCCTACTGGCGCGGGGGATTGCCCCGGCTGCCTGGAACGCCTACAGTGCCTACTGGCTGCTGCCATTCCAGCTCGGGTTTGGAAAACAGAGCATTTTGGAAGCCGACGGGAGTGTGCAAGCCAATGACCCCGCCACCATTGCAGCAGTCACATATTTGAAACATTTAATTGACAAGGGGATCCTCGACTTACGGGAACGCGATTCCATGTTCTCCAGGTTTATTTCCGGTGATGTAGCGATGATGCTTTCGGCCAGCTTCTCCATACCAGAGCTGGAAAGGCTGGGCGTAGACTTCGGTGTCGCTCCCTTTCCCGACGGACCGCAGGGACCGATCCGGCCGCTGCTGGATTTCAAAGGTTTTGCGATAGCACGTAAAACACGTCGACCGCTGCTGGCCCGGCGCTTCCTGCTCTCGATGAGCGATCCGGCCGTGCAGCACGCCTTTACCAGTGCGGTCTTCAAGCTGCCGGTCAGCGAATTGGCCTGGAAGCTGGCGAAGAGAGAAAACCCGTACTTTCAGGTGATGCGTTATTCCTACGAGACCGGCGTACCGGTGCCCTCAAGCCAGGGATACAAGGTATACAAAAACACGATGTGGAAAATGCTCCGCTTTCTGCTGACCGGCAAGATGCCGGTGGAGACAGGATTAGAGAGAGCACAGAGCCTGATTGACAGCCAGATGACCCGGTAGGCTATTGAGGAGCTGCGGGTAATAATAGATAGGAGGAACAGATGAAACGGGAGTTTGCTTTACTCAAGGCAGTAGGTACAGTATTACTATTCATATTTTTTGTCGGCTGCATGAGCGCCCCTTCCGGGCTCAGAACGGCGGATGCCTCTGAGGAGTCAGCGCCGGAGGCTGCTGGTGAAGAGAAGCCGGCCGA
>CAZRWN010000038.1:0-29668 GCA_964603735.1 uncultured Sediminispirochaeta sp. | reverse complement strand
GCAGATCCTGAACACGGGGAGGCTGTCTAAGGGATTGAATTTTTTATAAATTTAATATTATCCGCTCCTCTTTTCGCTTATTTGGCTGTGTGGTATAAATGTATATATGCAAGAGATGGTGGACAATGTACTGAAGGAGGAGGAGCGCGCCCGGGAAGCGGTACGCAAGGCGCGTGAAGAGGCTTCCGAGAAGACCCGTGAGGCCGAGGAAGAGCGCAGCAAAATTGTCGAGAATGCCCGGCGCGAGGCCCAGGAGCGGATCCGGCAGCTGCAGAAAGCGGCGCATGAGAAGGCGCGGCAGGAGTTCGAAGCGGCACGGAAGCAGGCCCAGGAAGAGGCCGACCGGGTTCAGCGTGAGCGGGCAAACGGGATAGAGGCGATTGCCGATGAGGTCGTGGAGTATTTGACCACCCCTGCGTACGAGCGTACCGAAAGTGAGGGGTAGGCTGTGGCCGGCCAGTTAAAAACGTACGGTTTTATCAATGCAAAGATTCGGTCGCGTCTCGGACAGTTGCTCTCGGATCGGGATTTTTCCAGTTTGATGCAGAGCGGCAGTATGGAAGAGGTGGTGACCGCCCTGAATCAGACGGTGTATGCAAAGGATCTTGGTCAGTATGCGGTCACGGGGGATGTGCGGGCGGTTGAGTTTGCGCTGTATACCCATGAGATTGAGACGGTACGCGAGCTGCTGCGCTATCTGGAGGGCGATGCCGCCGATTTCGTCAGTGCTCTGATATTGCGGTATGAGGTTGATACGGTCAAGAACGCCCTGCGTTTTTGGTACGACCGCAATATCAGGGGAAGGACCGAAACCCAACCCTCCTCGTATCTGTATCACGGCCGTCTGGTCAATGCCGTGGATATCGACGGTATTTTGAACGCCACCGATTCGCAGGAATTGGTGGATGTGGTGGTCGGCACTCCTTACGAAGCTATACTTTCCCGTAATCTGGACCGAATCGAGAACGAACAACAGATGTTTTATGTGGAGCTCGAACTCGACAGCCTGTTCTACTCTACTTTGATGGAAAAAACTGACCAGCTTTCGAAGCGGGACCGGAAGGTGGCCGAGCGGGTGATACAGGTTGAGGTAGATTTAGAGAATATCGACCGGATTGTCCGCTTTGTCTCGTTTTACAAGGGCGAGGAACGGCGCTCCTGGAATGTGTTTCTGCCCGGCGGCAGCATCGAGTTCGATCTTCTGCGGCAGGCCTTTCGGCAGAACAATGCCGAGGAGGCGCTGAACGTTCTACTGACACGACATTACTCCCGTTATCAGAGTTTTACCGGCGAACATAAAAGTAATCCCTACGAGCGGCTGCACCTGGTAGAGAGTCTGCTGCGGCGGATTTTGAACGACGAGCTGCAGCGGCTGCTGCAGGGATATCCCTTCACGATTGGCACGGTTCTGGCCTATGTGTTTTTGAAGCGCAAGGAGATTGCCGAGCTGGTGAGCATTATCAATGCCAAATACTACGGGCTCTCCGAGGAGAGCATACGGGAACTGCTATGATAACCACTACGTCGATGCAGCAGTTGATTGCTGCGGTACTGAAGAGTGACATGGAAGCGGCCACCGAAGCCCTGCTGCGGGTCGGGGTGATCGATTTTATCGATGTGCGCGAAATTCCGGCCGACTGGTCTTCGCGTCTGGGGCGTATTCCGGCCACCGAGGATCGTGAAAAGGCCCGGGAGCTGCGGCTGCGGCTGGATGCCTATTTCCGCACGGTCGGCTTTACTCCCCGCCCGCGCCAAGAGGAGGAGGGGGAGGCGCGGCGCGGGGCCGATTCCGGCGCCGGAGCCCTGGATACGGCCGAGCGCGAGATAGACCGGCTCGGCAGCGAATTCCGTAAAATACGAGATAAACAGAAAGAGGTGCAGGACGAGATCCTGCGGCTGCGGGAGCTGCGGCGGCAGATGCCGTCGGCGGATGGCCGGCAGAGCGGGCGTCAGGGCAGCGGCCAGGGCGGGGCCTCCTCCGGGCGGGGCGGCGGAAGTACCCCCGGCAGGCGGGGCGGCGCCGGCGGAGGGCGCCAGACTGCGCCGCAGCTGGCCAAGGGTACCCACTCCTATATCACCGTACATACCGGAACCCTTCCCGAGGAGAATCGGCGGGAGTTCGAGAAAGAGGTCGCCAAGTTTCCCTCGGTTTATCTTCCGGCGCAGGGTGCGGCCGCCGACGAGGGGCGGCCGGCCGGCGCGCCATCCGCCGGCTCGCACACCGGTGCTGCCGCCGGCGGTGCCGAGAAATCCTCCGGCGGTGAGGCGATCGATTTTCTGATTACCCTGAAGCGGGATGACGATAGGGTGGCACGGCTGCTCGAGAAATACGGCTGGGAAGAGAGACAGATAAGAGAGGGCACGGAAGAGGGGCCGGGCAGCGGGGCTGCCCGCCTGCCCATCGAAGAGCTGGATGCCAAACTGGAGTCGCTGCGCTCCAAACAGAAAGATCTGGATGAGAGCCTGCGGCATACGGTAGAGGACCGGGCGGAGAGTCTGGAGCAGATCTGGACCGGTTTACGTATGCGGGAGCTGATGCGCACCATTCAAACCTACTACCGCCGCACCGACCGCACGTATCTGTTTTCCGGCTGGATTCCGGCGGATAAAAAAGAGGAAGTAACCAAGACTTTAATGGAGGCGACCGAGGGACGCTGCTATTTAGAGTGGCACTCCCCGCAGAAGGGCGGCGACCCGGAGGTGCCCGCGCAGGTACCGGTACAAATGAAGAATCCCCCGGCTCTCAAACCGTTTCAGTCGCTGGTGGAGAACTACGGTATTCCGGCTTACGGTTCGATCGATCCCACTCCGATTGTAGCGCTCTTCTACCTGGCGATGTTCGCCCTGATGTTCGGCGATGTGGGCCACGGGTTGGTGGTGATGCTGGTGGGACTGATCGGCGACCGCCGGTCGCGCAAGAGGGGCAAGAAAACGATGATCTTCCCCCTGATTGCCTATTGCGGCGGGGCGGCGATTATCAGCGGGGCGCTGTTCGGATCGTACTTCGGTATGGCTCTGTTGCCGCCGCTGTGGTTCGACTACCACGGCATTGTGGCCGGTCACGGGGGCGGGCCCGGCAGTGTGAAAACGATGACCGATATTCTGATGATTACGATTTACTTCGGCATTGCGGTCATTGCCACCGGCCTGGTGTTGAACTGGATAAACCGGTTTCGCCGCCGGGATTGGATCGGATTGATCTGGGGCAACGGCGGTCTGCTGGTCGGCTGGATTTATGCCGCCGGCACCTACACCGCATTCTACTTTGTGGGCCACGACTATCGAAGCCTGCCGCCCGGAGCGGCACTGATCGGACTGCTAGGCGTGCCGGTACTGCTGATGGCGGCCAAACCGGTGATAGAGCACATCCACCGCAACCGCTCGGTACCGGCGGATCAGCGCCGGTCTGCAAACGTGCTGGACATGGTAATGGAGTGGCTGGTCGAGCTGCTCGAGATTTTTTCTGGATATTTGTCCAACACGCTGTCATTTATGCGTGTCGCCGGCCTCGGCATTGCCCATGTGAGCCTGATGATGGCTTTCTTTCAGATTGCGGAGATGGCGGCCTCCGGCGGCAGGTTCACCCTGTGGTCGTATTTGATTCTGCTGCTGGGCAATGCACTGGTCATCGGTTTGGAGGGGCTTTCGGCCGGTATCCAGTCTCTCAGGTTGAACTACTACGAGTTTTTCTCGAAGTATTTTGCCGGCAATGGAAGAGCTTATGCTCCCATTTCTCTGCGCTCCGAATAGGCGCCGGGAAGTAGGGATGAGAAATAGAGATAAATGTAGCACAAGGAGTTACTAAAATGGAAAAAGAGAAACGCTGGTTTGTGTCCCGTGTGCGGGTGAGCTTGATTGTGATGTTGATCGTAATGGCTTTCGCCAGTTTGCTGTTCGCTTCCAATACCTTTGCTCAGGATGCCGCTGCGAGCCAGCAGGAGCAGACCATTAGTGAAGCCGAGGCGGGCGTGATGAAATTCGGATTGATGGCGGCGGCAGTGGCTTTCGGACTGGGTGCGATTGGAGCTGGAATTGCAATCGCAAATGTCGGTGCGGCGGCGATGGGAACCATCGGTGAGAAGCCGGAACTCGCCAGTCAGGCGCTGATTTTTATCGCGTTGGCCGAAGGTTTGGTGGTGTTCGGTTTTATCACTGCACTTATGATTCTAGGTAAAGTCTAGGACATGAAGTATTTTATTATCGGCGGAGACGATGCGGTGCTCGGCTTCGGGATGGTGGGAGTCGAGGGCCGGGTGGCCGAGACTGCCGACGAGGCCCGGGAGGCGCTGCAGGAGGCTCTGAATGATACCCAGGTTGGTATTGTTATCATTACCGAGCCGGTCGCCGAAATGATTCGCCCGCAGGTAGATCGTTATGTGTTCTCTCAATCTTTTCCGCTGATAGTGGAGGTGCCCGACCGGCAGGGACCGCTGGAAGGCCGGCCGAGTTTGCGGGAACTGGTAAACCAGGCGATCGGTATAAATTTATAACGGGAGTGCAGAGATGCCGAAACAGGACGACCAATCGCAGAGTGCTTCTCTGCTGACCGGAATTACGCAGGAAGCGGAGGACGAGGTCAAGCGTATTACCCAGGAGACCGAACGCCAGGCACAAGAGATTGTAGAAGGCGGGCGCAGAAAGGCCGACACTATCCGTCATGAAGCGGAAGAGAAGGGTAAGCAGCACTACGATGATATCCTCAAAAAAAACGAACAGGCCATCGAGGCGGAACAGAGAAAAATCCGCTTGCGGACGGAGGAATATCTGTTTACCAAAACGCTGCGGCGAGTAAAAGAGAAGCTGAGCGCACTGACCGAACGCTCCGATTACAGCTCTATAATAAAGGGCTGGATTGTCGAGGCGGCGATCGGTTTATC
This sequence comes from uncultured Sediminispirochaeta sp., assembly GCA_964603735.1. GTDB lineage: Bacteria > Spirochaetota > Spirochaetia > DSM-16054 > Sediminispirochaetaceae > DSBN01. The sequence goes on along the minus strand of CAZRWN010000038.1, from coordinate 24,791 downwards.
CGAAGAGCGGTTAACGGTGAATTGCTCCGAAAAAGAGATAGTGCTGATCACCGATGATCTGCTGCGGCAGGCGGAGGCGGAGGTAAAATCGAGGACCGGCCGTACGGTAAAGCTCGAACGGGCCGATGCACCTCCCTTGCAGAAGCAGGGTATTTTTCTTACCGCCCGGGATGGTCGTCTGGCCTTCAACAATTTGGTCGAAGCACGGCTCGAACGCTATTTGACGGTGATACGCAGAATGATCTATCGGCGCATGCAAGCAAGTGAATCGGAAAGTGAGTAAAGAATGAATGAACGGGTAGTTGGAACGGTACAGCGTGTGAACGGGCCGGTAATCGAGGCTCGCGACATCAGCGATGCCATGATGATGGAGCTGGTGCACGTGGGAGATGTCGGTCTGGTTGGCGAGCTGATCAAGCTGTCCGGAACGAAGGCTACTATACAGGTATATGAGGACACCACCGGGATTGCTCCCGGAGATCCCGTCTACGGGAGCGGTATGCCCCTGTCGGTTGAGTTGGGACCCGGGCTGATGGGGCAGATCTACGACGGTATACAGCGGCCGCTGGTGCAGCTGAAGAGCCGCAGCGGGGCGTTCATCAAGCGCGGTGAAGAGGAGCCGGCACTGCAGCGCGAGAAGCAGTGGCATTTTGTGCCGGGCGGGGCTAACACCTGCGATGAAGTGCGGGGCGGTCAGATTTTGGGGAGCGTTCAGGAGAGCGAGCGGGTGGAGCATCGGATTCTCGTGCCGCCGCGGCTCTGCGGAACCCTCACATCACTGGCTGAGGAGGGCGATTACACCGTCGCCGACGAGATTGCCGTCATTCAGGATGCCGACGGCGAGGAGCACCGCATTACCATGATGCAGCGCTGGCCCATTCGTACCCCGCGGCCCACTGCCGAGCGTAAACCCCTGTCTGCTCCGCTGATCACCGGCCAGCGGGTCATCGATACGCTGTTTCCCCTCTCCAAGGGCGGTACCGTGGCCATCCCCGGCGGCTTTGGCACCGGCAAAACCATGACCCAACACGCCATCGCCAAATGGTGCGATGCCGATATTATCGTGTATATAGGCTGCGGCGAGCGCGGTAACGAGATGACCGACGTACTGAGCGAGTTTCCCGAGCTGGTCGACCCGCGCACCGGCACCAGCCTGATGGAGCGGACCATCCTGATTGCCAATACCTCGAACATGCCGGTGTCGGCCCGCGAGGCCAGCATCTACACCGGGGTGACACTGGCCGAGTACTACCGCGACCAGGGCTACCATGTGGCCATCATGGCCGACTCTACCAGCCGCTGGGCCGAGGCCCTGCGCGAGCTCTCCGGCCGTATGGAAGAGATGCCCGCCGAAGAGGGCTTTCCCGCCTATCTGCCGACCCGGGTAGCCGAGTTCTACGAGCGGGCCGGTATCATGAACACTCTTTCCGATACAGAGGGGTCGGTGTCGATTATCGGGGCGGTCTCCCCGCCGGGCGGCGACTTTTCCGAGCCGGTCACTCAGCACACCAAGCGCTTCGTGCGTTGCTTCTGGGCCCTCGACCGCCAGCTGGCCAATGCACGCCACTATCCGGCCATCGGTTGGCTGGAGAGCTACTCCGAATATATCGGCGACATCGTCGACTACTGGAAGGAGCAGGTGGGTGAACAGTGGGCCGAAGACCGGCGCGAGATCATGGATCTGCTGCAGCGGGAGGTACGGCTGCAGCAGGTTGTGAAACTGGTCGGCCCGGATGCGCTGCCGGACAGCCAGCGCTTTATCATCGAGGTCTGCACCCTCTTCAAGAATGCGTTCCTGCAGCAGAACGCCTTTGATCAGGTTGACCGCTACTCCACCGTTATGAAGCAGGCCCGCATGCTCGCGCTGATTATGACTTACTGGCGGAAGGGCCGGGTTGCTATCAAAGACGGGGCCACCATTGTGCGGCTGCGCAAGATGAAGGTGGTGCAGGACCTGGTGAAAATGAAGTTCAATATCGAAAACGAAGATGAGGCCGCCTTCGACAAGCTGCAGGCCCGTCTCGAGAGATCTTTTGATAGACTGGAGTCTCTTTATGAAGACTAGCGATAGAAGCCTATTGGCGGGCCGGGAATACGTAGGGGTCGATAAGATCGACGGACCACTGGTGTTCGTGCGTAAAACCCATCCGGTCGGATATCAGGAGCTGGTGGAAGTAGTCGACAAAACCGGCCATACCCGCCTCGGGCAGGTGCTGGACACATCCGAGGATGTAGTGGTGGTACAGGTTTTTGAGGGAACCACCGAACTGACCATGCCCTCCACCCGGGTCCGCTTCCGCGGCGAGCCGCTTTCCCTGGAGGTCAGCGATGGAATGCTGGGGCGGGTGTTCAACGGACTGGGCGCGCCGATCGACGACGGGCCGGCCCCGGTTGGAATAGAAGCGCGGGATGTGAACGGGGCGCCGGTTAATCCGACCGCACGGGTATATCCGCGCGATTTCATCCAAACCGGGATCTCGGTGATAGATGGGATGAACACCCTCATCCGCGGACAGAAGCTGCCGATTTTCTCGGGAAACGGGCTGCCGCACAACGAGCTGGCCGCTCAGATTACCCGCCAGGCCAAGATCCGCGGCGGCGAGAGCAACTTTGCAATTGTGTTCGCCGCCATGGGGGTCAAGCACGATGTGGCCAGCTACTTTATCAACTCTTTCGAGAGTTCGGGGGTGCTGGAGAACGTAGCGCTGTTCCTGTCGCTGGCCGACGATCCCTCGATCGAACGGTTGATTACACCCCGCTCGGCCCTTACTCTGGCCGAGTACCTGGCTTTCGATAAGGGGATGCACGTGCTGGTCATTCTGACCGATATGGCCAACTACTGTGAGTCTCTGCGTGAGGTGTCCACTCTGCGCGGCGAGATTCCCTCCCGTAAGGGGTACCCGGGGTATCTGTACTCCGATTTGGCCGAAATCTATGAGCGTTCCGGCATGATCGAGGGGTATCAGGGCTCGATAACCCAGCTGCCGATACTCACCATGCCGAACGACGACATCAGCCACCCGATTCCCGACCTGACCGGCTACATTACCGAAGGCCAGATTGTGTTCGAGCGTGAGATGCACGGACGGAACATCTATCCGCCGGTGGCCGGGCTGCCGTCGCTCTCGCGGCTGATGAAGGACGGTATCGGCGAGGGGATGACCCGCGAGGACCACCCGCACCTGGCCAGTCAGCTGTTTGCCGCCTACAGCTATGTGAAGGATGTGCGCAACCTGGCATCGGTTATCGGCGAGGAAGAGTTGACACCGCTGGACCATAAGTACATGGAGTTCGGCGAGGCTTTCGAACGGAAGTTCGTATCGCAGAAAACCGATGAGGAGCGCACCATCGAAGAGACACTGAGCTTGGGTTGGGAGGTGCTGCGGAATCTGCCGGCTGAAGAGCTGCACCGGGTCACTGACGAAGAACTGGAAACGTACTACCAAGGCTAGGGAGCTGCAAGTATGCGCAATGTAGCGCCGACAAAATCGAGTCTGATCAAGCTGAAGGACGAACTCAAATTCGCCGAGCTGGGGTATGATCTTCTTGATCAGAAGCGCAATATTCTGGTTCTGGAGCTGTTGAATCTGGTCGACCAGGCGATCGACTACCAGAGTCGGGTCGAAAAGGCGCTGGCCGATGCCTATGCGGCGCTCAAGCAGGCCAGTATAGATATGGGAAAGTTGAAGGTAGCCCACATCAGCCGGGTGATCACCATGGAATCGAACATAAAAATAAAGCAGCGGCGCGTTATGGGAGTCCAGCTTCCGGTGGTTGATACCGATTTTTCCGAACATCCGCCCTATTTCAGTCCTTCCGCTACCAGTTACTGGGTCGATGGTGCTATACAGGAGTTTCAGCAGGCACTTGAGATGATGGGCCGGCTGGCGGAGTTGAAGGTGTCGATTATGCGGCTGGCTTTAGAGGTAAAGAAAACGATCCGCAAGGTGAATGCCCTGGAAAAGATCGCGATTCCGGACCTGAAAGAGACCGTCGCGTACATCAACAACCGGCTCGAAGAGAACGAGCGGGATATGTTTGTGTTGATGAAGATGGTCAAGGACCGGCTCGAAAAAAAAGAGGAGGAGCGACATGGAAGGGCCGATACGTAATATTCTCGTGTATGTAGACGGTACTGAAGAGGCCATTACCGCGGCTCAGTATTCAGTCTGTCTGGCAAAATCGACCGGTGCCAATCTGTACGCGCTGTATGTGATCAATACGCGGGCACTGAACGACCTGGTGAAAGCCCGGATTTTTCTCGATTCCGAGGAGGAGGAGTACCATCGGGACCTCGAATCGGATGCCGAGCGGTATTTGAAGCACGTGAACAAGCTGGCCGGCCGCAAGGGCGTGCCGGTTACACTGGAAAAGCGCAGCGGCACGGTTCATCAGGAGATAAAGAAGTTCGCCGCAGAGGTTGATGCGGATTTGCTGGTGATCGGCGAGCTTTCGCATGTGCGCAGCCGCCGGGATGAGTTTTATCATGAAACCGAACGGGCTATGCGGCTTGTGCATTGTTCCGTTCTTATGGTAAAAGATGAAGAGCGTGTGTGGGATCTGTACGATTCCCTGCCTGAAGAGTAATGGAGTGAAAAAATGGCCTTAGTTGACCTTGTGAAGCCCGAGATAATCAAAGTCCCGCTGGAAGCAAAATCCAAAGAAGGAGTCATCCGAGAACTGCTGCAGGTACTGATAGATGCCGGCCGGCTGGACGACTTCGATACTGCCTACGACGCATTGCTGGCCCGTGAGGCCAAGGGCAGTACCGGGCTGGAAGCCGGAATCGCAGTGCCGCATGCAAAAACGGACACTGTCTCCTCATTAAACCTTGCCATAGGCATTGCTCCCGACGGAATCGATTTCCGGGCCCTCGACGGGAACCCGAGCTATCTCTTTTTTCTCATGTTGGCGCCGACCAACCAGTCGGGCCCCCACATAGAAGCTCTATCTGAAATTGCCCGCATCACCCAGTCCAAGTCATTCTGCAAGCTGCTGCTGAGAGCCAAGGATTCTGAAGAGGTTGCGGAACTGCTGACGGAGGAGGACTGAGCAAGCCTGAGAAAGCCTGAGAAAGATGCAGCTGAAGGTAAAGTTGGGAAATCAATAAGGTAAGCTTAGTAAATTCCTCCAATAACTTTGAAATTAACTTCAAAATACGCTATACTCTGCTATACCCCTATAATCTTTAATATATGCAGAGGCGGACATGGAAATTACCAAGCAGCTCGAGATAGATGAGTACCACGGACAGATATACTCGCCTTTTTCGATGCAGTAGAACAGAACAGCCGCGGCAGTTACAGGTTCGTTGAAAATATTGCCCTCAAGGATGACCGCAGTTATTTTGTTGATCTGCAGTTCCATTCCGCGAATGCCGACCGGATTACAATGCCCTTACTGGTAAAGGATGTCTTCCGCGATTTGGTGGCCAATGCGCGCAAGTATACCGACCCCGGAGGCAACATTCTGGCCGGGGTGTTTCAGGATGCCGAGCATCTGCGGATGCTTGTAGAGGATAACGGACGGGGAATTCCCGAGGAGAGTATCGAAAGCGTAGTGGATTTCGGTATTCGGGCCGGAAATGCGATCAGTAAAACCAGTTACGGAGGGGGCTTCGGCTTAACCAAGGCGTATTACATCACAAAAAATTTCGGTGGCCGGATGTGGATTGAATCGGAAATAAATTACTATACCCGTATCAAAGTTGTGATTCCGAATCAGACTTCAAAACTTTGATGTTTTCATTGTTTTTTTCTCTTGCAATTCATTTTTGAATCTAAAATAATTAAAATAGAGAAAAGTGTGAGGGTAATTGATGCAAAAGTTGTTGGGTGTTGGGTACGCCCTCGTTTTACTCGTACTCGCAATTAACCTGTATACAGGATCAACTGCGTTTATAATCGCAGCCATGATAATTGCCGCGTGTATGGCTGTTTTTACTCTGTTCGGCTTGCGGAGGAGGGCTCCTGCGGCAGAGCCGCGAGCCGGAGATTATCAGGACCTGGATGAATGCAACCATGAGTGTGAGCATTTGAAAGAGGCCTGCCGGAGTTCTGAGGAGAGAGTCAAATTCTTGGAAACGGAGTTGGCACGGAAGACCGAGGAGCTGCATAGGCACAAGCTGCAGTGTCATAAGATTTCCGAGGCCTCGAATGCGGAACGAACCATGTCGAAGGTGATTATTGACAAGACGGAAAGGGCAACTCTCGAACTTACCAATCATGTGTACAACATTGGTGACTGGAGCAGGGATGTCGACAATTTGATCCAGCGGGTCTTCGGTCAGCTGACCTCGGAACAGGGCGGGCTCCGGGTTCAATCAATACGGCTGGAGGAAGAGCTCGAGCGGATTAAACATCTGATTCAGGATTTCGAGAGTATCCACAAGGATTATATCGGTGAGCTGGAAATGGTCGAGCAGACAATGAAGTCTGTCGACCAGTTTACCGACACGATTACCGATTTGTCAGAGAGAACCAATGTGCTGGCTATCAATGCCTCGATTGAAGCTGCCCGGGCCGGGCAAGCCGGACGGGGTTTCGCCGTAATAGCTTCGGAAGTACAGGAGCTGGCGAAAAACACGATGAAAATAGCGGACGAAATCAGCACCACTATCGACAATTCGGTACATGCGGTCAAGGATTCGATTGCCTCCTATGGCGAGCGACTCCACTCTGCAGTAGAAAAGCTGGCGCAGAGCGGAGAGCAGCATGCGTCGGTCATCGAACAGCTGCGACCGCAGATCGATAAAGTTTCGGAGGTAATCGAAGAGTCGCAAAAACTCTCGAGCTCGGTTACCGACAATATCAACGGGGTTACCGTGCACTTGCAGTATCAGGATAGTGTACGGCAGATTCTGGAGCACATGGTTCAGCTGTTCGAGTCCTTGGCCGTAGAAAGTGCTGAGCTGGTAGAGCAGAACGGCGGTTTGAACGGTGAAGATCAGCAGCAGCAGCGCCGCCAGATCGAAGAGCTGCTGAAAAGCCTGTTTACCACGCGTGAAGAGTGGCGGGCTTTCGGCCATGAACTGAACGAGCAGCTGTCTCAGGATGAACTGAAGGAACGCCAGAAGGCCGAAGAGGCTGAATTGAGCGGAGACATTACTCTATTTTAGGATGATTCAGGGGGAGAAACAGTGGCAAATAAAGTACTGTGTGTAGATGATTCGGTTACTATCAGAAAACTCGTAAAAAAGGCATTAGAACCCGAAGGCTATGAAATTGTAGAGGCGGAAAACGGCCAGGTAGCGCTGGATAAAGTAGAGCAGGATTCGATTTCATTGTGTATTGTCGACGTGAATATGCCGGTGATGGACGGATTTCAGTTCGTCGAAGCATTAAAGCAGAAATCGGAATACTCCGCTATTCCGGTTGTATTTCTGACCACCGAAAGCGCGGCTCAGAAAAAGCAGGTGGGTAAAGAGTTGGGAGTGAACGGCTGGATCGTGAAGCCCTTTGAAGCTCCATCACTTGCGAAAATTGTCAAGATGTTAGTGAAATAGAAGGATGGATATGGAAGAGCTTCATCAACTTAGCGAGGCGATTCGTCAGTACGAAGAGGGTGATCTGCTGGCTGTCGCCGAAATTCGAGAAATCGCTGAAACACTGCAGGCAACTACCGAAGACAAACAGACGGCAGCCGGTTTAGCCGAAATAATTACCACCGCCGAGGAGATTGTGCTGCAGGGCCCTTCCGAAGAAAACTCAGCCCGTTTCCAAAAGTTAGGCCGTGAGTTGATCGCTCAGCCGGAGGAAGAGGCCGCTCGAGCGAAGCAGACGGAACCGCAGAAGCCTCAGGAGCTTCAAGAGCCACCGGGCGAAGGGCTCGAAGAGGTTCTCATTGAAGATGCTGAGATTCTTTCCTCGTTTTTAGTGGAAGCCCATGATCATCTGGACGATATCGAGGAGCGGATCCTCGATCTCGAGAAGAGCTATGACGAGCAGACCATCCACGATATTTTCCGTTCGATGCACACCATCAAAGGGGTCTCCTCATTTATCGGGCTGTCGAAAATAAAGAGCTTCAGCCATGGTCTCGAGACTGTGCTGAATGCAATGCGCACCGGCGAGCTGGAAACCGATGACGAAATTGTAGATATCCTTTTGAACGGCAGTGATGTGTTGCAGCAGATGGTTCTGGATATCGAAGCACAGGCTGAAGAGCTCGGCAGCAGCAGCGGCAAGGCGGTGGTCTATGAGGGCCGGGTTGCAACCGGTGAAATCGACCGACGTTTGGCCCCCTACCTTCAGCAGATAGAGTCGGGAGGCGCCGCTCCGACCACCCAGTCTGACGTGGGTATCTCGGGAGTCTCGGCTTCAGCCGGGGCGGAGCAGCCTGCACACACAGCCCCGACCGCGCCGCAGCCTGCCCAGCAGCCCTCGGCAGCCGAGGCAAAACCGGAGAAGAGCCTGACCGAAGAGCTGATTTCACCCGAAATGGTGCAGAAATTCGTGGAGGAAACCTCCGACCTGGTGGATACAGCCGAACGCTCGATGCTCGAGCTGGAGAAGGATCCTGCCAGCCCCGGAAGCATCGAGGAGGCTTTCCGGGCAATCCACACGGTCAAAGGCAATGCCGGGTTTTTCGGTTTCGCAATGCTCGAGAAAATGTGTATGGGCATTGAGGGCATACTCGATACGCTGCGCACCGGCGCCCGCACACCCGATGCCCAAATCATCAACCTCTTACTGCAGAGTATAGACGGTTTGAATGTGACTCTCAAAAAGGTGCACAGCGGAGAAATCAAACCCGGCGAGCTGGCCGATGGGGGAGTCGACGCCGAAGAAGCGGTTGCCAGCAAAGAGGTGGGCGATTACAAGCCGCTCGGCGATATGCTGGTGGAGATGGGAATTGCCACCCAGGATGCGGTTGATCAAGCCCTGGATGTGCAGCGAATGCGTCTGGGGGAAATTCTCATCGATCAGGGAGCCGCAAAAGAGGAAGAAATTCAGGAGGCACTGCAGAAACAGGGGAAAGCCGAACCCGAAAAGAAGGACCAGTTTGCCAATTACAGGATTAAGCGGCGCGATATTCGTGTTGACACTGAGCGGCTGGACAAGCTCTTCGATTTGATGGGCGAGCTGATTACCGCCGAAGCGATGGTTATCAACAATCCTGAACTCGAGCCTTATGATTTACCGAACTTCGAGCGATCGGCGAACTATCTTTCGAAAATCTCGCGAGAGATGCAGGAAATTACAATGGCCATGCGGATGATTCCCCTCGAGGGGCTCTTCAGCAAAATGCGAAGACTGGTTCGGGATCTGTCCAAGAAATTCGAGAAGCCGGTTAACCTGGAAATAAGCGGCGAAGATACCGAAATGGACCGTACGGTAATGGAGGAGATCTCGGATCCGCTGGTACATATTATCCGCAATGCTCTCGATCACGGCATCGAGTCGGCCGAAAAGCGCCGAGCTGCCGGAAAACCGGAAAACGGTACGGTACAGTTGAGTGCCGGATATGAGGGCAATGAAATTTGGATCACCGTGGCCGATGACGGCGGCGGACTGAAGCGGGAGGCTATTCTGGAGCGTTCGGTGGAGCGGGGACTTGTACAGGGTAATCCGGAAGATATGAAGGATGAGGATGTCTGGAAGCTCATTTTCGAGCCCGGTTTTTCGACTGCCGAGAAGGTATCCGAAATTTCCGGACGCGGCGTGGGAATGGATGTGGTCAAGAAGAATATTGAAAAACTGCGCGGGAAAATCGATATCCAGAGTGTCGAAGGCCAGGGGAGTACCTTCGTTCTCAAAATCCCCCTGACCCTGGCAATTATTGACGGCATTACCTTTACGGTCGGGCCGCAGCTCTATTCCCTGCCGATTACCGATGTAATTCAGTTTCACAAAGCCGCTGAGGTAGAGATAACCCAGACGAATACCGAAAATATTGTGATCAACCTGCGCAACGAGGTTATTCCAGTGGTAAAAATGTACGAGTTTTTCAATATTCATACCTCTAAACAGAGGGTTGAGGACGGAATCGTTATCGTAGCCCAGGCGCGCGACCGGAAACTCGCCATTTTGGTAGACGAGATAATCGGGTACCGTCAAATCGTTATAAAAAGTCTTCCTGCATATATGAAAGACATTCGAGCGCTCTCCGGCTGCAGTATCATGTCGGACGGCAAAGTCAGTTTGATCGTGGATACCGGAGCGCTGATCTCATATGTGCTTGAATAAACAGTATGGAGTAGTTGGCTAAGAATGGAAGGCTTGATTGATATTACCGACGATGAGTTCAGACACATTTCACAGCTGGTGTATGAGAAGTTTGGTATTCATCTTACAGAAAAAAAGCGGGTCCTCGTACGTGGGCGGTTGAACAAATTACTGCGGCAGATGGGGTATAATAATTTCGAGGAGTACTATCATGCAATCCTCGAGGACCCCAGCGGAGCCGGACTCCTAGAACTGGTGGACAGAATTTCCACCAACCATACCTATTTTTATCGGGAGAAGGATCACTTCGATTTTCTCGAGAAGCGGGTGCTGCCGGACATCGGCCGGCAGCTGGATGAGCAGCGCAGTAAAGACCTGCGGCTGTGGTGTGCCGGATGTGCAACCGGAGAAGAGGCGTATACCCTGGCGATTGTACTGGCGGAGTTTTTCGGACCGCATTATTTTAGTGATGGACCTCCGATCCTGGCCACCGATATCTCCCGAACAGCCCTCGAGAAAGCGATGCTCGGTGCGTATGGGAAAGAACGCATTGATCAGATCCCGAAGGGCCTCCTGCACAAGTATTTTGTTTTGAACGATATGGGCGGCTACAGTGTAAAGGATGAATTGAAAAAATTGGTTCTGTTCAAACGTCTCAATTTCAAACGGGAAACGTTTCCTTTCAGGAAAAAGTTTCACACCGTCTTTTGCAGGAATGTGATGATCTATTTCGATCAGCCCACTAAGGAGACTCTGGTCAACAAGTTCGGCGGAGTTCTGAATGAGGGCGGTTATCTGTTCATTGGTCACTCGGAGACTCTAGGGCGTGATAATATGAACTTTCAATATGTGCAACCGGCGGTGTACGTGAAAAAGGCAAAGATATGAGTGGGCGGCAAATCACGCACAAAATTAAAGTACTGGTTATAGATGACTCGGCCCTGGCGAGGAAGATCCTTACCACCGGATTGGCCCGCGACCCGGAAATAGAGGTGATCGGAAGTGCCCCGGATGTGTATGTTGCCCGGGATAAAATTGTGTATAACAAACCGGATGTTCTGACATTGGACGTGGAAATGCCGCGGATGGACGGAGTCGAGTTCCTGCGGCGTCTAATGCCGCAGTATCCGTTGCCGGTAGTGATGGTTTCCGCCCTGACTGCACCGGGGGCGCAGGTGACTCTCGAGGCGCTGGACAACGGCGCGATTGATTTTGTACTCAAGCCATCCACCAGTTTTGGAAATAAGCTGGAGGATATGATCGATGAATTGCTTCAGAAGATCAAGGTTGCCTCGACCGTCGATGTGAGCCGTTGGCGAAATAAGGTTCGTACAGAGGTGAAACGGCCCAAACAGGCGGTTCTGCATGGAACCACCGATAAGGTTATCGGGATCGGGGCTTCAACCGGGGGTACGGTGGCTTTGAGAACCGTGATCGAGGCCTTTCCACCGGATATGCCGGGTACCGTAGTCGTACAGCATATGCCGCCTAAATTTACCAAAATGTTTGCGGACAAGCTCAATTCTATTTCGAAGGTGGAAGTGAAAGAGGCTGAGGATCATGACCGTGTAATGAAGGGACGTGTATTAATTGCTCCCGGAGGTAAACAAATGAGTGTGATCCGTTCCGGAGGTCGTTATATGGTCCGGGTCAAAGATGGAGAAAAAGTAAACGGGCACGCACCCTCAGTAGATGTCCTGTTTGATTCAATCGCAGAGAATGTCGGGGTAAACTCTATCGGGGTAATCCTGACCGGCATGGGGCGTGACGGCGCCGAAGGAATGGCTAAAATGAAAAAAAACGGTGCTCGAACACTTGCCCAGGACGAACGCACCAGCGTGGTCTACGGAATGCCGAAAGAGGCCTACGAAATGGGCGCGGCAGAAAGATTGGTGGCGATTGAGGATGTAACTATCGAAGTGGTGCGGCTGTTGAGGGAGATGAAGTAATGCGACTCGATATTGGCATCGGTGAGTGGAAAGTCAGCAATAAAGTCGAGGATGAGCTAAAAACCTACGCTCTGGGTTCCTGCGTTGCAGTCTGTGCGTATGATCCTAATAACAGGGTAGCCGGACTCATCCATATCGCCTTGCCCGATTCAAAGGTCAATGCTCAAAAAGCCGGAAAACTGCCGGGCTATTTTGCCGACACCGGTTTACCTAAGCTGTTTGAGGAGATGATGAAGCTGGGCGCTGAGAAAAAGAACATCAAAGTGAAACTCGCCGGGGGATCGAGCATAATGGATCAAAATCGTCATTTTGATATTGGACGACGAAATACTATCGCTATTAAACGGTATCTCTGGAAAAACGGCTTCGGTGTAATCAAAGAGGATACCGGCGGCAATGCCAGCCGTACTGTTGGGTTCAAAGTTGGTGACGGTACTATTAACGTATCAAATGCCGGCAAGATCTGGCAAATATGAGGGGGTGAGGTAATGAAACTGGATAAGATTATGATAGTTGATGATTCCGCTACTTCCAGGATGATTATAAAGCGCTGTTTTCAGATGGCCGGATATCAAGACAGTACCTATATCGAGGCCGAAGACGGACTGAAGGCAATGTCAAACTTGAATCGTAATGATGTTGACCTGGTTGTAACCGACCTGAATATGCCGAAAATGGACGGCACTACATTCATAAAAAAACTGCGTTTGATGGATAAGACCAAAGAACTGCCGGTGTTGGTAATATCCAGTATGGGGAATGAACGTATGGAAACCGAACTGGCGGACAAGGGTGTGATGGGAATTCTTCGCAAGCCGATGACCCCTGAAAAAGTAATCGAGGTATTAGGAGAGTAGGATGAACCAAATTACCAGAGATAAAGCCAAGGGAGCTGTTTTGCGGGCTGCACAGAGTACTCTCGGCGAGATGGCCTTTATAGATGTAATCGATGCTGAAACCCCGCGGGATTTTGAAGCTGGGCAGTTGATGTTTATTGAGTTTTACAAACCGATTCACGGACGACTCCTGATGTCGATGCCGGCTGACATTAAAAAGGCGATTGTAGAAAACATCCATGCAACCGACTGGAATGAACTGTCCGTTAGCGAAATCGACGACTGTCTGTTAGAATTGCTAAATGTATTGGGGGGAAACTTTCTGCGAGAGCTGAAAGGGGGAGAGACGAAGGTGCAGCTTTCGTTTCCTACGGTTCTGTTCAGTCTCGAGGAAATTTCGGATCTCGATAGTTTCTGGAAGTTCGATTTTGACGCCGAAGGAATACCGTTTTCCGTATCGTTAGCACTGCATGAGGAGGGGGAATGAAAACACTGATTGTTGAAGACGATTTTGCCAGTCGAAAACTAATGCACAAGTATCTGGCGCCCTTAGGAGAATGCGATGTGGTAGTAGACGGAGAGGAGGCGCTGGAGGCCTTTCAGCTTGCGATGAATGAGAAAGCACCCTATGATCTGATCTGTCTGGATATCATGCTGCCGAAAAAAGACGGACAGGAGGTCCTCAAGGAGATTAGAGACATAGAAGAAGATCACGGGCGAATCGGCAATGATGCTACCAAAGTGATCATGACAACCGCTCTCGGCGACGCGAAGAATGTTTTGAATGCCTTTCGAAGTCAGTGCGAAGCGTATTTACAGAAACCCATCAGTCAGGAACAGCTCTACCGGGAGCTGCGGGAGCTGAAGCTGCTTACAGAAGATCAGCCCAAGTAATGCCGGTCCCCGCTTCAACGCTGTTTTTTAAGCGGCTGCCGAGTATATGTTCGGCGAAGTGGGGTGGGAGGCCGGGTCTACGCTGCTGTTCCGCCCGCAGCGAGGCAAACGAGTTCCGTGACAGCCTGTGGCCGGCCTGCAGGTCCGTCAATGCAACGATCGAGCGATTAGTCGTATAATAGCAGGCTGCCTCAGAGGCGGCCAATTTTTTTGTCCCGCTGCCGAGCACCTGTTCAACCCTTTGAGGGCCGAATTCCTCCGCCAGTGTGGCTTGAATAGTATCCGGCGTTTGCCTTTCGACGGTACGTACTCGTGCCACCATTTGGGCAAAACCCCGCGGTTCGAGGGCGAGCGGGTCGTCGAGCCCGTCGCCGCTGCGCGCCAGCGTGATGTGCTTTTCGATTATCTCCGCGCCGCAGCTCACCGCCAGCAAGGGTACCAGATACGGATGGGTCGAATGATCCGACACCCCCACCCGGGTTCCGAACAGCTTACCAAGCAGAGGCAATAGACGCAGATTGTACTCCTCTTCGGGAGCCGGGTAGGCGGTGATACAGTGCAGCAGTGCTATGTCGGGAGACTCCGTCGCAACGGCGGGCCAGGGGGGCTGCGCGGATCCGCTGCGCAGAAACTGTACGCAGCGTTCGATGTCACCCAGTGTGGACACCCCGGTAGACAGGAACAGCGGCAGGTCGGCCACAGCTGCCAGCAGGGGATAGTGATTGAGTTCGGGCGAGGCAATTTTTACGGCTTCTACCCCGAGAGCGCGCAGACCGGCGGCACTCTTTACCCCGAAGGGCGAACAGAGAAAGCGCAGCCCCCGCTGTTCGGTTTCGCGTTTTAGAGCAGCATAGAACTCCGGTGGCCGCTCGAGAGCCCTGAACCGTTCCCAGATGCGAACCGGTTTGCCGTGCAGGGTGATTGCGCCGGCGTTCGGATGAACGATCTCGTCGGCGATCACCCACTGGAATTTAATATAATCGGCTTCGGCCGCAGCGGCAGCGTCTATCAGCCGTTTCGCCCGCTCTATATCACCGAGATGGGCCGTTCCCGCTTCGGCTATCAGTGTAACACCGCTTTTAGTATTTGAACTCATCGATCATCCTGTACTTCAAGTTCTTGAGTGCCGTCGAGAGGGAAATTTTGTAGATGTGCGGGTTGATAATGCGCTTATAGGTCGCATCGAAGGTAGAGAGCTGCTCGAGCGTGTGTGTTCGGATATCCTGCAGCCGGGGGAGTTCTGTACAGATCTTGCCGCCGGCCATCTTCTTTTCGATCAAAGGCTTGGCCTGCTTAAATTTTTCCAAGGTAAAATGGGTATTCGGATACATCGGATGGAAAAACGTGTGCGGCCGGTTGTGGTCGAAGTGCTCTGCATGCAGGGTTATCAGATCGGCCATGGCCATGTCCTCATCGTCGAAAAAGCGGTACACCTGCTTCGCCCCCGGATTGGTGGTTTTCTCGATATTGTTGGATACTTTCAGCGTAGGAACCATGAGCCCGTCCATCTCTTTGGCCGCCAGTTTGTACACTCCGCTAAAGGCGGCGCTGCTGCCGCCGGTTACCAGATGAGTTCCGACTCCCCACATGTCTATCGGGGCCCGGTCGGTGACGAGCTGGTGGATGATCTCCTCGTTCAAATCATTGGACACGGTGATGTAGGCATCCTCCAGACCGGCCGCATCCAGTCGCTTGCGCACCTTCTGACTGAGGTAGGAGAGGTCGCCGCTGTCCAGGCGCACTCCGAGCTTTTTTCCCTGCTTCTGTAGTGTTTTTCCCACTTTGATGGCATTTTCGATCCCGCTACCAAGGGTGTCATAGGTATCAATTAACAGGATGGCCTTATCAGGGTAGAGATCGGCGAATTTCTCGAACGACTCCAGCTCACTCTTGAAGGCCATGACCCATGAATGCGCCATGGTACCGCTGACCGGTATCCCGTACTTTTTCCCGCCGAGAGTATTGGAGGTAGCCAACGCCCCGCCGATATAGGCCGCACGCGTGGCAGAGAGGGCCCCGTCCCAACCCTGCGCCCGCCGCAGACCGAATTCCAGCACCTTGCCGCCCTCGCTGGCATGATAGATTCGGGCTGCTTTGGTTGCAACCAGGGATTGAAAATTGAGGGTGTTCAACAGCATGCTCTCGATCAACTGCGCTTCGATCAGGCGGCTGTGAACCCGCAGCAGCGGTTCTCCGGGGAAAATTACCGCCCCTTCGGCCATGCTGTAGATGTCTCCCGAGAACTGAAAGTCCCGGAGGTAGTCGAGAAAACGGTCGTGAAAGAGGCCGAGACTGCTGAGATACTCGATGTCGTCCTCGGAAAAGCCGAAGTTCTCGACAGCCGTGAGCATATCCTCGAGTCCGGCAAAAATCGAGAAGCCGCTCTTAAAGGGGTGGGTGCGGAAAAACATATCGAATACTACCCGTGGATTGCACTCCTTGAGGTAGTATCCCTGCATCATCGTAAGTTCATATAAATCCGTTAATAAAGCTGATACTTTCATATTCGATATTATAATTGATATAATTTGTTTCAACAATTGTCGTAGAAATATATGTGCTCGACATATCTGTAAAGTTCGCTATAATAAGATGAGAAGATACAAAAAGAAGGAGTTGCGCTATGTTATCAATCGTATGTGATGCGTGTAAAAAAGCCGTTCCGGGTCCGGAAAAAGACACCGGGGTTGTGTACATCACCGACAAGGGTATCTGCAAGAGATGTGAAAAAAAGCTGCTCGATACCGTCAGTGAAGAGATGGCCAAGCACAAGAGATTTATATTTGCAGATTATAAGGATCAGTACATCAAGACCTTGAATCAGATGTGCAGGTAACCCAAGTAAAATTCTCGTGCCGGATTTGACGGTCGAAGAAATCGGTTTGAAATCACTTTGAACCGATGGTGTCGAATCCGGTATAAGGTATCAGGTTCTTCGGAATAGAGACTGACCCGTCCTCCCGCTGATTATTTTCCAAAATTGCAATTATTGCCCTCGACACTGCAATCGCCGTGCCGTTCAGCATATGGACAAAGCGGTTTTTGCCGTCATCCTTGTAACGTACTCCCAGCCGGCGGGCCTGGTAGTCGGTACAGTTGGAGGTGCTGGTTACCTCGCCCCAGTCGCCGTTCTCTCCGCGGCCGGGCATCCAGGCCTCCAGGTCGAACTTGCGGTAGGCCGGTGCCCCCAGATCGCCGGTGCAGGTGTCCACAACCCGGTAGGGAATGTCCAGACCCTGAAAGATCTCTTCTTCAATGGCCAGCAGCTCGTTGTGCAGCTCTTCGGATGAGTCGGGGTGGGCGTACACGAACATCTCAACTTTCGTGAACTGATGTACACGGTAGAGTCCTTTCGAATACTGTCCGGCCGCGCCGGCCTCGCGGCGAAAGCAGTGTGACACACCGGCCAGCTTGATCGGCAGCTGCTCCGGTTTGAATATAGAGTCGGCGTGGTATCCGCCCAGGGTTATTTCGGCGGTTCCGACCAGGCAGGTACCGGTTCCCTCGATGTTATAGATGTTGCTCTCCGCCCCGCGGGGGTTGAAGCCGATGCCCTCGACTACCTCTTCTTTGGCGATGTCCGGTGTCATTGTCAAGGTAAACTCGTGTTTCAGCAATACATCCAGTGCATATCGAATGAGCGCCATTTCCAGCAAAACGGCTTCGTTTTTCAGGTAGTAGAACTTGGTGCCTGAAACCTTTGCAGCGGTTTCGAAGTCGAGCAGATCGAGTTCTTCACCCAGTTGGATGTGATCCTTTGGGTTGAAGCTGAACTCTGTAGGCGACCCGACCCGGCGGAGTTCCAAGTTGTCCTTGTCCTCTTTTCCGACCGGTGCGTCCGGATGGGCGGCATTGGGGATCTTCTTCGCTTCATCCCACAGACGGACATCGATGGATTTCATCTCTTCCTCGAGGGACGCGATCTGCTCTTTGAGCTGTTTGCCTTCTTCGATCAGTGCGCTGCGCTCTTCGGCTTCGAGTTTGGCTTTCATGCGTTTGGCGTTTTCATTGCGCTGCTGACGAATCTCTTCAATTGTTCGGAGAAGACGATTTCTCTCTTCGTAAAGTGCCAGGATGTCGTCCACATCCACTTTCATATAGCGGTTGCGGATGTTCTCCCGCACCTCTTCGGAATTTTCTTTGATATATTTTAGGTCTACCATAACGGGACTATCTTACTTGACCAGCGCAAATCTTACAAGCTAGCCGCTTATGCTTCGGATTCGATCTCTTTAGCCCGCTCGGCGGCCGCGTTTATGGCTTCCATGACTGTCGGGGTAAGCCCGCCTTCTTCCAGGGCTTTTACACCGCGAATGGTGGTTCCGCCGGCGGAGGTGACCCGGGTCAGATACTCGGCCGGACCGACACCTTCGCTGCGCAGTACCTCAACCGCACCGCGGCAGGTGGAGTAGGCGATATCGAGTGCCTGCTGATAGGAGAAGCCGGCATCGGTGCCCCCCAGGGCCATTGCGTGCAGAAAGGCAAATACATAGGCGATACCGGAGCCCGAGAGCCCGGTGATAGCCGGCATCAGGTGTTCCGGGATTTCGACCGGTATGCCGATAGCCTTGGCAGCCTCGAAGGCGGTGCTGCGGAAAACCTCATCAAGGCCCTCGACGGCCGAAACACCTACCACCGATTCTCCGACTTTGGCCGCCAAATTGGGCATGAAGCGGATTACCTTGCTCGTCCGAAGATTGGTGGTAAACAGCGAGATCGGTTTGCCGGCCGCGATCGAGATGAACTCGCGGTCGCGGCTCAGTTCTTTGATATCGGTAAACAGGGTCGTCAGATGCTGGGGCTTTACAGCGATCACCAGTACCTCGGCCTGTTCGAACAGCTCCGCGTAGCTGCGGCAGGCCGTGCCGCCGCACTCTCCGGCGGCCAGGGCGGCTTTCGTCTGGTCGACATCATAAAACGCGAGATTGAGATTGGGGTGAGAGGCCCGGAGCCCGAGGCTGATGGCCGCACCCATGTTGCCGGCTCCGATAAATCCGATTGATTTCATGTAGATGCCTCCCTATATCTGCGGAACTTCCCACTGACCGCTCTCGCCGGAACGGAAAAGAGCATTGATGACGGCGGTGTTGTAGAGGGTGTTCTCGAGCGGAACCGGTACTTCGGTGTTTTCTATAATAGCTCTGCCGAACTCGTCGCCCTGAATGGCATACTGGTCGGCCGGTGGAATGACGATCTCCTCCGGAATACCGGTGACATCGCTGCCGTCATCAACCATAATACGGGCTGGAAAGTCGCCCGGCTGGTTAAAGGGGATTTCAATTTCCACCCGCTGTTTTTCTCCGAAGAATTGCATAGTCTGCCACGGCACTATTTGCGTACTGCTGGTAAAGCTCGCCTGACCGGACGGAAACTGCAGGATAGCGCTGACCATCTTGTCTACCTTGAATTTAGGATCGAAGATGAACCCGGCAATTACCTTCTCCGGTTCCTCATCGAACATAAAGCGGGAAGTGTGGACAGGATAACAGCCGATGTCCCACAATCCGCCGCCGCCTTGGCTGTATTTGTTGCGAACATTCTCCGGATCGCGATTGTTGTAGCTGAAAAAACCCTGTATCGCCTGTAGTCCGCCGAATTTAGGGTTTTGCGTGAGTGATTTTGCCCGCAGCCACTGCGGGTGGGTATGCACCATAAAGGCCTCGCCTATTTTGAGTTTGCTTTGGTTGCGAAGCTCTATCAGAGCGTGGACTTCTTCGGTGTTCAGAGCCAGCGGTTTTTCACACAGAACGTGTTTGCCGGCTTCGAGGGCCTTCCCGCTCCATTCAACATGCAAATGGTTCGGCAAGGGGATATAGATAGCCTCTATTTCCGGATCTGCCAGCAGTTGTTCATAGCTCGAATAGTACTTTGGGATGGCGAACTGGTTGGCAACGGTTTTCGCTTTATCACCCGAACGCGAGGCCACCGCCTGTACGTCACATAAGCTGCCGCGCTTGAGACCGGGGATTACACTGTTGATGGCGATTTTTGCTGTGCCGAGGACACCCCAGCGCACTTTTCTTTCATTCATATACTTCCTCCCTTTTTTATTCTATAACCGAAGAGTCTTACCCAAAGGTGATCCGGTTTCTGCCGTTCCGCTTTGACTCATACATCAGTTTATCGGCCCGATTGAGCAGCGAATCGATGCTGTCCTCTTCATGCGAAATGGTGACACCCTCGGAAACCGTCACTTGAATACGCTTAGCATGAAAAGCGATGTGAGAAGACTCGACTAATATTCTAAATCTATCGACCGTTTCAACTAAAATATCCCGCGAATCGACATTTACCAAGAGGATGATAAGCTCTTCTCCCCCTCAGCGGCGTGACCGTAATCGTCGTGATTGAGCAGATTGCGGTAAAAAGTTTCATTCATGTGCCAGTTACCTGCCTAGAGGTACAGTGTAATCAGTATTATCTTTATTTACAAGTTTTTTTATCCTGCATAAGATGGAGGGATGAAAGCGTCCAGAACCTACCCCGTATCCTGTAACCGCGATTGTATCACCGGCTGTCCGCTGGAAGCCGTAGTGGAGGATGCTGTACTGACTAAAATCCGAAACAGCCCCCACCGCTGCGAGTATATGAACGGCTGCATGCGGGGATTTCGCTTCCCTTCCGTGGTGTACCACCCCGACCGGCTTACCAGCCCGCTGATTGCGGTTACGGGCTCGGGCCGGCGGCAGTTTCGCCCGGCCGACTGGGATGAGGCCTTTGATCTGGTGGCCGAAAAGTTGCGGGAAACACATACGCGCTGCGGACCGGAGGCGGTAATGCGCATCGGCGGGTCGGGCGCCTGCCGAGGGGCGCTGCACAACACCGCCCGGCTGACCAAGCGTTTTCTGGGCTTGTCGGGCGGTTTCACCGATACCTACGGCAGTTACAGTAGCGAAGCCACCGATTTCATCAAACCCTTTATGTACGGAACCGGGGCGGTGGGGATAGATGTGAAGACTCTCCGCTACTCTAAGCTGATCATTCTGTGGGGGTTCAATGCGGCGGACACCCGCTTTAGTCCCGAAACCGAGGCGGTGCTGACCCAGGCCCGGCAGCGTGGTACGCAGATTGTGGTCATCGATCCGCGCCGGACTCGGACGGTCAAGCGCTTTGCCGACTGGTGGATTCCGGTATACCCTGGAACCGATACCGCTTTGATGCAGGCGCTGCTGTACTGTATTCTGCGGGACCGACGGGAGGAGCGCGGTTTCATCGAGAAGTACAGTGTGGGCTTCGAGGAGCTGGAGGCGCATATCTTCGGTCGGGACGGCAGCCCGGTGAAGAGTCCGGAGTGGGCGGCCGGGCTGTGCGGGGTGCCGGGCGAAGAGATTGAACGCCTGGCCCGGGTGTATGCCGGGGCCCGCCCGGCCGCCCTGCTGCCGGGGCTGTCTGTTCAGCGGACCATCGGCGGCGAGCAGGCCGACCGGATGGGCGGGGTGCTGCAGCTGGCGCTGGGCAATGTCGGCCGGCGCGGCGGCAGTACCGGCGCCGGACAGTGGAATGTGCTGCCGGGCCCGCGCTGCGGCAAGATACCTGTGCCGCCCAACCCGGCCGGCAGTGCTGTGCCGGTATACCGCTGGGCCGATGCGGTGCTGGAGGGAAGGGGCGGCGGTTATCCGGCCGATATCGCTCTGCTGTACAATGTGGGCGGCAATTTCGCGGTGCAGAGCAGCGACACACGCAAGGTGCTGCAGGCCTTTGAGAAGGCCGATTTCGTGGTGACTCACGACTACTTCATGACCGACACTGCCCGCCTTTCGGATGTGGTGCTGCCGGTGACTACCTTCGTGGAGCGCAGCGATATCCTGTTCAGCCACAGCAATTACCTGTATTACAGTGCGGCAGCGATAGAACCGGTGGGCGGGGCCCGCAACGACTGGGACATTTTTACCGAGCTGGCCGGGCGGTTGGGGTTTCGGAAGGCCTTCACCGGCGGAAAAAGCGACGGAGAATGGTTGGAGCACTTTCTGCAGCACAGTGAGGTGCGTGATATAAGTGCATTTTTAAAAAATGGAATTTATGCCGGAGAGGATCAGTACAGAGTGGGATTGTCCGATTTTGTGCGCAGCCCGGATCAGTATCCCCTGGCCACCGAGTCGGGCAGAATAGAGGTGGCTTGCGGGGCACTGGAGGCGGCGGGGGGCAGTCGGATCCCGGTGTATTCGCACTATAGTGAGGAGGGGTTTGCGCTGCGGCTGGTTACACCGCATGACCGCTTCAGGAATAACTCGCAGTTCGACAACGTGGGCGAGTTTGCCCGGGCGGCCG
This sequence comes from uncultured Sediminispirochaeta sp., assembly GCA_964603735.1. Taxonomy (GTDB): domain Bacteria; phylum Spirochaetota; class Spirochaetia; order DSM-16054; family Sediminispirochaetaceae; genus DSBN01. Next base: position 2,678 of record CAZRWN010000038.1, on the reverse strand, counting down.
AGAACGGGGTGCTGATTCATCCGCAGGATGCGGCCGAGCGGGGGATCGGCGAGGGGGACGAGGTAATTGTCAGCAGTGCGAACGGCCGAATGTGTAGCATCGCACACCTTTCTTCTGATATACTGGTCGGAGTAATTTCATGTGCGCAAGGGAGATGGTTTGGGCAGCACGCTGAAGGCGCTGCGGTGAACATCCTTACTTCGACTCGGCCGACTCTGCCGAGCCAGGGGGCGCGAACTCACTCAGTTATGGTGAATATATGCAAAAAAGAACTACAATCCGAACCGGGAGTATAGGCTATCTGGTGGCGGTCGGAGTAACGGCTAAGCTCTTTATTGATACCTCGGTTCAGCTCTACAATCCCTTTCTGATGGTCTATGCGGCCGGGCTGGGAGTGAGCGCGGTGACCATGGGGCAGCTGGTCAGCCTGAGGAATATCATGGGGCTGGCGGCGCCGGTGGTGGGGCATCTGGCCGACCGGGTCGGATACCGCCTGATTATGCGGCTCAGCCTGCTGATGGCGGGTATCGGAATTCTGCTCCTGTCTACCGGAGCCGGTCTGCCGATTCTGATTCTCAGCATGGTGGTGGCCGGACTGGGGCAGGGCTGTTTTACACCGAATCTGCACTCCTATCTGAGTGCCAAACTGCCCTACGAAAAGCGGTCACGGTATCTCGGGATCGTAGAATACTCCTGGGCCCTGGCCGGTATCATCGGACTGGCGCTGATAGGAGTACTGATCGAACTGTTCTCATGGCGCGAGCCGTTGTATGTGTTGGGCGGCGGACTGATTGCCGCTTCGCTGCTGCTGGGCACCCTGCCGAAAACCGAGCATCACCACAGTGCGGACACTGCAGGGGCCGCGGACCGCAGGCCGGATGAGGACAGTCAGAGAGGTGAGAATGGTGGTCAGGCTGCCGGGCAGGATCCGTCCCCTGCCGCCGGCTCGCAGGTGAGAACCGATTCGCAGGCGAGGCGGGTCTTGAAGTTTTTTTATCTTGGAACCCACTGGAAGTCGGCCTGGGCGGCGGTGCTGGTAAACGTGTTCAATTTCTTTGCAATTACCCACATCATGATTATTCACGGCGGATGGCTTGAAACCGAATACGGGCTGGCGCCGAGCAGGCTCGGTCTGGTGGCGCTGCTGCTGGGATTTTTCGACTGGGCCGGCAGTATTATCGTGAGCGTAGCCGGCGACCGCATCGGAAAGCGGCGGAGTGTTCTGATAGGGGCTGCGGGCATGGTGGTGTTTTTTGCCCTGCTGCCGTTTCTCAATATTACGCTGCCCCTGGCGCTGATGAGTCTGTTGATGCCGCGGTTTTTCTTTGAGTTTGCTACCGTCAGCAATTTTCCACTGCTCAGCGAGCAGTACCCGTCGCAGCGCGGAAAGGTTATGTCGCTGAGTGTCGCCGGAGGATTGTTGGGTACTACTATTGCAGCCACCACCGGTCCTGCAGCATATTTAACTGTAGGGGTATGGGGATTAGGACCGGCTTCTGCGGCGGCAGCCTTTGTTTCCTGTATTCTCATAGTGTTTTTTGTTCGCGAGGAACCATACAGAACAGCAATTCACAGAAGGAATGCATATGAATAAAAAAGAGGAAAAGCCTTTGTATCAGCGGGTTCGCAGTGCCCTGGTAGAAGAGATCAGCACGATGCGGCCGGGCAACAACCGGCTCGAGCCGGAGGAGCAGCTGGCCAAGCGCTACGGCACCAGCCGGGCTACTGTGCGGGAAGCCCTGGGCGACCTGATAAAAGACGGCTATATCACCCCCTGGCAGGGACGGGGAAACTTCGGCCATCCCCATGCGCTCAAGCTGAATATGCGCTTTGATATAAATTCCGACTTCGTGCATATCCTGCAGGACACCTATCGGGAGATAGATGTCGAACAGTCGGGCATCTCTCTGACACAACCGAATGACGACCTGCTGGAGCACATGCCGCAGTTCAAGCACACCCAGGTGTTTGCATTCGACTGGGTATACACCGCCGACGGCGAGCCGGTAATTGTCTGCCGGGTACAGGTGATTAAAGCGGCAATGCGGCTGATGCTCTCCAAACGCAGGGATGAAATGCGTTTGACCGATTATTTGCGCCGTTTTTACGACGGGGATATTACCTACGCGACGGCCTGGTTCAAGGCCGGCCTCAACAACGAGGTGGCCGGAATCTTCAGTGCCCCCGAAGCTGCTCCCATGCAGATGTGGGAGGAGATCTTTTACGATCTATACGATCGGCAGATCTGTTTTAATCAGGTGTATTTTCATCCACTCAAAACGAACCTCTCCATGCTGCTGCGCACGCGCTGAGCCGTCTGCCGGCCGGCCAGGGCTGCATCTCTATGCAGAAAAAGGGCTGTCCAAGATATCGTCTCGGACAGCCCCGATTTTTTTGTTAGCTCTAGCGGGCCGCCGGCCGGCCGGCCCGATTTTTTATTTTTGTGCCTTCTGCGCTTCCAGCGCAGCCAGTACCTTGGCCGGGGTAAGCGGCAGTGAGGTCAGCCGTACTCCGGTGGCGTTGAACAGCGCGTTGGAGATCGCGGCCAGGGGAGTGTCGATTCCGATTTCACCGACCGACTTGGCTCCGAACGGACCGGTGGGATCGTAGCTCTCGGCCAGCTCGACGCGCAGTCGGCCCACATCTTCGCGGGTGGGAATCTTGTAGGTCATAAAGTT
>CAZRWN010000037.1:0-29846 GCA_964603735.1 uncultured Sediminispirochaeta sp. | reverse complement strand
CTTCACACGGTAGAAGTCACTGGTTCAAATCCAGTATCGCCCAGTATTCTTCGCAACCTTTCTTGCAATGCTGCCCGGTAGTCTCTATGATTCATTTATGAGTTTGAGTGAACACCACATCCTTCCCTTCTTATCCCGAACGGGCGCAGAGCTGGCTGATTTTTCCCTCGATGAAAATATCTACGACTACTGTTCAAAAATTTTAAAAAAACTGAGCAATGCTTCATATGTGGTGGTGAACTCAATCCATTACGAAGATGATATGATTCGCACTGAGGCCCTTGACGGCCTTGAGGATATGAGTACAGAGGTGCAAGCTTTAGTCGGAAACCGTATAGTAGGTGCTGAGTATACCTTTGATCAATCGCTTTTGGAGCTCGAGTCCGGAAAAATCGAGTGTTTCAAGGGCGGTCTTCATGAACTCTCTTTCGGGAAGATTCCGCAGAACACCGCAGCTCAACTGGAGCAGTTGCTTGAAGTCGACAAAATCTACGGTGTCGGTTTTATTTTGAATAATCAAATCTACGCCAATGCAGCCCTCATTTATGCTGGTAAGAGTGATATCACAAACCGCCTGGCTATCGAGATTTTCGTACAACAAGCCTCGATTGCGATGAAGAGACTTCGCACCGAGGGTTTCCTCCGGGAGAGTGAACGGCGCGTACAACAGAAAGAGATTTTGATGAGCATTACCGAAGAACTGACCGGGGTCGGAGGCTGGGAAAAGGATCTTATAAACGGTACCTTTCACCTTACCCCGGGCTGTCAACAGGTGCATGGGGTAGATAAAAATATTGTTTCTATCGAGGATTTGGACAAGACAGTGCATCCCGATGACCTCGAAAAAGTAAAACAGGCTTTCAACAGCGCGGTCGAAGGGAGCGGCTACTACAACATCGAACACCGCATCTTCCGGGCGTCAGACAGATCTGAAAGAATTATCAAAACTCACGGTATAGCGATCAAAGATGAAAATGGACGGGTAGTTAAGATGTTGGGCGCCATTCAGGACATAACCGAAGAAGCACAGCTCATCCGTGAAAAAGAGGAGCGTAGAGAATATCTCGAGACTATTCTAACTGCCGTGCCGGATGCAGTAGTAACCCTCGATAAGAATCACCATGTAATCGAATGGAACCCCGGTGCGGAAAATCTCTTTCACTATACCGCGCAGGAAGCCGTGGGGAAGCATGTAGACGCGTTAGTCGCATTCAACGGCAGCGAAATCATGCAGGAAGCACGGGAATACTCAGCCAGCGTAACATCCGGCACCCCCTTCTATCTGCAGGAGACCGTTCGTTACACGAAAGAAGGAGATCCGATCGATGTGCTGATGTCCGCCGCTCCTATTCACATTGACGGACAACTGGTGGGTGCTGTTGGTGTGTATGCCGATATTACCAAACTCAAAACTGCCGAACAGAGCGTTTTCAAGCTGCTGAAAGAGAAAAATCAACTTATAAAAGAAGTCCACCACCGGATAAAGAATCACATGAACACAATGTACAGTATTCTCTCGGTTCAGGCCTCTTATTTCAAGAATCCCGATGTACTGGCGGCCTTCGAGGAAGCGAAGAACCGCATAAGGCTCATGCAGTCGCTGTATCACAAACTGTACTCGGGAAGCGATTCTAATACAATGCAACTGCAGCCGTTTATACTCGAGTTAATTCGGGATCTGCAGACAGCCTATTCTACCACTGCATACATTTCGATCTCTACCGAAATTGAGAATATTCTGGTTACTGCCAAGCAGTCTCTGCCGATCGGAATAATAGTTACCGAGCTCATCACCAACTCGTTCAAATACGCCTTTCCACAATCACAAGCAGGGCATATCAGTGTGTCACTCAAGAAAACAAAATCCAATATTTTAGAAATTCGTATTGTAGATGATGGAGACGGCGCGACCGAATCAATCAGTACCGATAAAACCTACGGATTCGGTTTGACACTAGTGGAGGGCTACGCCCGGCAATTCGACGGTACCGTGGATATCGAAAGTACGAACGGAACGAGTATAACTGTCACTCTCGTGTTGGAACAAGTTTAATTTCTATTCGCTTACCTGCAGCACAGCCCGTATTTCCGCCCCGCCGCTCTGTTTGTTTTTCAGATACAAATGCCCATTGTACTGTTGGACGAATGTCGCTACCAAAGACAGTCCGAAACCGTAGTTTCTGTTGAGAACTACCTCAGGCGGTAAACCCGGCCCGCTGTCTCTTACAATAATCGAAGTGTTGTGCTGCTCATCATTGGCCATAATTACTTCAATTTTCCCGTTGCGGCATTCTGAGAACGCGTATTTATATGCATTGGTCACCAGTTCGTTCAAAATGATGCCCAGGGGAAATGCCTTTTTAGTCGGAACGGTTAGTTCGGCTATATCGGTTTCTATCCGTACCCCGGTAAACTCTTCATGTGTCGATCTTATGTTGCCAATAATAGTTTCGAGGTATTCTTTTATAGAAAACTGCTGATAATGTTCACTCTGATAGAGTGATTCGTAAATCTCTCGCATAAGAGTTATTCGCTGCCGGGCTTCTTCCAGGGCTTCCGATGCCTGCTCATCGGAAAGGGAATTTGCCTGCAGAGAGAGCAAGGCGCTGATGGTATTCATATCGTTCTTGATTCTATGATGTACCTCCTGCAGCAGCATGTTTTTCTCCAAAAGTAACTGTTTTACCTGGTTTTCAGCATTTATTCTTTCAGTAATATCAATAAAGGAAACAATTATCTCTTTCAAACTGTCTTTGAAATCGGGCAGAACCTGGAAACGGATTATTATATGTCGTTCCTTATCATTGGGCGGTCTGATGGTTCCGGTATCCTCATATACCGTGTGTCCGTTCCATATTGCCAACAATTCATTTCTGAACATCCCGAGAGATGCATCCGTAAATGTCTTAGATAAACTTCCCAAAGCAGGCTCTTTACTGGTCAGCTGCAAAAGGTCCATAGTGGCCCGATTTATATCGGTTACTTCCACCAACGGCACTAGATGCCATAAAAAGTCCGGGTTATGATGAATGTACCCCGCTAAGTCCTCGACTCCATTTTCCCGCAGCTTATCGAGTTCCCGCTTAATAGCGCTAAAATCTTCCTGCCACATAATTATTGGGGCAAACTCAAACAACTCCGAATATTTTTTGCGGCTTTTGAAGAGTTCTGCCTCGCGGTCCTCGACCAGTTTCTCGGCTTCTCGGCGGGCTGTGATATCATACATGGATACCACAGCTCCCTCTATAGTGCCGAATTCATCTTTCATTGGCTGCCCGCTGGCCAGCATAGTGAGAGATTCGCCTGAATCGTTCTTAATCACCATTTCGACATCATTGAAAGAATCACCCTGCCAGGCCCGATATAGAGGGATCTGCTCTTTTTTCATCTTTGTTCGACCGTCTGCCAGAAACAGATTGTACTGCTCGGCCCACATTTCAGGCGGTATATTTTTCTGTGGCGCCTTATGAAATTCAGACATCGTATCGTTGAAAAAAGAAAGTTTTCCACTGCGGTCGCAGGCAACGACACCTATTTTCAGATTCTGCATTACTGCCGATAAGAATCGCCGGTTCTCATCGAGCGCTCTATGAGCCTCGAACAGTTCAAAGGCCATATGTATCGCTTCAATTAGTACGAATTCACCCGAGTTTTTTAACACATATCCATACCGGGTGATATCCCGAACTTTTTCCACCATCTCCCGTTCGGCGTGATTGGTGAGAAACACAATCGGGAGTTCGCGGCGTGCGAGTATTTGTTTGGCCACCTCGGTTCCGTTGCCGCCTGCGCCGAGGTCTATATCCATCAACACTAACTCGATCTCGCGATCATACTCCACCCTCTCGACTGCCTGATCGGGCGAGCAGGCAGTAATTACCTCGAAGCCGTGCTTCTCGATCATCCGCGCTTCATCCAATGCCAAGGGCGCCTGATCTTCTACCAACAGTATTTTTCGCTTCATATCCCAACCCATTACGATCCAGTGGCAGCGTAATTTACTAAACTCCTAAAGGGTGCAAAATAGTACTCATTCAGCTTCGGCAGGGCCTCTGCATGGAACTGCAGCCCCAGTACAAAATCGCGGTCAGGCCTCTCTATTGCCTCAATAATTCCATCGCCGCTTCTGGCAGTCACATTGAAAACCGCTCCGGGTTCTTTTATCGCCTGATGATGAAAACTATTTACCAGGAGCCGATCACGTTTGTATACTTGAAACAGTTTCGATTCTTTTTTTATTTCGATATAATGATGAAAACTCTCCATTGGCATTTCGGCTGGAAAGTGGCCTAAAATGCTCTCGGTCTGCAAATTGATATCCTGATACAAACTGCCGCCTTCAGCCACATTGATGATTTGAATACCACGACAAATACCGAGAATCGGCATATTCTGGGCAACAGCAGCCTTATACAGATCTAGTTCCCAGCGGTCTCGCTCCAGGTTGGTAACACCCAGTGCTTTGATCGGATTCTCATTGTACATCAAGGGCGATACATCTTCGCCACCAGTGAACAGAAGGCCGTCAACTATTTTGAGATAATCTTCATAAGAAGCTCCGCGCGTGCAGGGGGGAATCAGTATCGGTATACCACCGGCTGCACACACTACCTCGAAATAGTTCTGTTGTACCTTGCAATAGCGGAGCAGTCCCTCTTGCGCACATAACATAGTAATCCCAATCCGCGGTTTCGCCATTCTCCCTCCATTTTTACTCATTTTGCTTTAGCTGAAGATTTGGCCGGCAGGTTTTGCATAGCAATTTTTGCTATTAATCCACTATATTATCGAAATCCGTGCTTTGCAAGAAAATCCTTTGCTGACCGGGTAGATATGGGGAGACCACTTTAACCCCTATTTAGATGCTAAATAATGGGTGCGCTGCGTAGAGACTTCTTCAACGGATCGCAGGCAGTGGGCACCAATTGAATTTCCGACCCGCTTTTCTCGGCTCTATCACAGAGTTCGAAGAGTTCCTCCAGCTCTTTGAGTAAGTGGCCATAACTCTTTTCCCCTAAGCGATACTGTATATACTGCGAAAATCCTTGTGTGAGGTTTTCGAATAAGTCTTGTCCTGCTTGCCTTACTTTTTCAACACTGACTACTCTTCCAGTCAAGAAGGGATCCATATTCTTTTTGGCATGTTTCCACATTGGTCTGAACAGATTCGGCTTGATTGCAAATTCGGCGAGGCATGGAAATGCATTTTCCGAGTAATGTTTTACTAAACGCACTTCGTGGCTGTTTTTGAAATAGACCTCCAGACTGTAGGATTCTCTTTCCCAGCGTTGATATCTTTCCTGTTCCGCCGGTTCGAGTAAATTAAACATCTCCCGTTCGAGACGCCGATTGGCTTTTTGGAGGTGCATCTCACGCTCCGTTTTACTGCCCTGTTTACACACCGGCTCTATAACTTTCCCGAATCTCAATACAATATTGGGTTTATTCCTTGATAAAGTACGATGCGACTGCAGATACGCCCCACTGATTCCCACCGGAAGAATTGGAGTTTGCGTGAGCTGGGAGAAATAGGCAGCTCCCTGTTTGTTCGCAAAGCTTCGTTTTTCCCACATGCCGCCGGAAGGAAACATAAGGAGGTGTTTTTTATTTCTCAGATGCTTGATAATGCCGCCAACCGCCGAGCTGTCGGTAAAACCACGTTTGATGAGTGTCATTCCATATACTGACATCATCATTGTTTTGAACGGTTCCATTTTGAAGTCGCGGGGCCCCACCATTTCCAAGGTGCGAGGATACATTCCCAGTACCAAAGGTCCGTCCAGGTTTGAGAGGTGATTGGGAAGAACTAACAAAGGTCCTTCTTGCGGAATATTCTCAATTCCCTCAACTCTAGTGTTGGTAAGCATTGAATAAAAAGCCCTCATGAACCCCCGGCTGAAACCGCGTCTGGCTTTAAGACAGGTGTGAGGGAAATTTAGTGTGCCTGTATATAATTTGTAGGTCAATGCAGATACTGCTGAGTCAGCCATTATAGAACCCTTTGATAGTTTTTAAAAAAGTACTATTGTGAGATTAGGGTTTTGTAAGCTTTTGACTAAAAAATTATTTGAAAAGACCTTCTATTTCCCGGCGGTATTTTTCAGTTATTACGTGTCGTTTTATCTCCTGCTTCGCAGACAGTTCTTCGCCTATCTCGAATGCTGCTTTCAGAATAGCGAATCGATACACCTGCTCGAATGCCCTGAAACCGGTTCTTGCATTAACGAGTGAATTTATCTCACCGTCCATGAGTTCTCGTACGTCATCAGATTCCAGTAAATCTGAAACCTGATTGTATGGTATATGGTTTTCATCGGCATAGCCTTCGATTGCCGCCGAATTGGGCACTATCAGTGCACCCAAGTATTTCTGATCTTGTCCAACCACGACCGCCGAATCGATGTATTCACTTTCGGTGATCTTCTGTTCGATCGGCAATGGTTCGATATTTTCACCCCCCAGAAGCACGATAGTATCTTTAGCTCGACCGGTTATCTTCAGTTCCCCGCGAATAGTCAACATTCCCAGGTCGCCGGTATTCAGCCAGCCTTCCTCGGAAAGAACATCGGCGGTGAGGTCCGGCTTCTCGTAATAACCACTCATCACTTGCGGTCCGCGTACGTAAATGATACCCATCGATCCGGCTGGTAGTTCGGCGCCCTCCTCGCTCAGAATCTTGCATTCAGTACCCGGAAGCATAGTGCCGACTGTGCCGGGAACCGGGTTGAATTGACTGCGGACTGCCAGCACGGGGGCGGTTTCGGTGAGGCCATATCCTTCCAGAAGCAGTATCCCGGCTGATCCGAAAAAAGAGTCTACCGCCGGGGGAAGAGCCCCACCACCGGAAATACCGGCAATGAAGCGTCCTCCGAGCTTCGTTTTGATCTTATTGAAAACGAGTGCATTTCCAATCATCTTCAGTGGCCACATAAGAAGATAAGGAGGAATATTGATGACAAAATCGACAGCTCGCGACCGCGCTTTGAACTGCGGTGCACGGCCGAAAATGCGGTCAGCCATACGTTTATGGCTTCCCCCAACTGCAACAAAGAAGTTGAACATCAACAGCTTTATTCCCCCCTCCTGTTTTACCTTTCGGTATATTCCGGCCCGCACTGCCTCCCAAATACGGGGAACCGATGCCATCCAATGGGGTTTTACAGCCGCCATATCGGCCAGCATTATCTGACCGATCGGTTTAGAGTATGCAAGGGCAGAAGCACTGCCCAAGGCAATGTACTGTACTATTCTCTCGAATGAGTGCCACACCGGCAATACACAGATCCAGATGTCACCGGGGGTAACATTCACCCTGTCAGGTATGCACGCGACCTGGTACAGAAAATTTTGGTGAGACAGCACGACTCCCTTCGGTTCGCCGGTTGTTCCGGAGGTAAAAATAATAGTAGCGGTGTCTTCGCCTGCCCCCTGTTCAATTTCCTTTTCAATTAAACCCGGTTTTCTTTCTAACAAAGCGGCGCCTTCAGTTCGTACTTCTTCATATGTACTGACCTTAATACGCCCGGTATCCACACTGTTCTCTTTATCAAAACTAGGATCCAATACTAGAAACTGTTTGAGACCTTTAATTTGATCTTGCACCGAAAGCACCTTCTTTAGTTGCTCTTCGTTTTCCACTATAACGAGTGAACAGCCTGAGAAACCGAGTATATAGCCCAGTTCCTGTGCCATACTGTCGTTTCCGCGCGGTACATCCGCTGCCCCCAAAGCCAACAGAGCCAAATCAGAAACCAGCCATTCGGCTCGGTTTTCCGATATCAGCCCGACGTGATCACCTCTTTTTACTTTTAACTTCTGGAGGCCGGCTGCGAATATGCTCACTTCCGTATACAGCTCTTTATAACTTCTTGATTCAAATTTTCCTTGTCTGTTTTTGCTCATTTGTGCCGGAACATCGGGGTGTGACGCTGCAATTTCCTGCAGCAGTTTTGGTATTGTTTCTGCCATTCTCTGCCCTCTTTTCATCAGTCTCTTTACGATTCAAAGTGATTCTGCTTGTTTTTGTCGGTCCGTGACCGAAATAACCTATAAAAGATATCATGATTATGCTCATCAGGCAAATATATTTTCTAAAGGTTTAATAAACTCAAATTTCTAGTTATATTTACAGTATGAATCTTAAGAACACAGCAGCAGAGATCGGTATAACTGTAGATGCTTATAAGCGCTTATGCAGACTTTTCTTAGACAACACCGATAGTGATATAGGTAAACTCAAAGCCGCCGTTGATCAAAGCAAACTACAGGAGGCTGCAGACATTGCGCACCATATCAAAGGTGCGGCCTCTAATATGGATTTTAATGAAATGGCAGATGCAGCGAAAAGTTTACAATTGAAGTCATTAGAGCAATTTTCAGATTATCATGAATTGATAGAGCATTATAAAAAACTCGTCGCTATGTATGAGGATATCAAGGTAGAGATAGAAGCACAGCTATGAAGAGAATTCTTGTAGTCGATAATAATCCGGTTATGCTGGAGTTCATGCGTGAGATTCTCGCTCATGAAGGTTATAACGTTAAAACAGTCGATAACGGTGTTGACGCGCTGGTTATAGGGCGTCAGTTTCGCCCCGATATTATTTTTGTTGACTTGATCATGCCCTACATTGACGGCAAACAGCTTTGTCGACTCATTCCCAGACACAAAGAGTTTTCTGGCACTCGCATTGTGATTGTATCGGCAATTGCGGCCGAAGAACCGGACTTCAACTTTAGTGAAATTGCCGACGCTTATCTGGCGAAAATGCCGTTTCGGATAATGAAATCGTACGTACTAGAGATAATTCAAAAGCTCGAGGCTGAAGATTCTACAGTTTCAAAGGAAATAATCGGGCTGGATAAAATCTACAATCGAGATATTACGAAGGAACTGCTGTTTTCAAAACAGCACATGGAAGTGCTGCTTTCAAGCATTTCCGACGGATTCTTCGAATTAAACGCTGAACTGCAAATCATCTATGTAAATGATGCCGGTTCTGCGCTGTTTGATAAACAGCGGGAAGAGCTGCTTACCGCTTACTTCCCCGCTCTGTTCCATGATGAGATCGGCAGTCGCATAAAGGAGATCGCTGATTCTCTTGACGGCAAAGAAGTCGAACTGGGAATGGATGGAGCGGTAAAACTAAGGGATAGATTTGTTCGGCTCCGATTCAATACAGTTGCATACGGTGCGTATCGTTCGATTATTGTCATGATACAAGATGTATCTGACCAGAAAGAGGCCGAAAGAATCATACGAAACGACCTCAAAGAAAAGGAGATGCTGCTCAAGGAGGTGCACCACCGCGTAAAAAACAACTTAAATGTTGTTGCCAGTTTATTAAATCTTCAGACTACATTTCTCAGCGATGATGTGAGTAAAAAACATCTCACCGACAGTAAAAACCGTGTAGAAAGTATGGCTCTCATGCATGAGCAACTTTACCATACGGAAGACCTCTCCGGTGTGTATTTGGACAGCTATCTAAATGATCTGATTGCACAACTCATAAATATCTATAATCCTAATGCTACTCCGGTAAGAACCTTCATCGAAATTCCCCCCATTCACTTAGATCTAAGCGTTGCAGTTCCGCTTGGCCTAATTATTAATGAACTCATTTCTAACAGTTTAGATCACGGCCTGAAGGATCAGGATGAGAGCTATATTTCCGTTAAATTTCTTCAGGAATATCATACTGCTCAGTTGTCTATTCATGACAATGGAACCGGCCTCCCGGAGGGCTTCGATCCAGACCGCAATGAGTCTCTGGGTCTGCTGCTTGTTACAAATCTGGCTAATCAGCTTAGCGGCCGGTTCGATATTTACAACGAAGATGACGGTACCACGGCAGTAGTAGAATTTAAACTACCTTAATGGCTGTAATCCTGGCGTCATAAATTTCACTCGCTCAGAGCGAGTACAGCCTGAATCTCACATCCACACATACTGCGGCCAGAATACCCCGTCGTGCTTATCAAGGGTCCCGGTCATCCGTGCCCATATGATCAGCTGCGACCAGCTTAATTTGAGTTTTACATGTGTGAAAAACCTTCTCATCGTAAAGATATCCTTCGAGAATGAAAAAGTGGAACACACAATCGAAGTGTACCTTGCTGTGGGCCATGCTTTTGTGAAAAGTGATACCTACAACGTCGGAGGTGCAGCCCAGAGGGCTTGGATGCAGATGGTAGGTTTTTTGAAGCGAAACCTCAAGTAAGGTACAGAGGATCTTTCAAATCTGTGAAATTAACTTTTGTAAATCCTGAGCGGTCGTAACCGGCCGCTCACAGGAAAACCCGCTGCACACATATGCTGCGGCACCGCTAGTTGAATTCGATGTTAAAGTGTTGGTAAAACCCGCGGCATCGGCCAGAGCCTCTGCATTTCCAGATGTTTTGTGATGAATAACAGCCTTCGGATATGGCCCCGTCCGCAACAGCTCCAGCATCGCTTCTGCCTCCTCTCCTTCGCCGACAACCACAATCTCGCGTGATTTTCCTGACAACAGTCTATATACCGATCCGATGATAAGGCTGCATGCAGTGGGCGTTGCACTGATTTCGCTCTTATGTGCACTCAGGGTTCGCAGTACAGCGTTTCTGTATTCGAGCTCTCCGGTTAGTCGGAACAGTAGCTCCAGGTTTTCGACCACTATGGACGTACTTGATGGAATAGCACCATCGTACAAGGCCTTGAAATTCAAAGCGACATGGCCGCTTCGACTCGCTGGGTCGGTTTTTGGGCCGATTTCGCTACACCCAGCCGCCGTGAAAAATCCGCCGCTGCGAGTGTCCTCGAACATGTCCAAGGTAAGCTGCATCAGTTCAAGCGCCGTATTCAGATACTCTATTCTGAAGGTAGAGGAGTACAATTCAATAAGAGCAGAGATGAGAAACCCATAGTCCTCGATCTGTCCATCGACCTTGACGCTTCCTTGGCGGTACACATGCATTAGAGTTCCGTCTTTTTTTCGCATTTTTGACAACAGGAATTCCACAACCTTTTCCGAATCAGCAATAAAGGTACTGTCATTAAGAACTCTTCCCGCCCTGGCGAATGCGCGGGCCATCTGCGCGTTCCAGCTGGTGATAATTTTGTCGTCTTTATCTGGGAGTGGCTTTTGCACACGGTAGTCATAAAGCTTTTGTCGCACTTGCTCCCAATTTGGTACAGGTGCAATTGCGGTGGAAATAGAAGGTGCTTGCAAAATATTTGTCGACTCAGCTTCTCTCGTAACGGGATCAATCCAGTTTCCGTCAGGATGCACATTAAAACTGCGCAGAAGCTCCTTTTCGCTCTTCGACAGAAGAGAATCCATTTCGGTATAACCCCACAGATAAAACCAACCCTCCTTGCCCTCACTCTCTGCGTTCAGGGCTGAAAAAAAGGCTCCTTCTTCAGTCAGTAGTTCGTTTTTACAGAAATGAAAAATCTCCCTAACTGTTTGTTCGTACTCCGGCTGCAGGGTGGCCGCATAGGCATCAGTATACAGAAGGGCGAGTTGTGCCTGATCATACAGCATTTTTTCGAAATGCGGCACCTTCCAAAAGCGGTCAGTGGCATACCGGTGAAAACCAAAACCGATATGGTCATAAATACCCCCGGCCCGCATCCTGTTCAGACTCTTCATTACCATGCGGGCTGCTTGGTTCGACGATTCCATTGAACCACCGTATTGAATCAAAAAATCCAACAGGTGAGCCTGGGGGAATTTAGGTGCAGTACCAAAACCACCGGCCTGAGGATCAAATGAATTCTTCAGACTTGCGAGTACATCCTGTATGCTCGGAATATCATACTCTGTCTCTGAAGAGAGGTCTATTTGCTGTGTTTTAGCGCGTGAATTAGACTCCAGCACCGCCTCAATAATCGAATCAGCAGAATTGAGCACCTTCTGCTTTTCTGTACGCCACAACCTATCGATTTCCGGAAGCAGCTCCATCAAACCGGCTCTCCCCGGCACCCCATTCTTCGGTATGTAGGTTGCAGTGAAAAACGGCTTGCCCTCCGGTGTTGCAATCACGGTGAGCGGCCATCCCCCGGAGCCGTTCATTTTAAGAGCGATATCCATATAGAAGTTATCAATATCCGGGCGTTCTTCACGATCTACCTTAATAGAAATGAACATCCTATTGAGAAGTTCCGCAACTTCTCGGTCTTCGAATGATTCGCGGGCCATGACATGACACCAATGACAAGTCGAATAGCCAATTGATATAAACAAGGGCTTCTGCAGTCGTTTAGCCATCTGGAAGCTAGCATTGTCCCACATTTTCCAATGAACCGGATTGTCAGAGTGTTGAATTAAATAGGGATTATTCGATTGAGATAGTACATTTCCTTGCTCTTCAGACATAAATGACGTGCTCCTTGTGTGGTTACCTTATCAAAATAATAATATTTAAGCGTAATAGAAACCTTTAAGTGCAGCATCAACTTTATCGGCGGCAATTATGTCGAATGGGCGGTCAGTTGATTACCTTCCGCCTGGCCGCAGTCCGAGCTCTCCAGTTGGTCAGGGTAACACCCGAGATAACAATGATGCCCCCGGCAATCTGCAGCAGCCCGAGTCTTTCTTCCAATATAATCCAGGAGACCAGGATTGAGGCCAAGGGCACCCCGTTCAGGAAAACTGCAGCTCTGGATGCATCGATTCGGGTCAGAGCGAAGTTATATGCCAAAAAAGCAACCAGGGTTGCGCCTATGATCAAGAATGTCAGTGCGCCTACTGCCGGCAGGCTTATCCTTACCCAGCTGACTTCCGATATTTGGATCAAAAATACCGGTGCCAGCAGCACCATCCCATAGAACACCTGATAAAAGGTTAATTCGACTGCCGACAAATTGGCCGAAAGATGTCTCGCTACGATCATATACATTGATGCAGATAGGGCAGCCAGGATAACTAAGCCGTTGCCGAGCAGACTGCTGCCGGAATACGTGGGATTGTCATCGAAGCCGGCCAGCAGGATAACCCCGGCAATGGACAGCAGCACACCGGCCCACTGCCGGGTACTGAGCCGTTCCTTCAAGAAAAAACCGGCCAGAAGCGCCACTACTCCCGGTATACCGGCAATAATCATCGAGGCGCTCGATGCAGAGGTGAACTGTAAACCGGCACTTTCGAACAAAAAGTAAAGGGTGGGTTGGAAAAAAGCCATGAGCAGCAGCTTTATATGCACTTTCCTCGGGAGTCTGCGAAAGCGACGTAGCATCAGCAGTGCGAATATTATGCTCGCACCGACAAAGCGGAGGAATACATAGGCGACCGGGGTAAAGCCCTGCAGCACGATTTTAGTGGCCGGAAAAGAACTGCCCCAAAAGAAAGCAGCCGACAGTAAGGCAAGGTAGACAAAAAAAAGCGGTTGTTGAGATTTATTGTTCAGCATAGGCTATTATACTCTTAAAATCTTTAAGTGTTCCAGCGTAATGCGCAAGTGCCGCGCCGCCTTGAGGATGCAGTCGGTATACACCTCTTCGCTCCCGTTCGAACCAGCCGTAAACATTCCGGGACAATATTGATTGTGTTTTTTCAGATGTACCGCTTTTTCTCAACTGAGAGGGTGAGGCGAAGCCGTGCTGCTGCAGGAAGTGTGCAATCCGCAGGGCCTCCTGCTTGTATGCGGTGATTTTTTCAGCCGCAACGGGTTCGCCGCCCTTGTTGAACTCGGCATACCGTCCGTCGATTTCACGCAGAAGAGCACGTTTCTTGCGGTGTGCCGTTGTGGAAGTAAAGGGAAAGGGCTGCAGCTCGATCCGCACCTTGGTCTTCGTTTTCAGGAAATCCACCAAAATACATCCGATTTCAAGCCGGCGCAGCAGATTTTTAACCCGTCTAAAGTTAGCGGGAGCCTGTTTGCCGACCGGTACAGGTACCGCTATGTAAACCGACTCGCTGATTTCCTTTCTTTCAACAGCTTGCAGGATCAGACTCAAACTGATGGAGTTCTTCAGCTCGATTAGAATAAGTTCATCGTCTTTTCGGGCGACTACATCACAGTTTTTTACTTCGCCATGCACCGAGTAGCCCTGGCCCTCTAAATACTTTTTAATGGGGTCGAAGAGATCGCTTTCTTTCATTTTCGTATCATTTCTTTTTGAATAACCGCTTTTCCTCTCCCTGCAGCAGACGTCGGATGTTTTTTCTGTGAGTAAAGAGAATCAATAGTGCGATCGGGATAGAAACCCACAACAGGAACGGAGAAACCTCGCTGACCCCGGTTTTTTCCAACCCGTACAGCACAACCGGAAACAGAACGGCCGCGGAAATCGAGCCCACTGACACAATACCGGTTGTGAGAACAAGCAAAACAAAAATAATCAGCGACGCTGCAAAACCGAGCGGATACAGAGCCGCAATCATTCCGGCCGCTGTGGCTACTCCCTTGCCGCCTCTGAATGAGGCAAAAACAGTCCAGATATGACCGCAGACTGCCGCTGCACCGGCGGCTACTGCCACGGCATCAGCGGGAAGCTGTTCTGTTGTCCCTGCATCAAACACACTCAGCTGCGCGATCCATAGAACAGCAGCCGCTCCTTTGGCAATATCGAAAATTATGACCGGGATTCCGGCCTTCCAGCCGAACACCCGTACTGTGTTGGTGCCGCCGGCGTTACCCGACCCGTGCTTTCGAATATCCGTGTGAAAAAAGACTCTCCCAACCACAATACTGGTAGGAAATGAGCCGAGCAGGTAACTGAGAATTAAAACAATCAGTAAATTCATTATGGTTCTATATAGGCTACCGCAGCAGTACCAAAACCGGTATGCAGAGCCAAAGCCGGAGAGGCATCCAAGACGAAGACCTCTCTCTGCGGCTCGAACTCATCCTCTATTCTCTGCTTGAACCACTCTCCGGTGGCAAGCGAGTCCACATGTGCAATTGCAAAATCGGCTTGTGCGCCATCCCCTATTTTCTGTTTTATCATAGAAATAATTTTTTCTTTCCCTTTTTGCGGTCCTCGTACCATGGCTGCTTTGATCACTTTTCCTTCTGCGTTCAAAGTAAGCAGAGGACGTAGCTTCAAAAGACGGGCAATCCTGCCTTTGGTTTTGCTGAGTCTTCCGCTGCGCAGCAGAGCCTCTAATGAGGGGATTGTTATAAGGATTCTAGTGCGTGTGCTGAGATCTTCTACGAACTGTCTAATTTTTTCTATTTGCATTCCCTTTTCTACAGCTTCTATCACTCGCCGGGCAATCAACCCAGCACCGATTGTAACACTTTTCGTATCGATAATGTGGATCGAGTTTCGATTTCGAACCCTCTCGAGTGCACTTTGGGCAGATTTAATTGTACCGCTCAATCCGCCGGACAAAGCAATGTAGATCACGTGCTGATAGTGTTCGCTTAGAAATGCAAAAGCCTTTTCAAAATCAGCTGGCGCAGGTTGTGAGGTAGTTCCGATTACATCTTCACTGCTCCGCATTAGTTCATAGAAGCGCTGGGGAGTCAATGCAAGTTTATCTATGTAGCTCTCATCACCGAAAAGAACTTTCACCGGAACCATGTGTACAAAATCTTTCTCGACAATCTCCTGCGGGAGATCGCAGGCCGAATCGATTACTACTGCAATTTCTGAGTGTTGATCATGCACCGCCGCATATTGCTTATGCATGTCGTCTACCTTTTGCTCTTTCAAATTGCCATACCTTCTGGCAATTCGAAACACTTCTTGAGGTTGGTCAGTATGAATATGAAGTTTTGAATTTACGGTAGATCCGGCAACAATGAGCGAATCGCCAAGTTCGGAGAGTTGCTGCCGCAGGGCTGTCTGATCAATCTGTCCGTCCTGAATGAAGCACTCAGTGCAGTATCTGTAGGTCAACTTTTCTTCGATATAGTCAATCTCTGGGGAAATACTTATTTCATGGCTCGTCGATTGCTCGAGGTCTCTGATTTTTCCACCCTCGATGAAGTTAACAATTCCCTCGATAAGATACACAATGCCAAGTGCGCCGGCATCGACCACTTTTGCCTTGCGTAGATTCGGCAGCTTATTACGGGTTTCTTTGAGTGCAGTCTTGGCCGCAGCGAGGGATAAGGAGAACAGTTTTGCGAAGTCACCGGTATGGCGGCTCTTTTCCACCAGCTTTTCGCCCCACACCCGCAAAACGGTCAAAATGGTGCCTTCCACCGGTTCGGTAAGGGCTTCGTAAGTGTAATCGACTGCATCACGAACTATTCTACCAAAAGCCTGGGTATTTATTCTGGTTTTGTTTTCTATACCTACGGTCAAACCATAGAAGAATTGCGACAATATTGTGCCGCTGTTTCCGCGGGCCCCCGAAAGAGCCGCATCCGCTGCACTGCGACTGATACTCGGTAAACTCGTATCCTCGCTGTTAGTCAGACCTCTGATCAGGGCCTGAAGTGTAATTCCCATATTTGTTCCGGTGTCGCTGTCCGCAACTGGAAACACATTAATTCGATTGAGCTGCTCGCGATAATTTTGTACACGCCGGCTACCGGCAATTAGCGCCCGTTTAAGACGTGTTCCATCTAAATAGGTTATTTGCATGCGGCACCTCTCATAACAAATATACCCTCTTTCGACTTGAAATGGCAGACTTCATTCCCTTTTTTCCGGTAAAAACCACTGTGTAATGCTCTTTTTTTATCACGTTGTTCACAAACCCATAACTGTCAAGCTGACTGTTTCCTGCAGTTAGGACCACTGATAGAATCACCCCAAAGACCGGTATTAAAAATTTGAGTCGCAGTGTTCGTACAACTCCGATTTGAACGATTGATACATTATGTACAATGTATACAAAGGCAGTAGCCACGGTCCCGTTGTAAAAAATGAGCACCCATTCAAAGCGCGTAAGGTTTTTCAGAGATTGAAAAT
The DNA here is from genome assembly GCA_964603735.1 of uncultured Sediminispirochaeta sp. Classification (GTDB taxonomy): domain Bacteria; phylum Spirochaetota; class Spirochaetia; order DSM-16054; family Sediminispirochaetaceae; genus DSBN01. The sequence continues at coordinate 12,991 of CAZRWN010000037.1, read as the reverse complement.
CGGATCCTAACGCGAGAGCGACTGCAAAAAGGGCCGCTCCACCGGTAATACGGGTTGAGCATAAAGCGCCAGGAGTACCCCTTCAATGCAGGGGCCATTGCGTAGGGGAGTATCAGACAGGCTTTCAGCACCGTTGATACTAGGCTTCTTTTTTGTAGTACGAGTGCAATTATTAGGCCGATGACTACCGACAGAATAACCGACACAACTGTATAGTTTAGTGTGACCAGCACACTGTTCAGGAAATGAGGATCATCAAAGGCGCGCAGGTAGTTTCTGAATCCTATATAACCTTGCATACGATTACACAGCTTTTATCGTATGATCATTTCATAGCTTTCCGGCAGCTGATCGTATCGCCCGGAAGCTCGCTTGCGGAATGTAGTTCGCGATGCTGTTTCCGCTGCCGAGGGCATAGGCACCGCCGTGCATTCCGAGTTCAAGCAACTTTTTCGACCGCTCCTCGATCTGCTGCGGAGAGCTTCTTACTAAAAAATCAACATCGAGTCCGCCCAGAATTGCTATCCGCTGATGGTAGTGCCGATACGCCTCTTCAACCGGAAGAATAATATCCTCAAAGGAGTGTTTTGCATCGAATTTCAGATCATCAATGATGTCCTCAATAAGCTGATGATAAAGATTGCCACAAGAGTGCAGTATTGCCGGCAGTCCGGCACTGTGCGCACAGCTTACAATCCTCCTCACGTGCGGAAAAACCAGAGATCGCAAATGATCAGGTGAAATCATCGGCCCGGTATTGAAGCCCCAGTCATCATTATAAATAATTGCACCCACACTTTTATGGCGCACCACTTGCTGATAATATCTTACAAACCGTGTTCCCACGGCATCGAACACCTCTTTAGTAAGTTCAGGATCATCAAAAAACAGGTAACAGAGCTTTTCATATCCGATTAATTGAATCACCATCTCTAATATTCCGCAGGGTCCTTGCACGATCAGCTTCATCCCCTCCGGCAAAACCTCTGCAAGGCTATCGAGATGAGAGTAATCGAAATCCTCCGGTTCACACCAGGGGAAGTTTTCAAAGCTCTTACGGTCGAAGATGTAGTTTCCCTCATTCAATGAAACCGTTGCACTTTCTACAGTTTTGTTTTTGAAGACATTGTACATTATGTCGAAGGCCGAACCTTGAATAGTCGCATGATCATATCCGGCTTTCATAAAAGCCTCAATTATAATTTTTCCGCGTTCGTACAAGTTGTTCAGGTTCGGCCATCTGGTGCCCTCGCTTAGTTTTTTTCCGGTAAGTTCTTCGTATACCTCGTCATCGAAGAAGAACTCGAAAAGCACCGGTCGATCGGGTATATCCCTTCTCAACACTTTTAGTAACTGTGTGAAGTCTGGCGAATTATTCGTAACTGTTCTCATATAATGAGCCTATTCCCGAATTCGTTTACACACTACCCGCCCATTTGCTTAAAATTCGTCTTTTTTTGCGAGTCGGCACTGCTTTCGGTAGTCCCGCGGTGAAACTCCGCTCTCTCTTTTGAAGGTTTTGAGCAGATGATCGTTCCCAGAGAAGCCACATTTCTCCGCTATTTCTCCAATTGGAACATCCGTCTCTGCCAACATCCGTTGAGCATTTCTCAGTTTGAGCTGCAAGAGAAACTGGGTAAAAGTACTTCCGGTAGTTCGTTTGAACACCCTCCCGAAATGCCAGTAACTTATGCCTGCCATTTCTGCCGCTTTCGATTCGTTCCAGCCCAAACCGCTTGAGGCCTGCAAAGCCTCTAACAGCGGACGCAATCTCTGATAGTCATGATTCTCTCCTGATTCGGGTTCGCTGATAAAGCCCATCTGTATGAGTCTGCCCAGTACCCTCAAAAGGTTTCCGCGAATGCATAGATCGTAACCTGGCCTTTCGAGCTCAAAAGCGCGCACCATTTCAGATACAGCCGAATGAATGAGTGTATCCGTTCCTTTTATCCATGCATTTCCTACCCCTTTTTCGGTAGTGAAAAGCGGTGCCAGATAGAGCACACCAAAACTGTCACGCAGCATTTTTACCACAAAACAATCTGCAGCTCCGTTTCCCGTAAATGAGTGTACGGTACCTGCTTTTATTAGTATGAATTCTCCGGCTTCAAGGGGAATTTGTTGCGATCCGATGCGTACCTGTAGTCTGCCGGTAACCATTACGACGATCTCGGGGTCATCGTGCCAATGTAATGGTACCCATGAGGTGGACCTGCTTAGAAAAAGGCGATACGGATAACCCGGTTTTTCTTCCTTCCAAAGTTCTTTGTACTCTCTCACTGCTCTACTCCCTAGTTACTTTTTGTAGGATATTACAGTCCTTAGTTTTTTTCTGCCATTTTTTAGGCTATATTTATAAGTAGCGCCATGGAACAAAGATATAAATACATAATCGATAACTCTAAAGATTTTATCACCCTCATTAACCGCGATTATGTATATGAGCTCGTCAATACTACCTATTGTGACGGAATCAATAAGTGTAAAGAAGAAATCATAGGCTATACGGTTGAGCAGGTATGGGGCCGCGAGAAGTTCCATAAAACTATCAAGGGATACATTGACCGCTGTTTTCAAGGCGAGCATATCAACTATGTAGAGGAGTTCAATTTCGGGCCGTTTCTCAAGTACATGCATGTCTCATATTATCCTTACTACGAGGATGGAGACATATCGCATGTCGTTGTTTTTTCTCACGATATTTCGCATATAGGCAAACTCGAGAGTAAACTCAACCATTACGAGTACCGCGATCCGATTACCGGGCTGTTTAACCGTCGATCTCTTGATATTATATTAGAAAGAGAAGTCGATAGATCACAACGCAGCAAAGCCGAAGAGCTGCTGGTCCTACTCTTTCTTCAGGTCAAGAATATAGATCCTGTTATAGAAATGTATGGTCGTGAGATCGGTGATCTCCTCTTGGAGAATACCGGGGTAAGACTCCAATCGGAAATGAGACCCAGCGACTATGTCTTTCATTTAGAGGGCCATCAGTTTGCCGTACTGCTCTCGCAGGTCAACAACAAACTCAATACCGGAAATATGGCTAAAAAGATTTTTGACACCGTTACCTTTCCCTATAACTTTCGCGGTCATGACATCATTGTCGGATGTCAGATTGGTGCGGCGGTGTATCCGCATGACGGAGAGGACAAAGAAGAGCTCATTAAGAAGGCTCATTCGGCAATGATGGAGTCTGAACGGGTAAACACATGGTTTACGCTGTATGATGAGCCCCTCTATGAGCAGGCCCTTCGCCGGATCGAGATAGACGGAGCGGCCCACCGAGCCCTCGAGGATAAGAGCTTCACTATAAAATATCAGCCCATAGTTGATCGGAACTTTAAGATAGTCGGAGCCGAAGCTCTGCTCAGATGGGAGCATCCTAAATTAGGCTACATCTCACCCATGGAGTTTATTCCTTTGGCCGAACAGTCGGACCTCATCTTTGCTATTGGGAAATGGATTATGTTCTCGGTCTGTGAGCAGTTATCGCTCTGGAGCCGAAAGTACGGAATCTACATTTCACTCAACCTCTCATCCCGGGAGTTTGCCTCCCCTGATCTTATCAGCAATGTAAAGTCAGCACTACGAAAATCGCCCTCATTTCCACCACGCTTTCTCAAAATCGAAATAACCGAAAACGAAAGCATCCGTAATATCGAAGAGTCTATAATCCGCATTCACACGCTCAAGCAAATCGGTGTGGAGGTCTTTATTGACGATTTCGGCACCGGAAACTCCTCCCTGCAGTATTTGAAGAAATTGCCGGCGGAGGTGCTGAAGATCGACCGGGAGTTTGTGAAGGAGATCGAGTATAACGACGAAGACCGGGAGTTCCTCGACCATATAGTCCACATGGCGTATGTACGCGGCAAGAAGATCCTGATAGAAGGTGTCGAAAATCGACAGCAGGCCGATCTTCTCGTGCGCATGGGCTGTAACCGCATGCAGGGCTTCTATTTTAGTAAAGCTCTTTCACCTGAAGAGTTCGAGCTGCTACTGCAGAATAACGAGCCGCTGCCTGCAGCCCTGCAGTATTTGTCAACTTGATAGAGAGTTTTTGAAAAATCCTTTCTGGCAAGCAAAAACTAAGCTAAAATACAGCATGCTCAGCAATCAACATCCGGATTTCAAAGTAAAGGGAGTGAGCTGCCGTTTGACAGAAAATGCTCCCACTCTAACCAAAGCAGACATCGAACCGCGAATTCGGGCGGTATACAATGCATTGTCTGAAAAATTCAGCCAACTCGACCGCAGACAGCTCAAGCAGCTTGAAATTTTACAGCCATACGTACAGTACTTTAAGAAGTTCAAGAAAACCTATCATCTTTTTCTTCAGTTAGAATCCTTCATTCACAAGAACCGGCCGGTGATGCCCTGTTGAAAGATTCGAGTGGGCTGCTAACCTGCGTAATTCAGGGTCAGGTTAAGCGCACAGTACTCAGTCCCGGTTCGAAAAATGCGGCCTACTTTGTGTACGGTCCTCCTGGTGTTGAGGAGCCTAGCCTCACCGCGGCTCTGGAGTTGTTGGCTGGTCATCTACGCAGCTGGTACGGCAGCAGCGCAGTAATTGAAGAAGTAACCACCCCCTAATAGCGCCAGCCCGCAGAACGAAACGCACTTATCAATTTGCAGAGGAATTTAACTTTCCCCCAGATTTCTTATTATACTAATGTATATAAGGAGGAATATACATGCAATCCAATATGATTACCTTTCTCAAAAATATGGCGCATCAATTGCGCATTCACTCAATTCAGATGACTTCGGCAGCCGGTTCAGGCCACCCGACCAGCTGCATGTCAGCGGCCGAAATTATGAGCGTACTCTTTTTTCACCAGATGAAGTACGATCCGAAAAGGCTGAACTCACTTCAGAATGACGGTTTTGTCTTGTCAAAGGGGCATGCGGCCCCGATTTTATACGCCGCCTACGCTGAGGCGGGCAGCATTCCGGTGTCCGATCTGCAGAATCTGCGCAGATTCGACAGCCCGCTGGAAGGGCATCCGGTTCCGCGGCTTGAAGGTGTACGGGCCGCTACCGGCTCGCTCGGTCAGGGGCTCTCGATTGGCGCCGGAATGGCGCTGGCCCAGCAGAGCCCGGGTCAAGGCAGTGCCGGCTCCTCTACGAAATCAGCCGGTCGCCATACCTATGTGCTGCTCGGTGACGGAGAGATGGCCGAAGGAAACGTGTGGGAAGCCATGAATTTCGCCTCCTACTACAAGCTGAGCAATCTCACGGCTATTCTGGACATGAACCGTCTTGGACAGAGCGAGGCGACAATGTTTCAGTGGAATACCGAAGAGTATGAACTCCGAGCCAAGTCCTTCGGCTGGCATGTAATTACAGTCGATGGTCATTCTGTAGAAGATTTATTACAGGCGCTGGATAAAGCCGACAAGCACGAACGACCGTCTTTCATTATTGCAAGAACCGTAAAGGGCAAGTATGGTGGATCGGCTGAAAACAACGACGGCTACCACGGAAAGCCGCTGCCTGACGACGAGCTGTCAGAAATCATAGATAATCTCAAGGGAATGATTTCGCCGGTTGATTACCAGCCGTCCAACTTCATCGAAGCAGAAGAGTATAAACCGGATTACCACGAAATCAGCGTGGATACCGAATATACAATTGGGGAAAAAGAGGCTACCCGCACTGCCTTCGGTAAAGCGCTGGTAAAAATCGGTAAACAAGATCCGAATACTGTTGTGCTAGACGGGGATGTCAAAGGCTCATCTCGTACCAAGTTCTTCTTTGGTGAATATCCGGACCGCAGCTACGAGGCCTACATCGCCGAACAGAACATGATCGGCCTGATGGTCGGACTGCAGGCCTATGGTAAGCGAGTTGCAGCGGCGAGCTTTGCCGCCTTCCTCACCCGGGCGCACGACCAGATTCGTATGGCAGCTTACTCGGATGCCAGACTACTGCTCTCCGGTTCACACACCGGCGTCTCAATCGGTGCTGACGGCCCGTCCCAGATGGGATTAGAGGACATAGCCATGATGCGATCGGTATATGGGAGTGCGGTGCTCTCACCGTCCGATGCGGTTTCGGCCGAGAAACTCACCGCCGCAGCCGCCAACTACGACGGGATTGCTTATGTGCGTACCATCCGTGGAAAAACCATGATTATTTATGATAACAATGATGAGTTCCGGCTCGGCGGCTCTAAGGTGCTCAAGGAGTCGCAACAGGACCACGCCACATTTGTTGCCTCCGGGTACACTGTTACCGAAGCGCTGGCGGCCGCCGAAGAGCTCGAAGACGAGCTGGGAGTGAGCATCCGTGTAATCGACTGCTACTCACTGAAGCCGGTCGACACCGATACACTACAGAAAGCAGCCAGTGAAACCAAAGTGCTGATTACCGCTGAGGACCATTACCCCGAAGGCGGTCTTGGTGAGATAGTTGCGGCGGCAGTCTCAGGCCATGCGATGGTGTATCCACTCAGCGTGACCCGGCGCCCCCACTCCGGCGAAACCGAAAAACTGCTTGCCGAGCAGGGCATTGATAAAGATGGTATAAAACAGAAATTCAAAGAACTATTTACTCAGGAAGAGGCCTGAAAGGCGTTACTAATGGCTGTAATCCTGGCGTCATAAATTTTACTCGCCCACAGCGAGTACAGCCTGAATCTCACATCCACACATACTGCGGCCAGAATACCCCATCGTGCTTATCAAGCGTTCCGGTCATCCGTGCCCATATGATCAGCCCCGACGAGTTTGCTGCCGGCCTAAGCGCATAAGGCCGGCTCCCCTGGCCTGCTTCATCTCCTCGTTCAGGAGCACGCGTCCGTCCAGCGTCACCGCGCCAAACCCCGACTCGCGATTCCAAGGATTCTGGATCTTTCTTACAATACATACATCGAAGGGCAGCCCGAGCCGCTCTCGCAGCTGCAAACCCACCGGCACTCCGCCTGAAGGTATCGCCAGCACCAACGCTCGATCATCTGCTGAAACACGTCCTTCCAGTACTATCGCAAGTTCCCATCCGGCCTCCCACCTGTCTTTGAACAAGGCTGATCGGTCACGATACTCATTTTTTTCGTATACTTTTCCCTTCATATATCTGAATATAATAAATATGAAAAATTCAATCCAATAGACATTGGCCGGCGTGGTCCGGAGTGCGGGGCGCCAGATACTGCGCCGAGGGGAGCATAGTTTGACTGAAGATATATCTGTGTGTATTTTGTGAACAGAAAGGAGAAAGTAATATGAATCTCAAAGGAAAACGGGCAGTTATCACCGGCGGCAGTCGCGGAATCGGCGCCGCCACGGCTGTCGCTTTGGCAGCCAAGGGAGTTGATGTTGCCGTGGTGTACCACAGCAATCGCGAGAAGGCGGAGAAGATTGTTGCTGCTGCCAAAAATCACAATGTGAGAGCACAGGCTTTCGGCGCTGATCTGCGCAACTGGGATGAAGTTAAAAAGCTGATGGACGGTGTTATACAGGCCTTTGGCGGCATTGATATTCTCATTAACAGCGCCGGCATTAACGGCAACAACACTCAGTTGGAAAAGATCACTATAGATGAGTGGAAAAACGTAATCGACAGCAACCTCACCAGCGCATTCTACTGCGTAAAGGCTGCTATCAGCGAACTAAAGAAAAATGAGGGTAAAGTAATCAATCTCTCATCGATTGCAGCCAAGATGGGCGGTAAACTCGGCAGCCATTACGCAGCCTCAAAGGGCGGTCTGAGCAGCATGACCTTTGCCATGGCAACCGAGCTGGCCCCGGATGTAACGGTAAACGCTATCGCCCCCGGGCCGGTCGACACCGAGCTTATCAGCGACGAAGTAAAACAGAAGCTGGCCGCTTTGACCCCTTTCGGGCGCATCGCCACCCCGGAGGAGATCGCACATACGGTGATCTATCTGTTAGAAAACGATTTTGTCACCGGCGAGATTATCGACGTAAACGCCGGTCGTCACAAAGACTGACGCTTTTGCAGAAGCGCAGGCCTTGTACTGAGGGGGGAGCGGAATAGCCCGCCCAGGGCGCCCAGCGGAGCGGAGGAGCGGAGCTGGAGAAGCGCCCTGGTGCCCCAGCCTTTACTTGGCGGCTATGGAGCGCGGGGGCGCGCCCCCGATTTAAGATATTAATGCTTGAACTTAAACCCTATTTTTAATATCATAAACCGATTTTATATAATTTGATAAAAACCTAATGTTTTTAATTAGATTTAGCTGTTTTCCAAAAGATAACCGGAGGAGTTTGTGGGCACATTTCAGGACTCGAAAAAACTGGTTCTGCGCTATTTTGATGAGATGGAGAACGCTGCTCCGGAAGCAGTCGGGCAGGTAGTGAATCGCTACGCGGGCGCCGGATACCAGTGGCGCGGGGTCTATCCTTTCAGGCAGTTGCGGGGTGTTGATTCGGTAGTAAAGAGTTTTTGGCGACCGCTCAAGCAGTCTGTTACGCATATGCAAAGGCGGCAGGATATTTTTATGGCCGGTACTAATGAGATCGGTGGTGATGAGTGGGTTATGAGCATGGGCCACTTCATGGGTCTGTTCGATAAGGAGTGGCTCGGTATCCGGCCCACAGGAAAAATGATCAACCTGCGGTATGCCGAATTTAACCGTATAGAGAGTGGCAAGATTGCCGAGACCGGCCTGTTCGTCGATTTGATCGGCTTTATGCAGCAAGCCGGAGCGAATCCAATGCCCCCTTCAACCGGAACCTACTTTGTGTATCCGGGGCCCCGTACACATGATGGACTGCTCTTCGATGATGCTCCGGTGGCGGAGGGCGAGAAAACACTTTCCGTGGTCAACCGTATGGTCGAAGATTTGTCCGAGCTCAATGACAGCGGCTCGATGGGCTGTGATCCGGAACTGCTCGAAAGAAGCTGGACCAAAGATATGATCTGGTACGGTCCGGCCGGGATCGGTGCAAGTTATACCATCCCAAGATATCAGCTGCAGCACCAGCTTCCTTTCAGGAACAATTTGGACAGCAAAAAGTTTGTCGGTCATGTGTGCCGTTTTGCGGAGGGTAATTATGCCTGCTTTTTCGGCTGGCCCAATTTGTCTAACCGACCACTGGGTGGTTTTCTGGGGCTACCGGGCGGAAATGTATCGGCTGAGATGCAGGTGGTGGATGTCTACCGCCGTGAAGGCGACAAGCTGGCCGAGAACTGGGTTCTGATCGATATTCCCTATTGGCTGAAGCAGCAGGGCCTTGATATTCTGGAAAGAACCAGCCAGATTACAAATCCTAAATTCTGAGGCCTGCGGATGGTTTGTAGCCGGTTGCCTTAGGCTGGCTGCGGGCGGTCCATCTACGCCGGCAGCAGCCCACTTTATATCAACTACAGTCTGTAATAGATCCTGCCCTTCCGACTCCACCTACAGTGAATAAGTATACCCCTTTCATACCTTTTCACCAGGTTTAATTCAGGGTATTTGCTATTGCGCGCCCCAGAGCAGCCTGAATCCCAGAGTTGGTGCATACGAGAGAAATACATCGCCGATATCTCCGTGTCCGACACTGGCAATTGCCTGATAGCCGATATAAATAGTGGGATGGAAGAAGAACATCGGCAGGCTGGCCTCCAAAGTTGCCTCTCCCATTACTGCAAAAACCCCAGCCTGCATGTTTGTATCGGCTGAACTTGGATCGCTCACACCACCTATTCCGGCATAGATAAGCCCTAGTACATTTATCGGCCTGCCGATAAATCTATATCCGGATATCAACCCGCCAAAACCCCCCGATAGTCCGTCCTCGTTGTCGCTGTTTTCCGAAAATCCTACGCCAAAGCCGCCGGCCACATGTCCATCGCGGTCAATTCCGTATCCCATACCGCCGACATAGTCGAGCTGCTGGTCAGTTGCTCCGAAATATGGATCGCTTTCATCTTCCCAAGGGTACGCCAAATTCTGACTTCCCCAGAAGACTCCTCCTGCGCCTCCGCCTCGGTCGCTGCCTCTGTGCCCATCGTGATCATGTCCGTAGGCGGCCGCCACACACACTACTGCCATCAGTGAAATGCTCAACAAAAACCTTATATTAAAGTGTTTCATTTCAATCCTCCTCCTACTACAACACCGCAGCCCCCATTTTCTGTCACCTTCTACACAAAGAAAAATCACCAGTAGGCCAAACAGCTTATGAACGGTACTAGTGCAAAAGCAAAAACGCGGATATAAATTCTGCCTGCAAATTTGTGGGCTTTCTTTTGCCACACTTGCACAAGTGAACCGGCTATCAGCAGCAGACAGAGCTCTGAATATGGTAAGAGCAGCAACACCTCGGGCAGCTTTCGGCCGCCCTTCATCCTCCTTCATTTTACTAATTGAAATAAGCTTTTTTCCTTACCCAAAGAATCCGTCCTGAATCTGTTCCTCAACAAAAGCCGTAATCTCTTTAATATTTTCTATCGATTGTGTGATATCATCACTCTGGTCTTCAAACAGATGTCCGGCATTATCTATGACTTTGGTTTTCATAGTACTCTTCTTCTGAACATCAAGCAGAACATCTTCACTATAGTACTGATCTTTATCTCCGATGAGAAAAAGCAGATTCTTGTTCTCTGCGCTCACGGTTTTCACAATCTCTCCCTGCACCTCGGTAGGGGTAAGGAGGATGAAACTGATAGCTTCCATTTCAGAGAGAAGATTTGAACTCTCCAATATGGAATGAATTGCGGTCGTGCCGATCGATTTGCCGATTAGGCATACTGTCTTGTGTTTATAGTTTTCTATAATGTATTCGGCCAGTTTTTCCTGATCTTTCTTGAAATACGCCATTTTCTCATCGTCGGCACTGTTCAAGAAGGCTTCATTCTCATTGTACCGATAGTCTATTGTCATATAATCCCACTTGTATTTCATGAATAACAGTTTGAGATAAAATGTAGCCGGCGCGTCCGGCGGATAGAGATATCCCGGTAGTACAATAGCCACTTTCTCACTCTGCGTATCTGTCGCCTGCCAATAGGTAGCCTCAATCTTTCGCTGGTCCTGTCCGTATAGATTCCTAATTCGCTTTAATAACATATTAAATAAACCTCCTGATTTATATTCTCTGGTCAAGTGATACCCCTGTTTTGCCGGTTGTACAACCGCCTTAAGAAGACATCCTATGAAACCCCCGCGGATTTTTCTCCGTACGCTGCTTCCACTCTTCAAGTCGGTTTTTCAGCTCCTCGGCTTTCCCTGGATATGTCTTGATAGTGTTGTACGACTCGCTCGGGTCGAGCTGCATATCATAAAGCAGTGGCCAGCGCGTGCCCATCTGCTGCTTGCCAAGCGCATTGGAGATTGCTGCTGTGTCGATAGCGATTGGCCAGGTGTATCGGTCCGTTTTTTTAAAATATTTCCACCTTTCTGTACGTACGCCGTCAAGACGGTCGTAGTGATAATAGTAAAAGGCATCGTAGGGGCTTATAGTGCTCCGGCCGGTGAGTAAGGACATAATATTTTTTCCGTCTATAATACGATCTTCCGGAAGCCCCACTCCAGCCAATGAGAGTATCGTCGGAAAGAGATCCAAATTACTGCTCAGAGCGTCCACCTCAATTCCTGCTTGTATTACCTCCGGCCACCGGGCGATAAAGGGAACCCGGAAACCTCCCTCGTAGCTCTGTCCCTTGCGTCCTCGCAGCAGGGATGAGCTGCCTTCGTACCACGGTCCGTTGTCGCTGGTGAATATGATGAGGGTCTCGTCGAGTATGCCCGCATCCTCAAGGGTTCTGATTACTTGCCCAAGGCTCCAGTCTATCTCCTCGACGGCATCGCCGAATTTGCCGCCCTTGGAAGTGCCGCTGAACTTTTCTGAGGCAAATATCGGTTGATGTGGAAATGTATGCGCAAAGTAGATGAAGAAGGGCTCATCTCCGCCCTCCTCTATGAACTGTACTGCCTCTCGGGTGTACAGACCGGTTAGTTGGGCCTGGTCTTGGTCCTGACCCAGATCTGGGGAGAGCTCCGTCTCGTTGCGATAGAGAGGTAAAGGAATCATGTCGTTGCTGTAAGGTACCCCCAGGTAGTGGTCGAAACCGTGCTTGATCGGGTTGTAGTTCGGGTCATTGCTGTAATCACCGAGGTGCCACTTTCCGACCATGCAGGTTCGGTACCCACCCGATTGCAACGCTTCCGCGAGGGTTATCTCTGCATCAGAAATTCCCCTGGCAATGTAGCTCTCACGAATATCCAGCACTCCAAGACTTCCGAGCATCTGCCCAAAATTGCGGGCCATGACCCGCTTCAGCGGCTCATCCTTCGGATAGGTATTGCCAATGATACCAGTGCGAAAAGGATACCGCCCAGTCAAGAGCCCGGCCCTGGAAGGGGCGCATATGGCATTGCAGGCATGAAAGTCAGTAAATAGAACGCCCTCTTCTGCAAGCCGGTCGATATGAGGAGTTTTGATTGCACGGGATCCGTAGCAGCCAAGGTCACCATAGCCAAGGTCGTCACAGTTGATGATGACCACATTGGGCCGTCTGGCAGTCGGGTTTACCACCGGGCACTTGTTTTTTACCGCATCGTCGGGATATGGTCCGTAGAGTTCAACAGTACTCTTTGTGCTCGTCAGCCGCCATAACAGAACCCCGGCAAGAAACAACACCACTGCTACAACGATGGAACCAATAATCAACTTCATCCTCGATAGACTTTTTGCCATCTATAATCCTCTTTACTTATTTTAGATATTCATTCGATCCGCTTTTTGCCTACGCTCCTCGGTCCACACTCTGTATTCAGTGTAACTCCGGTTATGCAAATCAACAATCTCTTTCTCTCTTACTCAGTTCGGCTGCAGAGCCACCGGCTTTATTTTTTCAGGTCCACGTGCTTGCACTCTTGCATTTGGTAGCTGACAATTAACTTATGGCTCGTTTCCTTGCTTGCCGCACCAATTTCACTATACGGCTCTGTCGGTTTGGGGAATAATAAGCGTTTGAAGGAGAGATAATAATGAAAGTTGCAATAATCGGCGGAGGGGTTGCAGGGCTGTCA
>CAZRWN010000036.1:0-29957 GCA_964603735.1 uncultured Sediminispirochaeta sp. | reverse complement strand
TGAAAAAGAACGGCACCAAAATCGGTACCAACATCGAAAGCACTGCGCCGTTTACTATTGAAAGCGGGACATAACTCGTACCACAACTGCGCTCGATTAAGGGTAATGTCACATCCATGCTCGTAGCACCACCGACGCCAATAGCGATCATGGGTAAGTTCAGCCGAGCTAAAAAAGGAATTGAGAGCAAAGCTATAGATTCCCTAATCACATTGATTAGGAATCCAGCGGCACCCAATATTGGGTCTCCCATTTCTGTGATCAATACTCCCGAGAGAGAATACCATCCAAATCCGGCTGCAAGTGAAAGTGCTTTGCCGGCTTCTAGGTCGAATAATCTTGAGAGAACTACTCCGCCTGCTAAGGATCCGATCATCGTGAGCAATGGTACGAAAAAAGTAGCTGGATGTAACATTGCTCGCTTCAAATCGACTTCATTGCGAACCATCTGTACCCCAATTAAAAACAACAGGGCGTATAGCAGATAGGTAGTATACTTATCCTGGAACCATCCGAAAAACGGAAGGAAGTAACCGCAGAGAAACCCTAAGACTACTAATCCAAACAGTCGCAGCGGTTCTGAGAGTCCTACAGCTTCGCCAATTGCAGCTTCGCCCGCGGAATCATCTCCGGCTCCGCTGTGAGACGCTTGATTACGCTTGTTTAGTCCGACTGCTCTAAGTTTTTCCGTTACAAGGATTAATCCGAACAATAACACCACTGTTCCTAGGACTGTACTTAGAGCGAATCCAACAGATAAAAGACCAATTCGCATCAATTGCTGAGTGATTGATTCAAGCATTCCGATCCTGAGTCCCATTGAAAAGAGTAAGAGGGCTAGAGCGATGCTCATGATTCGGTCCAAATAGCCAGTTTTGGGGATTAACTTGAAGCGGGCGCCCGCCATACCGGCAAAAAGGAACGCAAAAATGACCAACAAAGATGTGATAGTTTCCATACTGCCACTCTACACAAAAGCAAACCCTCACCGCAACCGGAAATGAGCTCCAATCTTCGAACAACAGGGCCGTTGCCCTGGTGTGGAGAAACATGTATACTTTTTGCATGACGATAATACCTGCAATTGACCTGCTGGACGGCAAATGTGTGCGGCTCTATCGTGGCGACTACGACCGATCCACAGAATACAAACTCGACCCGGTTGAGGTGGCGAAGCAGTTTTTTAAGGAAGGAGCACGGAGGATTCATTTGGTGGATCTGAATGCTGCCCGCAGCGGAGCCGGAGATCGGGCGACCGACAATCGGAAGATCATTGCCGCTGTTCGGGCAACTGTGCCTGAGGCTGTTCTCGAAGTGGGTGGAGGGATCCGCACTACGCAGGATGTGGAAAATCTCAAGGAAATCGGAGTGGACCGTTTGATCGTTGGGACGGTTCTGGTGAAAAATCCGGACCTGGTTGCGCAGTGGGCTGCCCGCTATCCGAATACTTTTATCGCCGGCATTGATGCAAGGGATGGTGAGGTTCGGATCTCGGGTTGGGAAGAGGGCTCGGCTATGACCGATACTGAAGCGGCCAGGATTGCGCGGGAGAGCGGCGCGGTCAGCATTATCTATACCAATATCGAGCGCGACGGTACTTTGCAGGGTCCGGATATTGAAAACAGTCTAATGGTGGCAGATGCCGGCGGGCTGCCGGTGATTGTTTCTGGCGGAATACGAGGGCCGGAGGATTTTGAGGAGATCCAGAAGTTTTCTGCGGATCGGATTGCTGGAGTCATTACGGGAAAAGCGATTTATGAACAGCGGATAAAGCTGTCCGACGTCATTGCAGCCTACCAGAGCCCCGCGTCTAAACAAGGCGAACATGCCGGATTAATCTGGTAAGAGCCCTAAATCAGTGCATTTTTATAATATTATTTGAAGATATAGAGGTATATATGGACCCGCACACAGTTCAGGAGATAAAGCCGCTAGTAATTCGGACGCCTGACGGAGAGATTTTCGACGTGAGCTTGATGAATCCAAAGAGCCATTCGAAGAGTATCGAGCGGGATCAGCTGTGGCATCTGCATCGGCAGACCGGCCGGACGCTGCCGTATGATGAGCGTCATGAGCTGCGGGATCTGAAGGCGCGGGAAAATTGGTACGAGGCGGTAGTCAGTTATGCGCCGGAGAGTTCTGAGAACGGTGTACGGGATGCGAACACCGGCTGGCGGTCGGAAAGTAGAGAGTTTCAGGGCATGGAGATAGAAACACCGGCTGCGCTGCGCCGACAGAGCGGGGAAGTTGAGGCGGCCGGCAGCTGCGGGGATGTGTTGGAGCGTCTCGAGGCAATAGTACAGGAACGCAGAGAGACGATGCCCGAGGGCTCTTATACGACTCACTTGTTTGCCTCCGGAGCCGAGAAGATCCGCAAGAAGGCCGGCGAAGAGGCGGTGGAGTTGATTTTAGCGAATTCGCCGGATCAGATTGTGTACGAGGCGGCCGATATGCTGTATCACTTGTGTGTCTTGCTGGTTTCGGAGGGGATTTCGTATTCCGAGGTGTGTGCGGAGCTGAGACGCCGGCACACCGACGGCTAATCGGTGATGAGATAGAGCGGAGAAGATATGATGCGCAAACCTTATTTAGAGCGCCTGCGAGACGGGGTACTGCTGTTCGATGGTGCCATGGGCACTATGCTGTATGAGAAAGGGATTTTTGTAAATCAGTGCTTCGAGCATACGAATCTGACGGCCCCTGATGTGGTACTGGAAATCCATAGCGAGATGGCGGCGGCCGGCGCCCAGGTGTTGACGACCAATAGTTTCGGGGCGAATCCGATTCGGCTGGCCAGCTATTCGCTGCAGCATAAAACCGCCGAGATAAACCAAAAATCGGTGGAGTTGGCCCGGTCAGTGGCCGGAGAAGAGCTGTATGTGGCCGGTTCGGTCGGACCGCTGGGAATGACCCTGGCACCGGTGGGATCCCTTTCGAAGGAGGCTGCTGCCGAGGCGTTTGCCGCCCAGATGAAGGCGCTGGTAGCGGCCGGGGTGGATCTGCTGATTCTGGAAACATTCAAGAACCTCGAGGAACTGCTGCTGGCCACCCGCACTGCCCGTGAGCTTGCTCCGGAGCTGCCGATTCAGTCGCAGTTTAGTTTCAGACCGCACCGCAAGGATACCAGTGAAGAGGATATCGGCTGGGTGTTTTCGAGCCTGGAGAGATCGGAGGCCGATGTAATCGGTTTGAACTGTTCGACCGGTCCCTCCTATATGCTCGATATTCTGCAATCTGTGGCCGCTTCGGTACGCAAACCGCTTTCGGTGATGCCGAATGCCGGTTTTCCGCGTGAGTTCGAGGGCCGCCAGTTGTATATGGCCTCGCCGGACTACTTTTCGGAATACGCCCTCCGCTTTCTGGAAGCCGGTGCAAGGGTAATCGGAGGCTGCTGCGGCACTACTCCCGATCATATCCATAAGATGGCCCAGACGATTCTCTCTCTCGGCAGGGCAAAGCGTACTGTAGAAATCCGCAGATCGCCTCAAGAGGAGGCCGAAAGCAGGGCCGCGGGTGCATCGGCGGTAGGTGCCGCAGAGGCAGACACTGCCGGGGCTGGTACTGCAGGGGCCGGCGCCGCTGGTGGGGGTTCTGCAGAGGCCGGCGCCGCTGGGGCCGACTCCGCTGCTGGTGGGGGTTCTATCGGGGCCGTTTCCACCGGAGCCGGCTGCCGCTCTTCTGCCGAAAGAGAGGGGCCGGAGGCCTTGGAGCCGATGCCATTGGCCGAGCGTTCGGAGCTTGGAAGAGCCCTGGCCGAGGGTTCCTGGATCACCTCCGTTGAACTGGTGCCGCCGCGGGGTGTGAGCCTGGATAATGTAATCGAAAAGGCGCGGACTCTAGCTGAAAAGCAGATCGCCTGTATAAATATCCCGGATGGGCCCCGCGCCTCCAGCCGGGTTTCTGCGCTCGTAACCGCCATCGAGATTCATCGTGCAACCGGCGTAGAGCCGATGCCGCACCTCACCTGCCGTGACAAGAACATCATCGGGATTCAGTCGGAGCTGCTCGGTGCTCAGGCGGCGGGCATCCAGAACCTGCTGCTACTCACCGGCGATCCTCCGAAGGTTGGTAATTATCCCGATGCCAGCGGGGTGTTCGATATCGACTCGATCGGCCTGCTGAGTTTAGCCCACAATCTGAATCGCGGGATAGATCTAGCCGGCAAGCAGCTTGCCTGCCCTACCAGCTTCGTTATCGGCGCCGGTGCGAATCCTACCGCTCCGATTCTCTCGAAAGAGATCGAACATACTTTCAGGAAGGCCGAAGCCGGGGCTGAGTTTTTTATCACCCAGCCGGTTTTCGATGTAGCCCTGCTCGAGTTCTTTCTGGAGAAGATCAAACCGACCGGTGTACCGGTTATTGCCGGAATCTGGCCGCTTTCGAGTTATAGAAATGCCCTGTTTCTGGACAACGAGGTTCCGGGGGTCTCGATTCCCAAAGAAATTCAGGAGAGAATGCGGCGGCACACGGAAAAAGACGCGGCAATTGAGGAGGGGATCCTGATTGCCCGGGAGATAATCGAGGCAATTCGTCCTCACATTGCAGGGGTACAGGTCAGCCCGCCGTTCGGCAGACTGGAAACCGCGCTGCGGGTGCTTGAACCTGCCGCCGGTGAGTGAGAGAATATGATTTTGCAGTACAGTGGTAGTTTAATCCGCTTTTGCATTTTAACAGGAGGTTTACATGGATATTGATGCTCTTAAAGCGTCGGCATTGAGCGTTCGGGCGCTTTCGATGGATGGTGTGCAGGCAGCTAATTCGGGCCACCCCGGGCTTCCCCTGGGTTGTGCGGAACTCGGTTCGCTGCTGTACGGTGAGGTTCTCAAGCATTTCCCTTCCCTTCCAGACTGGATTGATCGCGACCGCTTTGTGCTGTCTGCAGGGCACGGTTCTATGCTGCTGTATTCACTGCTGCATTTGAGCGGCTATGATCTGACTAAGGAAGAACTCACGAAGTTTCGGCAAGTGGGTTCGCTGACGCCGGGGCATCCCGAGTACGGGCTGACTGCCGGGGTCGAGACGACCACCGGACCCCTCGGAGCGGGCTTCTCAAATGCAGTCGGTATGGCGATTGCCGAGACTATGCTCGCCGAAACATTCAACACCGATACCCACACCATTGTGGATCACTTCACCTATACCCTGGCCGGCGACGGCTGCATGATGGAGGGGATTACCTCCGAGGCCGCCTCTCTGGCCGGACATCTCGGGCTGGGCAAGCTGATTGCCCTCTATGATTCGAACGGTATTTCCATTGAAGGTAAAACCTCACTCGCTTTTTCGGAGGATGTAGCTGCCCGGTTCGAAGCCTATGGATGGCAGGTGCTCAAAGGCGATGCCTATGATTTCGATCAAGTGCGGGGTCTGATTCAAAAAGCACAGAAGGAAACTACTAAACCTTCTCTGATTGTTCTTACCTCGGTAATTGGTAAGGGTTCGCCGAACAAAGCCGGTACCCACGGGGTGCACGGAGCTCCTCTGGGAGAGGATGAGATCAAAGCAGCCCGGGCTGAACTGGGAATCCCTTCCGATGAGGATTTTTATATCCATCCCAAAGCCAAAGAATACTTTGCCTCGAAACAGTCGCTGTGGCGCGAACAGTTCGAGGAGTGGAACGAAACCTTCAAAGCATGGGCCAATGAGAACCCCAAGCTGAAAGTCTTGTGGGACCAGTTCATGCAAAACAGCGCATCCGGCAGCACTTTCTCGGGACAGAGCTCATCCGGCGGTGTTGTGCCGCGTAAAAGCTCGACTGCAGAGATCGAATTTCCAGAGTACGAGATCGGTTTCAAGGAAGCTACCCGCAAGGTCAGCGGTGCAGTCTTGCAAAAACTGGCTGATGCGGTCCCGAATATTGTCGGCGGCTCAGCCGACCTGGCTCCTTCCAACAACTCGGAGCTGAAGGAGTACGGCCATTATCAGCGCGATTCCCGGGACGGACGAAATCTGCACTTCGGTGTACGCGAACACGCCATGGGCGGAATTACCAACGGGATCGCCCTGCACGGGGGACTACGTCCTTATGCTGCAACCTTTCTGGTGTTTTCGGATTATATGCGGCCGGCGGTTCGCCTGGCTTCGCTGATGAAACTTCCGGTTGTGTTTATCTACACCCATGATTCTATCTACATCGGTGAGGACGGACCGACTCACCAGCCCATCGAACAGTTAGCAGCTCTGCGCGCTATTCCGGGTTTGACGGTTCTGCGCCCGGCGGATGCTCAGGAGACTGTTGAAGCCTGGAAGATGGCAATGGAGAATCGTGAAGGCCCGACGGCCCTGGTTCTTACCCGTCAGAAACTCACCACTTTTAAAAAGGCCGATCCCAACTGGCCCGAATCCATGCGCAAGGGCGCTTACATTGTAAAAGAAGCCGATGGTGTCGATAAAGCCGACTCAGGCATCGGGTCAGACACCGGGACAGGTGCCGCCAACGCGAATCCGCCGGAGGTGGTCATTCTGTCCACCGGCTCAGAGGTAGAGATGGCTTTGACGGCCGCAGAGCTCTCCTCAAAGCGGGTACGGGTTGTCTCGGTTTCTGACTTGCGTACGCTCGACTGCATGGATCCCGCCGAGCGTGAACGGATTCTGCCCGCTTCCAGCCGGGTAGTGGTGGCCGAGGCCGGCGTGTCGAGCGGCTGGGGGCTGTATGTGACTTCGGCGAAGGATCTGTTTACTATCAACCGTTTCGGCGAATCCGGCCCGGGCAGCGAGGTTGCCGCCCACCTGGGGTTCACGGCTGAGCATCTCGCGAAACTCTGCGATTCATAGCTCCCCTGTTTGTCGAAGAATGGTGCTTTTCAAGCTTTAACTACTCTTTAGTTAGATAGTTGTGGTTTACATCAAACGAGAGAATAGTAAATCTTATGCAGAAAGAAGGTTGCGCTTAGTTTAGCACCATTATTCGTACAGCAGGTTAGTCAGTGAAGATAAGGCGCTCGATTTTATCGCGGTGCCTTATCTTCATAAACAAAGTTCGTTCCTGCCGATTGTAAAACCAGCCGCCAACATTGTAAGTCTGAAAGCGCCAGTCTCCGTTCCACGACTGCCCGTACATCTGTATAGCCTCAAAAGGATCTACGCCACGCATAACTAAATAATGAGTTTCATCAACTGCAAACTCCAAACTAATTTCGAAGCCGTCAGCACGTTGCTCTGCACCCACCACTTGAGCACTCGTCCACAACCGGATATTCTGGTCGAGCTCCTTCTCGAGGCTCACCACTCGCGGATAAAAAGTGTTTTCGGGCAAGAAAGAATAGACTCTGGACGGAGACAAGCGGGAATCCGAAGAAACCAACCCATTTGCATCAGCAGTCACTTCCGCCGGCAAAGCACCGCTCTGGTCAGCAAAAGAAACTGCTGAAACCATCAGCGAATACCCGAGCCGTAAAGCCAGCGCCTGCGGAGACCCCTCGTCGGCGCGAACCACCTCACTCAGCGAATTACTGTCGGGGCTGTCCCCAGTACCGCTATCGCTTCCGGCCCCGGCGGAGCCGTTACCGGCTCCGCCGGCCGCATCCTGATCGGCTCCAATCAACAAACCGAAACGCTGTAAGGCGCGCGCCAGTTTCACCTGAAGCAGGGGATCAACCACGATCTGCGCGACGCCGTTGCCTTCAGTAGCGTTAGAAAATGATCTATACAAGAGCTGTGATTCCACCTGTATAATATGGGCTAAAACCCGCTCATATGCCCGGTTCACTGACCCGGCTAAACGGGAGAACCGCCTGGGATACCTGTCCAAGGCCTCAACCGCTAAAATAAACAGCCCGGCTGCAGCAGCAGAGCTTTCGATCGCCTGAACATCCATCTCACTGAGAGTTTGGTCAAGCTGTCTCTCGAGTTCCCGGTCTCCGGCAAACACGACAGAGCTCAAAAGCCCGGGATAGTTAGTTCCCTTTACCGATTCAGCTAACAGCTGCTCGGGATTTTGGCCGATCAACCGCGAAATCTCCTGAAGAAGCTGTACCTCTCTCTCTGCATAGGACTGTTCGGCATTCACTATATTGTCTACAAAAGTAGAGGCATGCCAGACACTGTCTTCAGCCGCCACATCCGCTGCCGGCTGAAGAGCACCAAAATCAACGGAATTGCGACTGGCCATAGACTCCGCAGCCGTCGCTGCAACAGCCCACTCGTCGACCTGATTCGGAGAGCGCTGCCAGGAATCGAGCATATTCTTGACCATCCGCTGAACTTCTTTTTCGGCCATTGCGGAGGAAGGCGACGATTGATCGCCGAAATACCAGAACGCCAGAGGATTTGCTTCTGGAGGAAGGGGAGCCGCAACAAAGCCGGCCATCACAATCTGATTATCGCCCGCCCTCGTCTCACTCTCTCCGGATTCAGATCCGTCCGCAGAACCGCCTGCATCGGAACCGTCACCTATCCCGGATATACCCAAACCGTTGGAGGCAGCCACCTGACTCAACATCATACCGTTATCGTTGGGATTGAACTTGAGCTGTAGGCCCTCCGCAACCGAACTCACGGAATCATTGTGTACGAGCAGCAAACTGCCGCTGTCCCGCCGGAGCTCAATGAGCGGGAGGCTTCTATGCACCTGTCGCACCTCGATCTCGGGAGGAGCGGATAAGGTAATGAGCGGAACAAAATTTGAATCATCTTGAGTATCTTTATGATATAAAATAGAAAACCCGGCATTGCCGTCGCGGACCATCAGCTCGAGGCTTCCCCCGCGGGCAAGGATTAGTCGAAAACCGTTCTGAGTGCTTTCTACGGAGCGAATAGGGATGTAGTCGCTCCGGCCGGTGGCATCCTCCACCGGAACACCCGCCGACAAATCGGCAGACAAACCGTCAAGGGAGACCGTGATGTGGCTCAACTGCTGACGCACGCCGGTTTCTTGGCGATAGCGGACCGTAACAGGACCAAGCGATTTAGTAATAACACGGCCGCCGATATCCTGCAGGTGCAGGTGAATAAAACCCAAAATCAAGATAACATATATTATGGGAATGAAGTAATACTTCTTGGGCAATTTACTTTTCATGGGTAAATGCAACTCCTAAACTGGCGGCGTTATTTTATCAGGGCACACGGCTATAATCAACCTTGTTCATTTTAGCCTCAGTTAGTATAGTGGGCCCCACAGGACTATGACAATATTACCGGAGGATTCCTATCTATGCAAAGAGAAAATCGAGAGACCCTGTCTCAAACCTCGACTAATTTCACATTCTACCATGCAACTCTCATTAAAGGGCTCAAAATCGCATGTTATGTTTTGATAATAACCACACTTTTCATCGGCTGTGCCGGATTCCCGGGTGACCCTGCCCGCGGCACCGAAGAAATACCCCAAGCCGAACACGAGGCCGAAGAAAAACCGCAAGAAGAAGCTCCTCGGATGGAGATGGATCCCTATCAGGCCATCAGTGCATCCATGGCCGCCGGCGATCCGCAGAAGGCATTGGACGAGTTTGAAAAGGCCTATTCCAATGACCCCGACAGCCCGGAAACCAAGCTGCTTTACTCGAGTCTGCTCATAAGTGCCGGCAAAGCTGACGAAGCCGAAACAGCCCTAGAAAAGCTTCTGGCCCGGGCTAAATCGCAGACGGAAGATCAGGCAGAGACCTCATCCGCCGCACAAACTGCCGCACCCCAACCCCAAGGACAGGCCGATATCCTCTATAACCTGGCGCTGGCCAAAGGGATGCTGGGCAAACAGACCGAGCAGGCAAGCCTGCTGAAAGAGGTGCTGGAAGAGGATCCGGAGCATGCCGCGGCGCACGCCACGCTCGGCGAAATCTATCTCGAAAAAAAGGAGCACGATCGGGCACAGGAGCAATTCGAAAAGAGCCTCGAATCCGATCCGGACAATTTTATTGCCCGTACCGGCTACGGCCATGTGCTCATCAGACAGAAAAAATATGAAGAAGCCGTGGAACAGCTGGACAAGGCCGTCGAACTGAAGCCCGACTATTCATTTTCCTACGTCGATCGGGCCAAGGCCAAATCGAGCTCCGGAGACACCAACGGTGCACTGGCCGACCTGGCCGAGGCAATCAAGCTCGATCCGGACCACTACTGGAACTACATCGACCGCGGCAAACTGCGGCTCTACGTCGGCAACTTAGAAGGCGCCTATGAGGACTTCGACCGGGCCGTCGAGCTGCGCCCGGATTATTTTCTGGGCTACGTCTACCGCGGCGGAGCCAACGACGACCAGGAAAACCCCGAAGCCGCCCTTCACGACTACCGCAAAGTCAGCGAACTGCGGCCCGACTATTACCCGATCTATCAGCCCTATGCCTTGCTGGCCTATGAACAAGAAAATTACCAAGAAGCCGCTCGGGCCTTCCGCAGGCATTACGAACGCTACAGCAATGATCACGGCCATGCCATAATGGCCGCCGTTAGTAACTACTTTGCAGGTGAAAAAGAAAAAGGGGATGCCTACCTCAAGGACCACATGAACGACATGCCCCGGGACACCTACATGTACGACATCGCCCGCACCTTTATCGAGAAAGGCTACGACAGCCATCTGCTGACAAAAATTAATTCCGAGAGCAAGGTCACGATAAAAACCCGCGCCCTGTTCTACGCAGCCGTATATTACGAAATCCAGGGCGACCTAGGCCTGGCCCGCAAATTCTATCTCGAAGTCGATGAAGCCAACATCTACGGACTCATCGAAACGCGCCTCGCCGAATCGAAGCTCTCAGAAGCCTTCGACGAATCATAGTAAGGAGACCACACAGTGGACAACAACGACGAAATAAAACCAGCCGACCCGGCAGCCGCCGAGCAGCCCTCTGAAACCGCCAGAGAGCACCAAGCTTCGGACAACAGACCAGAGCAGGCCGGTCAAGAATCACCTCAGCAGCCCGCCCAGGATAACACCCTCGCCCCCTCCGACACCATCACCCGGGTCACCCTGGGCGAGCGGGTCATCACCCTGCTGGGCACCGCCCACGTCTCGCGCGAAAGCACCGAGGAAGTAAAGCGGGTCATCAAAAACGAACAGCCCGACCACGTCTGCGTTGAAATCGACGCCCAGCGCTACAAGTCCCTCAAGGAGGGCCAGGACTGGTCCAAAATGAAAATCAACGAAGTCCTGCGCCAGCGCCGCGGCTTCCTGCTGCTGGCCAACCTGGTACTCACCTCCTTCCAGCGCAAACTCGGCAAGCAGCTGGGCACCAAACCGGGCGACGAAATGAAAGCCGCCGTAGCCGCCTCCGAAGAAGCCGGCATCCCCTACACCCTGGCCGACCGCGAAGTGCAGACCACCCTGCGCCGCGCCTGGGCCGTCTCCAGCTGGTGGAACAAACTCAAAATGCTCTCTTCACTGCTCGCCTCGATCTTCTCCAACGAAGAGCTCAGCGAAGAGGACATCGAAAACCTCAAGCGCAAAAGCGCCCTGGACGACATGATGGACGAACTGGCCGCCTTCCTGCCCTCGGTCAAAGAAGTACTGATCGACGAGCGCGACCGCTACCTGGCCACCAAAATCTACCAGTCCGAAGGCCAACACGTCCTGGCGGTCATCGGCGCCGGCCACGCCCCGGGCATCGTCCGCTGGCTGCAGGCCCTCCACCAGGGCTCCGCCCCCACCAACCTCGACGACATCACCCGCGTACCGCCACCGAGCAAGTTCTCCAAAATCCTCCCATGGATCATCCCGGCCATCGTCATCGGCCTGCTGGCCGCCGGTTTCATCAACTCCGGCTGGGACCAGGGCCTGCAGATGTTCCTCTACTGGGTCGTCGTCAACGGCAGCCTCTCGGCCCTCGGCGCCATCATCGCCCTGGCCCACCCGCTGACCGTCGTGCTCTCCTTCCTGGCCGCCCCCTTCACCTCGCTCAACCCGACCATCGGCGTCGGCATCGTCACCGGCCTCTTCCAAGCCTACATCCGCCGCCCGCGCGTCCTCGACTTCGAAAACCTCACCGAAGACATCCTCACCGTCCGCGGCTTCTTCCGCAACCGCTTCACCCACGCCCTGGTAGTCTTCTTCCTCTCGAGCATCGGCAGCGCCGCCGGCACCTTCATCGCCTTCCCCTTCCTGCTGAGCCTGCTCTCATAATCTAATGGAAATTTAAGGGAAAAAATTCAATCATATAGGACACTGGCCCCGCCCAAAGCGGGGTCTATTTTCGCCCGAAGACCTGCTTCACCGCCTCGCCGAGCGTCCGCACCTGCTGAAACCCCTCCGCAGCCAAGCCCTCAGCCCCACCGCCGGCTATCCCGCCGGCACCAATCTTCGAACGACTCACCCCCACCGAGCCCGCGGCGGCCACTTCAACTGCTCCGGCAGCGCCGGCAGCCTCCTGGACCCGCACATCCCGCGGACCGATAAAGCGCTTGAAACCCATATCCGCCGCAGTACGGATCCGCCGCTGCATATGCGCCGTCGGCCGGATCTCACCGGCCAAACTGATTTCGCCGGCCAGGGCAGTCTGTTTGGGCACCGGAATCCCCGTGCGCGCCGAGTACAGCGCCATCGCCAGCGGCAACTCGATCCCGACCTCCCCCAGCCGGATCCCGCCGGCCACATTGATGTAAATATCCTGGTCCGAAAAGCGCACCGACAGCAGCTTCTCCAGCACCGCTGCAATCCGGCTGACCCGGTTATTGTCGATCTTGTCGGAATAAATCCGCGAAAAACCGCTCTTGGCCGGCACCACCAGCGCCTGGATCTCTACCATTAGCACCCGAGTGCCCTCGTAGACCGGAGCCGCCGTAATTCCCGGCGGCAGCTCATCTTCCCTCTGCTCCAAGAAAAACGAAGCTGCGTCCGGCACCTGGACCAGGCCGTCAGCTTCCATCGTAAACAACCCGATCTCATCCACCGATCCGTGGCGGTTCTTCATCGCCCGCACAATCCGCAGTCCGGAATCCGCTTGCTCAAAATACAGCACAGTATCGACCATATGCTCAATCACTTTCGGGCCGGCAATCGCCCCTTCCTTGGTCACATGCGCTACAAGAAAGAGAGACGCCTGCTCCTCCCGCGCCCAATCGATCAGCTCGTGGCAACCATACTTCAGCTGATTCACTGTACCCGGCACACTGCCGGCATCCGCTGAAATAAGCGTCTGAATCGAATCCACGATCACCACTTGCGGCTTCACCTCGCGCAGCACTGCCATAATTCGTTCCAGATCCGACTCACTGACAAGTTTAACCGCAGAGCCAACTCCCCCCCTGCCGTTATTTACAGCGCGCTCAGCACCAATTTTCGAACGACTGGGGTGGACGATTCCAAGGCGTTCGGCGCGCATACGGATCTGCGGCAGCGATTCCTCGCCGCTGATATACAACACCGGCCGATCAGTTCGAATCGAAGCCGACAGTTGCAGCATCAGAGTGGATTTTCCGATTCCCGGCTCGCCGCCGATCAGTGCTGTCGCACCAAGCATTGCACCACTGCCAAGAACTCGGTTAACCTCCTCTAAACCGGTATCCAGTCGCACCCCTTCGGCTACCTCCACCTCTTCCAGCGAAACCGCCTGCAGCTTCTTGTGCCGACCTCCGCTGGCCCCGGCGCCGGTGCCGCCACGGCCGGTAGCCGTCGAACCGGAGCCCGGACCCGTCGAGGCTTTCATCTCACGGAAGCTGTTCCAGCTGCCACACTCAGGACAACGGCCTAACCATTTCGGTTCCTCGTGCCCACACTCGTTACAGATAAAAAAATCACGTCTTTTTCCCATAGACTTCCACTATACTACGAATAAACAGAGCTTTGAATGTGGATCCTTTAAAAATAAGTGCGCTTCAGTAACTTTGCTCTTGACGACTTCGCTTTCCTTTCCTATCATTATAAAAAGTATTACTAATCTTGATAAATCATAAGGTGGGCAGTATGGCTATCCAACTATCAGAACGAACCAAAGCAATCCAAGCATCTCCGATTCGAAAGATCTTCGATATGGCTTCAAAAATGACGGGACTTACTCGGCTGGAGGTCGGACAACCCGATTTCAAAACCCCTAAGTATATCCTTGATGCAACCAAAGAGATGATGAACGACGGTTTCATCGGCTACTCTCCGACCAACGGACTTCCGCAAACCCGCGCCGCTGTAGCCGAACGATATAAAACAGATTACGATGTCGAATACGATCCGAACACCCAAGTGGTTATCACTCACGGCGCCAGTGGTGCCCTGCACCTGGCTCTGCGAGCACTGGTGAATCCCGGCGATGAAGTTCTTCGTCCGGACCCCGGTTTCGCCTCCTACGACGGAATCGTTAAAGACGCCGATGGAGTACCGGTACTCTATCCGCTGCTGCCGGAGAAAAACTTTGCCGTTGATTTCGATGCCCTTGAAAAGCTGATCACTCCCAAAACCAAAGTGATCATGCTCAATTCACCAAGCAACCCGACCGGCGGAGTCCTCGACTACGATCAGCTGGTTCGCATCAATGAACTCGCAGAGAAACACGATCTCTACATTCTCTCCGACGAGGCTTACGACAAAGTTATTTTCGATCAGGAGCACGTCCCAACCGCAAAAGCGGCCAAAGACCCTTCGCGGGTAATTACAGTCGGAAGCGCTTCCAAAGACTACGCAATGTGCGGATGGCGGATCGGCTTTGCCGCCGGAGCTCCGGAGATCATCGCCGAAATTGTAAAATTCCAGTCCCTGGCCAATATTTGTCCGAACATACTTGCCCAAAAGGCATATGAAGTCGGGTTGACCGGCCCGCAGGACGACACCGAGGCGATGCGCAAAGAGTACCAGCGCCGCCGTGACTATTTCGTCGCCGAGCTGAATAAGATTCCAGGCTTCAAATGCCCAATGCCGGACGGCGCATTCTACGTATTCGTGGACATTTCCGAACACAATCCCGATGACTGGGCTTTCGCGGAAACACTGATCAAAGAGGCGAAAATAACCTGCATACCCGGCAGCTCTTTCGGCCCGACCGGCAAAGGATTCATCCGCTTCTCCTACGCCACTTCGGTAGATGTCCTCAAAGCAGCAATCCAAAAGTTGAACGCCCAATTCGGCAAGTAGTACTAATAGAAGAACATGCGAACAGAACAGGCGTAGATAGCATTGAAAATTTAGTAAAGACGGGGGCGCTAATCACTCCCGTCTTTTTTTAATAAATCGTAATTCCATGAAACTCTGCAGACTATTACGTTTACATTTTTTAATACTCGCACGGCTATTCTGTTCTCCGCCCTTAAGCCTTTATCCACAGCTTTTAACATCAAGCTCACAAGATGTTAACACCATGCCTGATATATCAGGCATCAGAACCCGTGATAATATCATAGACTCTTTCCAGATCTTCTTTTGAATAGTAAGTTATCTCAATTTTTCCTTTCTGCATGTTTCCCTTTAGGGAAACCTTGGTTCCCAGCTTATCGAGAAACCGCTGCTCGATCTCTTGCACCTCCGGGGGAACTATGCGCGGATGAGATGACTTATCACGCTCCTTCTCGGAGCTGCGCATTCCTTTGTTGAATCCGGCAGCTTGCCGCTCGGCCTCGCGCACCGAGAGATGTTCATTGACTATACGATTATAGAGAATCCTCTGATCTGCAGGATTGATCACCGAAAGAATCGCCCGCGCATGCCCGGAACTCAACTCGCCGTTTACTATCGACGCCTGCATATCCTCCGGCAGTTTGAGCAGCCGCACCGAATTGGCAACAGTGGATCTCTTCTTACCGATTTTTTTGGCAAGGCTGTCCTGGCTGAGGTTATTGCGCTCCATGAGCTTTCGATACGCCTTCGCCTCTTCTATCGGATTGAGATCCTCACGTTGAATGTTTTCAATCAGTGCAATCTCGAGTTTCTCATCATCGGTAAATTTACGAAGAATAACCGGAACTTCCGACAAGCCGGCCATACGGGCCGCTCGAAATCTACGCTCGCCGGCAATTATCATGTAGATATCACGATCTTTCTCGACGATGAGCGGCTGGATCACCCCTTGCTGCTTGATCGATTCGGCAAGCTCAGTGAGCCGCTCCTCGTCGAATTCAGTCCGCGGCTGATATGGATTCGGCTGTATATTCCGCAGAGGTACTGTAGTGACATCTTTGTGATCGGCAGTGGTGTCGTCATCTACCTGCTGAATGAGTGCATCTATCCCTCTTCCTAAAGCACGCTTAGACACGATTCAATACCTCCTCTGCGAGCTTCTGATAACTCTTTGCTCCCAGACAGGTCGCATTATACTGGCTGATAGGAACCCTGTGCGAAGGAGCCTCCGATAGCCTGACATTTCGCGGAATTATTGTCTTGAACACTACCTTCCTAAAATATCCAGTCACCTCTTGGACTACCTCGTTCGCCAGATTTGTTCTTGAATCATACATAGTAAAGAAGATTCCACCTATCTTCAGCTCTTTATTCAGGGATTTCTGCACCATCCGGATTGTCTGGAGAAGCTGGCTGAGCCCCTCCATCGCAAAATATTCGCACTGTAGAGGTATGAACACATAGTCTGCCGCAACCAATCCATTCAGCGTAAGCATCCCCAGTGAAGGCGGAGAATCAATCAATATATAATCCCATTTCTCTTTGAACTTTGAAATGGCCTTTTTCAGGTAGTATTCACGTTCTTCCGCTTCTATAAGCTCTATGTTGGCACCGGTGAGATTGATATCAGCCGGTATGACCATCATATTTCTGACTGTTGTCTCCTGAGCCGCCTGCTCAAAGCTGGTCTGTTCTGTTATCAGTTCATAGGTTCCGGGCTGCTCTCTTTCTGCTCCCACACTGCTGGAAAGGTTGCCCTGAGGATCAAAATCAAGTAAAAGTACTTTCTTTCCTGCTTCTGCAAGAAAAGCCCCAATATTTACTGCGGAGGTGGTTTTTCCAACTCCGCCTTTCTGGTTCGCAAATACGATTGTCTGTGCTGCCATATTGGTCGGTATTATACACGAAATTTAAGACCCTGTCAGTCTTGTTGTTCGAAGATTGGTGCCCAAACTCTACTAACTTCTTTTCGGTCATTCTTTTGCCTGTAGTATTGATTTGTTCAGTCATAACTCTCTATATTTTGTATAGTAAGTTTCAGGAAAACACCAATGTTCATACAACTGGATTGCTTGACCAAACAAGTCAAAATAAAGTATTTTTCAGATGGAGGAATAACATGGAAGAACAAGTACGCAAAGCTATAGAAGATGTGCGCCCCTCACTCCAAGCAGATGGAGGCGATGTTAAATTTGTTGGAATAACTGAGGACGGAGTAGTGTCAGTTCAACTTCAAGGAGCTTGTAATGGCTGTCCAATGGCTCAGCTCACTCTGAAACAGGGTATAGAGAAATATCTTAAAGAGACTGTACCCGGAGTAACATCTGTAGAATCAGTGTAACTCACAATAGTTATAAATTTTCTTTTTATAGTTTGTTTGAAGGGGCTGTCTTACAGGTAGGCAGCTCCTTTTTTAATATGATCTAAAAATCCTGTGGATAAGCTGTGAATATAGTGTGAGAGACTCCAAATACAATGTTAACAAAATACTCCAAGCTAATGTATTAAAATGTATTAGCAAATATGAAAGACCGTTAGATGAAGAGGAGAATATTTGATATTTATAATAAAATCGTTGAAATTATAACAAAATGATATAGAGTTAATATTAGGGGAGTTTCCTATTAGTATCTTACTGATACATATGAAACTTTACTAAACATTATGTGAAGTTTCGCCGTTATTGTAGAAGAGGATACACAAATTATTAATATACCTATGAGTGGTATGTCTATGGAAAAGAAAACAGTGACTAGACAGGAATTGCGCAACATTATCGTTTCATTGCCGAAAACAGAAATTCACCTTCACCTCGAAGGCCTAGCCAGTGTCGATACAATATGGAAGCTGAAGAAGAAACACCATCTAGCCTTTGAAGGAATCTCCTCAAAAGAAGATCTCTATAAGCGCTTTCAGGTGAACACTCTAAACGATTTTATTGATCTTTTTATTAATGTGGTTCAAAACTCATTTCAAAAAGAGGAAGACATACTACTCTTAATTAAAGATGCAAGGGATTATCTAAAACGTAATAACATTGCATACGCAGAAATCTTTTTTGCTCCTTCAAAATTCGTAAGGAACGGGTTTTCATTTGAAAAAATTGTGGAAATCTTAGACGAAGGCTCTCAGAAACTATCTCAAGAAGAAAACCTGCAGCTTAAGTACATCATGGATGTGTCGAGGACTTTTGGACCCGATAATGCCATGAAGAACCTAGATTTGACTTTGAAGCACAGAAAAAAATCAGTAATAGGAATTGGACTAGGTGGAGCTGAAAATAAAGGACCAGCACAAGACTACAAAAAAGTATTTGAGAAAGCCAAAAAAGAGGGGCTTCATACCGTTGCCCATGCCGGTGAAGATGTAGGCCCAGAATCAATTTGGCATGCAATTGAAGATCTTGATATTGAACGAATCGGTCACGGTATCAGCGCAATACATGATGAAAAGCTACAGGATAAGTTAGTTGAAACACAGATCCCGCTGGAGATCTGTCCAAAAAGCAATATTATTACAGGGCGTTATGTTTCTTCATACAAGGATCATCCAATCCGTACCTTTTATGACAAAGGCATCAATGTTACTTTGAACACCGATGATCCTACTATTTTCGGCGCTGAGCTTAATGATGAATACATGAATCTATTGACTGAAAATGTTTTTACTTTCAAGGAAATAGTACAACTCCTGAAGAATACCGTCTTTGCTACTTTTCTACCAGAAGAAGAAAAAATAAGAATTTGGAATACTGTTCTCCCCACTCTGTCGAAAACTGGTGACAGATAATCATTTATTGCTGTTTCCTTCAAGATTAAACTCATCTAAAACTATGCACGAAGAGCAAGTACTATATATCTGGTAATTTACGGCTCTTTTTCCACCATTTTTAGAAAAACTTTAGAAATAATTGAAGCAGATGTAAGGGACCCCCTGTCTTATTAGATATAACCTAATCTAATAAGGAGGACCTATGCATAAACCACCATTTTGTCCCAACCCCCAATGTGTAAATCACAAATACGTCTTAAAGGAGAATAAGTACAATTGGTATGCCAAAGATGGATTCTATTCATCGAAGATTTTCGGAAGAATTCAACGGTATAAATGTAAAAACTGCAAAATCCGATTTTCGATACAAACGTTTAGTATAGACTATTATGCGAAGAAAAAGGTGAATTATCAGAACTTACTAAAAGAGTTGATTTCCACCAGTAGTATTTCAGATATGTCCCGTCGTTTCAAAGTTTCGCATAATACAGTGCTTAACAAAATCAGACGTCTTTCACGACAAGCAATTGCTGCGAATTCAATCCTAAGAGAGAATGTATCCCTTCATGAACCCTTCGTATCGGATGGCTTTGAGAGCCTTGCAGTTAATTTCTACTATCCGAACAATATTAATATAGCTGTAGGTGGAACATCATTGTTTTTTTATCAATTCAATTATTCAGTGATAAAGCGTACAGGCATTCTCTCTGACAAACAACAAAAGGAACGAACACATTATGAGAGTATCTGGAAAGCAGATACAAAAAGTGTTGAATATGCATTCAACGATCTTTTGTTTGAGTTACTTAAACTACCTTCTACATCCTCTAAGAGGTTTCCTATTGACTTATACACAGACAAGAAATTGGAATATGAAAGAGCTATCAACAATGATAAATGGCTTCAAACTCTTTACAAAGCAAATATACTCAGACATTTCAAGATTTCCAGCAAGGAGCCTCGCACCATCAACAATCCACTATTCCCAGTGAACTACATGGATCGTCAATTCAGAAAGGACTTAGCGGAGCATGTGATAAAATCAGTTTGTTTTGGTAAAAACGTCAATAATCAAATGGAAAGGCTATATATATACCAATTCTACCATAACTTCCTAAAGAAAAGCCGAGCGCGTGAGAAATTATTCATAACCCATTCTCAGTTGGCTGGAGTTCCGGACACGATTAGGAAATTTCATTTAAAAAGACTATTTACATCGAGATATTTTATTACTCGTCTAAATCTCTCGGATACAGAGAAAAAGTGTTGGTTCAGGGGTTATGAAACGCCTTTGAAATTTTCAAAAGAGTATATACCCAAGTACTATGAATCTACTCTTCACCCACTGCTGTACGAAAAATGGTGCGCATAGCACTATAACTGTCGGAATAAAAAAGAGTTGGAAGTAATTATTTTATTTGAACTTCCAACTCTTTTTATTAAAGAAGATTGTAACTACTTTTACACCAATCTTCGACTAGCTGTTTCACGTGAAACAGTTAGTCTTCGTCTTTTTCGTTTATCACTCTCGCTACACCAACCAGCTGATCTGGCTTTTCGATATTTACCAGGATAACTCCGCGGGCGGTGCGGCCTTGGACGGGAATCGACTCTACCGGCAGCTTGATGCTGACGCCGCGGGATGTGATGCAGACGATATCGTCTTCTTTGCCGAGACTGAGGACGCCGGCGAGCTCGCCGGTTTTCTCGTCACTCTTGTAGGCGATCTGGCCACGAGTACCGCGTCCATGGGGATGGAAGTGTCCGTACTCGACCAGTTTGCCGATGCCGTTCTCTGTGATTAGAAACATGTGTTCGTTCTCTTCTACGCGGAGAACGCCGACGAGTTCGTCATCTTTGGAGAGTTTCATGCCGGTAACGCCGCGGGAACTGCGGCCCATGGCGCGGACCTCATTTTCGTGATAGCGGAGGGCATTGCCGCTGCGGCTTAGCAGGACCACATCATTATCTCCGTTGGTGAGGATTGATGATATGAGCTTGTCGTTGGGGCCGAGGTTGAGAGCAATGATACCGCGGGTTTTTGCGTTGGAAAAGTCGCTGGTGCGAACCTTCTTCACGATACCTCTGCGGGTGGCCATGAAGATGTATTTGTCTTCGCTGAACTCCTGCAGGGCCATTACGGTGGTGATTTCTTCGTTCGCCGAGATCTGCAGCAGAGTTTTGATATGGGAACCGCGGGAGGTTTTGGTTCCTTCCGGCAGTTCGTGGACTTTGACCCAGTAGGCTTTTCCTGCGCTGGTGACAAAGAAGATGTAGTCGTGTGTATTCGCGATGAAGAGGTGCTCGATGAAATCCTCACTGCGTAGATTGGCTGAGGAGGAGCCTTTGCCGCCGCGGCCCTGGCTGCGGTAGCTGGAGACAGGAACACGCTTGATGAAGCCCTTGTTTGACAGCAGGACGGCCATGTCCTCTTTTTTTATGAGGTCTTCTACATTGATCTCTTCGACCTCGTCGATGAGGATTTCGGTGCGGCGGTCGTCGCCGTATTTGGCGGCCAGCTCTTCGGTCTCTTCGCGGACTACCGCGAGGATCTTCTGTTCGCTGGAGAGCAGGTCGCGCAGGTAGGCAATCAGTTTGCGTATCTCTTCCAGTTCTTCGACAATCTTTTTGGTTTCGAGACTGGTGAGCTTCTGCAGGCGCATATCGAGGATCGCCTGGGCCTGACGCTCAGAAAGTGCGAAGCGGTCCATTAACTTGGTACGGGCATCCTCGGCGTTGCTGGAGCTCTTGATGATCTGCACTACCTCGTCGATGTTGTCGAGGGCGATCTTCAGACCAACCAGGATGTGCTCGCGCTCTTCTGCTTTTTTCAGATCGAACTTCGCGCGGCGGGTGACAACTTCCACCCGGTGGCGGACGAAGTAGTGGATCATCTCTTTCAGATTGAGAAGCTTTGGCATACCGTCGACCAGGGCCAGTGCGTTCACGTTGAAGTTCTGCTGCAGGGCCGTGTGGCTGAAGAGCTGATTCAGTACTACTTTCGCGACGGCGCCGCGCTTGAGTTCGATGACGATGCGCATGCCGCTTTTGTCGCTTTCGTCGCGTAGGTCGGCGATGCCGTCGAGTTTGCGGTTTTTCACCAGGTCGGCGATACGGATGATCAGGTTGGCTTTGTTAACTGCATAGGGCAATTCAGTAACGATGATTCGTTCTTTGCCGCCACGGGCCTCCTCGAGGCTGCAGCGAGCTCTGACGGTGATCTTGCCGCGGCCGGTACGGTATGCGTTGCGGATGCCCCTGCGACCGAAGATAATACCGGCGGTCGGAAAGTCCGGTCCGTTGATATGCTTGATCAGCTCGTCGACATGAATGTCAGGGTTTTCGATGTAAGCTACAATGGCGGCGGTGATTTCGCGCAGGTTGTGCGGCGGGATATTGGTTGCCATACCGACGGCGATTCCGCTGGTGCCATTGGCCAACAGGTAGGGAAAGGCCCCGGGCAAGACCAGCGGCTCGTCCATGGTGTCGTCGTAGTTGGGGCCGAAGTCGACGGTCTCTTTCTTGATGTCGGTGAGCATCTCTTCGGCCAAGCGGTCCATACGCGACTCGGTGTAACGCATTGCCGCCGGCGGGTCGCCGTCGACCGAGCCGAAGTTCCCCTGCGGGTCGACCACCGGATAACGCATGGAAAAGGGCTGTGCCAGGCGGACCAGAGCGTCGTAGATCGACTGGTCGCCGTGGGGGTGGAACTTACCGAGTACGTCTCCGACGATGCGTCCACACTTCTTGTAGGCCTGGTTTGAGCGCAGGCCCATTTCGCCCATCGAATAGAGGATACGGCGGTGTACCGGCTTGAGGCCGTCTCGCACGTCCGGGAGGGCCCGGCTGACGATGACGGACATGGCGTAGTTGAGGTAGGACTCTTTGATTTCGTCCTCGATGGCGACTGGTATTACTCTTCCTCTGGTCTCTTCCAAAGTTCCACTCCTTGCTGTTCAACACGAAGGCACCCCGGCTGCGAAGCGATCGGCGGTGCACTTTATATCTCTATGATATAATAACTAGTCGGGGACTGTTTCTGCTCTGTCGAAGATTGGGGCTGCGGCAGCTGGCAGCCCGGTTGGAATTCGGGCTGTGCCGAAGATTGGTGGCCGCGCCGGTGGATGACTATATCAGAAACTGTCCCAAAAACATAATATTTTTATACGTCCAAATTGGACACCTGCAGAGCGTTCTCTTCGATGAACTTTCTGCGCGGTTCGACGTGCTCGCCCATCAGGGTCGAGAACATCTGGTCGGCCTCGACGGCGTCCTCGAGCTTTACCTGCATGATGTTGCGGGTTTCCGGGTTCATGGTGGTGTCCCAGAGCTGGTCGGGGTTCATTTCACCAAGACCTTTGTAGCGCTGGAAGCCGACTTTCTCTTCGCCGACGTTCAGCTCTTTGAGGATGCGGTCGCGGTCTTTCTCGTTATATGCATAATAGCTGCGCCGGTTGAAGGTGATTTTGTACAGCGGCGGCATCGCGATAAAGACGTGGCCACGTTCGATCAGCTCCGGCATGTAGCGGAAGAAGAAGGTCAGCAGCAGCGTCCGGATGTGCGATCCGTCGACATCGGCGTCAGCCATGATGATCACTTTGTGATAGCGGACGTTTTTCAGCTCGAACTCCTTGCCGGCGCCGGCGCCGAGGCTGGCGATGATCGGCTGGAGTTTGTCGTTGGACAGGACCTTGTCGGCCCGGGTTTTCTCTACGTTGAGCATTTTTCCCCACAGCGGGAGGATGGCCTGAAACTGGCGGTCGCGGCCCTGTTTGGCGCTGCCGCCGGCACTGTCACCCTCAACGATGTACACTTCGCTGCGGGAGGGATCCCGCTCGGAGCAGTCGGCCAGTTTGCCCGGCAGGCCGGAGCTTTCGAGGAAGCTCTTGCGGCGGGTCAGGTCGCGGGCTTTGCGGGCCGCCACGCGGGCCTTGGCGGCCATGACTGCCTTTTCGAGGATTTTATCGATTACCGATGGGTTTTCTTCTAAGAAGTACGTCAGGTACTCGTAGACCAGCGAGGAGACTACGCCCTTTACTTCGGAGTTGCCGAGTTTCGATTTGGTCTGGCCTTCGAACTGTGGCTCGGGTACTTTTACCGAGATGACGGCGGTAAGGCCTTCGCGGCAGTCGTCGCCGCTGAGGCTGTCTTCCATTTTCTTGGCGTGCTTCGATTTTTTCAGGAAGTCGTTGAAGACTCTGGTGAGGGCGGTTTTGAAGCCGACCAGATGGGTGCCGCCTTCGCGGGTGTTGATGTTGTTGACGAAGCTGAAGATGTTCTCCGAGTAGCCTTCGTTGTATTCCATGGCCACTTCGATTTCGATGTTCTCGCGGGTGGCTTCGATGTAGATCGGCTCTTTGTGGATCGGCTTTTTGCTTTCGCTGAGATAGCTGACGAAGGATTTCACTCCCCCCTCGAACTGGAAGTCGCGGACCTTACTCTGCGGGAAGCGTTCGTCCTCTAGGTGTATTTTGATGCCTTTGTTCAGAAAGGCCAGCTCACGCAGGCGCTGAGCCAGGACGTCGAAGCTGTAGTCGGTGGTTTCGAAGATTTCGCTGTCGGCCAGAAAGCGCGTGGTGGTTCCCATGCGGTCGGTCTCGCCCTGCTCTTCTACCGGCATCAGCGGTATGCCGCGTTCGTACTTCTGGTAGTACTTTTTTCCCTGCTTGTGTACGACCACGTCGCACCACTTGGACAGGGCGTTTACTACCGACACGCCGACTCCGTGGAGTCCGCCGGAGACTTTGTAGCTGTCCTTGTTGAACTTTCCGCCGGCGTGCAGGCGAGTCATGACTATTTCCAGGGCGCTTACTTTTTCGACCGGGTGGGTGTCGACGGGGATTCCCCGCCCGTCGTCTTCGACGGTGATGATGTTGCCCCGACCGATTTTTACTGTGATCTGGGAGCAGTGGCCGGCCAGTGCTTCATCTATGCTGTTGTCGACGATTTCGTATACCAGATGGTGCAGTCCGTCAGGGCCGGTTGACCCGATGTACATGCCTGGTCGTTTTCTCACCGCATCCAGGCCTTTCAGTACCTGAATGTGCTGAGCGGAATATTGGTCGTGCATGTTTATTCTACCTGTTGTTCGTTTATGTGAATAGGAAATTATACCTTTTTCAGCTCTAAAAGTAAACCAGTTGTCCGAAGCTTGGTGCTATCCAGTTTTCAATAGCATTTAGATTAAGTACTTAGAGTTTGTAGAACTATTGAAAAGCATAAGTTATTTCTTGAAAATAGTTTGGTTTACACAGAGCACCATTGTTCAAACAGCAGTGGGGAAAACTTGTGGATAAATTCTTGATCCTATGGCATATTAGAAGAAGACCTGATAAATTAATCATCAAAAGAATTGAGATATTTAATATTTGATTGGCAATTTTTATTAACTTGTTGTATCAAAAATATTTATATATTAGCGTTCTGTTAAAGTTAGACATATAAGAGATTTATATAATTTCTTATATAAGCATATCGCTTGTGGATAACTTGTGCAGTAATTGTATATCATAGTGGAGTATTAGATGGAAAGCGATACACAACAGTGGGACTACAGTATTTTCTGGAAAGAGGCGCTTAATCAAATAAGACAGTACATCTCTGAACAGGAATACGTCATGTGGTTCCGCAATTTACAGTACTATGCATCCCGGGAAAACGAGATAATTCTTGCCGTGCCCTCATCTTTCTATCGTGATCAGGTGAAACAGCGCTATCTGAAACTGATCCAGGATACTCTGTTCGATCTCTCCGGAATGTCTATTCAGGTGAACTTCGAGATAGTCAAACTGCAGCCGCCGGCCGACCACACCACCGCCGACCAAGATCCTCGCGCAGGCGGTGTTCCCGCACAGCAGCCTGTGGATAACTCGGTTCAGGCCGATTCCAGTAAATCTGCCGAACAGCATAGAACAGCAAACACTGAAATCGGAACAAGTACCTCAAAAGCCGAAAGCTCTTATTCTTCAGATTATTCAGAAAAAAAAGCATCCGAAGAAAGGGCAAAGAAGAGCACTTCCAAATCTTCAATAATAGTCGATCCAAATGCTGACCGGTCTGGTTCCGGCATACCTGCACACAGCAGCCCTTCTGCCCCGTTCGAAAAAGCCCCGCGGCAGGATCAACAAGCAGCTGCAGCATACCCGCACACACAGCAGAATAGTCCAAGCCGAGCAGCAGGTACCTCTAGCCCACAGCAAAACCTGCGCAAGCACAATGAACTGCGCATAGACTACACTTTTGAAAACTTTGTAGTCGGTGATAATAACTCCTTTGCCGCCAACGCCTGTATCGCAATCTCCAAGAATCCGGGAACCGCTTACAACCCCTGTCTTATCTATGGAGGGGTTGGTCTCGGCAAAACACATCTAATCCAGTCAATTGGAAATTTCGTGCACAACAACTATGAAAAAACCCGCGTGGTGTATGTCACCGCAGAGACGTTCACCAACGAATTTATTCAGTCCATCAGGGATGGAAAAAACCATCAGTTCAAAAACCGATATCGGAATGTGGATGTACTGCTGATCGATGATATTCACTTTCTGCAGAGCAAGGATCAGACTCAGGAGGAGCTGTTTCACACCTTCAATGCATTGTACGACTCCAACAAGCAGATGGTCTTTACCTGCGACCGTCCGGTATCGGAACTCAAACATCTCACCGACCGTTTGCGCAGCCGCTTCGAGCGCGGCTTGAATGTCGACCTGCAGCCGCCAAATTACGAAACCCGCTATGCAATTCTCAAGCGTAAAACCGAAGAGAAGCGGGCGGCCATCGATGAACAGGTAATTGAGCTCATCTCAAAGAATATCACCACCAATGTACGTGACCTGGAAGCAGCTCTTACCAAGCTGATTGCCTACAGCGATATCCTCAACAAAAAGATTACTGTGGATATTGCGCAGGAGCAGCTTAAGGATGTGTTTTCCAGCCCTAAGCAGAGCAATATCACGATCGAGATCATTCAGCGGGCGGTAGCCGATTACTTCAATCTGTCGCCATATGACCTGCGCGGAAAGAAGCGCACCAAGGCCATCGCCTTTCCGCGGCAGATTGCCATGTACATCACCCGCGAAATTACCGAATTTTCGACAACTGAGGTCGGCTTGGAGTTCGGCGGGCGAGATCACACAACTGTAATGCACGCCTGTCAGCGAATAGAAAGCCGAATGCAGACCGATCCTTACCTGGAGCCGACCATCCAGCGGCTGATCAGACAAATAAAGGAGTACGGAACAAAATAAAAGCTCTTGATAGCTTGTGAGTAATGCGGGAATTATTGTGGGAAAGCCGGCTCGATTGTGATTTTGTGCATAAACCTGCAGAAAAGTTATTGAGTTTTCCAGAATGATAATCTACCGTATGAGGTACAGTTAGGAGGCTTATGCACATATCCACCGGCCCTACTACTACTATTACTGATTATTAATTTAAAAGAACCATAAAGATAGGAGAGAACGATGAAGTTTACCTGTGAGAAAAATACGATACAAAAAGAGATCTCAATAGCTCAGGAAATAATCTCAACCCGCAATGCATTGTCGATTCTTTCGAATGTATTGCTGGTAGCTGAAAACAATACTCTCATCATCAAGGCCACCGATCTCAAAGTTGGTTTTGAAACCCAGATTCCCGGTGATATTGCCGAGGAAGGCAGCACTACGGTCTTTTGCGATAAATTCCTGGGAATCCTTCGTTCTCTTCCCGACGGCGATATCGAGTTCGAACAAACTGATAATCGCCTGCTCATCAAACCGCTTTTCAAGAAGATCAACTTTCAGCTCAAGAGCATCGCCGGCGACAAATTCCCTGAGCTGCAGGAAATATCCGAGGATCAGTTTTTCGAAATTCCACAGAAA
Source organism: uncultured Sediminispirochaeta sp. (assembly GCA_964603735.1). GTDB lineage: Bacteria > Spirochaetota > Spirochaetia > DSM-16054 > Sediminispirochaetaceae > DSBN01. The sequence continues at coordinate 2,354 of CAZRWN010000036.1, read as the reverse complement.
GATGTGATCGAGATGGTCAGCCAGACTATTTTTGCCGTCAGCGACGATGAAACCCGCTATTTCATGAACGGTGTGTATTTGGAAAACCAGGAAGGCGGGCTCTCGATGGTTGCCACTGATGGACGTCGACTCAGTTTCATATCCAAAGAGTTTGAAACCCAGATTCCCGAGTTTGATCCGGTTATCATACCGCCCAAGGTACTGCAGCTGCTGCGCAAGCTGGCCAGCGGAGAAGGCAATCTGCGCCTTGCTGTTGGTGAGAAAAATCTGTTCATGCAGTTCGACAGCCAGCGTATCTCCTCCAGCCTGATCGAAGGACAATTTCCCAATTACAAGCGGGTTATCCCTGAACAGCAGCAATATGAAATTACTATTGACAAGCAGCAGTTCGAAGAGGCGCTCAAACGCGTGTCACTGCTGGTAGAACAGAAATCGCGTCGGATCTACATGAATCTAAGTGAAAATAATATAACTCTCACTTCCGAAGAGAGTGAAATCGGGGTGGCCAAGGAAGAGGTAGAGTGTGACTACGACGGGCCGGAAATGACCGTTGCGCTGAACTATCTCTATCTGACCGAACCGCTGCGGGTTATCAACGATGAGCATATACTCGTCCGGTTTACCGAGCCGAACAAGGCCATTACCCTGCTCTCCAAACCGGAAAAAGATTTTTTCCACATCGTGATGCCGATGCAGCTCGACTGATGGAATGGCGTTTACATCGATAACAAGCTACTCCTACCGCAATCTCCAGGACCAGAAGGTAGCGCTGAATGCCCGGCGGATCTTCCTGGTCGGAGAAAACGGGCAGGGAAAAAGCAATTTTCTCGAAGCGGTGTACCTGCTCTCCTACGGCAGCAGTTTCCGCACCAAGCGGGAAAGTGAACTAATAACCCGCGGAAAGCGTGAGATGGCCCTGAACGGCCGTTATATACGCCCAGAGGAAGATGATGTGGAAGGCACGGTGGCTTTCAAGCTGGCTACCGGAAGTAATGGCTCCGGATCCAAAGAGAAGAGTATCGAGCTCGACGGTAAGCGGCTGCAGGACCGCAAGCAGCTTATCTCGCATATCCCGGCAATCGTGTTCAGTCACGATGATATCTACTTCGTGAACGGCCCGCCCGAGCGCCGCCGCTGGTTCTTCAATCAGACGATGAGCCTGTTCGACCCCATGTTCATAGATACCCTGCGGGACTACAGCAAAATTCTCAAAATGCGCAATCTGGCCCTCAAAGAGCAGCGGCACGAGCTTATCCCGGTCTATGACCAGCAGCTGGCCGCAGCCGGGATCGAGATCCAGCGCCGCCGAACAGAAGTAATTCGGGAGTACAACCAGGTAGTCGCACCAATCTTCAGCACAGTATCCACAATCTCCGAACCACTTTCCATCGAATACCGCCCCTCCTGGCCGTTGAGCCCGGCCAGCGACCAGGTGTGCGATTATCTGGCCGAAAAGCGCGAGCAGGACCTGCTCTACGGCACTACCTCCAGCGGACCCCACCGCGATCGGTTTGTGTTTCGCCTGGCGGGCGCCGATTTTTCCCGGATTGCCTCCACTGGACAGCTGCGGCTCATGTCGCTTATATTGAGATTAGGTCAGTGCCGCTATTTTTCGCAGAAAACCGGGCGCCGGCCGATCTTACTGCTGGACGACGTACTGCTCGAGCTCGACGGCGAGCGCCGTAGGCGCTTTCTTGCGCATCTGCCCGATTTTGAACAGGCCTTCTTCACATTTCTGCCGGACGAAAAATATTTTGATCTGGCGCAGGGCGCCGGGGAAAATGCCGGCGGCACAACGGCGACCGACGGTCAGTACGAATCCGAGACAGCAATTTTCTGGGTGGAAAACGGATGGATCCGAAAGATGAACACGGAGCAGACAGCCCGTACAACACAGACAGACCCGAAGACATAGATTCTGAGGACAAAAAGGGCCGCGGTTGGCACCATTCTTCGAACAACTGGGGTGGCGGTGAGGTCGAGAGCGGCGACCGGTCCGGCAGGTCGCATCAGGAGCCCGACACGGTACCCGACTGGTCCGAGCTGGGCCGCGGTACCCGCAAAAGCCCGAAAGGCGTGCGTGAGATCCTCAAGGCATACTTCAACGATACCCAAATCGACCGGGCTGACGAATATCACAGCTTTTTTACCAGCTGGAAACAGCTGGCCGGCATTAACATCGCCGCTCACACCCACCCGCGGGACATCCGGGGCGGCGTTCTCATCGTTGAAGCTGATCATCCCGGCTGGGTTCAGCTGCTGCACATGCAGAAGGGCACCATTCTTCGTAAGATTAGGCGGGAGTATCCGCAGCTGGAAGTCAAAGAGATCCGCATCGTAGTTGGAAATGGCGG
>CAZRWN010000035.1:0-30045 GCA_964603735.1 uncultured Sediminispirochaeta sp. | reverse complement strand
GTAAAGCCGAGAACCTTATTGAGGTAAAGGCTGAGAAGCGGGATATGCGCGCCAGCGGCCACGTAGAACAGAAACATCATGGCGGAGAGACGCAGGTAGTTACGCGGCTGCATGCGTCTATCTCTCCGGAGCCTGCTGAAGCCCTTCTATCAAGGCGGGAAAATGATATAAAAGTCGTTTCAAGGCTGACAGATTCAAGCTGGTCACATGACTTTCGAGTGTCTGTCCGTAATTTTTCAGCACATCCGCCTGGTGGAGTTCTGCACGCCTCTGCAGTAATCGGCTGAAATCACGAATATCATCCATAAACAGAGTGCCGGATATGTGCTCCCACCGTTCCGTTCCGGGGCCCCTCAGCCAATCGAGCAGTTCGGATTTTTTTTCTACCGGAGAGTCAAAATCAAACCTACCGAAATCAGCCGGCAGAGCAGACGCAAGGTGTTCTTCCTGCCGTGCCGTGTGCTCGTGTGTTCCGGCTATTTCGCCTCCGGCGAGTTTTATATGCGGAAAATATACAATAAAGACGCTGCCCTTTCCGAGACTGCTGTGAACCTCTATAAGCCCATCCATGGCCTCCGCCAAGCGCCGGGTAATAGTGAGTCCCAGGCCGGTGCCGCCGAATCGCTCTTCCTGACCACGCTGCTGAGTAAAGGCGTCGAAAATACGCTCCTGCTCCTCAGGGTGTATTCCGATGCCGCTGTCACTCACCAAGATACGCAGATCGGCACAATTCTCCTCATGTTTGCTTCCCTCGATTTTCAAAGCGACTTTCCCGGATTCGGTGAATTTGAGTGCGTTGCCTACCAGATTGTACAGAATCTGCCGCAGCCTATGCGCATCCGCGTATATTTCGAGCGGCGTTCCGGGCTCTATGCCCACTGCAAAGTCAAGTCCCTTTTCATTCGCGCGGTATCCGTACATCGACTCGATGTCACGCAGCAGCTCCTCCAGATTCATATTTGTTTTGTTTATTTTCAGCATTCCGATCTCCATTGCCGAGAGATCGAGCAGGTCATTTATCAGGGCAAGCAGCTGCGTGCCGCTACGTTTGATGGTATCGAGATATCCGTGGATTGTAGAATCCTCACTGGCCCGGCGGATGAGCTGCGTGTAGCCGATAATCGCATTCATAGGCGTTCTGATTTCATGACTGATATTGGCAATGAAATCACTTTTTATGCGGTTTGCGTTTTCCGCCTCCTCCTTGGCCTGAATCAACTGGCTTTCAACCCGCCTTCTTTCATGAATCTCCGTTTCTAACTGCTCCAGCCGTTGTCGCTCGAGCTCCTGAGTTTTTATCTCGAACTTTCGACGCTGTTCACGATTTATCAGCACGAGAATTAGATAGATCATGAAAATCCCGAGCAATGCATACAGCATAAATGCCGCATTTGTTCTCCAGATAGGAGGAATAACCCGCAGATCTATCGAAAGCCCCTCTTCATTCCAGATTGCATCGCTGTTAGAGGCCTTTACCCTGAAAGTGTAATCCCCCGGCGGGAGGTTGGTATAACTGGCATAGCGGCGGGTGGTAGGATAAATCCACTGCTCGTCAAAGCCCTCCAGTTTGTAGGCGTACTTGTTTTTTTTCGGATTCACATAATCGAGCGCGGCAAACTCGAAAGCGATAAACTCGTCCTGGTATTCAACTTCAATCTCTTCGACCAGCTGCAGGCTGTGACCAAAATCGACTTCACGGTCGAAAACTCTGAAGGAGGTGAGCTGCACCGGCGGTACATGCGTATTCCGCTCGAACTCTCCGGGCTGCAGCATATAAAGCCCCTCAGTGGTACCGAAAAACAACTCTTCGCCCGATTCACCCCCGTAATGACCGCGGGAAAACTCCTCCGCCCAGATGCCGTTGTCTTCGTCGACTACCCGAAACTGCATGAGCTCATAATCGAACACCGCCAGCTGGTCCATGGTACTGATCCACAGGCGGCCCCGATTGTCTTCGAGCAAGGCGTACACCGTATTCGACGGAAGCCCCTCTTCCTGCATAAAGTGAGTAAAACTCTCGCTGTCAGGATGATACAGATTCAACCCGCCGCTGACAGTGCCCAGCCACAGGCGGCCTTCGCTGTCTTCATAAAGCTCCCGAACGGTGTTGCTGGTAAGAGTGCTCGAATCGTCCTCGTCATGATAATAGGAGACGAACTCCGCGCGGTCTCTATCGAAGCGGTTCAGGCCGTTGTTGGTCGCAACCCAGAAGGTTCCGCTCGAGTCGACCAGCATATCGTACACGAGATTGTCGCTCAGGCTATTCGGATTGTCCGGATCGTTCTGAAAGTAGCGCATCTCTCCCGTAGCGGGGCTGTAGCGGGCCACCCCTCCGCTGTACGTTCCGATCCACAGTGATCCGTCGATATCTTCGAGCACACCGTAGACTATCTGGTCTTTGAGCGGAGTTTGGTGCTCCGGCCCAAACCAGCGCTCGAAGTTATCCTGCTCGGGGTTGTAGCGATTCAAGCCGCCGTTCGTGCAGACCCAGATATTCCCCCGGCTGTCCTCAAAAATACTGGTAATGATATCATTGACCAGGCTCTGCGGGTCGTCCGCATCGTGTAAATAATGAATCATACGCTTCTGCCGGGCATCATAACGATTCAGCCCGCCGTTGTAGGTGCCTGCCCAGAGCACACCCTTAGAATCACGTAATACCGCCGTCACTTTTCCCTGACTCAGGGAGCTCGGATCGTCGGGATTATGCTGCCAATAGGTAAACTCGTTATCCGGCTTCTTCATCTTGTCTATGCCGCCGCCATTAGTACCGATCCAGAGCACTCCCGATTCATCGTAATACAACGAGTACACAATGTTATGCCCGATACTCGAAGCATCGTACGATTCGGAGGAATACTGTTGATGTTCTCCCGTTTCGGGAATGAATTCGATCAAGCCGCCGCCCCAAGTTCCAACGTATATTACCCCTTTTTTCTGCGCGTTCAGTACGTAACTGCGGTTGTCAGGTAGTTTGAAGTTGGTACTCTTGCCGGTAGCTATATCGAATTCCGTCAAGCCCCCGCCGCCCCAGGTGCCGAGCCACAACTTGCCCGGCTCGGTCTGGGTTATTGCCATGACATTGTTGCTGCCGATACTTTCGGGATCCTCCTCCGAGTGCTGATAACTAGAAAAAGTATCAGTGACAGGATTGTAGAGGTTCAACCCCCCGTAGGTCCCGAACCACATTCTCCCTTGGCTGTCCTGGACAATCGAACGGATGGTATTGTGGCTTATACTGCCGGGATCTTCAGGGTCATGATAATAGTGGGTAAAGGTGCCCTCCTCTTCATTGAGCAGATTCAAACCGTTAAGAGTGCCTACCCACAGCTGCCCCTTGCCGTCCCTTTGAATAGCCACCACCACATCATTGGAGAGGGATGCAGCTTCTCCCCGGATGTGCTCATATCTGGTAATAATTCCGGTTTTTAGATCGAAACGGTTCAAACCGTTGTAGGTTCCGATCCACAGGATATCATCCGCATCCATATATAAGGTTTGAATCAGGTCGTGGGAGAGCGAGTTTGAGTCGAAAGGCTTTTTCTTATAGGTTCTGAACTCATAGCCGTCGTAGCGGTTCAAGCCGCCCTGGGTACCAAACCACAGGAATCCCTGCGAATCCTGCACAATACTCGAGACAGCCATATTCGACAAGCCGGTCGACTTATCGATGTGCTCGAAATAGATGTGCCCCTGGGCGTCCGCCTCACCGGCCCAGATTACGAATCCCAGCATAAGTGCCGCATAAAACCGCCTGTAATTCATTCATCTTCCTTCTGACTCAGATACGGATACATTTCCTGCATACAATGAGGACACAAACCGTGACTGAACTCAGCCTTACTGTGCTCGGTGATGTAGTGCTCTACCTGCATCCAGAATCCTTCGTCGTTCCGCACCTTCTTGCAGCGTGCACATATTGGAATAATCCCCCGCAGCTGCTTCACCTCATCCAGCGCCTTTTGCAGCCGCTGTATCAAATCGGCTTGCCGCTGACGGGCCAGTTTGAGCTCTATATGGGTTTTGACTCTGGCACTTACTTCGGTTTCCTCAAAGGGCTTGGTTATGTAATCGACACCACCGACCTTGAAACCTCTCACCTTGTCTTCCAAATGCGCGCGGGCGGTAATAAAAATGATAGGAATATAACGGTCACTATGGGCAGTGATAATACTCTCAGCCATTTCGAATCCATTGCCGTCGGGAAGCATAATATCGAGGAGAATTAAATCCGGAACCTCTTTTTCGATAGCTTTATAGGTTTCGGCCGCATTTAGCGCTATCGCGAAGCGGTAGTCTTCTTCCTTCAGAACACTGTAGAGTATTTCCACATTTTCGGGCACATCATCGACAATCAACACCAGCGGTTGAGAGGCGCGCTCAGAGGAGTCATCTGGGTTAGTCATAAGTAAAATAATAGAGAAGTATTTATATTAATTCAATTATATCTTTTGGGTAGTATAGAGTTCTTCATACTTCAAACCTGATAAATGCTCGCAAATCTGCTTTGTCTGCGGATCTACATCCTCTTTGCGCCCACCGCTTCTGAGCCGGTCAATTTCCCGGCGCAGGACTGCATGGTTCTCCGGCGTAATGGGGAATTTGGTAGAGATGAGCGCCCCGGCCACCGCCAAGACGAGCGGAGAACCTACGAACAGAATCCTCAGCCACATGAGGGTTTGCGGCCCCTGCTCGACCACCACGTCGGCTGCGTGTGCCTGGTATCCGATAATCTCCAGCAAAAGCCCCATCAACGGCAGTACCAGGGCTCCCTGGATCAGCTTGCGCATCAGAGTCATTGCCCCGGCGTAGGTGCCGGCACGATGCTCGGAGGTAATCAGCTCGTCCACATCCGCAACGAAGGGAAGCAGCTGAAAGGGAATCAAGACCCCGGCGGACATGCCGGCGCCGATAAAAAAGCAGTTGAGTACCAGTAGTATTGTAGAGGATCCCGGCGCCTGGAAACCCATCAGTCCGATGGCCAGCGCCCAGATACTCAAGCCAATGCGGTAGGCCGTTCCGTGGCCCTTTTTATTGGCAATCTTCACATATACCGGCAGCGCCACTATCTGAGTAATGAGAATAGTCCCCAGGCCGATAGTCACGAAACCGGGCCGCTGAAGGTAGTCGATGAGGTAGAACTTCAGCCAGGCCATCAGCACGTCCATGCCGGCATACGAGCAGATGTACATCAGGATGTGAAACTGAAAGGAGCGGTTCTGAAAAATGGAACTAAAATTTCTGAATATATTCAGGTCCTTCTGAGGAGGTTTTTTGGCAACCGGCAGCTCCCAGGTTCCCCGGAAGACAAGCAGATACGGCAAGGCAAAGAAAAAACCGAAGAAAAGCCCCATCACAAGATGACCGGTCCGTTGATCCCCGAACACATCAATTAGCGGTTGAGCAACGACACCAGCGGTCAGAGTCGCGATCATCGAGAATATCATCCGGGTACCGGTAAGACGGTTTCGTTTTTCAAAATCTAGCGTCATCTCCGCGCTGAGTGCCGAGTACGGAACCAGAACCATGGTAGAACAGGTGTAGAAAAAAAGATACGCGAAAAAATAGTAGAGAAACTTGGCGAACTGACCGCCCGTATCAAAGGGCACCCAGATCAGTGTGAAAGTGACAATGATGGGTACTACCCCGATAAGAAAAAACACCCGCCGGCGGCCGTGCTTCGATTTTGTGTTGTCGGTAATATAGCCCATCAGCGGATCGGAGATAGAATCCCACACTTTGCCGAGACCGGGTATCAACCCCGCCAGCGCCGGGTTCAGCCCTACTACCGTCACCAGGAAATACATCGAGAAGGTACTGATGATAAAGAAGGACCCGCCGCCGTACAGGTCGCCTAATCCGTAAGAAATGTAATTGAAGGTCTTGAGCTCCCGCTCGCCAGCCGCTGCCGTTTTCAATGCTTCGCTCCTGCTGTCCACCGCCGGCTAAGATGCCGTGCGGTTAATTTTGGCTTTTCTCCCGGGCCCGGTCGCAGAGCGCACCGAGGAAAAACAGTATGAATACGCCGGCAAAAGTATACACCGAACCGAGCGAGAGGCCAAGTATATTCACCGCGATCGCCAGAGCAGCACCGCCTACGATGGTAAACACTCCGGCACACACTCCCCCACGCTTCCAGTGAAACAATCCTAAGTACAAGGGCAGGAATACCAGCAGAATCCGGGATGAGGCTACCGACAGTTCAACCAGATAGTCGGGTCGCAGGAGTGAAAACAGAAAAACAATCAGGGTCATCAGAAAGGTGAACACCCGCCCCACTACCATGCTGGTGCGCATTCGAAATACGTCGCGGGTCATCATCGATGCCAAAGTCAGAATAATCGAGTTAGAGGTTGATACGGAGGCGAAGATAATGCTCAATCCGAGCGGCAATGCCAGGACAGCGCTCATACGGCCCATCAGCAGCACCGTTACCGTGTCTCTGTCCTGAATCATCGGCAAGACGCCGTCCAAAGTACCCGCTTTGGCGGCAAAACCGATCATTGTTACGATAATCGTATATACCGCCCCGAATGAGGCGAACAGGATTATCATTTTTTTCAAACCAGCCGGTTCTTTAATAATAAACAGCCGCTGCACTACCTGCGGGTTGGTCAAAGCAAAAAAAGCCCACGGCAGGGTTATGTTGATAAAGAAGAGCGGAGTCCATACCTGGTTGGGAAAGGTGGACAGCTCGATACCGTCGAACTCCTTTCCGGTCCAGGCCAACACTGCAATTGCAACTACCATCATGAACAGACCCTGCAGTGCATCGGTCAGGGCAACCCCCCGCAGTCCGCCCATAAAGGCCCAGATGAAGATGATGATCGAGGCTATGGTAATACCGGAAACAAAGCCGATACCGTAATTCCCGAACACCAGTGCTAATCCGATCACCTGCACCGAGGCATATGGTACCAGAGCGACAAAGGCAATGATTGCCCCGAGAGCTTCGGTTGTTTTTCCATAGCGGTCGGCAAACATCTCCATGGGGGAGACATATCCGTTCTCCTTGCCGAGGTGCCAGATTCTTTTTCCATATACTACTAATATCAGCACTGTGGCCACTAAATAGACCAGCTCGAAAATCATAGCGCCAACACCGGTGCCGTAGGCCATTCCCACCAAACCTACCATCATAAACGCGGAATACGTTGTGGCGGCATAGGTCATAGCGGTCACTATCCAGTGAACCGTACGGTTCCCCAGAAAGTACTCCTCCTGTGACTGTTTCCGTTTGGCAACGAACAGCACAATTGCGCTGCCAATGATCACATAGAGTATGAGCAAAATAATAAACTGAGTCATATGCATAACTCCATTCAAAGGGGGTTAGGATACTAAAACCTTTCAGCTTTACCTGATTTATTCAAGAGCCTCTAATAGAAATAACTGCTCAGAAGGATATTCCAATTAAAAAACGTGAGCCGGTATAAATCCATTCCGGCTCTCCGAACAGAAGATCCTGCTGATACTGCAGAAACACACTCATCACCGGGTGCACCTTGATTCTCACACTTCCATTCACATAAGGCCCCATCAAAAAGCCGGCGGAATCTTCACTCTGTTCGAATTGAAATGTCGGAGTGATCCCTGCTCCGAAGCCGTACGTCGCCTTCTTTTGCTGAAAGGGAAAATGCAGCCCCAGGCGAAGCGGGATCAGAAAATCGGCTTGCACTTCGCCGGCGGAATTTTTTTCGGTATGAATACCGAAATCACCCCCGACCACCATATCCATTCCCGGCTGAACGGCTTTCTGATACATTACACCGGTGGTCAGATAGGTCGTCTCATAGGCAAACAGATTCACGCCAAAGTTTCCGGTTATCATTGAGTCAGCATACGCCGGGGCGGCTCCAATCAGTATGAGCAGCAGTACTGCCGGTAATAGTCGCTTTTTCACTCTTCTACTCCTTATCACTGTCCTGTATCCTGTTTCTCGGCTGATCTGTTTTAAAAGGTAACAAGAGCATCGTCAATCATCAATATTTTTGGCGCTTTGATCCAGCGGGACTCCGGACTACCGATAATTACAGTGTTTTTGTGTCATTATGACACTACAATATTGACATTTTTACCCAACGAGTATTTTTTACACAGCAGCTGCGGTCCCTACAACATAAGCCTGCCGGGATTACACACTCAAACCGTGATAATTATTTTTAATATATATACTTATAAGTTAGATACTATTTTTGGCACGCTTTTTGCATTAATAATAGTAAGAATAAAAATACTGCAAGGAGGAGCAGATATGAAATACATGGTACGCTACAACCCCACCAAAAATTATGGAAACGCATTGTACGATTTCGATACAATGTTGAACAATCTTTTCGGCCCGGCAAGCTCTCATAACCGCCGTTCCCCGCTGGTCGACATAAGTGAAAATGAGAACCACTATGTGATCGAAGCGGAGGTTCCCGGCTACAGCCAGGAGGAGATCGATGTGCAGATTGAGGACAATGTACTCACCATTTCCGCCGGCGCTTCTAAAGAGCAAGCCGAAGCACAGAATGAGGATAAAGAGTACCTCGTCCGGGAAAGACGAAACACAGAGTTTTCCCGAAGTTTCTCGCTGCCCAAAGATGTAGATGTAGAGAAAATCGAAGGCAGCTACAGGAACGGCATTTTACGGTTGGAGCTGGCTAAGAAAGCCGAAGCTAAACCACGCAGCATAAAGGTAAAAGCTGCGTAAACTTCACATTACCTAATACGGGGCGGCTGCGGAGCGCTGCAGTCAGCCCCATTTTTTTTTCTGCTTATTTACGTACATTCGCTCGTCGGCCATTGCAATCAGCTGATGCAGACTCTCCTCGTATGAGCTGCTGGTTTGGGCAATCCCATAACTGAAACTCATGGGGTACATGCGGCCATCCTGGTTCATTCTGCGGATATCATCCTCTATCCTCTGGAAAATTGCCTGGGCTTCCGCAGACGTGCATTCGGATAGCACAATCAAGAACTCATCTCCGCCGAAACGACTGACCGAATCGCTCTTTCGCAGATGCTTTCGCAGCAGCTTGACCACATCCTTCAGATACTGGTCGCCGGCCTGATGGCCGAAGTTGTCATTTACAACCTTCAGTTTATCCACATCAACAAAAGCGATCGTCAGCGGCTGTTGTTTCCGTTTTGCATAGTGCAGCGCCTCCTTCAAGAGCTCCAGTCCGGCTCTGCGGTTGTATACAGCGGTGAGCTCGTCAAAGGCCGCGAACTGCTCCAGTTTCTTCTCGACCGATTTCCGCTCCTCTATCTCTTTTTCGAGCCGCTGTTTGGTATCTTCGAGCTTTTTATTGAGGTTTTCATATCTGATGAGTTCTTCTTTTGCCTTCTCACGCCGCTGTTCGGCCAGATAGCGCATTTGAAACTCCCGGAAGTAGACCCGTTCGATAATGACGGAGGTAAGCGTGCCGATGACCCAGGCAATCAGCGGAAAAAAGGCCAGCACCAACAGGGCCGAATCCAGTTCGAGCAGCCAAAAACCGCTCACATACCAAGCCAACAACGGGAATCCGATGCAGACCGGAATAACACTGCGCAGTGAGTAGGCCGGTAAGAACTCGACCGAGACGAGCATCATCAGTACCAACACTGATGATGCCTGCCGGACGATGGAAAAATCGTAATAGAGTAGTACCATCGAAAAAGCACTCCCCAGCAGAATGAACAGAAACACCTCCAACATATACAGAAGGTGAATTCCGCGGGCGAAGATTTGTTTATAACGCAATTGCACTATATGCAGCAGCAGTTGCCAGGCAGCCGTGATCAAAGCCAACCGGTTGAGAAACGGTACTTGGATAGACAGCCGCTCCAGTACTATCAGCACAATCAAGAAACAGCTGTGCAGATAAAGCAGATAAGGGGCAACTTTAATGAGCTCTGATTTTCTCTCGAGTCGGAATTTTCTATATATGGGGCTGCTGGGTTTCATCGGTCTGCTGCCAGCGGCTCCGCAATTATATCCTGTAGCCGCTGGGCCAGACTCTTCTGCATCTCTTCGTTCAGTTGTTCGGTTTCAATCGGTGGGTGTATGTGCAGAAAAACCTTACTCGGCTGCAGATACCCCGGCCCTTCAAACATGTTGAAGCTGTTTCGGATCGTGACAGGAATAACGACAGCATCCGATCGAAGGGCCAGCTTCAGGCTGCCCGGCTTGAATTTGCCCATTTTGACCGAACGACTGCGGGTGCCTTCCGGAAAAATACACACCGGCTGTCCGCCTTTGATCCGTTCTACACCGTTGCGGATAGCCTGCACTGCTGAATGCGGACTTTTTCGGTTGATCAATACACATCCCATGGCAAACAGCCAGAAATTGAGAAACGGAATCCAGGCCAGCTCCCGCTTGGCAATAAATCCGGCCATGACAGGTATGTAACCGGCAATCAGAGGAATATCGAAGAGCCCCTGATGGTTCGCCACCAGGCAGATGCGCTGCCGATTTTCGGGCAGGTTCTCTTTTCCAAACACATCGACCTTCGTACCGGTTCCTCCGATAACCAGCCGGCCCATCGCCGCCGATGCATACTTCATAAAATAGATCCCGGCCTTCTTCAGGCCCAGCATACGCAGTATAAAATAGGGCAGCAAAAAGACCACCTGTGATAGGAGCAGAACTATTGAAAAATAGAGTATGTACACCGTTGTAAAAACCGTTTTCACCGTTACACCGCCCAAAATACTATTGTTGCTTATAGTGTACTATATTAGAGCCAGCTCATAAAGACAAATCACCAGCGTTAATGAATCAGCTTTTAGTAGTTGCCATCTTGAAAGAATCTCACTTGTACATCCTGACAACCGTGCGCACTGCCGCATGCCATCTCTTCGAACGTTTCTCCCGCTCCCGGGGGTCTATTTTAGGGGTAAAAACCCGGTAAGGTTCGCCAAGACCGCGCAGTTCATCGAAAGAGTTCCACATCCCCGCCGAAAGCCCGGCCAGAAAGCCCACTCCGACTGCAGTCATATCTACCTCGGGAGCCCGCTCGACCTCATATCCGGATAAATCAGAAATAAGCTGCAGAAGAATGTCGGACTGACTCACCCCCCCATCCACTTTTACTCTGATGAGCCGCTGGTGCGTATCTTTGGTGATCCCTTCCAGGATATCGACTATGCGATGTGCAATTCCTTCCAAAACTGCCCGCGCCACGTGACAACGGTGGGTTGTCAGCGAGAGTCCGAAGATAGTTCCACGGGCCTTCGGGTTAAAGTATGGAAAGCGAATACCCGCCGGCGTGGGGACAAAAATAACACCATTTGTGTCATCGGTCTGAGCGGCAAAATCATTCAGCACTTTTGGCGTATCCGAGAGGCCGATACCCTGGCCCAGCCAGTCTATCAGCCGCCCGGCAGTAGCTACCGAACCCTCCAGCATATAGGTAGCCTTTCCGTTCAGCTTCCAGGCTACCAGCGGAAACAATCCGCGGCGGGACCCCTTGCCCCGGTCTCCCACGTTCACATCAACAAAGGAGCCGCTGCCCTGGCTGATTTTTACCTCTCCGGGAGTAAAGCAGCAGTGGCCGAAGAGGGCCGACATCTGATCGCCGACCACCGCCCGTATTGGAATTGAGTACTTTCGCAGCTCAGGGAGTACGACTGTGCCGAAATCACCGGCAGTGTCTTTTACCTCCGGAAGAATACACATAGGAACGGAAAAAATGGTGCAGAAAAGGCGATTCCACTTCAAATCGAAGGGGTTGTACAGTGAAGTTGCCGCAGCATTCGAGGCATCGGTGGCATGCAGACGACCGCCGGTCAAGCGGTGCAGCAGAAAGGTGTCGATAGTCCCGAATAAGATTTCACCGGCCTTTGCCCGCCGGTAGAGCTCGGGATCATTACTAAATACCCACAGCAGACGGGTGAGAATGTGATCGGTCACGAATTTCAGCTGTGAGGCGGCCATAAAAAAGGTACTGCCGGTTATCCGGCTCAGGATTCCGGCTCCTACCTGCAGCAGCTTCCAGACCGGGTTGCGGTTCATTTTGTAAGCCTGCTCCGCCGCTCGGATGTCCGACCAGCTGATAAAGTTGGTACAGGGCTTCCCGCTGTCCTTTTCCCACAGGCAAAAAGTAGCCCGCTGTACACTGATACCTAAAGCGCTGATCTGTCCCGGCACGAGCGAGTTTTTTTCAATCAAACTGAAAATTACGCTCTGCACGGACTGCCACAGCTGTTCGGGATCATGCTCCATCATCCCCTCTTCGCCAGAAATAGTATCGGTAGTAACATATGTGCAGTCGCTGACCCGGCCGGCTTCGTTCAGCAGGATAGCGCGGGTAACTGTTCCACCGACATCAAGCGCTAAAACGAATCGTTTCCCCTTTTGGTCAGCACTCATTCTGCAGCTTACCTGTGGTGAGCATATGTTGAATATCCCGATTTCCGGCGGTATCCCGCAGATGGTAAATCGGCCACCCACGGATCTGGGCCAGACGACGCAGTTTTACATCCGGATTTACTACATACGGAGACTTTACCCGCTCTAGAAGCGGATGATCAAACCAACTATCGGAATAAAAGGAGCAGCAGCCGAGGTCAGACCCCTGCTGGCGGATGAACTCGAGCACTTTACGCTCTTTGCCGTCACCGAATACCGGTTCTCCCTGAAAACGACCGGTCAGGAGCCCGTCTTCGGCCTCGAATTTAGTAGCCAGCAGATACTCGACATTCAGGCAGTCAGCCAGCGGCCGCACTACGCACTCCGGAGCCGAGGTTGCCAGTACAATCGCTTTGCCCTCGGCCCGCTCACGGCGGATAAACTCCAGCGCCCGGCTGTACAATTTCGGCCTGACCTTCGAATGAAAAATTTCCTCAGCCAGCTCGGAAAGCTTCTGTATCGGAATGCCCGCCAGCCGGTGAATTCCCTTTTCCAGGATGGATGGATCGAGATGACCGATACGGTAGCGGAGGTAGACCAGCAGACTGGCAATGAGAATCGATGCGGAGACAATACCGCGCCGAACGCAGCTTACCGCGAGCTCTTTTCCGGTGGATCCGTTGAGGAGGGTATGGTCTACATCAAAAATCGCAAAACAGCGCATACTTCTGTTTGTATTTCTAAATTCGCAGCTTAGTCAAGCAGAATTTGTGCTTTTGCAGAGAGTAAAGTCTGATAGGCCTCCTCATAATCCATTCCGTAACTGGCAGCATACACTGTTTGCTCGATGTAACCGCCGCTTCCGTCAGAAAACGAGAAAATCGGATAGCGCAGTATCTTATGAATCTCCTCCTCGCGCAACCCGCGTTCCAGTAAGTAGCAGTAAAACTGTATTTCATTCAGAGGTATGTGCGAACCGTCGTTTCCGTATAGAAATCCGATGCCGTCGAGTATCTGCTCGAAGGGGCTCCTCGAGAAGTGGAATACCCGCGTAAAAGCTTCTGACTCCTGCAGCAGACCTTCCTGCTTCAGCCGTTCCACCATCTCCATCATCAATGCATGGATACTGTCCGGGCCCAGCCGGGTTCTCAGAATCATAACGGCGATATCCGTGCTCATTTTGTTTTTCAGTAATAATGCCGGAATATCATAATTGATGATATACACGCCGCTTACCCGTTTTATCGTTTGTCCGTTCACATGCATGATATCCTGGGCAGGCACCCACAAGCGAAACAGCTGTTCGCGGCTGTAGTGCAGACGCTTCATCGCCTCAAATGCACCCAGTATTTCCGCCTCCTCGAAGGGCTCGCCGAAATAGCGGGAAAACTCCTGCCGCATGTACGCGGTGAACATGCGTTTGCCGTGTTTGGCAAAGGAGAGCTTGAGCCGGTAATGCTGTTCTATGATGCGATGGCGGGCAATAAATTCACCAGGCAGGTTAGCCAGATATACAAGTCTTACATTCTCTTTGTAATGCGGGTTCGTATGAATCGTGCGCATCATGGCACTCTCTACTTGAATGCCGTTGGCCTCCGGCCGCAGATACACACAGACATCCTGACACATTTCGGTCCGGCACTCCGCATCGAACGGCACTACGACGGTGGGTGTACGTACCTGTTTTTGACTCGTACTCTTCACACTTCATATTGTAGTTGATGAAAAAAGCGCTGTCATACTATTTTTTTGCTTTTTCGATTTCATCGAGCTCCGTGCGGTTCAGATGGGCATTGATCCGCGTTATCAGTTCACGAAATTCGGCTTGGGACTGCAGTGAAGGCATTTCCACAGCGTCTACCTGATGAACGGGAACAGCCCCCATGCTGGTGCTGGAGATAAACAGCCCTTCATACTCACAGTTGAGGATTGATGTGCGCGGCAGAGGCGTATACTCGATTCGGTATCCGGCATGTCGTCCCCACTCGAGAATGTGTTTACGGGTGACCCCGTACAGCACATCCCGCTCCGGTGTAAGGATGACTCCCCGCTGATAGGCGTAAAGATTACTGCGGGTCCCCTCCAGCGTGTTCCCGTCACGGTTCACCAGCAGGGCCTCGACGGCATTCTGCCGCTGCGCCTCCCGCAGAGCAATGTAGTTGAGCAGGAGACAGTTTGATTTGGCCCGCGGCATAACCCGCTCGCCTTCATAACTGATAGTCGGAACCCCCTCCTGGTAGTACCAGTACGGATAACGGGGCAGAGGAAAGGGGACTACATAGTAAAACGGTTCGTCTCCGCCGAACATCTGAATTCGGAGGGTTGCTTCGTCCAGTTCATTGGCCTCCACCAGGCGGGTAATCGCTTCTATGAAATGGTGCGGGTCATACGAATGCTGCAGATCGAGAATGCGGGCCGATTCAGCCAGGCGCTCCAGATGCTCTTCAACAAACAGCGGCACCCCGTCCCGCACCTTGAGGGATTCATAGATTCCGAAACTGAACAACACCTCGCGCCTGGAAATCGGCAGATGCGCATCCTCGGCAGAGATGAGGACACCGTTATGCAGCACATATTTCATTATAAATCCAATGCGAACAAATCGCCGTCCGTAGTAATAGCGGTGTCCAGCAGGTCGACTGCCAAACATGAGTGCACGGGAATTACACACAGAATATCACCCGGCTTTATCTGACGGCACAACTCTGGGCTCACCCGCGCAACTCCGTGTTCCTGACTGACCCGGCTGACATAGTGATCAGCTTCGATCGCCCCCCAGCCGTGGGCATTGGCCGTGGTAATGTAGCCGAACATACGGCCGGAGGAGTCGTCTTCCGACTTCAGCAGCTCGGACTGCTTGGATAGATGGATTGCCCCTCCGTAGAGAACGACTTCATCACGCTCAGGGTGCACCGCCACCACCGGACAGGCAACCGCGGCGGCCAGCTGCTCTTCGCTGCACGAACCCAGCTGATACTGCTGAGCGTCGAAATAGACGAAATTACCCGGCCGCAGCTCATCAACCCCCTTGAATTGGTCGACTGCGGTAGCCCCGGGGGTATCCCCGACCGACAGTATGCACTCCTCCGGGCCCGTCACTAGCCCGGCGTCGATCAGCGCCCGGCGCAGGTTCTGCATTCGTTCACTCGCCTGTTTGAAGATGCCGGCGCGGGCCTGTTTTGAGTGTATGTGGTAGGTATGTCCGGCGTGGGTCAAGAGCCCCCTGAAACCGAGCCGCTCGGAAGTCGATATTGTGCGGGTTACATCGATCACATCCTGCGCTCTATCCCAGGCTATACCCGTTCGGCCGTATCCTACATCGATCTTAATAAAAATACCTACTTCGCTGTGCAATTTTTCCGCCAGTACGGAGGCGACTTCGGCAGTTTCTACCAAGAGATTCAACTTCACCTTGTCGGCCAGGTCGTTGATGTCGTCGATTTCACGCAGATTTACCGGAAATGCAATGGTGATGTCATCCCAGCCGTGGGCCGCAAAGTAGAGGGCCATCCGGACCGAAGAGACGGTGATCTGCTGTACACCTTGCCCGGCAAACCACTCGGCTACCAGGGCGCTCTGATGAGTTTTGAAGTGCGGCCTAAACCGGACTCCGCTGCGGGCAGCCTTCGCAGCCATTGCTTCAATATTCTGCTCAGCTCTCGATCGGTTCACCACAAGGGTCGGCCGATGTACTTGCTCTCTCCAGTCCATGAATTCTCCTTCTTATGTCCTACCTACCGATACCACGGCAGGGCGTCCAGGTCAACATTTCCGCCGGACAAAATGATCCCCACCCGAGCACCTCTGGCGTCTATACTGCCGTTCAACAGGGCGGCAAAGGGAACCGCGGCCGATGGCTCGATGACAAGCTTCATCCGCTCCCAGATGAGCTTCATCGCCTGCAGGATTTCATCCTCCTGCACCAGCACGATATCATCCACATACTCGCGCACGATCGGAAAGGTATTCGAGCCCAGGGCGGTTTTCAAACCGTCGGCAATGGTGTCCGGATGCTCCGGCAGCACCAGTGTACCGCTTTTAAATGAGCGGTACGCATCGTCGGCCTGCGCCGGTTCACAGCCGATAACCTGCGGCGCCCCGTCGGCCGGCGACGAGATGAGCTTTGCCGCCAGGACGGTCCCGCTGAGCAGGCCGCCCCCGCCTACCGGCGTCAATACTATGTCTAATCCTTCCAGCACGGTGGCAGCCACATCGGTGCGCAGCTCCTGAAACGCCGTCGATTGCCCGGCAATCACACGTAGGTCGTTGGATGGATGGATAAATGTGGCCCCCGTTTCAGCAACCACCTCCTCGAGGGCCGCTTCACGGGCCTTGAGAGTAGGTTCGCAAAAACGAATCTCCGCCCCATAGCCGCGAACTGCATTCACCTTCACCTGAGGCGCGCTGTCAGGCATTACGATGATGGCGGAAATGCCGCGCATACGGGCCGCAAGTGCCACCGCCTGGGCATGATTCCCCGACGAGTGGGTGGCAACACCCTTGGCAGCCTCCTCAGGCGAAAGAGAATAGACCGAGTTTACCGCTCCGCGGAACTTGAAGGCCCCGCCCTTTTGAAAATTCTCACACTTGAATATAAGCCGGGCACCGGTCATCTCGTCAAAGCTCCTTGATGTCAACACAGGCGTGTGATGCACCACTCCGGTCACCCGCTCGAAGGCCTTCAGCAGGGTATCTTTATCCATAAGTTCTCCTTTTTCTCACCTATTGTAAGAGCAGCCGTAAGATTGCGCAAGCGCCTCGGGATCACCCGGGTTTACCCGGGTTTACCGCCCACCCGGGTTTACCGCCCACCCGATGCATTCCAATAAACGGGCTATCTTTTTCTTTTTCTACATAGTTAAATTCGTGAATAAAACAGTTTTTATATACACAATGAAAAAAATAAAGATATTCTTATATATTTTTATTGAGAAAAATTGCACAATATTGTATGATATGTTGTAAATAATCTATATTTGAAGGGGGTTATACAGCCGTGAGTGACGTAAACTCTACAGCAACTTCGTCCTCGGGCGGCAGCAGCATCCGCCGCTCATCCCGCGCGCGAAGTCGTAAAAAGAAAAAGAACCAACTACCCGTCGGGATAGCGTTGCTCGTTCTTATTATTGCATTTGGTATCTTCCTGGGAGCCCGCAATGAACAACTGGCGTTGTTCTGGGTAACCGGTCTGGCCTTTGGATACATATTACAACGAGCACGGTTCTGTTTTACCGCCGCTATGCGGGACCCATTCCTCACCGGAGGAACCAACCTCAGCAAAGCGGTACTCTTAGCATTCGCTATCACCTCGATCGGCTTTATCGCCATAAAGTACGGCGCCCATATACAGGGACTGCCGATCCCGGGACAATCCTACGTAGTTCCGATCAGTCTGGCCACCGCAATCGGGGCGTTCATGTTCGGCATCGGAATGGTAATTTCCGGCGGATGTGCATCCGGGACCCTGATGCGCGTCGGTGAGGGATTCACCATGCAGCTGCTTTCGCTGTTCTTCTTCGTTGTGGGTTCCCTGTGGGGAGCATATGACTTCGGATGGTGGAAACTGAATGTCATTTTGAAAGGGAAAGCGGTCTTCCTGCCGGATATCTTCGGCTGGATGGGCGCGGTAGTTATTCAACTGCTCATTATCGCCCTGCTGTGGATAGCAGCGGACAAATGGGCCAATAGAAAAGAACAAGAAGCATAAGGAGAGCTGATATGCAGGAAGTAGAACTGGACTGTTACGGTGAAGCGTGCCCGGTACCCTTGGTAAAAGCACAGAATAAACTCAAAGAGCTGGAAGTCGGCGATGTATTGATTGTACAGATCGACCACAGCTGCGCCATGAAGAACGTTCCCGAGTGGGCCCGTAAAGAGGGCCACAACGTTGAAGTCGAAGAGATCGACGACGGCGAGTGGGAAGTTATCATCGAAAAAGCAAAGTAAATAGGAACGATAAGGAGAAAAATATGCAGGAAGTAGAACTGGATTGTTACGGTGAAGCGTGCCCGGTACCTTTGGTAAAAGCACAGAATAAACTCAAAGAGCTGGAAGTCGGCGATGTACTGATCGTGCAGATCGACCACAGCTGCGCCATGAAGAACGTTCCCGAGTGGGCCCGTAAAGAAGGCCACAACGTTGAAGTCGAAGAGATCGACGACGGCGAGTGGGAAGTTATCATCGAAAAAGCGAAATAACAAACGGAGGTACCCGTTTTGGGGATTAAAGATAATAAATACTACAAAGAGTGGATCAAAGGCGCCTGGCCGTATCTGACTGGTGCAATTCTGCTCTCGGTATTCCAGATTGTTACTCTGGCAACCACCGGCAACCCCTGGGGAGTCTCCGGTGTGCTGGCCAACTGGGGTGCCTGGCTGTTTGAGGCTGTGGGCGGGAATGTAGACAAGTGGTACTACTTTTCTAGCGAAGGCGCACAGAGAACCCTTGAAGGCGGCTTTCTGAACCACGGCGGAAGTATACGAAACCTGGGGATTATCTTAGGTGCGCTGCTGGCGGTTCTGCTGGCCAGCGGATTCAAGCTGAAGAAAATCAAATCAAAAAAACAGGTTATCGCAGCCATTCTGGGTGGGCTTCTGATGGGCTACGGCGCCCGTATCGGCTTTGGCTGTAACATCGGCGCCCTTTACAGCGGTATTGCCTCCTTCTCTCTGTCGGGATGGGTATTCGGAGTATTCATCTTCCTGGGAGCAATTGTGGGCAGCAAACTGCTGGTAAAATATTTCATGTAATTACTTGGAGGATTTGTTTATATGCGTGAGAAAAAACGTGAAGAGTACGATGTAGTGATCATTGGCGGCGGTGCCGCCGGGCTGACCGCCGGTATCTATGCCGGTCGTGCCCGCCTGAAAACACTGATAATCGAGAAAGCACTGGTCGGCGGACTGGCCACCTACACCAACGAAATCGAAAACTATCCCGGATTCCCCGAAGGCAGCAGCGGGCTGGGCCTGATGAACCTGTTCAAAGCTCAAGCTGAGAAGTTCGGCGTTAAGTTCAAGCTGACCGATGTAAAAAAAGTCAATCTGACCGCTGAAAAGAAAACCGTGGAAACCTTCCGTAATATTTATGAGGCGAAAACCGTTATCGTTGCTTCGGGCGGACGCCCGCGGGTCACCCAGGCTAAAAATGAAGAGAACTACCTGTTCGACAAAGGCATCTCCTTCTGTGCAACCTGTGATGCGGCGGCCAACACCGACAAAACCGTCATGGTTATCGGCAGCGGCGATGCTGCTATCGAGGAGGGCATGTTTCTGACCAAGTTTGCTAAAAAGGTAATTGTATCGGTTATTCATGACGAGGGCAAAATGGACTGTAACGAGATTGCCCGTGATCAGGCTCTGTCTAACCCGAAAATGGAGTTCAAGTGGAACACCATCGTCGACTCCTTCGAAGGCGAAGAGCACCTGGACACCGTGGTGCTGAAAAACCTCAAAACCGGCGAACTGGATCCTGTCAAAGTTGATAACTGCTTCGAGTTTATTGGCTATGTGCCCAACACTGAAATCTTCGAAGGCGTGCTGAATATGAGCAAGCAGAAATACGTCATCACCAATGAAGAGATGGAAACCGGTATTCCCGGCGTATTTGCCTGCGGCGATGTACGTGAAAAGGGCCTGAAACAGGTTGCAACTGCTGTCGGCGACGGTGCTATTGCCGGAGTAAACGCCGAAAAGCATATCGCCGAAGAGGAAGTCTTTGAAAACCAGATCATGCAGAAAGAGAAAATCGGTATGATCTACATCTACTCGGCCATCGATGCTCCGAGCCGTGAGCTCCTGCCCACGCTCCAGGAGATCGAAAAAGAGTACGAAGACAAGGTTAAACTCAATGTAATCGACCTGTACAAAGGAAAGTCACTCTGCGACCGCCTCAGCTGCGATGTAGAGCCGATGACCATTTTCTACACAGTCGACGGCGAGGTTGCCTCCGTGAGCACCGACTGTTCGGTACCCGCAGTAAAGAAACAGCTCGAAGTGCTGATAGCCGAAAAAGCGAAACAGAGCGCCAAGGCGTAAGCCCAGCATTTGGGCAAAAAAACAGCCGCCCGGCAGTAAGGGTCGCGAGACCAGCACTGCAGGCGGCTTTTTTTTGTATCTGTTTATAGACTACTATTTATACACCACTACTGCCCGTGGTTCGAAAATCTGAAAGGTAAACGACTCGGTAAAATAGAGCCCCACCGTTGTAGTGGAGTGGGTTCCGTAACCGATCGACAGATCCTGCCCGAGGGTCATTAAAAAGTCTCCGCCGCGAACCGATACCAGCAGCGGGGAATCAAGATGACGGGCCAGCACTACCGATCCGCCTATCTGATCCTCGATGTGGGTTTTCAGCGACCGGCCCTTAATGTAGCTGGTAAGCTGCTGCCAGATACCGGTTGGTACCGCCAGGCTGTAAGGCCCTTCGATACCGTTCTTGGAAAGTTCGGCTACCCCCTGAGCAACAGCCTGGACCATCTGCTCGGGATCCTGCGGGAATTGAATCGGAGCTATCTCTGAGGCCGGTTTTAATCCGGTTATCCCGGCATCCTTGAAGCCTTCGAACAGAACCTTGTCCTCAAAGGCCGCTACCTCCTCGGCCGCTTTCTCCAGTACATCCAGATCCACATCCTTCGCACCACGGGTAGCGTTGTCGAGTTCCCAGACATCCAGTTCGAATGGGATTCTCAGCTCCAGCAGCGGTTTCACATCGTACATACCGTATGAAATCTTCCCGCTCTCTTTGGTCTTGCCGAGACGGCCGGAGCTGACTGCATGAAAACCCCAGCCCTTCGGTCCGGCTACATCGACCAGCCGCCGGGCAGCCAGAGAGCTGCGAAGATAATCAGCTGCTAACGAGTCTATCTCGCCCCAGCCCGCATCAGAGATTGGGGCTAAGGATCTGCGTAAAATATCCATAACTACCTCCTAAAGCTTGCCTATGCCTAAATCGGAATTACCTCCGGAGCTCTTTGATTCACCTTCTCCGGATTCCATTTCCTCTTCGAGCTCGGTAATATCGCCGCTTGTAAACAGGAATGTCCGCATGGCTTCATCCCACTCGGGCATATTCCGCCGCAGCCATTCCAGGGCCATACAGGCGTGTTCGATCTCTTCATCCCGGTTGTGGGCCATAATAGCGGCCAAGTGCTGATCATCGGATGCATTCACCCGCTGGTTGTACCAGTCGATCGCCTCGACTTCTTCCTTGAGGCTTTTTAGTGCTCTCGATTGGTTTTTTGTTTCTGACGACAATTCTTCAATTGCTTCATGATAATCTGCCATTTTGAATTCCTCCTTTCGAATTCATTTTAAAATGTAATGAATAAGCGGCGCAAAAGCAAAACCCTGTTAGCCGAATTCACCGCTGCGTGGCCAGCTTACTCGGCAACCGCCTGCAGCAGGGCCCGCACAGCGGCCAGGTTGCGTTCGAATTCGGGTTCGTTGCGCCCTTCTAATTCAATAGTGATCTCGGGGATCCCAAGCCGGTAAAAATAGCCCCCCGAAGCGCCGGTAATCCGGTAGTTCACCAGTCCGCGGCCCTGCGGGATAGGATATCCGGAAGCCTCCGAGTACAGCTGCGCGAGCCGACGGGCCGGCTCCCATCTGTCCCCCTTACCACTGTAGTAAATGCCGTTGGCCTGGCTGTGGTACGAGACCACCACCGCCGGCTGCATCCGAATCGCAAAATCGCGCAGCGCCTGGGTCTCCGGTTCGCTGAAGGGTCGCCGGCCCGCATCGACTTCCATATTACGCCACTCCGAGGTCGACTGCCAGTTGGCATCCCAGTTGCGGTTCAGATCCACTCCCCGTGCATTAAAGCGCCCCCGGCTCCTGTCTCCGCTTTGCATGTCGGAGGCCTCCAGCGGCCGGTCGTCCTGCAGGGCCTCCGGTTTTGCTACCAGCGCCAGCCCGTCGACATTCAGACAGGGGATAATGTACAGCCGCAGTTCTGAGGGTACTTCCTTCGGATTCGCCTCGAAATACTCTATCAGCCGCTCCGTGAGGGCCACCGTATTCCACTCGTATCCTCCGTGAATACCGCCATACAAGACCACTGAGCGGGGCCCGTCGCCGAAGCGAAACGCTTCAATCGTCCGGCCCTCAACCGTCTGCCCAATTATCTGCGATTCGGTCGCCCCTAACTGGCCAACCGCCAAAAGTAAAATCAGCAAGGTATAAGCATATCTCATTTTATATATATAATAATATTTACAATAAATTCCAACTAAAAATTCATATCCCACAGACGGCCGCATCCGCGTTTAGATAACACGTCTCAACTCAGCAGCAGCCTGGGACGGTGTTCCCTGGCAAATCCACATGCCCAGATGTTCATAGCCGCCGGTTTCCTGCGTATAGGGCAGAAACTCGTAGTAGAGTCCGGCCCCCGGCCCGTTGTGTACAATCATGTTGTAGGCAGTCTCTTTGCCTATACGCGGCATAATCTCCATAATGGCTGAAATGGCATCGCCGATACCCGCGGCCACGTTTTCCAACTCATCCTCATCGAGCTCGCAGACATACTGCTTGCCCACATCCTTGAGGAACAGCATCATATTAAAGGGGCGCTTCATGAAGTAGGGAACCATCAAAACCGCCTTGCCGTAGTCCTTGATTTCCAGATCGATCGGGTTTTCGTTGATCATATAGCTGCTGAAGAACTGCCGGTGCCGGGTGAAGAAACTCCAGTTATTGTAGAAGCTGCGCGGCATGATATTGCTCCAGGCAACCTGTTGATGCCCGTGTTCCAGCGAGCCGCCGACCGCCGCACCGTAGTTTTTGATAATGGATACGAAGCCGCTGGTCTCTTTCTGACTGCGCCACTGGGAGCTCGGAGGCATGAAGCCTTCCGAGTCGTACAGCAGAGTCCGCTCAAGTGCGGCCAGTCGCTGAAGAACCACTAACCGGTCCTTCAGCGGCATGTTGTGCCAGTCACGATCGTGGTACGAAGAGGTCCACTGCAAAAAGTGCATTCCATAGGAGGCACGCCCGTGGTGGGACGGGTCAGGATACAGCGGCTCCTGCAGCCATTCCGGTTTGATGGTCTCCGGGGGAAACAGTACCGGGAACAGGTTTTTATTGATGAAGGTGAAGCCTTCGCTCAGCTCGGCCACATCGATGGCGCCGGTGGTTTTTCCGCGGCATACCGGGCAGCGTTCTCCACCGTCTGCCGCTGCTTTCTGGGGTGATTCTTCGACAGTATTATCATGCGGGCGCTTGGCACGCTTGGAATTGTAGACCACCATGACCCCGTCACGCGGATCGATCTGACACAGAGCATCAGGGGCATGCGAGGGCAGGTCGTCATCGTGTCGAAAGAAGTCGAACAGGGTTTCGATATCGGCCCCTTCGATTTTCTCGCGGTCGGTTATCGCCGCGAGCTGCTGGCGGCTTATCTTACTCATGCGGACTCACTCCCATTTTGTTCAGCAATCGGCGGGTCATCATCTCCCAGGTAAAATAGGGAACGGTAATTTCCAGGGCTTTGCGCCCCATTCGCTTCCGGGTTTTCTCATCGTTCAGCAGGTACAACATAGCCTGGGCAAAGCCGTCGGTCTGATCGGCCGGGACTTCGACAGCACCCTCTCCGATCCGCAGATAGGCACCGCTCTCTCCGTTGTTTTTCAGAGGCGCGCGTTTCGGTTCGTCACCCAGCAGGTATTCCGAAACAAAAGGTATTTTGTCACTGCCAACCACCGGAACGGCTGTGGCGGCGGCCTCCTGGACCGACATTCCGAAGCCTTCCATGACCGAGGGCGAGCAGTACACACTACTCAGGGCATACAGATACGGCAGGCGCTCCGCCTCATGACCAATCGGAATAACAAAATTCTCGACACCGAGCCGCTTCATCAGGTCGGTCAGCTCTTCGTAGAGCTCCGGTTCGCTCCTCTCCATTGCAACGATCAAGCGAGTCTCCGGAAGCTCGGCATGCAGCTTGGCGAAGGCACGGATCAGTACCTCCTTTCGCTTGGTTTTGTCGGTTCGGCTGATCTCGATGATAAAGCGCGACTTCTGCAGTGCCTGCTTGGACTGCCCGGATTTTTCGGCCAGAAAATCCCAGATCTTGTCATCTTCACCAATGCTGCGGGGATAATACCGGTCGGGGTCGATGCAGGGCGGCAGAAATAGTCCGATTTCACGCCCGTAGTCATTCCGCATAGACTGGCGAATCAATGAGCTGGTGGCGGCCACATGATCGAGTTCGGGGATGAACTCCTTCTCGGTCTCTATGCGCTCATCCACCCGCAGCTTTTCCCAGGTTTCCGGCGGCATATTTCGTTTTTTAATAGCGCCTAGAGAATGCGGTATCCAGAGATGAGGTACCTTCCGCTCCAGCCGTGTGTTCAGTTTAACTCCCAGCAGGGCCGCATCCCAGTAATTGCTGATGATCAGATCGACGTGTTGATCCTCCTGCGAGAGTATTCCGTATAGAGAGTCCACCAGTTCGGGGATATGCTCTTTCATATCCTCTTTGCGCACGAACTCCTTGCTGCTGTCCTCGGTATACACAATCCGCCGGTCGGATGATTTATAGCGGAAACCGGTCCGCATTTCGCCGGTCTGCGGATGCGGATATCCCCCACGGTTGGCAATTGTTATCTTGAAACCGAACTCCGCCAACACATCGGTCAGCTGGTTTACATACACATCCTGTCCGCCTGTGTCCGGCAGTCCGGAGATGACATCCCACTCGTGAACACCATGGTTCGTAATCATGAGAATGTGTTTACGATCGGACCGTACGAACTCCTCATGCATTTGTGACGTATTTTTATCGCTCATCCAGTTCCTCCTCTAGAGACTACTCTTGTATCACGCCGAAATGCCGCAAGCCCTCACGGACCCCCGCAGCGTAGAGGGCTTCGGCAAAGTAGAAAGTAGAAATCGGGTGCTCCTTTTTCAGCTGCAGCAGTTCGGGCTTGGCATTGCCTACCACGATGCCGCTCTCGAATTCGTCGAACATAGACCGGTCGTTTCCGCTGTCCCCGGCTACAATAATATTGTCAGCATCCAGTTTTTGAAGATTTATAACAAAGCGGATAGCATTCCCTTTGCCGGCGGCCGCCGGAATAATATCCAAGTCCCTTCCGCTCGACCACACTACCTGGCACAATCCGTCACTGTCGTATTCGGCCCGTTTACGAATCTCTTTCACAGCCGCTTCCGGATCGGGAGCGGAGTCGAGATAACAACTGACCTTCAGGGGGGTGTTGAACTTTTCGGGCTGCATAACCACCCCTTCTACCCCGTCAATCAATTTCAGAGCCTCATCACGCGAAAAATCTTCCATAAGCATGTCACGCCACACGTGCAGGGGATCGTTTCCGCGTGTGTACGGAGGTAGGTATATTTCAGTGCCGACCTGCGAAACTATCGCATCCGGTACCGGAATTCCCTCCTGTTCGAAACCGTCTATCACCTGCTCGAGCCGCCGGCCCGTTGAGAGTATCAAAAACAGCTCGTTTTCCGCCCGCAGTTCGTCAATTTCTGCCCGCAGGGTATCAAGCGCCGTCCTGTCGCCCGTGAGTGTATTATCGATGTCGGAAGCCAGTAACCACTTAACTTGCATAGTCGCCTCCTTTAAAAAAACACAGGGGTCCCAATTCAGCTGACGCGCGAACCTTACCCCTGTGACAACTAACATTATTCATTACATCTAGCATAATAAGAGAAAAACTGAAATTCAAGGTTTTTTAAGCTGTACACCTGCCGGTTCGGGGGCTATAGTGATTGACCATGGAAGCTGAATTGATAGAAAAATACACGGAAACTATCCTGAAAACGGTAGCCCTGCAGCCGGGACACTACCTTCTGATCAGCAGCGAGCCGATTCACCGCCCGTTCGCAGTCAAAATTGCCGAAAAGGCCTACCGAATGGGAGCCGCATACGTTGATATAGAACATCCCCGCCGCTTCGCCCCGCAGCTCAACCGGCTGCGCGCCGATTACTGCCGGGAAGAGTACCTGGAGATTATCCCGCCGTCCCTGCAGGAGCTCAGTCGCCGCCGGATAGATGAAAAATGGGTGCATATCAGCATCGGCGGAGAGGAGAATCCGGATGCCATGGAAGGGGTCGACCCGCAGCGCTCGAGAATGCTGAATCACGGCTATGCCCCAATACGCCGCGACGAGATAAGCGCCCGCATCAACGCAGACATACAGTGGCAGGGCTGCTATCTGCCGACAGCGCGCACCGCAGCTCGTATGCTGAACTGCGAGCCTGCCCAGTCGGCCGCAGACCAAGCCTTTGCCTATTTGGCGGATATCCTCATGCTGAACGATCCCGATCCGGCCGCCCGCTGGCTGGAAAAGGTGGATGAACTGCACCGGCGGAGCGACGCCCTGACCGCCGCCCGTCTGGATTCTCTGCATTTCACCGGCCCAGGCACCGATTTGAAGATCGGGCTGCCGGAACACCACAGATGGCTGGGAGGTGCATTTACCACGGCCGACGGTACGCAGTTTCTGCCCAATCTGCCGACCGAAGAGGTATTCACCTCGCCGCACCGGCAGCAAACGGAAGGCAGGGTCACGGTAACCCGACCGGTAATGATAAAGGATGTCGGCGGACAACTGGTAGACGGCGCCTGGTTCGAGTTCAGGGAGGGCCGGGTAGTGGATTTCGGCGCTGAAAAGGGAAGAGCAGCCCTGGAAGAATTGCTCGGCTTCGACGAGGCGGCCGGCTACCTAGGCGAAGTGGCGCTGGTCGACAGCAATTCGGCCATCTTCAGATCGGGGCAGTTATGGCGCAACACCCTGCTGGATGAAAACGCCGCCTGTCACATTGCCCTCGGCCGCGGCATTTCAACCGCCCTGAAAAACGGTGAAAAGCTGAGCGATCAAAAATTGCTGCGGCAGGGAATCAACATTTCACAAATCCATACCGATTTCATGATCGGCAGCCCGGATGTAGAGGTGCGGGGAACCGATATACACGGGCGGAAAATTGAGATTATCACCAACGGTGAGTTCAGAATTTAGAAATGCAGAGCGGCATACACCGGCAGGGCGGTTTACACAGCCATACACACCAGCAGAACCGAGACTGCAATGCTTTTTTTCAATACAGTACTCCTCCCGCTACCCCCTACCTGTAATTATTACGCAATAGCGCCGAATTACTCGCCTTCGATCATCTCGATCAACTCTTCAACCGAAGGCACCTTTCCCTTTGAAATCACCTCCCCGTCTATCACCAGCGCCGGAGTAATCATCACTCCCATTTCCAGAATGGTATCCACATCAGTTACCTTTTCAAAAGTAACATTCGCACCGGATTCTTCTATCGCGGCCTCTACATTCTGTGCGAGATGTTCGCACTTGCGGCATCCTGATCCGAGCACTTGAATTTTCATAGTTCATCCTCCCTTTCTGCGCGCATATCTACACTCCTGAGCCGCTCGAAAGCACGGCCCTGTCGGCTTCGGCCTTCATTCTGAGCAACGACTCCGCCCCCTCCATAAACTGTCGCAGACATCCGCAGGCCAGCTTGTAGTAGACCGTAGTGCCGCGCTTCTCACTGCGCACCAAACCGACATTCTTCAGAATAGCAAGATGCTTGGAGACGGTGGAGGTGTCCGCACCGACCATTTCGGTGAGTTCGCACACACAGTGGGGCGCACGGCTCAACTGATCCAAAATGTAAAGGCGGGTGGCGTGACCGAGGGCCTTGAAAATTGCCGCCCTGGCTTCAAAAGCTGTTTTTTCCTGTTCTGTCATACCTATAATCTGCGGTAAATGAGCGTTCGAGTCAAGAATATGGCCTGGCCTTTTGGCGAAATTGCCAATCATAAACAACCATTTTCACCATTATTTCAGTTACAGAATTGATTTTTTGCAACCCTCTCTTTAGTATTAAGGTCATATATGAAGAGTTTGTTTAAGCAGTTATCGATATTCACCCGGGTCTCGATAGCGATAGTCTTGCTCATTGCAGTTTCTTTCAGCAGCTATCTTTATATCGGAAGCAAAAGCCAGCGAAGCACCTCCGACTACCGGACGATTTTGAGCCTGATTAACTCGTCTATCAGCACCCTGCACGACCTCGAAGTCGACCGGCAGAGCCTGGAGAACTCCGAGCAGCTGCGCAGTTCCGTCCGCAGTCTCATTCAAATCATCGAAGGTTCTGAATACAGTTTTATACTTACCGAGACCCGTCTGCATGAACAGTGGATTAGCGAGTTTCGAAATGACCCCTCAGGAATGATCGATTGTCTGGGGAAGGTGGCCCGGATGGTGGGCGAGCAATACCGTGAAACCCGCAGCACTCTCTACCACTGGTCGGTTGGAAATGCGGTCGTCTTTTTTACGCTCACACTTTTTATTCTTATTTGGCTGATCAGATCGCGGCGGGCAATGGCCGCATTCGTGGCCAGCATCAGCACCGGTATCAGTCAGCTGCAGAATATGATTACCTACCGCGATTACGATATCTCCATACAGCCGCGCTGGCAGGAAGAGCAGCAACTTCTGAATGCGATAGAGCATATAAGTACCGAACTGAGCACCGACCGGAGTTTAACCGAGATGAATGTGGCCACCTCGCTGGAGGAGTTTCTGCCGCAGTTCAAGAAACTGGTCGATCAAAACATTCCCTGCGACCGTTTAGCGCTGGCCTTTATCAGCCCCTACGGCGACGTAACCGCTGAAACGGCTGTGACCGATTTGAATGTACTCTACCTTGAACCCGGCTTTGTGGAAGCTATCTCCGACACGAGTCTCGCAGAGGTCGCGGAGGCGGCCTATCCGCGCATAATCAACGATCTCGAGGCCTACTACAATACCGTCCATCAATCCGAGTCAACCGAGATGATCCTCAAGGAGGGCTTGAAATCGAGCATCACCGCCCCCATTATGATCAACGGGAAGGCCATCGGCTTTTTGTTCATCAATTCGGTACGGCGCAATGCCTACAACGAGCACCACATTTATCACACCCTGCAGCTGGTCAACCCGCTGCGACAGAACATCTACTACCAGTATCTGCTGCAGCAGGTTATCGCCGAGACAGCCAAATCCTTTGTTGTCCTGATGGCGAAAAAGGACAACGAAACCTCGCTGCACATTGCCCGCATGTCGCTGTACAGCTACCACATTGCTAAAAAGCTCTTCGAGCAGGAGCGGCAGATGAGCCCCCGCCTGATGCGAGAAATTCTGTGGTTCGCTCCGCTGCACGATATCGGAAAAATAGGAATTCCCGACCATATACTCCTCAAACCCGGCAAACTGACCGAGGACGAGTTCGAGATTATGAAAGAGCACGTGAGCATCGGAGAACACGTCATTACCAAAATGGATGAATCGCTCCGGGCTACGGCGAACCTCAAAGCCCTGAAAACGGCGATCGATCTGATCTCCGCGCACCACGAAAGATGGGACGGAAAGGGTTACCCCCGGGGCCTGTCCGGCCGGGATATCCCCCTCTCCGGCCGAATAGTGGCCGTAGCCGATGTGTTCGACGCGTTGACCTCCCGCCGCCCCTACAAACAGGCCTTCTCCGTGGAAAAGACGCTCGAGATCATGCGCAGCTCGGTGGGAACCCAGTTCGACCCCTGGGTTTTCAACGCCTTCGAGGCGACGCTGCCGGAAATCCTCAAGATTTACCAGGAATACAAAGAGGTATAACTGATGCAGACGCCCCTTCAACTGTATAGCATATTTTTTTGGATTATTTTCTGTTTTCTGTTGACGCGATCACAAGTCTGGGGTAAAGTG
>CAZRWN010000034.1:8446-30093 GCA_964603735.1 uncultured Sediminispirochaeta sp. | reverse complement strand
GCCCCGGCGCCGCAGCCAAAACCGCCCTGCTGGCCGTCGCGCTGCTGCTGCTCGCCACCACCGGGCTGTTCGCCATCGACGGCCGCGAGGTGGCCGAGAACGTCTACAACCGCGACACCGGCGACAGCATGCACTCGCTGGTAGAGATGAACCTGATCGAATCCGACGGAAAAATCAGCAATCGCATCGTTGAAAACTGGACTAAGGAGTCGGAAGCCGGCACCGCCAGCTCGGTCATCGTCTTTCACAAGCCGGCCTCGGTCGAAGGCACCCGCTTTTTGACCATCGAAAACGAAGGCCGCGACGACGACCAGTGGATCTACCTGCCGGGCCTCGGCCGGGTACGCCGCATCGCCGCATCCGAAGGTGACAGCTCCTTCATGGGCACCGACTTCACCTACGACGACATGCAGTCCCGCGACGTGGACGAAGACAGCCACACCATCCTGCGCGAAGAACAGCAGGCCGACCGCGACTGTTACGTGGTCGAATCGGTCCCCAAAAACCCCGGCGACTCACAATACTCCAAGCGCGTCCAGTGGGTGGCCAAGGACATCTGGATCCCGGTCAAAGTCGACTTCTACGACAAATCCGGCGATCTCCTCAAAACCCTCACCGTCGAACGCATCGAAAAAGTCCAGGGCTTCTGGACCACCATCAACACCACCATGGAAAACCAGCAGACCGGCCACGCCACCGAGCTGAACATCCAAAAACTGGTCTACAACGAAGACCTGCCCGACGGTCTGTTCACCACCAATTTCTTACGTACAGGGAGGCCATAATGTTACGTAACTATGCTCACATTAATGGAAAAAAATCGGGGCGGAGTGCCCGCCCGTTCACTGTGGACGGCACCGCCGCCACCGCTGCGCCGGCCGAAACGTCCCGGCCCAGCGCACTTACACTCTTAATCACCCTGCTCGCCGTCCTCGCTTTGAGCAGCTTTCCAGCCTACGGGCAGGACTTCAGCGAGGGCTTCGGCACCTCCGACTCCGGATCCGGCCAATCCGAACCCGCCGCCCAGCTGGAATGGGGCGGCTTCGTCAGCACCACCCTGCGCAGCTACATCGACCCCGACAACCCCGGCGACAGCCCGCTGGACACCTACCCCGAAATCGGCCTCGACCTGCACTACAACGCCGACAACTCCGAGGCGGTGGCCAACCTGCGCTTCCACCGCAACTGGCTCTACGACGGCACTTTTGCTTTTGATTCCGATGACCCTTCCAACCTGATCGTGACCGAAGATGGAACCCCAGTTGAAGTATCCGCCGGCCACCAGAACGTGCTGTGGTATCTGCAGCAGATGATCGACGAGGCCTACCTGCGCCTGTTCTACGACAACTTCGACCTGCAGGCCGGCTTCCTGAAGGAGGTCTGGGGCACCGGCGACCAGTCGCACGTGGTCGACCTGCTGAACCCCACCGACTACTACGACTTCGTCAACATCGACTACATCGACCGCAAACTGGCCGAGTTCATGTTCAAGCTGAACATCCCCTTCGCCGCAAACGGCCTAATCGAACTGGCCTACGTGCCGACCTTTACACCGGATAGCAGCCCTATCTTTGATAGATGGGCGCCCCAAAGTGCGAAAGATATGCTCGCCACGGGAGCCACTATCCACTACCCCGAAGAAAAGAAATCGCTGGAGGACGGCCAAGCGGCCCTGCGTATTTCGGGAACCGCCGGCGGAATGGATCTGGCCGGTACCTACTACTTCGGCTACCTGCGCCAGCCGGCTATAGAGTTCGACATGCTGCCTATACCAAGCAACATCTACCTCAGCTACGACCGGGTGCATGTCTTCGGGCTGGATGCGGCCGGGGTGCTGGCAGGATTCAACCTGCGCGGCGAGGCGGCCTATTATCTGACAGAAGATTACGACGGGGACGACGAAACCCGGCTGAACAACCACAGCGTGCAGTGGGTGGCCGGTTTCGATCGTAATTTGCCGGTTTCCGAGCTGAACCTCAACATTCAGACCATCGGGGCCTACTTCATTAACGAGGATGAGGAGCCGACCCGCAACATTGTCAGTGCGGCACTGAGCGACAGCTGGAACAACGACAAGATAAGGCCGGAGGTTTCGGCCAGTTATGGAGTTGAAGAGGAGGACTGGATGATTCGTCCGGAAGTGTCCTTCGATCTGGTCGACGATGTGGAGCTGACCGCCGGCGGGGCGATCTTCCTGGGCAGTTCGGACGGCCGCTTCGGCCAGTTCGATGACAACAATTACGCGCAGGTGGAGTTGACCTACAACTTCTAGACCGCCAAGGCAGCTCTCAAAAATTGTAACAAAGCAATTCGGATCCAAAACGGGCCGGGCCGCAGTTACGCGGCGCCGGCCTTTTTTCTGCGGCGCGGCCGGCAGCCCTCACCCCGTCCCATTTTCCCTATAAAAATGAGATTGACTTTTGACGGGGTGCCGCGTACTCTTACTCATCTTACGCACCGGAGGCGGGCATGGCTGAGAAGTCGATGAAGCAGTACTACGGGATTACCTTCGTAATCGGGCTCGGATTTTTTACAATGGGGCTGATGGACCCGCTCTACGACACCTACGTGCCGATGTTTCTGGCCAACTTTCTGGCGCGGGACGGGCTGATCGGGCTGATCATGGGGGTGGACAACCTCTTCGCGCTGATGCTGATTCCGATTGTCTCGGCGCTGTCGGACAAGACGCGTACGCCCATCGGCCGGAGGATGCCCTACATCATCGTCACGCTGCCGCTGACGGCGGTGTTTTTCGGCATGCTGCCCGGCGCGGCCCTCAAGTCGCTGGCTTTCCTGATTCTGGTAATCTTTTTCCTGAACGTCTTCAAACAGGCCGCCCGCGGGCCGGTAGTAGCCCTGATGCCGGACATCATCCCCGGCGAGTTCCGCTCCGAGGCCAACGGCGTCATCAACACCATGGGCGGCATCGCCGCCATCACCGGCACAGTGGTGCTGGCCCGCCTGTACGACGTGAGCATCGTCCTGCCGGTTTTCGGCGACACAGTTGTGCCGGTGCCCGGCGGCCGCAACCCCTACATCGGCAGCCTGCCCTTTTTGATTTCGGCGGTGCTGGTGGTGCTGGCCACGGTCCTGCTGTTCGCCTTCGTGCGCGAGCACTCGGCGGCGCGGAGTTCTGGCGGCGGTGCTGGGGCGGCCAGCGGCGCGGCAGGTGGTGCGAAGGATGCGGGTGGTGCCGAGGGGGCCGGCGGAGAAGGCGCCGATCATGAGGAGCGCCTGCCGGTGTTCAAGTCGCTGAAAATGGTACTGGGTGCCGAGGAGAAGAGCGCCCTCTACATCCTGATTGCCCTGCTGCTGTGGTTCATCGGCTACCAGGGGGTCCTGCCCTGGATCGGGCTGTACGGGGTCGAATACCTCGGTTTGAAACCCGGCACCTCCGCTCTGTCGGCCGGGATGGTCGGCATCGCCTATGCCATCTTTGCGATTCCCTCCGGTGTGGTGGCCCACCGCATCGGCCGCAAAAAGACCATCCGCGTCTCGCTGGTCGCCCTGACCGGCCTGACCTTTTTGCTGTACCTGCACTACCCGGTAACCGCCGGGCTGGGCTTGTCGCACACCGCCACCTTCGCCAGCTTCTGGGCCCTGCTGTTTTTGTTCGGCATCTTCTGGGTTTCGGTGGTGACCAACTCCTTCCCGATGCTGTGGCAGATGGCCACCTTCGCCAACATGGGTATCTACACCGGCCTCTACTACTTCTTTTCACAGGGAGCCGG
Organism: uncultured Sediminispirochaeta sp.; assembly: GCA_964603735.1. Taxonomy (GTDB): domain Bacteria; phylum Spirochaetota; class Spirochaetia; order DSM-16054; family Sediminispirochaetaceae; genus DSBN01. Next base: position 26,362 of record CAZRWN010000034.1, on the reverse strand, counting down.
CATCATTGCCCCGGGTATCACCGGCGGCCTGCGCGACCTGTTTGGTGCCCGCATCATTTTTTTAGCGGCGGCCCTGTGTATGCTGGCGGCCTTCCTGGTGATGGGCCTGGTCCGCAAGGGCGAGGTCACCGACTCGGCAATCGAGGTGAGCGAATAGGTTGGCTTATGGCAGCGCCGCGTAATATTCGGCTGTCACCGGTACGGCAACGTTATGCTTTTCGGCCAGCCGCTGCATCGTTCCGCCGAACAGGTCCCGCTCATCCTGCGGTTTTCCGGCCGCTACATCACGCTGAAACGATGTCTTGGTTTCGAACGGAAAGTTGGCTGCCTGCTGCAGAGCGTTTTCTACCGCTTCGGCGGGCAGATCGACTTTCTCCGCCCGGGCTATCGCCGCAACTTCCTCCATCATTGTGCGGACATCGTCTCTCTTTTTCTCATCCGCCAGTATTTCACCGATAGTCCTGTCGTGTACCGCCGTGGCCAAGGCGAAGGGCGCGATAAACAGGTATTTGGTCCAGATCTGCGGGTATGCATCCGCATGCCATTCGTGCGGTACTCCAGCCCGCCCAAATAACTGCCGCAACTGCCGGGCCTCATCCTGCGGATGGTCCGCATCCTTTCCGAAGATGACGATTCCCTTCCCGCCCATGTGCTGCACGGTTCCCGGCTCGATTATCGTCGAGCTGATGTAGATTGTTCCCGGATAGATGCTGGTGTCGGGCAGCTGCTGTTTGACGCGCTCGCGGATGTCGGCACCGTTGAGCAGCGGCAGCACCGCGCCGCCGTCCGCCACTTTGTTCTTGATCTCCGCGGCGGCCGGCTCGAGATCGTAGCCCTTCACGCAGAGCAGTACGGTGTCAGCCAGCGGCAGCTCGGACGGGTCGTCAGTTGCCAGTGTCGGCCGGACTGTACGGCTGTTTCCCTCAACATCGATGTACTTCAGCCCGTTCCGTTTGATTGCCTGCAGATGCTCCCCGCGGGCCACTAAGGTCAGTGATTCAATTTCTCCGCCCGGCTCGTCCATCAATGCGCCGAGCTTTCCGGCTATATATCCGCCAATTCCACCAACTCCAAAAATCGTTATCTTCATATCTTCCTCTCCTGTTGTTCGAAGAATGGTGTTCTTATAGTAGCTTATTCTTTTCATAAACACAAATAACAGCTGCTAACTTTGCATTTTCATCAAAAAAATCATAAAATCAATAGTAGCGAAAAATTACAAACCAAATAGCACCAATTTTCGAACAGCAGTTTGAACAGCAGGGAGGAATAGTGAGATATTTAGCATCAAAATCACGATATAGCACTATGCTATACAACCGCTGCGGCCGCAGCGGGCTACAACTGCCGGCCATTTCGCTGGGACTGTGGCACAACTTCGGCGGAGTCGATATCTTCGAGAACGCTCGGGAAATGGTATTGCAGTCATTCGACATGGGAATCACACACTTCGACCTGGCCAACAACTACGGACCGCCGCCGGGGTCGGCAGAAGAGAACTTCGGCAAGATCCTGCGCCAGGACCTCTCCGGCTACCGGGACGAGCTGGTCATCTCGACCAAGGCCGGGTACGACATGTGGCCGGGCCCCTACGGCAACTGGGGATCGCGGAAATACCTGCTGGCCAGCCTCGATCAAAGCCTGCAGCGGATGGGGCTCGACTACGTAGACATCTTCTACAGCCACCGCTTCGATCCGGAGACACCGCTGGAGGAGACAATGACGGCTCTGGATGCAGCGGTGCGGCAGGGAAAGGCGCTCTATGCCGGCATATCCTCGTATTCTGCAAAAAAGACCGCGGAGGCAGCCGCCATCCTGCGCGATCTGGGCACACCGCTGCTGATCCACCAGCCCTCGTACTCCATGCTCAACCGCTGGATCGAGGAGAAGCTTCTTTCTACTTTAGAGAAAGAGGGGGTCGGCTGCATCACCTTCTCACCCCTGGCTCAGGGAATGCTCACTGACAAATACCTGAACGGCATACCTGAGGAATCCCGGGCCGGTAAAAGCGGCACCGCCCTCAGCCAGGACCTTCTCACCGAACAGAACCTGAAACACGTCCAGGCCCTCAACGAGATGGCCGCTCAACGCGGACAGTCTCTGGCTCAGATGGCATTAGCCTGGAATCTGCGGCATCCGCAGGTCACTTCAGTTCTGGTAGGGGCCAGCAGCGTGCGCCAAATCCGGCAGAATATAGCCGCACTCGAGAACCTGGAGTTCTCCGATGAGGAGCTGCAAAAAATCGACGCTCATGCAAAAGAGGGCGGCATCAACATCTGGTCCCAATCCAGCAATGCCGGTTGAGGAATACCGATTAAAGCTGCTGCGGCTTATCCTGCGATGGGCCGCAGCAGCAGCGCCCGGAAACAGCGCTTGGCCAGAAAAACCAGTTAGCGCGTATACTTGCTAATCACCTCGGACAGCCGCTTGATGCCCTCTTCGGTTTCGGCGGGGTCCATCTGGCAGAAGGGCAGCCGCAGGAACTGATCGCCCTTGTTGTCGACGAAAAATCCACTACCGTTCGACAGCACGATACCATGCTCTTGTGCGTGCGCCTGCACCGCTTTACCGTCTACACTCTCAGGCAGAAAAACCGAAAGAAAAAACCCGCCCTGCGGCTTGGTCCATTCAGCCTTCCCCTTCAAATGAGTATCGAGGGCCGCGAGTATTCCGTCGAGCCGCGGGCGATAGAGCTCTTTCAGCTTCTCGATATTGGGCCACAGGAGCCCGCGGGTGCAGAACTCGTATACGATTCCCTCGGTTACCAGAGAAGGATGGATATAGGTGTCTTCACTCCATTTATGCATCCGGGGCATGAGACTCTCGGGACCGATGAGAAAGCCGACTCTGATTCCGGGACTCATAGTCTTGCTAAAAGAGTTGATATAAAACACCTGATCCGGGATTATTTCTTTGTAGCTGGCAATATCATCTCCGTAGTAGCGAAGCGATTTGTAGGGGGCATCTTCAATAATGAAGAAACCGTACTCCTTGGCAAGCTGGGCAATCGCCTGTCGTTTTTTCAGGGAGGTCGTTACTCCGGTAGGATTTTGAAAATCGGGAACGGTGTAGAACAGCTTGGGACGATGTTTTTCTACCTGGGCCCGAAACTCCTCGATATTCGCCCCATCCATCTCCAGCGGTATCCCCACAACATTCGCACCGCTGCGTTTCATTGCGGTTACCGCACGGTCATAACTGGGATTCTCAAGGAGCACAGTATCCCCTGCTTCCAGCATCACCTGTGCGATAAAGGTAAAGAACTCCATCGAGCTGTTCCCCAACAGCACTTGCTCATATTTCGCATTGAAATTATCAGCGATCCATTGGCGCAGTGGAGCGTAGCCGGAGTAGTGTCCGTACTGAAAAAGTACCTTTCCCTCCCTCTTAAAAATCTCCTGAGCACAATCCGCAAGGCTTTCTATCGGAAGCGCTTCCACAGCCGGATTGCCGCGCGTAAACATTATCGCGTCACCTGTTGCTTCATGCATAACATCACCCTTTCATTGTATAAGATCCATTGATGACTGTATCATAAGGGGTAATTATAAATTTATCAAGCTGTTTTACATTGTGAAAAATTGTTCCATTTTTAGAACAGTCCTAGGAGTGCCGTGGTAAACCATGGAACATAGGTGATTACCAATAGAGCGATCAGCTGCAGAACGAAAAAGGGTATAACATTTGTGTAGATCTGATTGAGTGGTTTTTCGAACCGATAAGAGGACAGAAACAGATTCAATCCTACCGGCGGAGTCATAAATCCTAATTCGAGATTCGCCAGAAAAATGATACCCAAATGGACCGGATGGACCCCGAAAATCTCTCCCACCGGAATTACCAGCGGCGCCACTACCATGATTGCCGAAAAGATATCCATAAAGCAGCCGGTGATTATCAGGACGAGATTGAGAAGAATCAGAAAAAGCAGCTTGGATTGAATGTTGTTCTGAATCCAGTCGGTAAGCACATTCGGCACCTGAGCATCGATAATATAGTAAGAGAGCCCCCGCGACATAGCCAGAATTATCAACACCCCGCCTATAATGGGGATTGCCTTGAGCGCTACCCCGGGCAGATCACGGAAGCGGATATCCCGATGTATGAGGGTTTCGATCAGCGCAATATAGATAACCGCCAGAGAGGCTGTTTCCAACAGGGTGGTAATACCGGCGAAGTAAAAGAGTATGATCAGCACCGGCAGAATCAGCTCCCAGATGCCTTCGCGGAGCCCCTGCTTAACCTCCTTCCAGTTGAAGGGACTGGTAGGAACCTTGTTGCGGTAGGCGACCACTATGCCGATCAGCATCATGGTTACCATCACGATTATTCCTGGAATAAAACCTCCCACGAACATATCAACCACACTGATTCTCGCCACCACTGCATACAGGATAATGGTCAGGCTGGGCGGAAAGAGAAAACCGACACTGCCGGAGGCCGTCAGGAAGCCGGTAGTGAACTTCTCGGTGAACGGCCCGTCTTTATACAGCACCACATACAGAATGCCGCCCAGTGCCAGAATTGTAACCCCCGAGGCGCCGGTAAAAGTGGTAAAAAACGTCGATACCAGCACCGCCGCAATGATCTGCCCGCCCGGAATCCAGGCGAACAGGCCGTGAAACAGCCGCACCAGACGTTCACCGGCCTTGCTCTCGGAAAGAATAAACCCGGCCAGTGTAAAGAGCGGGATAACCGGTATGGTCTCGCTGATCAGCATGGTATATGCCTCATTCGGCACCGATTCCAGCGCACCGCCGGTCCTGGCGAACAGCAGATAGGCCACCCCGCCCAGCACCACAAACAGCTGATTCCCCAACCCGGCCGAAACCACCAGCACAATGATCAGCAGCAGCGAAACCGGAGTAATAAACAGATACCATTGATTCAGGAGGGTATCGAAATAGAGCGGCAGGCCCGGAAAAAAGAAAAACAGCAGGTTATAGACACTCGAAAACGCCAGCACACTCCCGGTTACAAAACCTAAACCACCAATAAGCTTCGGGACAGTCCTTTCGGAGGTAAACAGAAGGATGCGGATAGCGATGCCGGCAAAGCCGATGGGCATAACCATAACAAACCAGCGGATCGGAATGATTCCCACCCGTCCACTGCCGTCAAAGGCCAGCAGTACGAATGAGAGCGAGCTCCAGATAAATGCGGTCAGAATGGCAATCGCCAGATGAGAGTTGATGACGTGAACCGGTGCCTTCCAGCGCTCCGGCAGGTGCTCATTGCCGGCGACAATGGAGAGATGCCGATGTTCACGGGCGGTGAGCGCTCCCCCCAAGAATGTGAGCAGGAATACGAGGTGGTATACATAGCCGGAGGAATCCGGTATGCCGGTGCGCAAGAAAGTGCGCAGCACCACCTCTGTAGCCGGGATCAGCGCCAGTAGAAACAGAGCAACGTAATTAATACCATTTTCGATTTTCAACAGTATCTTATGTATACTCACTCGTGCGGTTGACGCTGTCTCGGCCACAGGCTGCTCCACTCTTTATTCATTCTTCGAACGGTATTCACGGATGATCTGTTCGAGACGCCGCATAAAATCTTCTGTATAGAGGCTGTCACCAGATTGCCGGCGTCCTCTCTCGAACAGCGCTTTCCACTCTTCCTCCGCTTCGGCCGGTACATGATTCACTTTAAGACCGTAAGACTTCATCTGTTCAATTACATCGGCTTCGAGCTCCCCGATCTGCTGGTCCAGCCGCGTGCCGACCCGCTTCACAGCCTCGAGCAGTTCGGGCCGAATATCTTCAGGAATACGCTGCCACACCCGATCAGAAATCAGGATTCCGCCTAAAAACGGAGCGACCTTCATATCAGCCATATTATCAGCCACTCCGAACCACTGCATTGCAGCCACCGCCAGGGGGGTCGCATACACCGCCTCGGCCATTCCGCTGGCCAGAGCCGGCAAGACTTCTCCTGCGGATACGTTTACGGGATGAAAGCCCAGATCTTTGAGGGCATTCATTAGGTTTCCGCCTTCCGTGCCGGTAGAGGCTATTTTCATTTGCCGAAGATCGGACGGATAGATGACGGGATCCTTAGAGTAAAAGTAGACCCAGCCGGCCTTCGCCCAAGTGAGCAGCTTAAAGCCGCTCTGTTCGATTTGCTCGGCCATAACCGGTCCGATCTGATTGAGAACATAGCTGAACTCGTCTTCGCTTTGAATAAGAAAGGGTACACTCAAGGCCAGAACGTTCGGATACAGCGCCTGCAGACCGAAACCGGTGACGATACCGGCCTGCAGCTGATTGAAACGCATCTTTCGTATCAAATCGGATTCATCTTTGAAACCGGAAAAATAGATCTTTACCTCGATCTGTCCATCCGAGATCTCGTTCCATTCGTTGGCCAGATCCTTGAGAGAATCTGCCCATATACTGTTATCAGGAGCGGCACTGCCCAGTTTGATAACAATCGGGCGGGCAGCCACACTGACCGCACACATGAGAACTAAAACCAGCACCGCTATACTCTTTTTATGCATACCAACCTCTTCTCAGCTCATTTGTCGATCGAATCAATCAGTTCACTGATAGTTTCGGGGTGCTCCTCGAAATCAATAAACTTCCGGACACGCTCGAAGACTTCGTTATTTTCAAGAAACACATCTACAATCTCAGGGTCAAACTGCTTCCCGCGTTCCTCTGCAATAATCCCCACTGCTTTTTCGTGAGAATAAGCCTCTTTATAAGGCCGTTTACTGGTCAAGGCATCATATACATCGGCAATTGCCACTATTCGCGCCGACAGGGGGATTTCTTTCGCCTTCAACCCTTCCGGATACCCTTTCCCGTCCCATCGCTCGTGATGGTAACGGGCTATCTCCTTGCCCATGGTAAGGAATGACTTCTTATCGAGCTTGCTGTCGACCACATCCAACGCCTCGCCCCCGAGCAGTACATGCCGTTTGATCAGTTCGAACTCGGATTTCGACAGATGGCCGGGCTTCAACAGCACCTGATCTTCGATACCGACCTTCCCTACATCATGCAGTATAGAGGAAAGTGTGAGATCTTCCAAATACTCTTCGGTAATATAATCTTTATACTCGGGTTTATTTCGAAGCGTGGTGGCCATAATGCGGGTAAACTCGCGTATCCGCTCCAGATGACGCCCGGTGTCCTTGTCCCGGTACTCGGTAAGCTTGGCAAACCCGATAATTGCCGCCGACTGGGTTTCTTTGATCTGATCAAAGGAATCGCGCAGTTTGTTCTCCAGGTGCACGCGCTCGGTAAGATCCTTTTCGGTTAATGAATAGGCTATCACCGCTCCGCTGCTGTCCTTGATTTCGGTGAAAGCAGCGTAGGTATATATTTTCTCTCCATCGTGGCGGATGCGGACAACCTCGCTCTTTACGAATTTTCCCTCGTTCTCGCTGACCAGGCGCTTTAGTTTGGCGAATGACTCGCTTTCTTTGGAAGCCCGCAGGATGTCGTCATAATGTTCGCCGACCATGTGTTCCCATTTATTACGGTACACCTTTTCGGCGGCGGAGTTGAGGTTGAGGATTCGCCCGTTTTCATCCAACACAATGATTGAGGAAATAATCGTATCAAAGAGAATTGTGAAGTTCCGCTCGGAGATCTTGAGCCTCGATTCGATATTCCTCAGATAAGTCACATCCTTGAATTGTGTGGCGTATCCTTTCACCGTTCCGTGGGCATTTCTGATGACCCAGGAGGTATCCAGCACCCGTTTTATCTGATGATCCTGGGTGTAGAGGTGGGTTTCTATGTTGAAAACCCGTCCGTCCTGAACCAGGCGCCTGATTTTATCGTCGAGTTCATCATTGTACACATACATTTTGCGCAGGTTCGGCAGTTTATGCTCGTACTCATCCTGATCCATGGCCCCGGTAGTCGCCTCATAGCCGAACACCCGGGCGAAAGCCGGATTGGCGGTTTTTATATTGCCGTACAAATCGGCTGTGAACATAGGATCACCGACATTGTTGAACAGCTGCTCATAGTGCAGCCGGTAAGATTCAAAATTGGTCTGCTGAGCAGTAGGTTTGAGACTCACAAAGTAATAGTTCCCGCTCGGTGATTCCACCCGCGTCCGCACTACTTCCAAGGGCTGGACTTTGGGACTGAGCGTGATTATATGATCGAGCCTTTCATCGGCATCATTTTCACCGGCCTCTTCCTCAATCTGCAGTTTCGACTTGATCTCCTGCTGGTTGAACAGTACATAATAAGAGTTCCAACCGGTGAGCTCGAGCAATTTATCATTAAAAAAAAGGATCTCACCGTTGTCATTTTGTATCAAAATTCCATCGGAGACCCCCTCAATAATATTCAGAATAAGGTTTGAAAGTTCGGTCTTAGTTTCAGCCATACCACTAATAGTAATAATATACCTTCCGGCTTTTTGCAATGCATTTCCCTCTAATCCCCGCTTCAATTCGGCCCGCTTTTCAGCTATAATAGGATAAATGAGCTCAAATAAGCAGCCCAAGGATGGAGCCCCAGAGCCCCACAGGAAAGAATCCTCACCGGCTAATTCATCCAAAACAGCGCGCGCACCCCGCAACCGAACCATCGTGCTCAACCCGCAGGAACAAAACCGCTACCTTAAGCGCTGCATTACTATCGACGAATTATCAGCACGCAGCCAGAACACACTTCACACCGCTGTCACTAGAACTAAAGTTCCAGTTAATTATATAACCGACAAAACAATAGCCGCCGATTTTCATTCTGCTGCAGAGTATCTTCCTGAAGCGTTCATCGATCTGCTCTTTGTCGATCCACCGTATAACCTCTATAAAAGGTTCAACTCGAGTAAGTTTAGCCCCCGCAGCAACTCAGAATACAAAGAACTGCTGGAAGCCTGGTTCGAACGCCTGATTCCACTGCTCAAACCGAGCGCTTCAGTGTATGTCTGCACCGACTGGCGCAGTACCGCGGATGTGCTTGAGGTTCTCAGCAGGCACTTTACTGTACGGAACCGAATTACCTGGGAGAGGGAAAAGGGGCGCGGCGCAAAACACAACTGGAAGAACAGCTCTGAGGATATCTGGTTTGCAACCGTATCTAACGACTACTACTTCAATGTGGATGCAGTCAAACTGAAACGGCGGGTGATGGCTCCCTACCGAGACATTCGTGGTAAACCCAAGGATTGGTACACCACAAACTCTGGGAGCTTCCGGCTTACCCATCCTTCCAACTTGTGGACAGACATAACTGTTCCCTATTGGTCGATGCCAGAAAATACCGATCATCCAACTCAGAAGCCGGAAAAATTACTGGCAAAGATCATTTTGGCCAGCTCGCGCGAGGGCGAGATGGTATTTGATCCCTTTTTGGGTTCGGGAACCACCTCCGTAGTTGCGAAAAAGCTTGGTCGCAGCTATTGTGGTATAGAACGCGAGCTGGAATACGCCGCTCTATGTGAAAAGCGCCTGGAGTTAGCCGGCCAAAACAGCCGTATACAGGGCTACGAAGCGGGCATTTTCTACGAACGCAATTCGCTGCCGTAGGAACTGTCCCGAAGATTATTGATGATTAGAGGTGAAACCATGAAAACATTGCTTGTCAGTGCAAGCCCAAGGGCAAACGGCAACAGCGATACCGTTTTAGCGGAGGTAGCAAAGGGACTCGAGGCACATTCAGTCGATACAGAAATTGTGTACCTACGTGATTATGCCATCCATCCCTGCATCGGCTGCGAACAATGCCGCAAAGATAAGACCTGCACCAAGTTCTATGACGGGATGCATCTGCTGTACCCTAAAATCGAAGAGAGTCAAGGCTTAGTAACCGCATCCCCCACCTACAATTATAATATCACTCCCTACATGAAGGCTTTCATCGACCGCTTATACCCCTATTTTGAGTTCACAAACCCCCGGCCGGGACCCTATAGTTGTCGGCTGGCCTCAAAATACCGAGCCTTGGTCACTGTGGGGGTATGTGAGCAAAAAGAGGCCTCCGAACTCGGGGTCACCATGCCTGCAATGACCGATGCTTTTAAGGTGATGGGTTATGAGTTGATTACCGAGCTGCCAATCACGCGCCATTTTTCCGTGGGATCGGTGAAGAAAGACCCCGATTCTCTTGCGAAAGCCTATTCCGCAGGCGAATCTTTAGCGGAAGCACTTCACTCCAAAGGATAATCACCGTCTGCGGTATTTCTTTTTGTGGCCTGATCCGCTACTCTATAACCAAAGAATAAAGAGGAGAGAACTATGCGTAAAATCGGATTAACTATAGGGCTATTGTTGTTGACTGCATACCTCAGCTTCGGTCAATCGGCAGGAAGTGGACTTTCATTCTTCTTTCCGGAATCCCTTCTGGATGGAAGCGGGAGCGTATCCAAAGAGGCCGGCCTCTCCACAAGCATTGGTTTGGGTGAGTATCTCTCTGTACCAATTGGACTTACCTATATCAAGGCATCCGGCTTCATGCCATACGATAAAAGTGGAGAAGACGAGTCGCTCACGCAGATGGACGACACCATCTGGTACACCGCCGATACCTTCATTCCCTTTCTGCGTCTCGAAACCCATGTCCCCTTAGGGCCGGTCTACCTCGAGGCGTTCGGCGGCATCGCCGGCGCATGGATTGTTGCACCACAGACTTTCGACGGCGCAGTCGGGCGGTACTATGGCAGTGAAGCTACCGGATTTGATTACTATATCTTCGAAAACCTCGACACCGACATCTCATTCGGTTTCGGCTACCAGGTCGGCGGCACAGTCGGCTTTCAAATTGATGCCATCAGCGTGGGCATCGATGCAGTCCTGACTGACATACGAGCAGAGACTACCCTATCCAGCGATAAGTATTTTGAAGTAACACAAGGCCCCGATTCGGTAACGCCAGGTAGTACTTTTGAGGAGACGTTTACATCGCGGCTGCGGGGAATCTCAATCGGCCTCAGCGGCTCGTATTCTTTTTAAGCTGTCCCGAAGCTTATTGATAGATACAGTTGCCAGCTTAAGGAGACGATTTCGGGATAAATCAGGTATACCCGCTGTCGATCGCAACTGTCTAAAAAGCTGTTCGTAATCAACAACTCTCTTCGCGTAATAGTTCAAACTGAAAGTCTGATCGCTGAAAGTTCGGCCACAGGTCTTACACTGATAGCGTTGAACTTTCCCAAAAGCATCTGTACAATGGTATCCAAAGTATCTATACCAGTATTTCTGATGTTTCCCTTCAAAATTGATAGAGAACAATAAGCTTCGGGACAGTTACCTTGATTGCCAAGCTGTTTGATAGTATTTTTCCTTGTGGAGGTATATTACATGAACGAAAATAACCGCAACGATCAGGAAAACAATAATCCAGATAAACAAAATCAGAACTGGAAGTTTCCGCAGGGCGGCTTCAATTTTAGCCGTTTTACGTGGATTATTGTAATCCTGCTGCTCTTACTCCCGTTTTTTAATATCTTAATGATGCAACAAAAATCCAACGTGATTAGTTATACACAGTTCAAGGACCTCGTGAGCTCCGGTAACGTATCTAAAGTAGAAATGACCCGGGACACCATCGAAGGAACCCTGAAGAGCCAAAAAAATGTCGGCGGAACCGATCTGCAGCAGTTTATCACCTATCTGCCGGCCACCGGAGACGACGAGCTGCTGTCAATGCTGGAGCAGAACAATGTGACCATAATAACCAATTCAGCCAACCAGCAGGGCTTTTGGGATATTTTTGCGAACCTGCTGCCGCTGCTGCTGTTTGTGTGGCTCGGAATCATCATGTGGCGCAGCATGCGCTCCAGAGGACAGAATATGTTCTCAGTCGGCGAGAACAAAGCCAAGCTGTACGATAAAACCAAGGTCAAAATGACCTTTGAGGATGTGGCGGGATTAGAATCGGCTAAGGAAGAAATTCAGGACATCGTTGATTACTTGAAGAACCCGGACCGCTATAAGAAACTCGGCGCTCGTCCGAGCCGCGGCATCCTGCTGGTAGGGCCTCCGGGAACCGGAAAAACCCTCATAGCCAGAGCAGTGGCCGGTGAGGCGGATGTGCCCTTTTACAGCACCAGCGGCTCGGACTTCATGGAGATGTTCGTTGGTGTCGGTGCGGCACGGGTGCGCAATATGTTCACCGACGCCAAAAAATCAGCCCCGAGCATCATTTTCATTGACGAGCTCGATTCCATCGGCCGGCACCGTGGTGCCGGATTGGGCGGTGGTCATGATGAGCGTGAGCAGACCCTCAACCAGCTGCTCTCCGAAATGGATGGTTTCGAACCAAATGAGAGCACCATCATCATCGCTGCTACCAACCGTCCGGATATCCTGGATCCGGCCCTCAAACGGCCGGGACGCTTCGACCGGGAAATAGGTATAAGCCTGCCGTCGCTGAAGGACCGCGAGTTCATTCTATCGCTGCATGCCAAGAAGAAACCAATGCACGAGTCGGTCGATCTCACGCGAGTGGCCCGTGGAACCCCTGGATTCAGCGGCGCCGACCTGGAGAACCTGCTGAATGTGGCCGCCCAAATTGCAGCCCGCCGTAAAAAGGACTCTATTGAAGAGGCCGACATAGAAGATGCCCGTGATACTGTCTTAATGGGGCTTAAACGAACCGGACTGACAATCACCGACGAAGAGAAAGAGATGATCGCCTATCACGAAGCCGGACACACCCTGATCGCCCACGAGCTGCCGAATACCGACCCGATTCACAAGGTCACCATTATTCCGCGCGGTCAGGCGATGGGAGTTACCCAGCAGCTGCCGGCGGAGGAGCGCTACATCTACAAAAAGGAGCAGCTGGAGGATCGCATATCGGTATTGCTGGGCGGACGTGTAGCCGAGGATGCGGTGTATCAGACCGCCACCACCGGAGCCGAGAACGACCTGGACCAGGCCTCAAAGCTGGCCCGGCGTATGATTACCGCCTGGGGAATGAGCGAGGTGTTAGGTAACACCCATTTCCAGGATGAAAAGAGCAACGTGTTTCTGGGTGAAGAGCTTACCCGCGGCAAGCAATACAGTGAAGAGACGGCCAAAAAAATCGATGATGAAATAAAATCGGTGATCGACCGCAGCTTCAAGAAGGCATCCGCCATCCTGAAGGAGAAACGCAAAGCCCTTGACGAACTTGCCAAAGCACTACTTGAAAAGGAAGAGTTAACCGGTAAAGAGGTTGACGAGATAATCGCTGCCGCATTGAATGGATAAATAACGGCCCGCATAGGAAAGGTGTTTACCTTACTGTTGCGGGCCGAAGTGGTGGAAAAACGGATCACTAATTAGGCTGCCTGAGGAGTATCAGGCAGCCTTTTTTTATCATTTACTTTTACTTACATACAAACCAAGATCTGGTTCGAGTGATCGCGGCGGATTCAAGATTCTTGATCCGCGTCACGACCACTTGGACATATCGAGCTCGTTTTCACTCTTGGCTACGATGGCGGTACCGGCCATGTCACCGGTCACATTCACAGCGGTGCGGCCCATATCGAGGATTGCATCAATTCCCAAAATCATTCCGTAAGCAGCGGCAACCGCCGAGCCTTCCTCAACCGGCAGGCCGATCGACTGCAGTACCATCATCAGCATGATCGCTCCGGCTCCGGGAACACCAGCGGTTCCGATCGACGCCAGGACAGCGGTGATAATGATAGTAATCTGCTGAGCGAAGTTAAGCGGAAGGCCGATAGCAAAACCTATGAACATGGCACATACAGCCTGATAGATTGCAGTTCCGTCCATATTGATAGTTGCACCGAGGGGCAGGGTGAAGGAGTACACATTCTTCGACACACCCATGTTCTCGCGGGCACAGCGCATGGTAACCGGAAGGGTACCGCCGCTGCTGCGGGTAACAAATGCGGTGACAATCGCCTCTTTTCCCTTAGAGAGAAACTTCCAGACGTTCAGCTTGTTGATTGCCAGCAGACCGCCGTATATCAACAGAATATGCAGCACAAGCCCGAGATATACACCCAGGGTTACGATACCCAAGGGGCCGGCGGCTTCGGAGCCCTGCTGTGCAAATACTACTGCCAGCAGTGCAAATACACCGATCGGAGCGTACTGCAGTACGCCGCGCACTACGATAAACATAGCTTCGGCAGCACCGTCGAAAATTTTGTACAGTACATCAGCAGCGGACTTAATTCGATCATCGCCGCTCATTTTCAGGTAACTCAGACTAATACCAAAAACAATCGCAAAAAAGATAGTCGGCAGCACGTCGCCGTCGACCAGCGCTTTGAAGGGATTCTTTGGTATAATGTTGGTCAGGGTGTCTTTCAGAGCCGGCGCGTCAACGCTCTTGCCGGCAGCTTCTGCAGCACCGGTCAGTTCCAGACCCAGTCCGGGTTTGAAAAGGTTGGCCATGATAAGACCAATGGCAATTGCCAGGGCGGACGTCAGCAGGTAGAAAAGCACGATCTTAATACCGACTTTTCCCAGCTCGGCCGGGCTGATACTGGCAGCTCCAACCACCAGCGTCGTAAAAATGACCGGCATAACGATCATTGACAACAGCCGTACAAAAATGTCTCCCAGAGGAGCGACCCACATGATCGATTCCCCTGCGATGAGTCCGACGATAGCACCCAAAATCAAGCCGATCAAAATCCGAAGTAACAGGTTTGATTTAAAGTACCAATCGAAGGCTCCCTTTTTTCCTTCTGCACTCATAAGTTTTTGCCTCCTAAAATAATATGGCGGAATTGTGATATTACTATTAGACTACGGGATTCGGCTGCCGTATATGCGCCATATTAAGTATATTTCCGTAAAAAGTACGTACCAATGTGTCCGTATATACACCAAATGGGGTATAAATGGTCCACAATGCGGTCTGGAGGCACAGGGCCGGCCGGTCAGATTAGGTCGGTTTCCATTACCTTCTTCATGAACTCCACCTTTGAACGGACATTCAGTTTCTTATAGATGTGTAAAATGTGTTTTTTTACGGTTGAACTGGCAATGCAGTACGCCTCCGCAATTTCCCGGTAGGTCAGCCCCTCGACAATTCCCTTTACGATCTCCTTCTCACGGGGTGTGAGGTTGTAATCGTCGTGGTTTTTGCTGCTGTGGTCGCGTTGGAACTCCTGCAGCAGTACCCGGGCTACATTCGGGCTGATCGGCGAACCGCCGCTGTGCAGGGCCCTGATCTGGGCAACCAGTTCTCCGGGCTTGGAGTTTTTGAGGATATAACCGGTCGCCCCGGCCTGAATCGCGTTGAGAATCTTCTCCTCCTCTTCGAAGATAGTGAGAATCAGTACCGCCACCTCCGGATACTGGCATTTGACTTCAGTAGTTGCCTCGATTCCCGACATCCCCGGCAGCTCGATATCCATCAAAACGATATCAGGAGCCCCCAGATGCCGCATCCCGGCCAGCATCTCCTCGGCCGATTCATAGGCAGCAATAACCTTCATGCCATCTTCCATATTCAACAGATAGCGGAAGCCTTCGCGAACATCCTTCACATCTTCACAGATCATAAGCCGAATCATATACTGCTGCGCTCCTTCAGTTCCATCGGAAGTTCTATCTGCACATCTACCCCTTGACCTGGCTCTGTCACCAGCCGGAAGATCCCGCCCAGGTTCTCGACCCGGTGCTCCATATTGTGCAGTCCGAACCCCTCCCCGTCGATCAACAGTGTATCAAATCCGACGCCATTATCAAGATAGTGAATGGCCACTTTTCCCGCCGCCGTCGACAGCGACAGCTCGACACGGTCGGCCTGTGAGTGCTTGAGGGTATTGCTGACCAGCTCCTGCAGAATTTTTTCAATTTCGAAGCGCGCCTCCCGGTCCAGATCGTTCAGATCTTCCGGATTTGAAATCGAATAGACAAACTTGATATTCTTCAGATTCAGCCGCTCCTTTATGTGATGCTTAATGAGTTTCGGAAAGTCGATCATTTTGCGGTTCTCATCCTGCGAGCTGAAAAGTATCTCCTTCAAATCCCCGATGGCCTGCTGGGTATTGCGTTCAATCTGCTGCAGCATCTCCTCCAGCACCTGCGGATCCTTCTCTACCGCCGATCGAGCAACATTGTTAGAAATAAAGATGTTGGTCAGTCTGGCACCGAGCGAATCGTGCAGATACCCGTAGATGCGCTCCTTCTCCTCGATAATCCGCAGCCGCACGTTCTCTTGCTGCAGGGCGGCGATTTTTTCCGTACGCCGCTCGACCTTCTCCTCCAGACTCTTGCGGTAGTCATTCACAATGTTAATCAGGCGGTTGAATTGATGGGCCAGCGTACCCAGCTCGTCATTCCGGCTGATCGGAACCCGCGCTTCGGTCTCGCCGCGCTCGAGCCGCCGCATGACCTCAACAGTAGTTTGCAGCGGATGGATAATAATCCTGTTGCTGAAAAAGCCGATGACCACCGACAGCAGCATCATCAACAGTATATCCAGCGAAACAATCAGGCGAATACTGTTGGTCGCCTGTGCCATCACCGCCTCGTACGGCAGGGCAACAATAAGCTTCCAGCCAGTCATCTGGTTCTGCGTCGAGGTAATGTAGTAGTGGCTTCCGTCGTCGATTTTCGTCACAAAATGCGAGTTTTTCCCCTCTGACAATTTCTCCACATCGAACATATCAAAATCCTTCAAACGGAGCGAATCGGCGGCATCCGCTACCGGTTCGGGACCCTCACGAAGTGCGGAATAGGAAGTAGTGGTGCAGAACTGATTCACAATCTCCTTGTTTTCCTGATTCAAGAGAATTACCTTGCCGCCCTTCTGCAGCCGCAGTTCCTCTATCATGCGTTTCAGGTCCTCCAGCATGATATCCAGCCCGAGCACCCCGATAAACTCTCCGTTCGGATGATACAGCGGCTGCACACCGGTGATGCCCAGAGCAGAGACACTGGCATAGATGTAGGGCTTTGTAATGGTAAACCCGTCTATCTCTACCGCCTCGCGGTACCAGGGCCGCTTGCGCGGATCATAATCCGGCTCGAAGACCGGCATGTTGTCCACCATTCCCTCACCGATCCCCCATTCATACATCTCCCCGTCGGCGGTGCCCAGATAAATCGCCCGCAGGTATTCGCTGCGGGCCCTGACAGTGGAGAGAATGATGGTCCGCATCTCATCCACCCGCACCTCGTAAAAGGCCGGAAAACCGGTCATAGAGCGGGTCAGGTGCTCGATTTCGGTAAAGAAGGAGTCTATCTGCTTATCGGTTTCGGCAAGGATGGTCTGTGAGAGTTCGCGGGCATTGTCGACGGCGGAGTCCTTCAGGAGGCTGTAGCTCATGAAGAGCAGCACCAGCAAGAAGAACACCACCGTTCCGCTTATGGATAAAACAAATTTGGTTTTGATACTTTCGGAAGAGCGCACCATTCACATCTTGTTGGCGATACTAAAACGGCCAGAAGCTCGAATCATACCACGAGGATTCCAACAAATCGTTATAGATTTCATTCAGAAAGCCCACATGCGTTTTCTCCCACTTGGCCAGCTCCGAGTACATCTTTTTAGCCGCCGCATCCCGGCTCTGCTCGGCCTGGGAGGAATAGAGGTCGACTGTCTTCTGCTCCATGGCTATGGCGGCGGAAATCGAAGCCGCTTCGTAACTGGCAGCACTTATCTGTTCAGTAATCTGTTTCGACAAGACCTCACGGGAAAACTCTTCAGGATCGCCGATATCGCCCTTGAAGTCGAAAGAACCGCTGTTTTGATACTGGGATGCCTGTTCGGTCAGAATCTGTTCATGTTTCTTCTCTTCTTCGGCCATGATGGTGAAGATGTTCCTTATCGCTTCGCTGCCGGTCTGGTCAGCCACCTTTTTGTAGAAGTTCCGTCCCTGCTGTTCGAGCATAATTGCTTTCTTTAGGATATCAATGACCTGTGTATCGTTCATTGTTCCGCCTCCTTAGTAGTTTTTATGATACACTTAAATTTTACAGAAAGAAACCGCGAACCGCAAATTTTACAAAACTGCAGCGGG
>CAZRWN010000034.1:6099-8346 GCA_964603735.1 uncultured Sediminispirochaeta sp. | reverse complement strand
GCCACCTCCACCGCCGCGCCGGCCAAGCCCTCCATTTTCCGCCGGTTTTCTCCGGCACTTTTCTCCAGTGCCGACTGCGCTGCCTCTATTTCTGTCCGCACCTTATCGAGACCGAGATTTCCGGGAGCCCCCTCGGATGTTCGCAGCGCAAGGCTTTCGGCGGCGGTCCGGCTCCGGAGCTGGTCCAGGTGGGTTCCGACCTCCACATAGGCATCCCGAAAGCTCATGCCGGCCTGAACCTTCTCAATGGCCGCATCCGTGGCATAGATTTCAGGGGGCATAGCCGCTTCCAGCACCACGCGATTTACCTGCAACTCACGAACCGTCAGGCTCATCACCTTCAGAGAGCGGTAGGTCAGGCGCATGCCGCGCAGGAACGGCTCTTTGGTCTCCTGAAAATCGCGGTTGTAGCCGCTGGGCAGCGAACGGATCACCTGCTTGATCTGCTGCGCATAGCCGGAGACAGTGGCTGCCTTGCCGCGGATCAGCTCGAGCATGTCGGGATTACGCTTCTGCGGCATGATGCTGGAACCCGAGCAGAGCTCCTTCGGCAGGGTAAAGTAGCCGAACTCCGGCATCGAAAAGAGAATGAGATCCTGGGCCGCTTTACTAAGACTCAGCATCAGCTGTTCGGCCGCATCGAGGAGGATGGCCTCGAACTTGCCGCGGGTGTTGTTGGCATACAGCACGTTGTGCTGCAGGCTTCTGAAACCGAGCAGGTCGGCGGTCATCTGCCGGTTGAGGGGCAGCGGCACACCGTAACTGGCCGCCGAACCGAGGGGTGACTGGTCGACGTGCCGGGCCGCCTGCTGCAGGTACAGCGCTCCGTCGAGCAGCTCTTCGGCAAAGCTTCCGGCCCACAGGCCCACCGAGGCCGGCATGGCAATCTGCATGTGGGTCCGCCCCGGCAGGGGCACATCCGCGTGGCCCTCAGCCAGTTCGAGAAAGGCGGCTGCGGTCTCCAGGGCGGCGGCCGCCAGGCGATGGGAGGCATCCCGGGTCCAGACCCGCAGGGCGGTCAGCACTTGGTCGTTGCGGCTGCGACCGGTGTGGATCTTCTTTCCGGCCTCCCCCAGACTTTCTACCAGCGCGTTCTCGATGGCCGTGTGCCCGTCTTCATCCTGCGGACGAATGGCAAACTCATCCCGGCCTACCTTGCGCAGGATCTCGCGCAGTCCCTCTTCGAGCTGCTGCAGCTCGTCCGGGGTGAGGATATCAATTGAAGCCAGCATCCGGGCGTGGGCAATGCTCGCCAGGGCGTCGGCTGTCAGCAGCTGCCGGTCCAGCTTCCAATCCTCACCGACGGTAAACTCCTCGACCAGCGCATCCAGTTGGTAATCCTTCTGCCACAACTTTGCCATTCTCTTCCTCCGCTTTTCATGCTCTTTTGGGCGCTAGTGCAAAGCTTACCGGCGCCCCCGGCGCGTGTCAACGGACTGCCGGCATTGACACGCGGGGGATGCGGCGCTACGCTGAGGCGTTATGGAAATTTACACACGATTATATAACTTACTGGAAAAAGAGGCGGCCGCGCGTACAGTGCAGTACTTCTGCATCGGCCTCGGATATACTGTGGTAGTGCTCGATAACGGGCACTCGGGAGTGGCCTACAGCTGGCTCAGCAGCAAGGGTTCCTGCACCCTCTTCAAAGACCCGCAAGACTTCGAGGGCAAGCCGGCCCGGCTGCTGCTGGCAAAACTCTTTTCAGACGATCTGCTGGAACGCTCGGTGGCAGTAGCCACAGCCAACGCACTGAACTACGCCCGGGCAGAGGCCTGCGAGGAGGACCAGGACTCACTGCTCGACGACCTGCAGATCGCCGCCGGCAGCCGGGTGTCGATGATCGGATACTTCGGGCCGGTAGTCGCCAAAATCGAGGCCCGCGGAGCTTCAGTGAATGCCTTCGATCTGGGCAAGCAGATCGGCTCCAAACAGGAGTTCTACCGGAACCTGGAGGAGAACAGCGATGCGGTCATCCTCACCTCCACCAGCCTGATCCACGGCTCCACCGAGGAGGTCTTGGCCCACGTCCCGCCGGGCACTCCCTGCGTGCTGCTCGGACCGACCACCCCGATGCTGCCGGAAGCCTTCGAGCACCTGCCCATCAGCATCCTGGGCGGAACCCTGCCGACGGACAACCAAAGGGTAATCAAGGCCATCCGCCACGGCCGCGGAACCCACGCAATTCAGAAGGCCGCCCGCAAGGTATATTGGCAGCACTCGGCCGCCAACCGCCCTTAGCCCACC
>CAZRWN010000034.1:0-5999 GCA_964603735.1 uncultured Sediminispirochaeta sp. | reverse complement strand
GCCCTTAGTCCACCACCGCCGGGAAGGGCGGGCGATTGGCAGCGAAATTCTGGACACTCCTGAAATAGACAAACTCACTCATAAAGCGGGGAAAGAAGGTGCAGAGATAGCGCTGTTCTGCCCGGATAAACAGGGCGTACTGGTCGGTTTCATAAAAAAACACCGGCCGCTCGACTATCGGCCCGACATCAGCGGGCTGACCGGCAGCCTGACCCTCAGACTGCCCGGCCCCGTCCAGGCGATACAACCGGTACCCCTCGCAGTCGACCGGCTGCCAGCTGGAAAAGCGGACTATCTCTTTTTCGGTATAAAACACATCGATCTCACTTTTTTGATACTCGTAACGGCCCTGGTAATGCGGAATCACATTGGCGGGAAGAAACGGAAGCCCCCGGCCCAGCTCGGGCCCGTCGGACAGCAGGGCTACATCCTGCGAGCCAGCCTCATCATCCCCCTGCTGGGCGGCCAGCCGGGCCGGGCCCGGCCCGATCCCCAAAACGCCCGCCAGCACCAACACCAGCAGGCCGGCGGCGGCGCGGGCGGAAAGCTGACGCTCCGGGGTGCACGCAAGCAGCGCCATCGCAGCCCTACTCCACCGTAACACTCTTGGCCAGGTTGCGCGGCTGGTCGACATCGCGCTCCAGCTCCAGGGCAATATCGAAGGCGAACAGCTGCAGAGGAATCACCATCAGAAAGGGGTACAGCAGCTCGTGAGTCTTGGGCACCCACAGCACCTCTTCGGCAATCTCCTCGATCTCCTCGTCGCCGTCTACCGCCACCGCGATTACCTTGCCGTCGCGGGCCTGCACCTCTTTAATGCTGTTGATCACCTTGTCGCGCAGGCCGCCGTCGGGCACCAGGAAGACGCTGGGGGTGTTCTCGTTGATCAGGGCGATGGGTCCGTGCTTGATCTCGGCGGCGCTGTAGCCCTCGGCGTGGATGTAGCTAATCTCCTTCAGCTTGAGGGCGCCTTCCAGGGCCACCGGGTACAGCAGCCCGCGGCCGAGAAACAGAAAGTTCTCATGCCGGGCGTAGCGCCCCGCAACCTCGCGCACCTGGGCCGCCCGCTGCAGGGTCTGCTCCACCAGGGCCGGAACGCGGTTCAGTTCCGAAATAAAGCTGTAGCCCTCCTCGAAAGAGTAGTGCCGCATGCGGGCCATCAGCAGGGTAAACAGGTAGAACACGCTGATCTGGCTGGTAAAAGCCTTGGTCGAGGCCACCGCAATCTCCGGGCCGGAGTGGATGTACACCCCGCCGTCGGATTCGCGCGGAATCGTCGCCCCAACCACATTACACACCCCGAGCACCGTAGCACCCTTGCGCTGCAGCTCCCGCATCGCGTACAGGGTATCGGCCGTCTCGCCGGACTGCGAAACCACAAAGTAGAGGGTGCTGGGCTGCACAATGGGGTTCTTGTAGCGCACCTCCGAACTGAGCTCGGCATGCGCCGGAATGCGGGCCATCCGCTCCAGCAGGTAAGCGCCCACCATCCCGGCGTAGTAGCTGGTACCGGCGGCCACGATCTCCACCCGCTCGATGTTCAGCAGCTCCTTGGCAGTCAGGTTCAGCCCGCCCAGGTGCCCAGTGGCCCCGTCCATATCCAGCCGCCCCTGCAGGGCCCGATGAATAGACTGGCTCTGTTCGTGGATCTCCTTCTCCATGAAAGTGGTGTAGCCGTTCTTCTCCAGCTGCTCCAGCTCCCAGTGGATGTGCTCCACCTCTTTTTCCAGGTGCCGGTCGTTGATATCGAACATCTTATAGGAATCCTTGGTCAGGCTGACCAGCTCGCCGTCCTCCAGATAAATCGCGCTCTTGGTGTGGGCCATCATCGCCATCACATCGGAGGCCAGGAACATCTCGCCCTCGCCCACACCTAAGACCAGCGGCGAGCCGTTGCGCGCGCCCACGATCTTGCCCGGCTCGTCCTTGTGCAGCACCGCGATCCCGTAAGTGCCCTTCAGCAGGTACACCGCCTCGCGCACGGCCTGCTCCAGGTCGCCCTTGTACATCACGGCAATCAGCTGGGCGATCACCTCGGTGTCGGTCTCCGACTGAAAGGTATGCCCGTCGGAGATCAGCTTGTTCTTCAGTGCCTGGTAGTTCTCGATAATACCGTTGTGCACCACCACCACACTCTGCTTGTCATCACTGTGGGGGTGCGCATTGCTCTCGGTTACCCCGCCGTGGGTCGCCCAGCGGGTGTGGCCAATGCCGAACTGCCCGCCGATATCCTCGGGCACTATCTCGCGCAGCTCCCGCACCTTCCCGGTGCACTTGAAAATCTGCAGCTCCTTCCCGTCGCCGATGCACAGCCCGGCCGAATCATAGCCGCGGTACTCCAGACGCTTGAGCCCCTCCAGCAGTACGTCTGCTGCCGGTTTGGGTCCGCAATATCCAACAATTCCACACATATGTATCTATCCTTTATTAATAATTAATGGGTTCGTGTTCGCCATCCCGCGTTTCGCCGCGGCTCCGGCCCGCTCAGCCGGCAGTCTCTGCAATATCGCCCAGCCGGCCGGCATCCAACAGCTCCAACTTGTCGTTCTCCAGCTTGAGGATCTGCTTCTCCCGCAGCTCGGCAATATACTTCTGAATCTTCTCCTGCGGAAACTCCATGTTCAACGACAGCTCCCGCAGCAGCTTGGCGTACTCCAGCACCGTCTGCCCGCCCGCCTTCTCGGTAAAGGCGTAGTGCAGGTTCAGCGCAATCAGGCCCCGCTCGTTGCGGCGCACCAGGTGCTGAATCTGCATATTGGCCTGCTGCAGCCGGCGGCAGAGCTTGTCGATCACGTTCAGCGCTATCCGGGCGTTCTTCTCGATCATGCTGTGAAAGCCCTCGCGGTCGAACTGCAGCAGCTTCACCGTAGAGGCGGCGGTGGCCGTAGCGGTGCGCACCGCCTGGGTGACAATGGCCATCTCGCCGAAAAAATCGCCCTTGCCCAGCACCGCCAAGGTGTGCTCCCGCCCGTCGATATTCTTGCTAATCCGCACACTGCCCTCTTGGATGATGAACATCTGATGCCCCTCATCCCCCTCCTTGAACAGCACTTTGCCCTCATCGACGGTCATTCCGTACTTTTCAAACAGCTTCTGCTCCATTTTTTGTCCTCTTATAAATTTTTCCGTCACATACTGAAGCACGGCGCCGAGCTGCCCCCTCTCTATAAATGAGGAGGAAACACTATGAAACGCCTACAATTCAATTGTAACACAAAAGCAGCCCCTGCGCTGTACTTCACCCTTATTTTATCGGCCGTCGCCCTGGCAGGCTGTACCCCCGTGGCCGACACCCGCGCCCTGCTGGAGGCCGACCTGCGCCCGCCGGTCTTTCTGTCCATTGCGGTAAACGACAGCCGCTCGCTGGCCCTGGAGTTTTCCGAGCCGGTCGAGTACTGCGCCCGGTCCTACAGCTGCAGCCCGGCCCTGACACTCGAACCCGCCGGCCCGCAGGCTTCGGACCAGCACCTGCAGCTGAGCTTCCGGGACGCAATGCAGCCCGGCACCGAATACTCCCTGGAGTGCAGTGTCCGCGACAAGTCCGGCAACACCCACACCGTACTAGCCAAGTTCTACGGTTTCAACCCCGCTATCCCGGCAGTGCGCCTGAACGAAATCACCACTCAGGGCTCCGCCAGCAACCCCGACAAGGTCGAGCTGCTGGTGCTGGAAGACGGCAACACCGCCGGGCTCTGCTTCATCGACGGCACCCGCGACCTGATTCGCAACTGCAAGATCTTCCCGGCCATCGAAGTAGCGGCCGGCGAGTACATCGTAATCCACTGCCGCCCCGCCGGCCGGCCGGATGAAATCGACGAAACCGAATCCCCGCTGCAGTGCAGCGCCGAGGAGGCGAGCATGGAGGCCTGGGATGTATGGTTGGATGGGGCCAGCGGTCTCTCGGGCAACAACGGAGTGCTGAGCGTCTACAGTCACAGCAACGGCGAGCTTTTGGACGGGTTCCTCTACAGTAACCGCACCTCCGCCTCGGACGAATACTACCGCGGCTTCGGCAGCCGCGCCACCATGGACCGGGCCGACCAGCTCTGGATGGAAGGCGGCTGGACCGCCGCCGGGCGCCTGATTGCCCCGGAAGATGCGGTCAATCCGGACGACTCCACCGCCACCCGCTCCATGTGCCGCCCACCGGGCGCTGCAGACACTGACTGCGCCGCCGACTGGTACATCGTCGACACCCGCCAGGCCAGCTTCGGGACCGAGAACTCGACTGTACTGTATGAACCTTGACCTATAAGTAACTAGAGGTAATCTTTGAAAAAGCCTTCGATAGTCTGCTGGGAACCGGCACCTACCTGCTGGTTCACCACTTTCCCGTCTTTGAACAGTAACAGGGTTGGAATACTGATTATGTTGTACTGACTGGCGATATCGCCTTCCTGATCAACATTGATCTTGGCAATTTTTATCTTGCCATCGTACTCTTCAGCAATCTTGTCGAGAATCGGGTGGACCATCTTACAGGGCACACACCACTCGGCCCAAAAATCTACAATCACAGGAACATCTGCGTTCAGAACCTCCTGCTCAAAATTGTTCGCAGTAACATCAATGCCGGCCATAGGGAAACTCCTTGTTCTTAGCTATATCTCTTTCTCTTTCAGATCCTTCAGGCGGAAATCCTCGATCAATGCGTTCACAAACTCATTCGCATTAAACACCGCCCGGCGATCCTCTTCCGAAAGATACGCTTCCTGGCGTAATTTTTCAAGCTCCCCCCGGATGGTGTGCAGGAAAAACGAGGCTTTTAGTATGGTATGCTTCTTCTCCCACTCGATTTCGCGGTAGTTCCGCGGAAAACGGCCCATCAACAGCTGCAGCGTATGCAGCACCTGCGGCACCCCGCCCATCCGCGCCTCCGCCAGCTCCAGCAGCCGGGTTTCCAGCATCAGCCGCGGCCCGTCGTAGCGCGAAGGATACACCTTGCGGTACACCCGGTCCACCGGCGGCCACAGCTCCCGTTCGAACTTCTGCAGCCCCCCGAACAGGTGATCCACCTCCCACACCTCGTTACTCTCCAGGCCCACCGGCGGATACTTCTCGGCCTTGCGCTGCATCTGCTCGATCACCCGGTCGGCAAAATCCCCCTGCGGCTCCTCCGACTCCTCGGCAGCCTGCGCCCCCACATCCTTCGCACCACCCCGTCCATTCGGCCCCACCAAATCCTTCTCGCGCAGATACGCCTCGGCCTCCTGCCGCCCCTGCAGCAGCTCCTCGCGGGCAATCAGCTGCTGCACTATCTTCAGCTCCACCAGCAGGAAGCGCTGCAGGTTTACCCGCGACTTAAGCGCATCAAAATAGCGCTGCTCGAAGCCGGTTTTCTCCCGGGAGCCCTGAATAAACTTGACCATGTAGTCGTCATATAGCGAGCGTATCTTTGCGACCAGCTGGTCGATCTCTTTGCTGTTTAACTTTTTGCCCTTCATAGACGGTATAAATTGTATTCGATGATCCCGGTTATGTCTAATAGATTTCTGTTAAATCCACCGCAACCCCGCCAGTATAGGCCGGGCGGCGCGGTACACCCTGCCGCCCGGCCCGGATTCACATAACTTGCCGCGGCCACATTTTTTATACCGCTTCTAGCAGCTCCTGATCATCGTCCTTCTGCACCTGCTCGGCCGCTACCTCGTTCTCAGTCTCCTCCTGCTCCTGAAACTTCTTGAACTGCGGCTTAAAATCGATATGCTCGGCCACTATCTTGATCTTCTCCCGGTTCTGCCCCTCTTTATTGGTCCAACGATCCTGCTTCAGCCGCCCGATCACCCGCACGCCGCGCCCCTTGTTCAGGTACTGGTTGCAGCTCTCGGCCAGCTTGGCCCAGGTCTCCACATTGAAAAAAGATGTCTCCTGCTGCGTCTCCTCGTTCACCTTGTAATAGCGGTTAGAGGCCAGCGAGAACATGCACACCGCCGTACCCTTCGGCGTCAGCCGGTACTCAGGATCACGGGTCAGGTTCCCCTCCACAATAATCGAATTCA
>CAZRWN010000033.1:24638-30117 GCA_964603735.1 uncultured Sediminispirochaeta sp. | reverse complement strand
CGAAGTCGGAGATGATGTACACCGAGAGCCAAGACGTAAAGGAAGATATCATCTCACACACCAACACCCTGGCTATGGTGAGTCATGCGATAAAAAGCGATATGATAGAGGTAGAGTTCCAGCCTATTGTCAAGAGTCGCGGATCCACGGTTGCAATGTACGAGGCCCTGGTGCGTATCCGCAATGAAGATGGTGAGCTTATTCCGCCGGGCGCATTCCTCTACACCACCAAGCTCAGCTCATACCATAAAGAACTTACCCGCCTCGTATTTCAGAAAACTTTTAAACGAATGCGGAACACTGATACGCAATTCACCGTAAACATCTCTATGGAAAATATTACCGATAAAGACTTCCTTCCCTTCCTTGATGAAATGATGAAAACATATCCACGCTGTAGTAACCGCTGTGTTCTCGAGATTACCGAAAGCGAAGGGGTTGAAAACTACGATGAAGTCTGTGAGTTCATCCGCTCGGTCCGCAACCTAAGCTACAAGATTGCTATTGATGATTTCGGATCGGGTTACTCGAACTTCTCTAACATTATCCGTCTCTCGGTGGATTACATAAAATTCGACGGAACTCTCGTCCAACGAATGAAGGAGGATGAAAAAGCGGTAACGGTCCTCAATAAGATGAACGAGATTGCCCACGAGCTTGGGGTTTCAACCATTGCCGAATTCATCGACACCCAGCAACTCCTGAACATTGCCCGCAAGATAAAAATCGATTTCTGTCAGGGCTTTCTCTTAGGCCGGCCTAGCTCACGCTTAATAAAAAAATTCGAAGCTAAAAGCATACATAACGTTAAAAACCTTGTGAGACAAAAATGCCACATGCCCCGTTGTTCACAATGCGAGAGAAACGCACCGTCTCCCGCACATGTTCGGCATTGTCCTTAATTGCGAGCTTTTGCCAACCCGCAGGTGGATGTTGTTCGGCTGATACTGTTCGTTGACAAAGCTTTCAAATCCGCCGGAATTCTAGTCAACCTTCATCAAGGGTTCGAGGATGTCCCATTCTGCTTTTATTTTCTCCAAAGTTTTCTTAGCTGCCTCCATATCTCCTGGTTCTATCGATTGTTCCAGTTGTTGTGTGAGGGAAGCAAGCCGGCTGCACTGAAGACTAAAGGCCATACCCTTGAGGGTATGTGCCAGTTTTGCCGCTTCCTCGGCGGAATTTGCGTTTATAGCATCATCAAGGAAGGATAATTTCCTCGGTACATCTTCCCTTGCGTGTTGATATATCTCGGCAACTAGAACCGGGTCATCGATAGCTGCCGTAAATGATTCTTTATCGAAGTGTTCTGCTATCTCGCCTGAAGGACCATCCTCATTCTGCATAAGATACTTTTGCATGACCTGCTGCAATTTTTCAATGTCAATGGGCTTTGTAATTAGATCATCCATACCTGCACGGAGACTTTTTTCCTTTTCTCCCTTCGTGACGCCGGCAGTCAGCCCAATAATGCGAACGGGAGTTAATTGGTTATCCTTTTCGTGCTTCCGAATCTCTCTTGTAGCATCGTTACCGTCAAGCTCGGGCATCTGCACATCCATAAACACAATCGCCGGCCTTTCCCTTACCGTCTGCTCCACCGCCTCTTTACCGTTCACAGCTTCTATGATTCCTGCGGTAGGAATGCTGGTAGTCACTATGGATTTGGCAAGCAGCATATTGAGCGCATTGTCTTCGGCAATTAGTATGCTTATTGCAGTGTTTCCCTGAAATCGGGGCTTTGATTCCATTTGTCCATCTTCTTTCAGCATCATCTCTTCTGAATCCTTGGAATACAGATCGAGAAGCTTCGTATAGAGCTCATTCTGTTTCACCGGCTTCGTAAGCCGCCAGCGGACTCCTAAATCTTTACATTGCTCCACCAGCTGCGCATCATCCGCAGAAGAATGGAGCAGTATGATCGGCTGTTGTTCCGGTGAAAGCCACAAATTATCCCGAATCCTCTTGATGGTTTCCAAACCGTCAAGATAGGGCATATGGTAATCGCAGATAATTACATCGAAGGGTTTGCTTTGCTCGATTATCTTCAAGGACTCGAATCCGCTTTCACAGCTTGTACATGCTATGCCCCAGGCGGCCATCATGTGCTCGAGAATTTCTCGATTATTTTTGTTATCGTCGATAATCAGACAGCGGTCAATGTCTTCGATTTTTCCCAAGATAAGTTTTTCACCGTATTCAGTTTCCGTTTCTATGTCAAAATAAAAGCTGGTACCTTCTCCATAGATACTATCAAAGCTTAGTTTTGAACCCATTTTCCCGGCAATATTTTCTGAAATAATAAGCCCCAGTCCGGTACCGCCGAATTTTCGCGTAGTAGAGCTGTCCGCCTGGCTGAAAGCTTTAAACAGTTTCTGCTTTTGCTGATCTGTTATTCCAACTCCCGTATCTCGGATCGAAAAGTGAAAGGTTCCGGTGGATTTCTTCTGTTGTTCAAACCCTACTCTTAATTCTATCTCCCCGGCTTCAGTAAATTTCACCGCATTGCTTAAAAGGTTCGCCAAAATCTGTTTCAATCGCACTGGGTCGACTACCGCAAATCGGGGCATATCTTGCTCAATATCTAACAGAACTTCCAGATTTTTTTTTGCAGCCGCATATTTAATAATATCAATGCTCTGCTCAAGCAACTCGTACATGTCCGTTTTTATCAATTCCAATTCCAGCTTCCCCGCTTCGATTTTCGAAAAGTCGAGGATGTCATTGATGATTCCAAGGAGGGCCTGAGCGCTGGAGTTTACATTATCGACATACTGCGCTTGGATCTGTGAAAGGGGAGTATCCTGCAGGAGCTGGGAAAAACCTATTACCGCGTTTAGAGGGGTACGTATTTCATGGCTCATGTTGGCGAGAAACTCAGATTTTGCTTTGTTGGCACTTACCGCCGCTTCTTTCGCTTTGACTAAAGCGTCTTCCACTTTTTTCTTCTCTGTAATGTCCCGGGCAATACCGATATAGGCGGTCACATTACCTTTTTCATCTTTCATAGGGGATGCGTTGGACATATGCCAGCGCCATTCCTTGTTTACATGTAGAACTCGGTACTCGATACCTTCTTGCTTTTCTCCTGTCTCCAAAACTCTTTCAAAGAATTGCGTACACCTGTTCAGATCGTCGGGATGTACAAAACGGTCGATTCTCCTTCCAAGCACTTCCGCCGGCTCATGACCGAGAATATCCTTCCAGTTTGGTGAAACATAGGTAAAAACGGCGTCCTTTGAAAGAGCGTATACAATGTCGTTCGCGTTTTCGACAAAACTACGGAATTTTTCCTCACTTGTTCGCAGGGCATCTTCCATCTGTCTCTGTTCGGTAATGTCGTCAAAAATTGTTAAAATATATTTTTGCGTGTTCACCGTGATAAAGCTTGCAAACATTTTCGCAGTTAGCTTGTAACCTTCTGGAGTGTTAAAGTCCATTACCAAACCGTCGACCCTTCCATGCGTGCGCAGTTCGTGAGTAAACTTTTCACGGTCAGCTGGAGAATAAAAATTCAATTCTGTGGTTGTCCGGCCAAGAACGGATTCCTTTGAAACATTCAGCTTTTTGCAGAAGGTATTGTTGACCTCGATAATTTTGCCGCTTTCCAATGCTGTCAGCGCCATAGGCTGCGGGGAATTATGAAAGATAGTTCTAAATTGGGCCTCCCCTTCCCGGAGCATTCTTTCCGATTCGATTTTCTCTGTGATGTCCGAATGAGAGCCTGCCATTCGGTAGGGTGTCCCGTCTGCTCCGAACAGGGCTTCTCCCCGAGCCCGTATCCATCGATAACTACCATTCTTGTGCCGCAGCCTGAATTCGGTGTCATACTTTTCGTGTTTTCCCTTAAGGTATTCATCCACATACTGGAGAACTCTTTCTTTGTCGTCTTTATGAAGGAGTGTGAGAAACGTATCAAATGAATTTTCCAGTTCGGCATCCGTATATCCGAGCATCCCCTTCCATCTCTCCGAAAGATAGAGAGTATTGGTGTGCAGGTCCCAGTCCCAGATACCGTCATTGCTTCCTCTAACCGCCAGCTCGAACTGCTCTTTTTTCGAACGCAGTTTCTGTTCCGTTGCTTTCCTTTCGAAAAAGGTGCCAAGCATCTGTGAGAAAGTCTGTAAGAGCAGGATGTCATCCTTACTCCATTCACGGCCTTCTAACACATCGTCAAAACCGATGAAACCGTACCACTCTCCCCGTACAAAGATAGGAATGATGAGGATGGATTTTATCCCCTGAGCCTCCAGGATAGTACGTTCTTCTTCAGGAAAGTCTTCAATCTTGCCGTATATATTTTCTCCTTCGGATAAATATTTCTGCCAGCGTTCCAAACCCTCCTTGCTGTACACAACATGTTGTAGTGCTTCATTTCCAATCTGCGCTTCGATATTGTCGGCACAGATTTCAAAGACTTGCCGCATGAATAGATAACTATTTTCATCGATGAAATTTTGAAAGATATAAATACGAGAGGCTTTTGAGCATGATAGAATATGCCCCAGGGCCTTGGTTACCGCCTTATCGCCGAATGTATTCAGTTCGACAATCGCGGAAGACAAACAGCGTTCGTAACGGAGTCTATGTTCAATGTCCTTCTCCGAGGGATTTTCCATATCACTCTAGTATTGAGAAAAACTTTCACTTTCTCAAGCATAACTACAAAAAAACCTATGGCGTATAAACCGGAAAAAAAATTACCCACTCTGCAGAAAATTTCGCTATAGTAAGTCTTGTTGCTTTGTATTTGCTGAAACAGCAGAAAGCAGCTTGGGACCCTAACTATCTTGAAATAAGCGTGCTTCAGGACTAAACGCGTTTGTCCTGTAACCTGTCTTCGGTACACCTGCGTAAAGTCACAAAATCTGATATAATGGGAGTGTGGACAGGGAAAAAATTGTAGAGACACATCGGGATATCCTCCTCGATTTCGCAAAAAAATATATATGGTGGGAAAAACCGGAGGATGCGTTGAACATACCATACCGAGTGCTGGCATCGGCCATGAACATCGGCAGCCTCGAAGACTACCAGCGTATCCGGCAGAGCTTCGACTCAGAGCTTCTCTACGATGTTCTCAAAAACGCCGAGGCCGGCTGCTTTTCGAAACGGTCGTGGTCTTTTTGGCACCGGGTACTCGATCTCGTAGATGTGCATGAACCGGTACCCCCTCCACCGGAGAGAGTATTTTCATGAAAAAACATTTCTCTCATCACTACGAAATATTGCCTGAGGCGCAGAGAACAGTGTGGCCTCACCTCGCACGGTTCAAGGAGCGCTTCGTCCTCTACGGGGGCACGGCGCTTGCCCTTCGCCTGGGACACAGACAATCGATAGATTTCGATTTTTTTTCCGAAAAACCCCTCGAGCACAGGTGGATAGCTGACATTCTTCCCGAAACCTTAATATCATCGATTCTGCAATCCAGGCGGAACACCTACACGGTTCTGCTCCAGTTGGATGATGAGTATGTAAAGCT
>CAZRWN010000033.1:22785-24538 GCA_964603735.1 uncultured Sediminispirochaeta sp. | reverse complement strand
CGAAGGAATCCCCGGAATAGTAAACAGCAGCGCATACAGCGGAAACAGATGCCGCGGATCCTCCAGTTTCGAAGCCACCCGGTCCACATCGTGGTTATCCGCAAAGTTATAGAGCTCCGGCCCGCAGTTCCGCTCCAGCGAGTGGGCCAGCTCGAAGTAGTTTCCATCGTTGTGCGCCGACCACAGCGCTTTGTAGGTTTCGTAGTTCGTGACACTGTGCAAACCGGTCTCGGCTGCAAAGCGAAGGTACTCGCCGTGGATGACCTCCCCCAGAAGAAAAAACTCATCGGCTCTCAGCTCGCCGCTTCCGGCCGCCTCAGCCCGGTCCTTCCTCCGGGCCGCTGCACGCTCGACGGTTAACTCCCCCAGCTCCCGCAGAAAATCCGCTGGCAGCGCATAGGCCACATCCAGCCGCAGTCCGTCGATGTCGAAGTCGTCGATCATCTGCTCCACCGCCCCAAACAGGTACTCCCGCACCTCAGGGCTCTCCAAATTCAGCTCGGGCAGCTCCTCATGCCCCTCCCAGGCGTGGTAGGTGAATCCGTCAGCAAAGCGGTTGTCGGAAGAAAAATCGACCCCCTTAAACCAGTCGCAATACGCTGAGGCCGCCCCCCGCTGCCGCAGGTCGTAAAAGGCAAAGTGATCCCGGCCGGTATGGTTGAACACCCCATCCAGCACCACCCGCAGTCCCTGCTCATGCAGCCTTCGAACCACCCCGCGGAGGGTATCGTTGTTCCCCAGCCGCCGGTCCACATGGTAGTGGTCCACCGTATCGTAGCCGTGCGAAGTGGACTCGAAAAGCGGACCTAAATAAACGGCAGTGCAGCCCAGCTCGCGCATATGTCCGGCCGCCTCAGCCACCGCCTCCAGCCGCGGCACCGCTGGCGATGAAAAATCGTTCCTCACCGGAGCCCCGCAAAAGCCGAGCGTGTAGATATGATAAAAAACGCTATCCCGCCACCATTCCTGGCGGTCCGTTGCTGTGCTCATGGTGTTCATAAGGTGTTCCTTCCTTGCAAGCAAAATTGTATACCGTTCGGTATATAAGCTATAAAAAAATTGCCGGCTCGAAGCTTGTGGGAAGTCCTCCCCTGCACTGCGCCCGCTCGCCAGCCCTCAGGAATAAATCCCGTGGCTGAACTGCTGCACCACCCGGTAGGGCAGCTCCTCGGCCGCATCGATCTTCCCGTCCAGAATCAGCCGCACATAGGTCAACGCCGTACCGGTAAAGGACAAGCCGTAGGCCTCCTCCCGCCCGCGCATATTCCCGTGGTCCTCGGCTGCATAGCGGAACATGTACACGAAATTGTCCGCCACCTCGTCCAAAAACGCCTCGGCCCGTCCGGCCGCCTCGCTCTCGGCCGGTGCATTCCGCAAATATAGAAACAGCCGCATAAACACCGGCGACTGCACCGCATACCGGAAAAAGACCCGCGCACTCTCCTCCAGGCACCAGGTCAAATCGCCCCGATAGGTCGACGGCCCGCGCAAATCCTCCAGCAGCGGCCCGGCATAGCGCTCGAGCAGCGCCTCCAGCACCCCGCGCTTGCTGCCGAAGTAGTAGTACAGCGTCGGCTTGGTCACGCCGCCGGCCTCGCACAATTCCTGCACCCCGACCGCGTCATACCCACGAGCCGCCCACAAGCCCAACGCCTGTTCCAGAATCACACTACGTGTCTCCATACACAAATCATATACCGATCGGTATATAAAATCAAGAGCTTCACATTAGGGCGCGACCCTCCGGCGCCCG
>CAZRWN010000033.1:4142-22685 GCA_964603735.1 uncultured Sediminispirochaeta sp. | reverse complement strand
CGATCGGTATATAAAATCAAGAGCTTCACATTAGGGCGCGACCCTCCGGCGCCCGCGCCGCCTCATCGATATGTACCGTTCCAAACAGGAGCGGCAGATACGCGAGCTCCATGACTATCTTTTCCCGAGCCCTCCGGATACACAGGATAGCCGAGAGACCCGGCCGGATCTAAAAAAGCAATTCCTGGCCCTCATCAAGATCTTCCATCCGGACACCTACAGCCTCCATCGTAAACAGATTCTACAGAGCAACTCGCCCGGCAGTGAAACTCAGATAGAGTTCTACCGCCGCTTTGTAGATATAAGCAGCAGCTGCGGTTATACTAGTAGGTATCTAAAAGGAGATAGATCCATGAGTATCCATTCGCAGGGTGCCCGTCCTACCGGTCGGGTCGGTCAGCTGATCGGCCACGCCATGAATCTGTACCACACCTCACTCTACCGGCAGTATCTATCCCAGTCCCTGCCGCCCGACCACTCAACAATTCTCGACATAGGATGCGGAGGCGGCCGGTTACTGAAATTTCTCGCGGCTGCCAACCACACCTATCAGCTTTGGGGAATCGACCATTCACCTGAAATGGTTGAACTGGCCCTGCGCGTGAACCGCACCACTGTACACACAAGCCGGCTTCAAACACATCTCCACCGACCTCGATTACAGGCGCAGCTGGATAGTCGTAGAAGCAGGAGCTGTTTATGAAAGTATTTGATTTACAGGCCGATCAGGAAAAACTCTACTTTGTCTGCCTGGAGGACTGGTCGAGTGAATTGGCCGCGGCCGGACCACACAAGAAGGAGTGGTACCGGAAGATGCAGCCCCGCGGCCTCCGGGTTAAAGTTGCCACCGACAATAAGGGTGAAGTCGGCGGGATGATCCAGTACGGGCCAATTGAAAATCTCCCTCTGGAAGGACGGAATCTGTATTATGTGTACTGCATATGGGTCCACGACCACAAGGAAGGCCGCGGCAATTTCCAGCACCGGGGAATGGGAACGGCGCTGCTGCAAGCCGCCGAGGAGGATGTCCGCGACCTGGGCAGCGACGGATTGGTGGTGTGGGGCATGGCCCTGCCCTTTTTCATGCGGGCGGCCTGGTTCCGAAAGCACGGATATGCAACTGTCGACCGTGACGGGATCGCCCGGCTGCTGTGGAAGCCATTCAATCCCGAAGCCGAACCCCCGAAGTGGATCAAGCACAGGCGCAAGCCCCCCAAGATCAATGATAAAGTACATGTGACCTGCCTGAAAAACGGGTGGTGTCCGGCCCAGAACCTGACCTATGAACGGGCCAGGCGGGCCGCCGCCGAGTTCGGTGAGCAGGTAGCCTTTACCGGCATCGATACCTTTGAACGCTCCACCGCCGCCCAATGGGGCCTTACCGACGGTCTGTTCATCGATGAAAAGCAGGTCGGCTACGGCCCGCCGCCGAGTTATGAAAAAATCAAACGGGCGATTGGAAAGAGAGCAGCGAAGCTTCGTCCGGCACCGCATCGGCCATGACAGAAGAACTCACTCAATGGCTCCTGGCCCTGCGGGTGCTGCGTTTCTACGGGTTCGATAGGTAATAGGGAGTTGAAATAGCATGAACACCAGATTTCGGAATATCTTGAAGAAGGAAATGGTGTAACAGTATGCTGAAACAGTTCAAGCCGGACGAGTCGCAAGATTTCCTCACCACCCTATCAAAAGCCGAGCTTTCCCCTCCTCGGCAGCAGTTCGCTGCGGCATTTACCGGAGGTATTACCGGGTACGGGTATATACACGGTACAAGCGCGGCAGTAGTGGTAAGCGATTCTGTGGAACTCTTGGGTGACTTCGATGCCGAGATCTATGCCGAACTAAAAAGGAGAGACGAACTGCATCTCATGGCTCCGCCTCCGCTATGGCTACCGGCAATCGAGAAGGACGACGCCTTTACAGCGAGCGCCTACACCCGCAGCGCT
Organism: uncultured Sediminispirochaeta sp.; assembly: GCA_964603735.1. Taxonomy (GTDB): domain Bacteria; phylum Spirochaetota; class Spirochaetia; order DSM-16054; family Sediminispirochaetaceae; genus DSBN01. The sequence continues at coordinate 20,739 of CAZRWN010000033.1, read as the reverse complement.
TTTGAACCGATGTCCCCCGAAAAGGCGCAGGAACTGGGAGAAAGCTTTGCGCCTGACGATCGGTTCGAGATAGTGCCGATAGATGCAGAGATAGTAAGCCAGCTCCTTTCGGAGGAATGGTCGGCCGATCTGGTTCGGAACACAATGACCCCGCCATCCAGCTTCTGAAGAAAAGGTAGGTATCTGAACGTCATGCAAACCACAGTCAAATTACCACCGCCCCAGAAGGATCTCGATTTCCCCCTGATGAAGGCGCTGGAAGCCCGCCGCTCAAGGCGCAAATGGTTCGTTTCCGGAACCGACGCGGCCTTTATCAGTCAGAACGTGTATCTCTACTGCACGGCCGCCGGGCTCAGCACGGTGGTGCTGGGCCTGGTAAACCGAGAGCAGCTGCACGAGCAGATGGAATTGGAAGCGCATGAGAAGGTTATGTATACCCAGGTGGTCGGACAGGCGCGGGAGGCATAATCCCTGTGTTATACTACTCGGCATGAAACCATACTACTGTGGTTCCAGGCTGTGCCTCCGAACCGTTCCGGCTTGGCCATGACGAGCGCCGAACTGTACATCTGCCGGATAAACGCCGTTATCGATTTCATCGAAACCCATCTCGATGAAAAACTGAGCCTCGAGGAATTGAGCCGGGTTGCCCATTTCTCTAAGTATCACTTTCATCGAATCTTCGGCGCATTTATGGGCGAATCGCTGTATGCCTTTATTACCCGCCTGCGACTGGAACGGGCGGCGGCACTGCTTCCCCACAGCCCTGCCAGAATCACCGATATCGCATTCGACCTCGGCTTCGAAGACTCTGCCACCTTTGCCCGCGCCTTCAAAAAGCACTTTGGGGTACCGGCGAGTCGCTGGAAAGCCGACAAAAACCGCAAGATTCATCAAGCTTCGCACGCGCTTCCGGGGTACTATAAGCTTAAATTGAATACCGGGAACGATGATGTAGAGAGTTGCGCGATCGAAGACCTGCAGCTGCCATCAACCGAGCTGTTCTACGTCCGCTACCGGGGGCCCTACGCCCAGGATTACCGCCTGTTCGCCCGAATGCACCATGAGCTTTTAGAGGCTCTGCAGCGCCTGGCAGTTGAGTGGAATGAGGAAAGCGGATTCTATGCAATCTATCACGACCCGCTCGGCATCACCGCCGACCAACAACTTCGGATTTCTTACGGGGTGGAGGCATCCGGTACCGAGGCTGCACGGCCGAAAGCCGTTGACGGTTTGAGCCGGCTGACCATAGCCGCGGGCCGCTACTTATTCTGTCGGTTCGTATTGGCCAACCACGAGTACGGACGGGCATGGACGGCGGTGTACCGCGACATCCTGCCGCAACGGGGGCTCCAGCCTGTCGACGGCTACTGCTTCGAGCACTACTTCGCCGACTGCTACGATCCGACTACCGAGAGCACAACGGTCAGTATCGCCGTTCCCGTAAAGGAGCTTTGAAGCAATGGAAACAATCATGCAAATCGATGCACAAAACATCGATAGCGAACACATCTGCTGTTCAATTGGCAATGACAAGGCTAATCGTGACCGGGCCGCAACCAAGAAGGCTTGGCTGAAAGAGCGCTTTGACGATGGCCTGGTTTTCAAACGTCTGGACGAACGGGGCAAGGTTTTTGTTGAGTATGTGCCCATTGAAAAGGTCTGGAAACCGATTACCGGCCGCAACTACATGGCCATCAACTGCCTGTGGGTTGCCGGCCGATTCAAAGGCAAGGGCTGGGCGGCAGCCCTGCTACAGGAGTGTATCTCCGATGCTAAAGCACAGGGCAAAGCCGGGGTAGTATACGTATCGGCCTCAAAGGTAGAGCACTACCTCACCGACAAACGCTTCTTCCTGCAGCACGGTTTCAAGGTAGTCGACAACGCGCCGCCCTACTTCGAGCTCTTGGCGCTTGAGTTCGATGGAGACGAGGACGGGGCGACGTCCACCCCTATCGATACCGCAATGCCCTCAGAACCGCCCGCCTTTACCGCAGATGCCAAAACAGGCTCCTGCCCGGTAAGCGAAGGCTTTTATTTCGTATACTCACACCAGTGCCCCTTTATGGAGGAGTACGTCCACCTGCTGGCCGACCTGGCGCGCCAAAAAGGCTACCCCGTCGCCGTCAAACAGCTCGCTTCTGCCGCCGAAGCCCAGGCCCACGGCAGCCCTTTCGGTACACTGGGAATCTACTTCAACGGACAGCTCAGAGGCCACGCCCCTATGACCGAAAAGGGCTTCGAGAAGTTCCTGGCTAAGCTCGAGGTGTAGCGGCGGATTCATGTGCAAGTATCGCCGGGCCCGTTACAGAGAAGATCCAAGATTAGCGGCCAGTTCCTCACGTTTGTTAGAATTGTGTTTACCCGAGTAATTTTGTTGCTCACTCCAACCCGTCGGACTATTATGACTGCAGAGGAGAAGCGTATGCGCGCAGCCGTGTATACCGAGTACGGCGGTCCAGAACAACTATCCGTTATCCAAGTTCCCGAACCCGTGCCGAAGGAAAACGAGGTACTGATAAAGGTGCATGCGGTCTCGCTGAACGACTGGGACTGGCAACTGCTGCAGGGCATCCCGTTCGTAAACCGCCTCTCAAACGGCATCCGCCGACCAAAGCGAAAAATACTTGGCTCGGATGTAGCCGGCACTGTCGAACAGGTCGGAGCTGCAGTTACCCGGTTCAAGCCCGGCGACCAGGTATATGGAGATCTGAGCAACCGCTGGGGTGGTTTTGCTGAATATGTCTGTGCCCCGGAGGCTGCGCTGGCCAGTAAACCTGAGCAGATGAGCTTTGTCGAAGCGGCCGCGCTGCCCCAGGCGGGCATGCTGGCGGTGCAGGGGCTTATCGACTATGGCGGCAGCTATCTGCAAGCCGGCCGTCGTGTTCTCATCAATGGAGCCGGCGGCGGAGTCGGGACAATTGGGGTGCAGATTCTCCGACAATATGGTATCGAAATAAACGGAGTCGACAGTGCTGAAAAACTGGACATGCTGCGCGAGCTGGGCTTCCACCACCTAATCGACTATACCCGGGAGGATTTCACCCAATCTCACCGGCAATACGATCTTATCCTCGATACCAAGACCAACCGACCACTCAGACATTACGCACGGGCCCTCAGACCGAAGGGGATGTACGTAACCGTCGGGGGGACCGGAAAAATCGTACAAGTCTTCCTGCTCGGCCCTCTGTATGGGGCCTTCACACAGAAAAAGTTTCGCCTGGTGATGCTCAAACTCAATAAAGACCTCGAGTATCTGAACCGGCAGTACACAGAGGGGAAACTGCGCCTGGTCATCCACGGTCCCTTCAAGCTGGATGATATTCGCCGAGCATTCGAGATCTTCGCCGCAGGCCGCCACAAAGGCAAATTAGTAATAGAGGTAGCACAGGAATGAAAGCAGCTGTTTACACAAAATTCGGACCTCCGGAGGTCCTCCAAATTACAGAAATCGAAACTCCGCAGCCCAAAGAAAACGAGGTGCTCATCCGAATTCACGCGACCACGGTAGAGAAGGAAGATCCGGGCATGCGTAAGTCTCCCGGCCTCAATGGGATTCTCAAACCGAAGCACCGGATACTCGGCATGGAACTGGCCGGCAAGATCGAAGCGGTCGGAGGGGCTGTATCGCGCTTCAAACCCGGCGACCGGATCTTTGGCAACACCGGGCTGGGCCTGGGCAGCTATGCCGAGTACATCTGTTTGCCAGAGAACGGGGCTCTGGCCGTTAAACCGCAGAACCTGTCATATGCCGAAGCCGCTGCCAGTACCAACGGCGCCCTCACCGCTATCCCCTTCCTGCGCGACAAAGCGCAGGTCAGACCAGGACAGTCGATTCTTATCAACGGCGCCTCCGGTACGGTCGGCTCGGCAGCGGTGCAAATTGCAAAATACTTCGGTGCCGATGTTACCGCTGTGTGCAGCACTGCCAACATGGCGGCAGTCGGCGCGCTCGGAGCCGACCGGGTAATCGATTATTCACAGGATGATTTCATAGAGTTGAACCGAAGCGAAGGCCGCCGCTTCGACATCATCTTCGATGTAGCCGGAAAAACAGCCTTCCGGCATTGCGTTCCCATCCTCCAACCGGAGGGTATCTTCATGTCAACCGTGCCGACCCCGGCGATCATGGTACAAACCTTGTGGACCCGCTTTTTCGGCCGTAGTCGGCAGGTGAAATTTGCCGCCACCGGCCTGCGGGCGCCCACTAAAAAGGCCGTTGATCTGGAGCTGCTGCGTCAGATAATCGAAGCGGGGCATTTCCGCCCACGCATAGACTGTAGTTTTCCACTCGAACAGATTGCCGATGCACACCGCCACATAGAATCCGGCCGGAAAAACGGGACTGTGGTTGTAACCCTGGGCCTTGCCGAGCAATGACGCAACTTATATAAGGGGAGTAGGAGGTTCGGCACAATGAGTGAAAAAAACAGAGACTGGTATCAGGCCATATTTATCCGCCATTCTAGACGAAAGTATTCAAGCACCCCCATCGAAACGGATAAACTCGAGCAGCTGGATGAGCTCATCGATGAACTGAACCGGAACACAACCGGCGCCAGAATCGCCCTGGTCCGAACTCACGACGGGTCTATATTTTCAGGCATCCGCGGCGGATACGGAATCATCAAAGGCCCTCCCGCCTACCTCGCATTCATCGCCGATCCACAGTCCGCCGGCAGCTACGAGGGGCTGGGGTTTATTGGCGAGGCGGCCGTGCTCGAAGCGACCACCTTAAAACTCGGCACTTGCTGGGTGTCGGGAACCTTCGATCCGCAGGCCGCAGCCGGAAAGCTGGAACTGGCTGCACAGGAGAGGTTAGTGGCAGTGTCACCACTGGGATACCCGCAGGATTCCTATACGCTCACCGAGAAAGTGATGAGCGGGTTTGCCGGCAGCCGCAAGCGCAAACCCCTGCAGCAGATCTGTACCGGCGAGCCTCTCTCGCAGTGGCCGGTCTGGGCTAAAAAAGCCGCCGAGGCCGCCCGAATTGCCCCGTCGGCGATGAACCGGCAACCTTGGATTTTCCGCTACGACGGGCACAACCTAATCGTTGAAACCGCCGGCGCAGACAACGGCAGATATTCCAAACGCCTCGACTGCGGAATTGCACTCAGACACCTGCTTGTGGGAGCCCAAGAGGTGCTCGGACATACGGTATCGGTAGAGTTTTACACTGCTCCGCTGGTGGCAGGATTATCGATTACTACAAGTTGAGGAACCTGTTTAAGGCAGCTTCAGTTCTATGATCATCTTGGTGGTTCTGCCCCTCTGGTAATCAAACCTCCCTTGGTGCTGTTCGGCCAAGGCCTGAACCAGCTGCAGCCCAATGCCCTTGGAGGAGCTCAAATCAAAACCATCCGGCAGAGCTCGTCCGCCGTTTTCCACTACAAGCCGCACACCGGCATCACTTCGGTTCAGGCTGATTGCAACCCATCCCGCGGCGCCATCGGGATAGGCATGGCTGATGGCATTAGTTACCAATTCGGTTATTATCAACCCAATCGTTGCCGCAAGCCGGACCGATACGGTAATTTCTTCTATCTCGCTCTCTATTCGCACTATATCTGAAAGCTGGCGCATAGAGACAGCAACCTTTTCGCCGTATTCATTCAAAGCGACATCCTGAATTGAACCGGATTGATGCAGCAGCGAATAGAGCTCCGCAAGCGCCCGTACTCTGGTAGAGATAGTGTGCAGAGTCTCGCGCGCCTCTTGGGATTCGATATCTGCCGATTTCAGGCTGAACATACTCAAAATAAGGCTAAAACTGTTCTTCACCCTGTGCTGGAGTTCGCTCAGCAGGTTCTGTTTTTCTTGAAGACTTGCATGGAGGGCGGCTTCTGCCTGTTTCCGCTCGGTAATGTCCTGATGCGTGCCGGAAACCAGCAGCGGCATTCCCTCATCCGTCCACACTGATATCTTACCCCGGTCGAGCACCCATACCCAATGCCCATCTTTGTGCTGCATCCGCGCTTCGTACTCATAGTAGTCGGTTTCTCCGCGAAAATGTTGTTCCAGAAGCTGATTCGAGCGCTTCAGATCATCAGGATGGGTAAAATCAATCCACGTCTGAATCGAGGTGGGAGATATCTCATCCAGGGTATAGCCCACAATTTCGGCCCAGCGCTCATTGAAAATAGTCTCGCCGGTCTGCACATTCCACTCCCAGCTGCCCACATTCGTCCCTTCCAACACATCTGCCAGACGACGCCGCTCAGTGCGCAGGTTCTCTTCAATTTGTTTACGAACACTAATATCCGTATGGGTACCGACAAACCGCAGAGGTGTACCGTCTTCGGCCCGCTCGACAATGAATCCTCGTCCCAGAATCCAGATCCAGCCGCCCCCTTTCTTGGCAAACCGAAACTCGACTTCGAAACGCTCCAGTTCCCCCTTCAAATGACGTTCCGCTGTCTTCATAACCTCAGCCACATCATCGGGGTGGACACGCTTCTGAAACTCTTCTATCTGATGGGGAAACTCATCCGCCGCGTACCCCGCCATTTCATAATACCGCCGATCAAAATATACATGGTCAGTAGTCAGATCCCAGTCCCAGGTACCATCATTAGCAGCGGTCAAAATTTTAGACAGACGATCCTCATTCTGCCTTAGTTCCTCTCTCATGCAATACTCTTCGGTCACATCTCTGAACACCAAGACTACACCGATAGTTTTACCATCAGCACTCCTGATCGGTGCGCCTGAATCGGCAATTTGGTAGCGGGTTCCATTCCTGGAGATCAGCATAGCATGATTGGCCAGTCCCACAACCTTTCCGCTCTTTAGTACCTTTTCTACCGGGTTGTCAGCTGACTGATCAGTATGGGCATGAATAATGTGAAAAACATCGGGCAACAGCTTGCCCACTGCCTCAGTCTGCATCCAGCCGGTGAGCCGCTCGGCTACCGGATTCATCCGTTCAACTCTGCCGTTGATGTCAGTGGCTATTACCGCATCCCCGATAGAATTGAGCGTAGCCCTCAGGTTTTCCCGGCTTTTATGCAGCTGATCTTCGGCATTGATGCGACTGGTAATATCCCGGACAAACTCGACTACCCCTTCTGCCTGGCCACTCTCGGGATTAATTACGGGATAACTGAACAACTCAACCCATTCTACCGGCGAGCCGGGCAGACCGGCCACTACCTCTACTTCCGTCTTTCCAGATTGCAGGCATCTGAGACTCGGACAGGGATCGCAGGGAGAATCATTATTATGATAACACCGATAACACTTTTTGCCCTCTAGAGGTAGGTTGGCCGCATACCACTCTTTCATGACTTGATTGGTACGAATAATATTGAGATCTACATCCAACAGGCTGATACCGTCCTGAATACTGTTGAATACGTTTTCTAAAGTCCTCTCACTCTTATGGAGGGCGTGAAAAGCCTGCTCCCTTTCCCTGAGAAGCGTTTCTTTGTGCAGTGCAGAACCAAGATCATTTATTATTTCTCGGAACAGATCATGCTCAGCTGCATCACCGGCATATTTTGAAGGTATCGACACACTCAACCACCCGTATGTTGTGCCCTTATGTTCGATTCGGGCAGTCATGCCGACAGAGCCTTTATTACCCATCGCATTGAGGGAAGCGGTGGAAGGAATAGCACGCAGAGGGCAGTCGGTACAGTTCACTTGTGGATCTTCCGAAATGACTAGTTCCCCGGTACTGAGCGCCTTCTCTGCACACTGTGGCAGGTATCCGGCTTGTAGTTTTTCCGTCATAGGCTGAAAGCAGTTGTCCTCAAAGCCCTTGTGGAAAAAGGGCTCTATAGGCCGTCCATTTTCGAGCAGAATCACCCATGCATTGAAATAACCGTTCTGCTCCACCAGGAAGCGACAGGTTTCATCCAGGAGTTCTTCTCTCGGTAAATCCATTGTAATCAACTGGTTCACATTGCGAATCGAAAGCAGCACGCGATTGATGTGCTTCAACCGTTCTTCACGAAGGCGTGCCCGGCGGACAGCCTCCTCGCTTTCAGCCTTATGTGTACGTACCTCCTGATGAGCCGCAAAGAGCTTGAACGCCATTTTTATAGAAGTATCCAGCACATTCTCGCCTGAGGTTTTTACCACATAGCCGTAGGAAGTAATTTTTTCTGTTTTCTCCACGATCTCCGGTTCGGTATGGCTGGAGAGAAACACGATCGGCACCTCATACTCGCCCAGAACGCGGATGGCGGTTTCAGTACCATCCATCTGCCCGGGCCCTAAATCAATGTCCATGAGTATCAGATCGACCCGAGTCGAGCGCAGCAGTTCGAATGCTTTCTCGCCGGAAACCGCCGTAAAGACTTTATACCCTCTCTTCCGAAGGGTCTGGGCCTCACTGGCGGCGATAAGCGCCTCATCCTCGACAATCAGAATTTTTTTTAAATATTTTTCCATACGAAAATACTAATTGATGCGCATTTAAGAAGCAAGCCGAACCAGCCGCACTATTTGCCCGCGGCGCCCCTACACGTTTTCTTTTTTCGAGAGCTTGCAGCGCTTGCGTGCCATATGGGGGTACACCTCCAAAAAATAGTTCATTATTTAAACATAAGGCCATAATATATAAATTATTAACTCTTAAGTGAAGATTTTTTTTGACACTCGCCCAGAGCAGTGCAACAATAGAATAAACCTATCTTAAAGTGAGGAGAGTTATATGTTTGGTTTTTTATCCATTATCCCTCCCATTGTGGCCATTGGCCTGGCGCTGATCACAAGGCGCGTGTTGATCTCCCTTTTCTTTAGCATTTGGGTCGGAGGCCTCATTTTCAACGGGGGCGATCCCTTTGCCGCCGTTGGTACGACCTTCACCTGGATGAAGGACGTCATGACCGATTCGTGGAACGCCCGCTTTTTGGTTCTGACCTCACTGCTTGGTGTGGGAGCCGCTTTCATGTACAAGGTCGGCGGCTCGGTTGCCCTCACTCGCGCACTGGAGAAGCAGATCAACAACCGGCGGCGCTCACAGTTATTCACTTGGGTGCTCGGTATTATCATCTTCTTCAATGACTACGCGAACTCGGTAATTACCGGTAATGCAACCAAGGACATCAACGCCCGTTACCGCGTATCCAGAGAAAAGCTCTCCTATGTGATGGATGCAACCGCTGCTCCAATGGCAACCTTCGGTCCGGTCTCCGACTGGATCGGCTACCAGGTTTCACTCTTGGCCGCCGCATTTGCCACCATCGGCACTGTAGGCACTCAGCCCTACTTCGCTTTTCTGCACTCGATGCCTTGGAACTTTTACTGCCTGCTTTCCCTGATTGCTGTGCCGATGATCATCTTCGGAAAGGATTTTGGTCCCATGGCCAAAGCCGAACTGCGGGCGCTGAAAGAGGGCAAACTCATCCGCGACGGTGACACCCCTCTGTCCTCAGTCGAAAGCGACCTCGGCGATCCGGTGCATCCCGAGCGGGCCAATGTACTCTACTTCATACTGCCCCTGGTAACTCTAATCGGCGTCGGCGTCTGGGCACTCTGGTATACCGGCGGCGGGCCGGAAGGCAAATCGATTATGGACGCCTTGGCCGACACTGCAGTCGACGTGGCCTTGACCTGGGCCGCCTTTGCAATGTCCTTGGTGGGGCTGGTTCTCGCCTTGATTCAAAGATTGAGTTTCAAGGATATTGAAGAGACCATTCTATCCGGTATTCAAACCATGCTGCCGGCACTGGTAATCATGGTACTGGCATGGTCGATCGGAACCGTCAGCGGCGAGCTCGGCACAGCCGACTATGTAGTAGATGCCACCAGAAGCTGGATGTCAGCCGGGATGCTGCCCTTCCTGGTCTTCGCCATCGGCATGTTCATCTCTTTCTCTACTGGTACTTCCTGGGGTACTATGGCAATCCTCACTCCAATCGCCATACCTCTGGCCTATGAAATCGGCGGAATCGAACTGATTTACATCATCATCGGCGCCGTATTTGCCGGGGCGATCTTCGGCGATCACTGCAGCCCGATTTCAGATACCACGGTTATGTCATCGATCTTCGCCGGGTCCGACCACATCGCCCACGTAAAAACCCAAATACCATATGCGCTGGTACCGGCCGGCATTTCTGCAGTTCTGTATCTGCTGTCCTCCTTCATCCCGAGCGTATGGATTCTGTTGGTAATCGGAATAGTGAGTATGTTCTTTATCATCCGCTTCCTCGGTGATAGATACCAGAAGAAACACTTCACTCCGGAGGAGGCTGAACTGATCAACTCCGTCGGCAAAATCACTCCTCTCGAGGATTATTAACAATTCGTACTACGGGCCTGGCACTTCGCCGGGCCCTTTTTTATACTTCTATTCATGAAAGCTCTGCGAAAACTCTACAATCCGTCTCTTTTTCAAGGTGATCTTTTTCGCACCGGATATTTCGAAGGCTGGTATTTCAAACAGGTCTCGGCCGATCTGCAGCATGTATATGCCTTCATTCCCGGCATTGCGCTGGGAGAGGCAGAGTCAGAGCGATATGCCTTTATCCAGGTAATAGACGGAATCAGCGGCAGGACCCACTTTGTTCGCTACCCGCTGGAAAAGTTCGATGCTGCCGAGAAAAGCCTCGAAGTGCGGGTCGGAGGTTCGACATTTACCGATTCCTATATCGCTTTGAACATCGATACCGAAGCACTCCGCGTTCAAGGAAGAGTCGATTTCGCACATCTCTCCCCCTACCCCAAACGGCTGCTGAGCCCCGGCATCATGGGCTGGTACAGCTTTGTTCCCCGGATGGAGTGTAAACATGGACTGGTCTCCATGACCCACCGCCTAGAAGGCCGGCTGCAGATAGACGGCACCCCGGTGGACTTCACCGGCGGCAAGGGCTATATCGAAAAGGATTGGGGCAGCTCGTTTCCCGAGTCCTGGATCTGGATGCAGAGCAACCACTTCTCCGATCCGAACACCTCGTTCATGCTCTCCGTCGCTAAAATACCGTGGATGGGCGGCTATTTCATGGGTTTCCTGTCCTTTCTGAAGATTGGTGCTGCGACCCGGTTTTTCGCCACTTACAACGGTTCGAAGATTGTAAAAATCACTAATCTGAGCCGGCGCGATTCCGCGGGCAAAACCGAGCTCGAAGGCGTAGAACTAAGGATCGACCGAGAATCTCCCTCGGGACGGGAAGAGCTGCGCATCCGCGCCGAATCCACCCAGGGGGGAGCCCTCAAATCACCAGTCCGCGGCCGTATGGACAGTTTTATCAAAGAGAGCGTCGACGCCGAGCTACGTCTTGACTACCGGAGCTCCGACGGCCGAACCTACCGCGATACCGGCCGCCGCGGGGGGCTTGAAATAGTAGAGCAAATTTTCAGCTATTTTTCCGCCTGAGGGCTTGCGCAGATGAAAATAATTCCTTACTGTTTCGGTATGACTTGTTTCTATAGATCGAAACACAACTTGCGTTCGATGACCCGCGAAATTGCTATGATGATGTACGCACAATAACCCCGCCGCCTCCTTCCGCCCGCTCCCGGCGTATACGGTTGGGGGCGTCGTAGTAAGGAGGCCCCATGCCGATAAATATTCCGACAACCCTGCCCGCCAAAACCGCTCTCGAGCGGGAAAACATCTTCGTGATGACCGAAGAGCGGGCTCAGCACCAGGATATCCGTCCGTTGAAGATTGCGGTGGTCAACCTTATGCCAACCAAAATCGCCACCGAGACCCAGCTGCTGCGGCTGCTGAGCAACACTCCCCTGCAGGTGGATGTGGAACTGGTCCATCCCGCTTCGCACGAATCGAAAAACACCGATGCGGCCCATCTGCAGCGCTTCTACACCTCTCTCGAACATATCCGCTCCGAACGTTACGACGGTATGATCATCACCGGAGCCCCGGTAGAGACCATCCCCTTCGAAGAGGTGGATTACTGGCAGGAGCTGGCCGACATTATGGACTACAGCCGCCGCAACGTGTACTCCACCCTGCACATCTGCTGGGGAGCTCAGGCCGGCCTGTACCACCACTACGGCATCCCTAAGTATCCGCTGCCGGAAAAGCTGTTCGGTGTCTTTCAGCACCAGCGTTATGACGACAACATGCCGCTGTTCCGCGGCTTCGAAGACCACTTTCCCGTGCCTCACTCCCGTTACACCGAAATCCGTGCCGAAGACATCGCCGACCTGGATCAGGCCCTGAAGGCGGCCGGAGGCTGAGCCTAACCTAGATGCTGATAAAAATTGCGGCGGTACGCAGTCGGGCTGTAGCCCGTATGCTGTTTAAACACTTTGGAAAAATGAAATTCGCTGTAAAAAAACAGCTTGCGGCTGATAGTGTAGATCGGTTGATCGGTGTTTATGAGCATTGAAACGGCCGCCTCAATTTTTAACTTACGGTAATACTTCATCGGTGTCATCGACATCTTCTGCCGGAACAGCCGAACCAGGTATGACTGATTAAGATTCAGCTTGCGGGCCAACTCGCTTAAGCTTATATTTCCCATAACCGCGTTTTGCAGTATCCGCAGTGCTTTTTCTATGTGCTGGTTGCTTTCCGAACCGTAGTGGAACCGCTGTAAACCGTCGGACAGCTGGAAAAGAAAGCTCATGAACTGATACTCCGCCGACCGTTTCAGCAGGGCATGGGTCGACATGCCCTTTTCCTTGATCTCCTCGAAGAAAAATCGGTAGTTTGTGCCGATTTTATACACTCTGCGACTTTCTATATGCTCTTGCAGCAACTGCCATACCTCCTCTGCAGGGGCTACATAAAAAAGTATCGCATAGTATGAAACCGGATGATCGAGATCATCGGCCACTATCGAATGATATTCGTCCGGAAGGGTGACAAACAGATTACCGGGACTGATGGCATGCCGACTGCTTCCGTTTATGAAGCTGCCGTTCCCCTGAATGAAATAATGTATCTCGAATTCACCGCTTTCATGCTTATGGTAGCGTCCGTGCCATTTGATCTCGGCTTTCCGCTTCATCTGATATACGAATACGACGTCCCTGATAAGCATATGTCAATTTTATACATGCTTCCTCAAATTTGTCCATTCACTTTCTAAGTTTATTAGCTAAAAATGAATATAAACTTTAAGGAGGCCTGCATGAAAACTATTGTTGGAATCGATAATGGCACTCAGAGTACAAAAGTTATATTCTATGATATTGAAAGTCGCCGAATTGCCGCAATCGGGCGTTCATCCCACGATCTCATTTCCAATGATCAGGGGCGTCGCGAACAGAAGGCCGAATGGTGGCTGCAGGCCCTGCGGGAATGCTTCGCTCAAATTGATCCCCAGATAAAGCGGAGCGCAGTGGCGCTCGGGGTCAGCGGCCAGCAGCACGGCTTGGTTCCCTTGGATGCAGACGGGACTCCGGTCTATCAGGTAAAACTGTGGAACGATACCGAAACCACCGCAGAGTGCGCAGCGATAACCGCAGCCTTCGGCGGAGAGGAACTGCTGATAAGGCAGGTCGGTAATCCGATTCTGCCGGGCTTTACGGCCGGAAAGGTTCTTTGGCTTAAGCGGCACCAACCCCAGGCCTATCGGCGATTGGCGCATATTCTGCTGCCGCACGACTACCTCAACTACTATCTTACCGGAAACTACTACACCGAAGCCGGCGACGCCTCCGGTACCGCCTACTTTAATATCTATACACGCGAATGGTCTAAATCTGTGCTCGAGGCCATAGACAGCGACAACGATCTGCTTTCAAAACTGCCGACGCTCATCGAGAACCGCTCAACCGGCGGATATGTCCTGCCCCAACGCGCGGAAGAGTTCGGCCTTCCCGCCGGTATTCCGGTTGCATCCGGAGGGGGCGATAATATGATGGGTGCTATCGGAACCGGGGCGGTTAGCGAAGGCATTATTACCATCAGTTTGGGAACCTCCGGCACGGTGTACAGTTATCGTAAGCAGCCGATGGTCGATCCAGGACAAAGACTGAGTGCCTTCTGTTCTTCCAACAACGGCTGGCTGCCGCTTTTGTGTACAATGAACTGTACAGTTGCCGTCGAACAATTTAGTAGATTATTACGGAAAAGCGTGCAAGCGGCCGACTCGCTGGCCGAGGCCGTCCCCCCAGGTTCGGACGGCCTCATCACTCTACCTTTTTTCAACGGAGAGAGAACTCCAAACCTTCCTTACGGCAAGGGCTGTCTGTGCGGCATGAACGGCAGCAACCTCAGCGAGGGGCATATGCTGCGCTCGGCCATGGAAGCGGCCGCCTTCGGACTGAAGCTTGGCCTGGATGCCTTTCGCGAACAAGGCCTTTCGCCTGAATCGGTTCATTTAATCGGCGGCGGGTCTAACTCAAAAGTGTGGCGCCAAATAATTGCCGATGTGCTCGACACTCCGGTGCAGTGCCCACTTACCGAAGAGGCGGCTGCCTTCGGAGCGGCACTCCAGGCTCTGTGGGCTTTAGGCGGCGGAGAATCCTCATTGGAGGAGATTGTCAAGGAACATGTAAAGTTTGACAGCGCTAAGTATACCCAGCCGCTCGAATCGAATGTACGCAGGTATCAGCAGGCTTATACACAATATACCCGATATATAGAGGCTCTTTCGCCTCTGTTTACATAACACAGTTATTCAAGAGGAGGATACAATGTCAGAGTATTACATTGGGAATCAAGAGTTTTTCAAAGGCATCGGCAAGATAAAGTATGAAGGCCCGCAATCGGATAATCCTTTGGCCTTCAAGTTTTACGATCCGGAGAAAGAGATCGCGGGTAAGAAGATGAAAGACCACTTCAAATTTAGCCTGGCCTATTGGCACTCCCTTACCGGAGAGGGCTCCGACCCGTTTGGAGCGGGGACGATTACTCATCCATGGGTAACGAACGATCCGTATAAAACGGCAGTAAACAAGGCGGACGCATGTTTCGAAGTAAGCACCAAACTTGGCCTTGAATATTACTGTTTTCACGACCGCGACGCCGCGTGGGAGGGCTCCTCACCTGCGGAATCCGAGAAAAATCTTCAAAAAGTAACCGAGCTGCTAAAGGAACGGCAGAAGGCTACCGGGGTAAAACTGCTGTGGAATACGGTTAATGCATTCACCCACCCGCGTTACGCCAACGGCGCGGCTACGAATCCGGATTTTGATGTATTAGCCCACGCCGGGGCCCAGGTAAAAGCCGCCATAGATGCGAATGTGGCCCTCAATGGTCAAAACTACGTGTTTTGGGGCGGGCGCGAAGGCTATATGAGCCTGATAAACACCGACATGCAGCGCGAAAAAGAACATCTGGCCGCCTTTCTCGGGCTAGCTCGCGATTACGGTCGGAAGCAAGGCTTTAAGGGAAATTTCCTCATCGAACCCAAACCTATGGAGCCGACCACCCATCAGTACGACTACGATGCGGCCACGGTACTTGGTTTTTTGCAGGCTACCGGGCTGGATTCGGATTTCCTGTTGAATATCGAGGCCAACCACGCAACCCTCGCCGGACATAAGTTTGCCCATGATCTGCAGGTAGCCGCCGATGCCGGCATGCTGGGTTCGATTGATGCAAACCGCGGCGATCTGTTTGTCGGCTGGGACACCGATCAGTTCCCCGCGGATGTATACGATACGACCGAGGCGATGCTGGTAGTCTTAAAGAGCGGTGGACTCAAAGGCGGCGGGTTTAATTTCGATGCCAAACTGCGCAGGAACTCAACCGATCCGGAAGATCTGTTTTTGGCCCACATCGGCGGAATGGACACTTTTGCGATAGGCTTGATAATGGCAGACAAAATTTTGCGCGACGGTCGCCTTGATGCACTGCGCAGTCGGCGTTATGCCTCATTCGATTCGGGAAAAGGCAGGGAATTCGAGCAGGGTAAATTGACCCTGGAAGATTTAGCCGCTTACGCGCAGAGCCGGGGCGAACCACAGCAAACCAGCGGAAAACAGGAACTCTGCGAAAACATTCTCAACCAAGTAATGTTCGGATAATAGGCCGAGTAAACCAAAGATTGAATTGCTGGCTTCGAATTGGCTATAGTAAGTGGAAACTGTTTCTCAACTATTCTATGCTTGGGTGCAAATGATCAAAATAACAAAATTTTTATTGCTGTGTAGTGGTTTACTGCTTACAACGCTTCCATTATTCAGTCAGAATGATATGGACGCAGTAATAGTAGAGAAATTTCAAACACGCATGAACGCCGCTATTGAATGGCTGCTGGGCCAAAAAGTACCCAACGAAACGGTTGCAGACCCGGTTCCGCGGCGGCAAAATCTGGTGATCAGCTATGAGATCCCGGAGGATGACCCGGCTTATCCGTATTTAATGGGAAGGTCGAATATTTACGATTCGGCTCTGGCGGCGATTGCTTTTGCCATGACCGACCGCTACCGCGAGGCCGAGGATGTGCTGCTGGCGCTGGGCCGGCAGGTGCGGGCGGATGGAAGCATGTGGTTTGGGTGAACCTACACAACGAGTGGCCGAGTGAAGAGGGCACGGCGGAGCGACGATCCGCAGAAAGCGGATCGGACCCTGTCCGCCGGTCTGGAACGCTTCCAGATCGACGAGAGCGGGCTGTTCCGCCCCTCTGCCGAAGCACCCGTGTATCCAGACCAGGAGGAGAGCCGCGCCCCCTCTGCGACGTGAGCCGAGCAACTATAAGATTGAATTTTTTTTATAAACTAA
>CAZRWN010000033.1:0-4042 GCA_964603735.1 uncultured Sediminispirochaeta sp. | reverse complement strand
CCCCTCTGCGACGTGAGCCGAGCAACTATAAGATTGAATTTTTTTTATAAACTAATTATTAATTCCCCTGAGTGCGGTATGTTTAAGGTGACAAATTAGGCTCCGGCCGGTGTTATATTAAATGTGAAGTGGAAGGGATCCCATGGAAATCGACATAGCCGCGTATTACGAGCAATACGGGCCGATGGTACTCAGACGCTGCAGGTTTCTGCTGAAGGACGAAGAGCGCGCCTTGGATGCCATGCAGGAGGTGTTCGTTAAGTTGTTGGAGAGTCAGCACCGGCTGGAGGGAACTTATCCGTCGAGCCTATTATATCGCATAGCTACTAATGTCTGTCTGAACATGATCAGGTCGAAATCGAGAAGCCGGACCGATTACAATCCGGACCTGGTGGAGGCGGCCGCCGGGCACGATGATGTGGCCGGACGGGCGGAGGCGCAGGATTTTCTCGAGCGTATTTTTGCGGCTGAGGGATCCGGCGGCGGGACCGCGCGCGGACGGAGCGCTGCCTCGGTTTCGACGCGGGAGATTGCGGTGATGTACTATCTAGATTCGATGACCTACGAGGAGGTGGCCCGCGCGACGGGCCTGTCGGTTTCCGGTATCCGCAAGCGGCTGAGAAACTTGAAACAGAAAGCGATACAACTCGAGGGGGTAGAAGAGCATGCCTAAGCTGCCGGAGTGGAAAATCGAACGCTATTTACTCGGCGAACTGCCGGATGAGGAGCTGCAGCGGATAGACCGGCTGCGGGCCGAGGATGCGGAGTTCGACGCCGAAATGGCAGCGAAACTCGACCGCCTACAAGCTTCGAACCAGGAGATTCTGGCGAAATACCCCGCCGAAGAGGTGGTGGCCAAGATTCGGCAGCGGGCAGACCGGAGGAGCAAGCTGGGGGCAGGTGTATGGTCCAGTGCAGCAAGTGAAACAGGGGCCGGTAGCCATGCCGAACCCGCGGGCGACACTGACTCAACGGAACGGCGTCACCGCCCTTTCTTCGCCCTTCCGCAGGTAGTTTTTCCGGCAGCACTGGCCGCAGCCCTGACGCTGTTTATTTTGTTTTCAGGTCAGTTCGCCTTTCTGGGACTTCCCGGCGGACCGGGAGGGGGCCGCGGGGCCGCGGGCAACGGGGCCGGCGGCAGCGGTACAGCCACATCCGAGCGCGGTACAGGTGCGCAGTCCGGCAGTCCGGAGATGCAGGGCCTCGAGGGAGATACGGGAATCCGCCTGAAAGGGATGCAGCCTGGGATTCAGGTGTACCGTAAGGCCGGCGAGGAAGTCGAGATGCTGGAGCCCGGCGACCGGGCGGCCGCGGGCGACCTGCTGCAGCTGGGTTTTGTAGCCCCCGAGGCCGACTACGCGGTGCTATTTTCAGTAGACGGACGTGGGGTAGTTACTCTCCACACCCCCATTTCCGCCGGACAAACAAGCGAACTGGATGAGCGGGGGCGTGTGTTGATCGAAGCATCCTACCGTCTCGATGATGCCCCCGATTTCGAACGGTTCTATTTGCTTACATCTACATCCGAGCTCGACGCTGCCGCGGTTCTCGAGAAGGTACGCAGCTATATTCGCCGACAGGGTCAATTTCCGAGCTCCGGCAGTCAGCTGAATTCCGATGAAGGCTTAGCGGATTTTTCCGAAGGACAAATTCAATGGTACGTTTTCACTGTGAAAAAATAAGCACACACGGCCGAAACAGCCGCAGCGGCAGCCAGGCCGGCTGCCGGCCCCCCATACGGCTAATGCGGACGGTGCTGCCTGCGCGACCGGCACGAATTTTGAGTTGCCTTTTGCTCATCGGCCTGCTGATGGTTCAAATGATGTGGCCCGGACAGTCGTGGGCGGAGGCGGAGGTGAGGGCGGAAGGCTCGCGGCATACTCCAGGTGGAATAAAACGCCTCTGTATTCTGGTGGGGGCCAACGACGGCGGACCTGGCAGGGAGACCCTGCGATACGCCGTCTCCGATGCCCTGGCCTTACGCAGGGTGTTTACCAGCATGGGCGGCATAGAAGCCCAGGATTGCGTGCTGCAGGTCAATCCAGAGAAGGATGAGCTGCTGCAGGCAATGGAACAGATGGAATCGATGGCCGATGCAGCGGCGGGGTCGAACGAGCGGGTAGAGGTCATTTTTTATTATTCCGGCCATTCGGATGCAGAGGGACTATTGCTCGGGGGTGAACGGCTGCAATATAAAACCCTGCGCAGCAGGTTCGACCGGATTCCCGCTGACGTACACATCGCAATTCTCGATTCCTGCTTTTCAGGGGCTTTCACTCGGCTAAAAGGCGGCAGCACACAGGCGCCTTTTATGACGGAGACCGGTTACGACATGAAGGGCTATGCCTTCCTCTCCTCCAGCTCATCGGACGAAGCCTCACAGGAATCCGACCGCCTGCGCGGCTCCTTTTTTACCCACTATCTGGTCGCCGGTCTGCGCGGCGCCGCCGACCACAACAATGACGAACGGGTCACCCTGAACGAACTGTATCAGTTTGCCTATAGCGAAACCCTCTCCCGGACAGAAAAAACGTTCGCCGGACCACAGCATCCGAACTACAGCATTCAGATGAGCGGTACCGGAGATGTAGTGATCACCCAGGTGCGCAGCGGCGGAGCGGTTCTGGTGCTGCCGGAGTTTATTTCCGGACGCGTGTCGATCCGTGATTCACAGGCCAGACTGGTTGCGGAAATCCGCAAAGAGCGCGGACGCAACACCAATCTGGCCCTTGATCCGGAGAGCTATACGATTCTGTTCGAGGACGAGCAGCTGCTAAAGCAGGCCAAGGTGGATCTGGGATATGCTGCGGAAAGACGCCTCGCCCAGAGCGACTTTACAATTGTGCAATATGAGTACGGCCGTCTGCGC
The DNA here is from genome assembly GCA_964603735.1 of uncultured Sediminispirochaeta sp. Classification (GTDB taxonomy): domain Bacteria; phylum Spirochaetota; class Spirochaetia; order DSM-16054; family Sediminispirochaetaceae; genus DSBN01. The sequence continues at coordinate 1,173 of CAZRWN010000033.1, read as the reverse complement.
GGCGGAGCGGCGGGCGCTGCACTCGGGACGCACGATATGCCGGGAGTTGAAAGCTCTTCCGACGGCCCCGGGTATCGGGTGGTGCCGTTTGGTTTTCATGCGGCCCCCCTGAAGAACTACGACGACAGGGTTGTGCACAAAACCGCCATCGGCCTGCTCGGCAGTTATACCACCGCACTCGACGGCATCAGTGCCGGACTCGGGGTGGGGGTGGTGGAGGAAAACGCAACCTGGCTGATGGCCAACGCACTCGGAAACTATGTCGGCGGGGATGCCGACGGCTTTCAGCTCACCTTTCTGCTCAACTATATCGAGGGCAACAGCGGGTATATTCAGCTTACCTCCTTTGGCAACTATGTACGCGGCGATTTCGAGGGAATCCAGAGTTCCGGAGTGGGGAATATTGTTGCTGGTGGTCTCCAGGGAATTCAGGGGGCCGGCGTGTTCAACTATGCCGGAGAACTCGATGGAATCCAGGCCGGTGTGGTGAACTGGGCAGGTACAGTACAGGGCATGCAGGTCGGTCTGATCAATATAGCCGGACAAATGCACGGAGTTCCGGTCGGTTTGATAAACGTGTCGCGCAACGGCGGCATAGAGTTACAGGGATGGACCGGCGGAAGCACCGATTTCAATACCGCGCTTGTCTTTCGCGCAGGCCTCCTCTATACCCGCTTTACCGCCGGCACTACCGCTTCCGCCGGTTCTTCCGATGCCCGGGCTTCCTACGGGCTGCACATCGGATTGCGAATCCCGATGCAGCGGTTTTATCTCGATGTCGATGCCGGAGTCGATACTCTCGACTTGGGGAAAGCAGGCATCTACATGGAACCGAACGACCGGAATACCGAAGACCTGCTGGCGCCGCAGGGAAGGGCCGTGCTCGGATTTCAGCTGAGCAAACGGATCTCACTCTTTGCCGGATTCGGAACCTCCTATCCGATCAATATTGCCGCTCCGGAGGAAAGCGACCAATTCGAACCGCTGTTCGTAGCCGGCACTTCCTTCAAGATTTTCTGATTTTCGCGCGCGGACATAGCTACGACCGGTTCTGCCGCAGCCTCGACAACCGTCCGATCATCAGCCTCTGCCGAGCGACGAAAAAATTCAATTCTTTAACTAATGGCTGTAATCCTGGCGTCATAAATTTCACTCGCTCAGAGCGAGTACAGC
>CAZRWN010000032.1:19402-30454 GCA_964603735.1 uncultured Sediminispirochaeta sp. | reverse complement strand
CCTATTTACAATAAAGCGCTTAAAGATGAGATTAAAGACCTCTTTATGATAGAATGGTCGGACACAGTCAAAGCGCGGGTACTTGATGCAAATTTGCAAAACAACTATGCAGGCACTGCCGAACAGTCGCGCTATCGCAGCCAGATTGAAAAACTCAAATATATTGAGCGTATTCATAATAATGAACTTTCGGATGCTCGCGGTACTTCCAACAACGCAGAAAGTCTGCAGAACGGCGACACTCAGGAAGAACATGTATCTTAAATAAGTCTCTTTCAAACAATGTGTTTTATAAGAGCATATATAAACTGGTTTTTAGAAAGAGAAGCCTATGAAAACATGGACCTTTCCTTTGCATGATGAAAATCTTATTTTCTCTACCTTAAGCAAGAGCGTTGAGCTAAAGCATGAGCAAGAGGAGACGTTGGCCGGTGATCTGCTGGATACCTACCTCTGGTCCAATCTTCAAAATGGTGTGCTTTGCATTCAAACAGATGCACTTTTAGCATGTGTGGACTACTTCCATCCACAAAACAGCTTCAGCCTTCCAGTAAACAGCGAAAAAGCCCATTCAGCACTAAAAAAACTGTCGAAAGATTGGCAGGTCTATCCACGAGCCCGCTGCCAGATACATACCAAGCGTTATCTATTAAGAGACAACGAGCAAAAAGGAATATGCCGCCTGGAAATTCTTACCTGCAGCGCAGAGGAACCAGTCGAACTCCAGATAATAAGAGTGAGCTTGGATCCTCTGCGGGGCTATGAGGAAGAAAGTGCTCCTCTCGAATCACAAATCGAAAACCTGCAGGCTGCCTCCCCTCCTCCAGATGTAACACTTCCTATAGATCTACCACCTGAGCCCCCCCTTATTAATCCTCATGCCGCAGCCCGCTTCACAGTAATAGAGCTGTCGCTCGGGATGCTGTGTACCGCCCGCTACTACGAAAAGGGCATTATCGAAGGTATTGATGCAGAATGTTTGCATCAGTACCGGGTTTCATTACGCAGGTTGCGCGCCCTCCTAAGTTTACTGAAAGAATTGTTCCCTGCCGATGAAGTAGAACTTTGGCGCGAAGAGCTATCCGACATCATGAAAGGCACCAATAAACTGCGCGACTTGGATGTACAGCTGATAGACATGGACCAATATCTGAAAATTGTCCCGTTGGACTACCAGGCCGGCTTCTACACCATTATTGAAAGAAGCAAAAAGACCCGCGATGAACAGCAGCTGTTGGTTGCAGAATACCTCCAATCTTCTGAATACCAAAACCGAATAACCACAATCAGATCACAACTTGAGGCAGCCTCAACACTCCCGCCTACCGAGACAAGCTCTCTGCCAACCAAAACAGTAGTTAACACCATACTCACCACGCGGTACAAGAAAATGAAGAAGAAAATAAAAAAACTTACCGGCCATGAGGATTACTCGCATCTTCATAAGGTCCGGATTGATGGGAAGAAGCTTAGGTATTTGTGTGAATTCTTTGCACCGCTTTATTCGGAGACCGTCTTGAAACCTGTAGTAAAGCAACTCAAAAAGGTGCAAAACGCACTGGGCGATTATAATGACCTCTGTACCCAGTTTATGTTTTTCCAAGAACAGGCCCACCATGCACGAGCGCATGGTGAAGTTGATGCTGCTTTAGCAATAGGAGGAATAAGCACAGTAATTAATCAAAAATGCGAAGCTATGAAGACACAAGCATTGGACCGCGTTCGCTCATTTGTAAAAGATTCAACCGACAAAAAAATAGCTCACCTCACACAGGAGGAGGAAGATGAAGTCACTGGCGTTCTATAGTATAAAAGGCGGAGTCGGAAAAACCGCAATGGCTGTCAATATTGCCTATCATACCGCGGTGCATTTGGGGCTGCGAACCCTGCTGATTGACCTCGATCCGCAAGGTTCAGCAGGTTTTTATTTTAGGGTACATGCTCGCAGCAAAGCTAAGGCAAAAGACCTTTTCAAAGGAAATAAGCAGCTTCAGAAAATGATCCGCGAAAGTGATTTCAAGAACCTTGATATTATCCCGGCCATCCAGGGCTTTAGAAATGTAGATAAATATTTAGCAAGTGAATCACATAAAAAAAAGCAATTTGACCTTTTACTAGAACATTTTGATGATGAATACGATCGAATCATTATCGATTCACCGCCCCATTTTGGGATATCAAGTGAAAATATCTTTTTAGCTGCTGATTTTATTGTTGTACCGGTTATTCCTTCTATCCTTTCTCAAAGAACGCTTGAACAGCTGGTAGAATTTTTCACCCTAAAAGGCTATAAAAGGGATAAGATAATTGCTTTTTTCTCGATGGTCGATACCCGGAAAAAACTGCATAAGGAGACAATCAGTATATTATCTGCGGGGCCAACCCCCTTTTTGAACACCGCTATTCCGTATGCCTCCGCAATTGAGAAGATGGGCATCCATAGAGCGCCAGTCTGTACTTTCGCTGCTAAGCAGAAAGCTGCATTAGCGGTCCACGACCTTGCGGAAGAGCTTGAAAGGTTAGAAGTAATATGAATGAGATTGAACGCAAATTTTTACTCAACTACCTCCCAGGTAAGGCCAGCAATGGGAGTGGTATTCAAATCTTACAGGGATACCTGTGGATTGGGGAGAAACGCGAGGCACGTATTCGCCAATACGGAAAAAAATATTTTCTCACCTTAAAAGACGGTTCCGGTCTCACCCGTCAGGAGTATGAAGTCCCCATTTCAAAAAAACAGTTCGATCAGCTTTGGCCGGCAACGGAGCAGTTGCGTATAGAAAAAGAACGACATCGCATTGCCTGGAACGGCCGCACTATTGAAATAGACGTGTTCAACGGCCTGCTCAAAGGACTTCGCCTGGCAGAGGTTGAGTTTCCGGATGAAGAAACAGCCATAAGCTTCACACCACCACCCTGGTGTGGCCACGAGGTCACAGACGATCCTCTTTTCCGCAACCAGACCCTCGGTGCGATGGGCAAAGAAGAAATCGAAGAGAAACTATCAGTAGTAATAACTCCACCGTACAAGTCGATTGGCGCTATACCAATAATTTATTTGAATGATAAACCCAATTACATTTTAGTCACAACTACCGGCTCCGGACGCTGGATTTTTCCTAAAGGAACTCCGGAAGACGATATGAGGGATCCCCAGGTTGCGCAAATGGAAGCCTTTGAAGAAGCTGGCGTAGAGGGGGAAATATTTCAAGAGCCTTTGCCCGTGTACTACTGGAAGGGGTACCAGGGCTTTGTAATCGAGTATTATCCATTGCGGGTCGAAAAATTGCTCATGACTTGGGAAGAGATGAAACAACGTGAACGAAAAATTTGTGATTTTGAGGAAGCTCTCAGACTACTGGAAGAACCTTCTTTTACCCATGCATTAACTGAATTATCAAAAAAGCTCTAATACTTGTCTATCTTGAATAGTTTTAACTACAAAAGTTTGTATACTATTAAAAATCAATGAGTATCGGTGGTTTCTATTGTAAGCACATACTTATAAATCTAACATATGAAAAAAGCACATATACACAGGCAGGTAAAGATGCGTATAGGAATTTTGACAGCCGGAGGGGACTGTCCTGGACTCAATGCAGCTATTAGGGGAGTGGGAAAGACTGCGATTGTAGAACATGGAATGGAAGTCTATGGGATTTCATCCGGCTTTCTCGGATTAATTGAAAGCGAATACCGCGAGATTACAGAAAACGACCTCTCAGGGATTTTAACAATGGGAGGAACTATTTTAGGAACTTCCCGAGAGAAGCCATTTAAGAAAGGCACGTATAACGACTATATTCGTAGCAAACCAGAAATAATCAAAGAAACCTACAGAACTATGAACTTGGATTCACTGGTCTGTATTGGTGGAAATGGAACCATGAAAACCGCCTCCAAATTAGCCGATGAGGGTCTCAACGTGGTAGGGGTTCCGAAGACCATCGACAATGATGTGTGGGGTACGGATGAAACCTTCGGCTTTGATTCCGCACTCAGTATCGCCACCGAAGCGATTGATCGCATTCATACCACCGCTAATTCACACAAACGGGTTATGGTGATCGAGGTGATGGGACACCACGCCGGATGGTTATCCCTCTATGCCGGAATCGCTGGCGGTGGTGACGTGATCCTGATTCCGGAGATCCCATTCAACGAAGAGTATGTGGCTGAATATTTAACTGAGAGATCGAATGCCGGAAAACCATATTCCATAGTGGTGGTAGCGGAAGGTATCGAACAGCCTAAAAAGAAAAAGAAGAAAAAGAGTGCCGGCCGTTACATTGCAAAACGGCTGCAAGAACTTACAGATTTGTCCACCCGAGAGACTATCCTCGGTTACATTCAACGGGGAGGTACCCCGACGGCCAGAGATCGAATATTAGCTACCAGGCTTGGAGCCTATGCTGCAAATATGGCGGCCAAAGGCGAGTATGGAAAGATGGCAGCACTAAAGGATGGAGAGATGAGCGGGGTGGCCCTTTCAGAGGTTGCGGGAAAATTGAAGCTTGTGCCTGAGGATGACCCGATGGTCAGAAAAGCCCGGGCCATTGGCACTTGCTTCGGCGACGAACGTATGTAAAAACTCTTGAAGAAATTCATCGCGCCGAGGGGCAAAGAGACCTCGTAAGTCTTCAGGCCCTCTCTTTTAGACACTCCCTTAACTGTCGGCAGAAGAAAACCTTCATAATCCGGCCGGTTTCCCGCACATCGTACGCCGCGAGTGCCTTGCCGAGATCTTCCACCTGGCCGCGGATGGTATCGAGGCGTTTGTTAAAAAGTTCGCCGTCCTCATTTTCCTGCTCTTCCAGGAAGCCTTTCAGTGAGGCGGTATTGGATGTGATGCCGCTGTTGCCGAACACAATCTCTATCGGAGCTTTCAAATTGACCCGCTCGAACTGTTTAACGCCGTTCTTGATCCGGTATTTGATCACCCCGCCATAGCTGGAAACGGTATTATCCAGCCCGCTGGGCAGTCCGTGATACCCGAACTCCCCTTCCCAGGCCACATGGTTGATATCCAGAATATCCATGTTCAAGTTGAACTCCCGGTTGCAGGCCCGGGCGAAGGCGACACAGATAGCTGCACTGGCACCGACTCCGCTGCCGGGCACTTCGTCCGGAACCCTTTGAAAGCCGGGCAGATATTTCGTGTAATCGAGAAAATCCATATCTCTGATGAGGTTGCAGAACACCCCAATCATCTTTACTCCCATCGGTTTGAAGCAGTTTTCCACATCGAACCATTGAATACGGTCAGAAGTATGAAGATTTGATTTCAGATGCTCGATTTCTCGCTCAAATATGGCATCCTGTGTACCCTTTTAATCCGAACAATTCACCATCGAGGAGGAACACCTTCGCGTCATTCACCATTTCCGCCGGATGGTGGTCCAGAATAATCACAAGATTTTTCTGCTCGTTCAGCTTCGATAGTAAAGGGGCGATTTTTCCGGCAAAATCCGCTAACACAATTGTCTCGCCCTTACGTGTGAAAAGTTTGTGGAGAACCTGCGGATACGGTTTCTCCAGCGAATATCGTTCGACCGTATAACCCGCATTCTCGAAAGCTTTGGGCAGGATTGTTCCGGAACTCAGACCGTCGGTATCGTTGTGGTGCAGTAATACTATTTTCCGGCGGGCAGATCATTGCGGCGGTAACGGCCTGTTCCATGGCCATTTTAGCGAGGTAGTGAACTCGGGCAGCAGGGTGGTTTTTTATGTGCAGAGTGGTTACACTTGTAATTAAATGAAGTACCTCTTTATTTTTGTTGGATTGATTTTTATCGGAATCGCATATATCGGTATTCTGCTTCCGGGAATACCGACTACTCTGCCTGCGCTTATAGCGCTCTGGTTCTTTAGCAAGTCCTCTAAACGACTGGAGCATTGGCTTAAATACAATAAGCTCTTCGGTAGATATTTAAGAGATTGGGTGTCCAAGCGTATCTATCCCAGAATTGGAAAAATTATGATGTATGTGGTGCTGTGCATATCCAACATAGTTTTTTTTACTCGCTTTTCTCCCTTAGCATCCGCTTCCTTTTTAGTACTTACTCTGGCACTGGTGTTTTGGTCGCTGCCATATCCGGAAAATCAAGCGGAATATGATTTTTTACAGAAGGATGGCCGAACAAAGTATACCTTAAAAGAGCGTTTCAGGGGACTTATGGTGGGTAGTAATAGTACAGATTCAAACTCTGAAGGAAAGTAGCATCACGGCAAGGGTAAGGAAACGCGGAAAAGACTGCCTCTGTTTGTTTCGCTCTCCACCTCAATTGTTCCGCCATGGCCCTCTACAATTCTTTTGGATATGGCCAGACCGAGACCGGTGCTACTTTCGCCGGCAGTAGTTTCCACGCTGCTCTTAAAGAAGGGTTCGAATATATTCGATAATTCTTCCGGGGGGATCCCCTGACCTTCATCCTCAACCTCTATGCACACCCGCGAATGCTCTGTAGAAACTCTGAGGGTAACTGTCGTATCCTGATGAGAGTACTTCACTGCGTTGGAAAGCAGATTGTCAAGCACCTGTGTTACTTTTAACTTGTCCAGCGAGAGCAACAGAGAATCAACCTCGGTGGAGTGCTGAATTTCTATTCGCTTTTTTCTTGCATAGGGTGCATTCATTGCGATACCGCGATTGACTAATTCAATTAGGTCGACTTCCTCCAGGTTTAGATGAAGAGTATCAGACTGGTGTTTCGACAAGTCGAGAACATCAGATACGAGTGCCAGCATATGCTCTGATGAATCTTTAATTATCTGGATGTATTCCTGCTGTTCCTCGTTTAACTCGCCAAAATCGCCGCCGAGAAGCAGAGATGCGAAACTAAAAATTCCGGAAAGCGGATTACGGAGATCGTGGGTTGCAATACCTATATAACGGTTACGCTCTTCGAGGGTCTCCTGGAGGATTTGATTCTTTTTATGCAGATCCCGCTGCAGATTTGCCAGCTCATTATTCAGCCGTGTAAAATCTTCGAAGAGATCGTTCTCCGTCTGATGTTTCATACTATGGCGGATGAGATTCGCTTGCTCATTGTTCATCCGCATCACCTCTTCAAAGTAGCTGCCTGCAACTTGCTTGGAGGTAGAAGCCACAATCACACTCTCGTCTCGGCTCATTCCGCCTACAAAAAAAAGCTCTATTACCTCGTTCTTCCCGCGGACATTGATGCTCCAGTCATAGAGTGCCTTTTCTTCTCGAAGCCTGTATAAAAAGGTAAAAAACTTCTGCAGGCTGCTCTCGTCGACAATCGATGTGAGTACACCTTTTTCTGGCAGCACCAAAGACGGGTGAAGATCGTTGCGTAAAACTTGGCATATGCGGCCATAAGGGTCACACACTACCGCTATTCCATTAAAATCCGACTCTCTACTATCCACTTAAATCTCTACCTACTCTTCCTTCCAGTGACCAGCAAGCGAGCTGTTTGAATCGCCTCGCGGGCGCTGGTAGCGCTTCCATCCGCACCAAGCTTCTTCCACAGTCCTGGTTCAAGATTGAACGGATATCCACCAACCAATACTTTCGTCTTTGCAAGCTCAGGTCGGGCTCGAACCGCTGCGATTATACTTTTTGCTTCTGAGATGTGATATGTAATGGTGACCGAAATGCCCACCACATGGGCTTTCTCCTGAACAGCGGTCTCAATGATCGATTCCAACGGGGTATTCGCTCCGAGAAAATAGGTATCCCACCCATCGAGTTCGAAAAAATCGGTTATCATGCGAATCCCGAGCTCGTGGAGCTCATCCCCGACGCTCGTACCGACGAACACGAGTCCGTTTTTCTTGTGATTAAAAATATAGGGATAAAGCCGGCTCATTACGAGTTGGGTAACCGCAGTGCAGTAATGCTCCTGAGCAACATTCACCTTGTTTTCCTGCCACAGCCGGCCTATCTCCCATTGGGTAATTTGAAATACATGCTCGTAGATTTCACGTACATCAGTGCCGTTTTCGACAGCATCCAGTACGAGTCGCATCGCCTTATCTCGTTCTCTTGAGAGCAGCGCATCCAGATAGTTTCGAGCAAGCTGACCCAACGGGGCTTCGAGAGAAATGAACGAATTGTTTGCATCGGAGAGCATTTCAAAGGCTTGAATGCTTTTTTGTAAAAGCGTGTCCGGCCTCTCGAATATGTTTTTTCCAGTGTTTATATCACGTTCGGCTTCCAAAGAGCTGATGCCGGCAATAGCCTCACGCATGGCGATCAGACTTTGACGGAACGATTCATGCGGAACTCCAATCGCAGAGAACAGATTTTTTACCCACTTTATATAAGAAAAGAAAAGTTTCTCCGATTCCGTGCCCACCGCGTCAGCAAGATACATAAAATGGTACTCTATATCCTGTCTGCATTTCAGCTTTCCCGCAGTCCCCATAAGCTCCTCGTAATGCGGGAAACGCGTCCAGAGTATGTTGATAACTGCCTCTGCTAGTTCTGCCTGGTGTTCCAGAAGAGTATCTCTTGAGAAACTTGCATCATAACTTTCCACCACGTAAGTATAAGAAGCAGCTTCGATATATGTCAAGCTGACTTAATCAGCACTTCAACATAACATGCAACGGTATATACTCCGACGATCGAGGTTGAGATCGTTCAGAAGCACGCCCGGCCTATTTCAAGCGTGTCAAATTTGCCTCGGCCCACGGATAATTGTAGTTTTAAAGCAATGATACAGCGAATTGCACTGCAGGAACAATAAAAGCGGACGTATTGTCATACACATTTTAACAATCACTTTTATATTTTACCTTTTGGTGTTATTATCCTTTCAATGCAGCTGAGAGGAGACACTTATGCTTGACCCGGTTTTGATAAACGACATGACCGAGATGCTTACAAAACACTTAAAGCCGAATCAAATCGATGAAATCGGCAGAATGTTACTCAAACGTTACAATTCACATGAAAAGCTTGGTATTGATGATCATATCACAATTCCACGCCGCCGGGCTGCTGAGGCACTGATAGACGAATGCCTGAACAGAAACAAGGATGAAGAGCTCATCAAGTGTCTGATCGAGCTCGACGGAAGCGATTTGCTGGGAAAAGCCGTCAACTTTGACGGAATCGAAGCGTTCATGAAAGACCTGGTATTCTCAGGGTATTTATATGACTATAAAAAGAGAAAGATTAAAAGGCTGAAAGAAGAACCGGAAGATCTGCCTAACTGGGGAGCCCTGCGGGATGGAAAACATTACGAGGTAACGGTTGCCAGCATTGATATAGTCGGCAATTCGGCGCTCGTAAAGAAATACGGCATGCGAAAGATAGAAAAGGTGTATGCAAAGTTCTGGAATCTTCTGCGGAGAATTTTATCGGTATACGACGGCCGCATCTGGAGTTGGTCCGGAGACGGCGGACTGGTTGCATTCACATTTAAGGAGCACCCCACCCGGGCGGTCTTGTTTGCCCTGGAACTGCAAAATGTGCTGTCGGTTTTCAATGTCGACCCCAGCATGCCGATAGAAGAGCCGATTTCTCTTAGAATCGGGCTCGATACGGGCAACCTGAAGTTTGTGCAGAACACCGGTCAAATCGTATCAGAGACAATCAACTACGCCGCTCATCTGGAGAAGTCCTTCACTTCTCCGGGCAAAGTATCCATTTCGAAGGAACTTTGGCAGAGGATATCGGAGAACCTGCAATCGATATTCGATTGTGAGGGGGAGTTCGAGGGACGCGCGGCCTATTGCACCAACTCGCAGGTTTCCATGCTGGCGCAGGTGCGAAATTGATTTCAGAGACTGCGCTTATATATGCGGTGCACTTTATACGGCTCAGCACCTAAGCTTCCGGCATCCCTCAACATCAGTTCCGTTTTTTCAGAGATCTGTACCAGCTCCACGGTGGTAAATCCGCGGGCATGCACCATACGCTCGAGTTCGCGGTACAGCAGGGCATTTCCGCCCAGCCCCTGATATTCCGGTAAAATCCCTATGCCGTTAAACAGTATTTTCTTCGTCTTGCGGGTTGCCCGCAGAATTCGCAGGACAGCCGCCGGTCCCAGGCGGCCGCGGTTTTTCCGTAATGCGGCGGTGATATCGGCAAAGCCGAAGGCATAGCCGATAATATGGTCATCGTATGTCAGCAGTGAGATAAGGTCAGGATCGGCTACGATCAAGAGCTCCTTCTTTACCTGGTTGAGCTCCTCTTCGCTGAGCGGATAATCCTCCACGTGATGACTGAGGGTCGTAGCATAGAGACCTTTTATATCCTCGACCACGCGCCGGATATCGGCTTTTGTTTTGAAACGCATTACCTTGAAACGACCCCGCTTCAGCACAGTATCGGCAAGCCGTGCAATCCGTTCTGATAGGGTAAATCTTTCGGGAGGTATAGAAAATGAGTGCAGATCTACATACTTCTCGAACCCTGCCTCCTCCAGGAGAGTCCGGTAGTAGGGATAGTTGTAACGCATCATGGTCATGGCAGGCTCTTGCTCAAACCCTTCCACCAGTATGCCGGCCCCGCTGGCTCCTCCGGTAAGCATCGGCCCTAGCAATGCATTGCAGCCGCGCCGGCGGGCCCAGTCAGACATATACGAGACCAACGCATCCGCCGCCTCCTGGTCATCGACCAGGTCGAAATAGTCGAAAAAGGCATAATTAGTCTTATGGTAATCGTTATAACGCCGGTTCTCGGTCACCAGAGCGCGGCCGACGACTTCATCGCCGCGCCGCACCAGCAGCCAGTCACCGTCCGAATGCAGAAAGAAGGGGTGCCGCTTTTTCAGCAATGCCCGCATATCGATATCGAAAAACGGGACATAGAGCTGACTAGTCCGGTACAGGGTTTTCGGAAACTCAATAAAGGCGCGCTTATCCGCTCTGTCCCCTTTGAGTGGCCTCACTTCAATCTCGCGGCTGATCATCCCAATGCTACTCCTCAAGTGCAGATGAATATTCAGCCCATTATAGCGAAAAGAGAATGATTTTGAACAGCAGTCCTCACGCCCCCGCACCGGCCTGTGCGTCTTCCTGTGCGTCTTTCAGAACGGAATAGGTTTCGGATACTTTCTCGCACAATCTTAT
>CAZRWN010000032.1:0-19302 GCA_964603735.1 uncultured Sediminispirochaeta sp. | reverse complement strand
CCTGTGCGTCTTTCAGAACGGAATAGGTTTCGGATACTTTCTCGCACAATCTTATCCGCAGTTCGGCCAGCCGGGCGGCAGCCTTTTTATACTCCTGACGCACTGCAGCCGGACCGCCCTCGCGCACAGTCCGGTTGATCTCAGCCAGCCGTTTTTCTACCTGTGAATACTCTTCTTTCAATGTGCGGATATGTTCGAACAGGTCAAACGCCCTCTCTTTCGCGGCTTCAAACATGGCCTTTAGGTAACCGTTTTCGAGTTCAGCCACTAATGCCGCCACCGGTACAATCTTTTTCACCCGATGGGCGTTTGTTCCGACGAAGGCAAAACCGTGTTCGAGTCTCCCCTTGCGGGCATTGTTCAGGGCAATCGAAATGCAGTAATTGGCGTCATCGGCCTTGCAGCCGGCCAGGCAGCGCCAGGGACATTTGAAAGGCTGCTTCTCGGTGGCCGCTTTTGATAAAAAGCTGTTGATGATCGCCCGGCCCGGCAGACCGACGGGGCTCTTGATGATTCCGATGTCCTCTGGGCGCGAGGATAGATAGGCCTCTTTGAAGCGTAGGTCCGCATCGCATTCGTCCGTGGCCACAAAACGGGTGCCCATCTGAACCGCTTGCGCACCCCGCCGCATGATTTTATAGATGTCTTTTCCGGTAAATATCCCGCCGCCGGCAATAACCGGTATCTCTTTTTCAAACTCGGCCTTGAAGGGACCCAGTGCTGCATACACCTGCGGTACCACGTTCTCAATTTTGTACGCCTCATCGTCAATTTCATCTTCCGGTACTCCCAGATGTCCGCCGGCCAGCGGGCCCTCGACAACAACTGCATCGGGAACGTCGTTATAAATGCGCTTCCACATTTTGAAGATGAGGGCTGCGGCTCGTTCGGTACTCACAATCGGAGCGACCTTTACATTGTTCGCGCGCATCTTCTCGACGGGAATATTTTTGATCGGCAGACCGGCGCCGATGATAATTAGATCAACCTTCTCTTCAATTGCGGTGTCGAGCAGCTGGTGAAAATCGTTCAGAGCAACCATGATATTTACACCGATGATCCCGTCGGTTTTCTCCCGAGCCTTTCTGATTTCCTTGCGCAAGGCCCGGATATTGGCCGAGCGCCCGTCCTTGAAATAATCGGGCTCCGTCATACCGATTCCATTGGCCGCGATAACTCCGATTCCGCCGCTTTCTGCCACCGCGGAGGCAAGTCCTGACAGAGAAATGCCGACGCCCATGCCCCCCTGCACTATCGGCAGCCGGGCGGTTAAATCCTGAATCCTCAGTTTCGGCAGTTCAATGCGCGGCAGTTTTATCTTGATTTTATGTATAAGCGATATAAAGTGTTCATAGTTCAATTCGGTCATAAAGTGTTCCTTTTAGGAGAGATTAACTGGGGAAGCGCAGGCTAATCCTATGGCGGTTCCCCGGTGTCGGCCAGTGACCGACACCGGGTATGGTAAACCTTTTTGTCCATCGTGAATACAGTAAATTTGTGATTTATTGTTTAAATGCGGGGTGTGTGAAGGCCAGCACGCAGTTTTGTCCCCCAAATCCGAATGAATTAGAGATGGCTGCGTCTATTCGTTTCTCGCGGGATTGATTCGGTATGTAATCGAGATCACAATCCGGATCCTTGCTGTGATAATTAATAGTCGGCGGCAGTACACCCTCTTTCAAGGCAAGGACGGTAGCGGCAGCCTCAACCGCTCCCGCGGCGCCGAGGGTATGTCCGATCATCGACTTGTTCGAACTCATCGGTATATTGTAGGCGGCTTGACCAAAGGCCAGCTTCATCGCCCGGGTTTCGATTCTGTCGTTGGCCGGTGTGGATGTACCGTGGGCATTGATATAGCCGATATCCTCCTTGTTTAGTCCGCCGTCACTTAGTGCAAGCTCTACCGCCGAAGCAGCCCACTTGCCTTCCGGCTCCGGAATCTCCCCGTATCAGTGCCTCCCAGAATTCCATGCGGTTGTTACCGATAGACGAGTACATACCGATGCCGGTAACCGCAATGCGTGTTCTATCCATCAATCAACTCCTTATTGCAAGATTATTACACAGGCGGCAGCATAGTTCAACTTGTCACTACTTCGTGCGGGTCGACATACGGACCGACTATCCCCTCGACAAGATAATCCATAGAGATAATTTCGTCATAGTTCAATGTCTCTCCCGCTTTCAGCTGCAGCTGACCGGTTCTGTCTCTGAGTGGTCCGGAAAACGGGTTAAACTCGCCGAGCAGCATCAGGGTCTTCATGCCTTCAACGGTGCGGCTGATATCCGGTCCTACCTCCTCACGGTTGATGCGTAGATCTACAATGCCGTTTTTGAGGCCGCCCCAAAAGGTCAGGAAACGGGCCTGTTCACCGGGAGCGGAATCGAAGGCTTTCAGATTTCCGACCAGGATATTTTCGGTCACACTGCGGTAGAACTCGCGCCAATCATAGGTCAGCTCGGCGTACTGAATCAGCCGGCTGCCGCGGCAGGCGTAGAGACCGTATTCCTGGTATTCACTCTCACGGGGCGGAAGGATGTTATGAAAGAACAGCTCATCGCCCTCTTCGATACCCTCCGGAAGAGCATCCATTTTGAAGGAGTTGTCATCCCAGTGATTGTTCCAGGAGAGCTTTATGCGGGCGTTGCGGTTCACTCCCCTGGCGCCCAGTGCAAACGCATTGATCGAAGCGAATGCATAAGCGCTGTAGTTAGAAATTACGAATGCTATCGGCCGGTCTTTGCATAGGGCTCCGGCGATCATCCCAGACAGAAAGTGAACCTCGTGGGTGCGGGGCGAATAGGTGCGAATGTGCAGGCCGCTTTTTTTACGGCTGGCGACAAAAAACTTTACATCCGGGTACTCTATGGCAACCTTCCTCGTCTCTCCATACAGGATGGCGGCGGTGGAGAAAACTACATCGGAGCGCTTGGCTGCCTTCCGAATTATTTCCCTGAAACCGACCGCCTCGCCGCCGGTCCAGTACGCTTGGGTGCGTACCCGCTCCTCCAGCTGCTCCTGCAGATACTCACGGCCACGCTCATGGTGCTGATTCCACACCGACACCGAGGGACTTCCGTAATGCACAAAGGCCACCCGCAGCGGCTTTGCCGGCCGAATCAGCTGTCCGATAGTATCCATTATTCCTGGGCTGGGGTGGCGCAGCGGCTCGCTGGTCACACCGACCTCTTCGCTGCTCAAGCTGAGCTCCTTGACTACCTCTTCTACCTGGCGGTGAATCTGATCGCCGGAAAAGGACTTCGGGAATCCGGCCATTTCGACATACTTGAGAAATGCCTCGCCGGTAGTAAGCTGCAGTTTATCTCCTCCGGACTGCTTGTAGATACTGCGGAATGGCAGGTACATATTCCGGTAGAACTGCTGATACTTCTCCCGACTCGCCTGGCCGCTTCCATATTGTGCGTGCAGGTGGGTGAGAAGCTTCTGATAACCGTCCTCGGTTCTAATCCAAATACTTTTTAGTCCGGTTTTCTGCTTGAAGTCTAGAAACCGGTAGTACACGGGGACGGCCGGATTTTCACTGTCCTTGCGCGGCAGCAGCCTGGTGACCTTGGCCTCGATGCTGTAGGCCCCGAGATAGTTGAACACACTGACCCGCTTGTTTCCCTCGGCCACCCAGTACCAGTTCAGGTACTCCTGCAAAATAATCGGTTCCGTCACTCCGGTCTCTATCTGATGAATGTAGAGATTCACCCATTTGATGCCGAACTCTGTTTTCTGCTTTGGAAGAGGAAGAAAACCGGGTGCAAAGGATCGGGCCCGGCTGTGGGTGACTGTTCCGACAATCTTATTCAGCGGAACCTCCTCCAGGCCTATCTGCTGTTCGGCGGCAATTTGCGTGTGCTCCAATGCCCCTTCGAGGGCCGGCAGATGGCCGTCCCGCCCCTGGCTGACTGCTTTGGCGTAGTTCAGCTTGGCCTTGCGCCGGGCCTCGGCATATTGATCACGCGCTTCTATCAGATGCTGCTCTAAACCTTCCATTTTCACACTCCCACTACTCTCTACACTAATACCGTATACCGCCAAAGACAAAATTCATCTGCAGAGAATGATTTTTCCGGCTTGTCCTTTGAGAAAACTTGGTGTACACTCAAATGTATACGTATTCATGCTAAAAAACAATCACATATGTAAGGAGTTTCAGCATGCAGGATGTTCACGCGCAGAACAAAGCAGTAGTCGCCAAATTGAGGCGGGCACTTTACGATCTGGATCCCGAAAGGCTTCTACAGGAGCTCGAGTCGGTATGTACGCCGGATTGCGAGATACACTGGACAACCCCTTTCGAGGACTTAAAGGGTCCGCGGGAGTTTTATTCAACAGTGTTTCAACCGCTTATCCGGGCTATACCCGATCTGGAGCGTCGCGATTTTATCGTAATTGCCGGTCCCGCGGATGAAGGCAACTGGGTGGGCTGTGCCGGCCATTATGTCGGGGTATTTGAAAAACCGTGGCTCGATATCCCCCCGACCTATCATCCGGTTGCAATGCGCTTTCATGAGTTTTACCGGGTAGAGGGTGAGAAAATAGTCGAAATGCAGGCACTGTGGGATATTCCGCAGCTCATGATGCAGGCCGCCGCGTGGCCGTTGTCTCCGAGCCTGGGAGTGAACTGGATGGCACCGGCCCCGGCTCCTCAGAACGGCATTGTCACCGCCGCCCGTGACGAGGAAGCATCGCAGGCCAGTCTGCAGCTGATTATCGATATGCTCAACGGTCTGCAAAAACATGCCGAGGGCGGTCCGCAGGCCATGAATCTGCCGGCTTACTGGCATCCAAAAATGACATGGTACGGCCCGGCCGGCATCGGCACGAACCGCAGAATCAGCGGTTTCCGCAACTGGCACCAGATTCCCTTTCTGAAGGCTATGCCGAACCGCACAATCAACGACGAGGCACCCAGTTACTTCTTTGCCGACAATGAGTTCGTCGGAGTAACCGCCTGGCCGGGAATGAAAATGAAGCTGAGCGATGACGGCTGGCTCGGGATTCCGCCGGTGGACCGGGAAATTACCATGCGCAGCCTGGACTTCTGGCGCTGCGAAAACGGTTCTATCCGCGAAAACTGGGTGCTGGTCGATCTGCTGCACGTCTACAGCCAGCTGGGAGTGGACGTGTTCAACCGCATGCGCGAGCTGACCGTAGCCCGGCAGGAGCAGAAGCCCTTCCCCTACGGCGGATAATAGAAGCCAATATGCCGCCGGGCCGGGAAGAACCCGAGCGGCATTACACCAGCTTTACTTGAGCTTTACTGGAGCTCTACTTGATAACCCCCATCGCTTTGCCGACTTTGGTGAAGGCTGCGATGGCTTTGTCGATTTCTTCCCGGCTGTGGGCCGCCGACAGCTGCACGCGGATGCGGGCTTTGCCTTTCGGCACTACCGGGTATACGAAGCCGATGACATAGATACCTTCCTGCAGGAGTTTGTCGGCCATCTCGACCGCTTTGGGCGCGTCGTAGAGCATGACCGGAACAATTGCAGTTTCACCCGGTACGATGTCGAATCCGGCCGCCCGCATTTTTTCTTTGAAGTACTCTGCATTCTCGAGAGTTTTGGCCGGCAAATCCGGATTCTGCTCAACCAGCTCGAGGGCTTTCAGCGTGCCGCCGACTACCGCCGGTGCCAGGGTGTTGGAAAACAGGTACGGACGGGAGCGCTGCCGCAGCATCTCGATTATCTCCCTGCGTCCGGAGGTGCAGCCCCCGGATGCACCTCCCAGGGCCTTTCCGAAGGTGGTGGTAATGATATCGACCCTGTCCTGTACTCCGTAGTAGGCCGGTGTGCCTCTTCCGCCCGGTCCTATATATCCGGTGGCGTGGGAATCGTCGACCAGAACCAGTGCCTCGTAGCGGTCGGCCAGGTCGCAGATCTGATCCAGTTTGGCAATATCGCCGTCCATCGAAAAGACCCCGTCGGTACATATTATTCTGCGCGGAGCCCCTTTGGCCTCTTTAAGGGCCCGTTCCAGGTCCTGCATATCCGAGTGAGCGTAGCGAAAGCGCTGCGATTTAGTCAGCCGCACTCCGTCGATAATAGAGGCATGGTTCAAGGCATCCGAGATAATTGCATCATCGGGACCGATCAGCGGCTCGAACACACCGCCGTTGGCATCGAAACAGGCCGCATACAGAATGGTGTCTTCAGTGCCCAAAAACCGGGAAACCTTCTGCTCGAGCTGTTTATGAATTTGCTGGGTGCCGCAAATAAAGCGCACCGAGGAGAGTCCGTAGCCCCACTCTTCCATGGTCTGCTGCGCCGCTTTTACTATTCCGGGATTGTTCGCCAGGCCGAGATAGTTATTGGCGCAAAAATTGATAACTTTCCGTTCGCCTCCGACCTCGATTGTGCCGCTCTGCGGCGACGTCAGCACCCGCTCCTGTTTGTACAATCCGTCCTGCTTCAAGCCTTCGATAGTCTTCTGTAAATCCTGTTTCACTTTTCCGTACATTTTTTACTCTCCTTTTCGACTTTTGAGTGTTTCGAGCATGTCCCGGGTCATCATGTCCAGATCGTATTCCGGGCTCCAGCCCCACTCCACCCGGGCGGCGTAATCTTCCATACTGTCGGGCCAGGAGTTGGCAATTGCCTGCCTGACCGGATCAACGTTATATGAAATCTCGAAATCGGGAACGTACTTTCGTATATAGGCGGCTTGGTCCTCCGGACAGAAGCTCATTGCGGTCACATTGAAGGCATTTCTGTGGCGTAGTTTTTCAGGGTTCGCCTCCATAATGTCGATGGCCGCTTTGAGCGCATCGGGCATGTACATCATATCCAGATAGGTATCGCCTTTTAGGAAACACGTATAGTGCCCCTTCTCGACGGCAGCATAATATATGTCGACCGCATAATCGGTGGTTCCGCCGCCGGGAGGGGTTTTGTTGGAAATGAGGCCCGGGTATCTGACCCCGCGGGTATCCACCTCGAACTTATGGTGGTAGTAGTCGCAAAGCAGTTCCCCGGCCACTTTGGTCACCCCGTACATCGAACTGGGCCGCTGGGGAGAATCCTGCGGGGTAAAGCTCTTTATGGTAGTCGGGCCGAAAGAGCCGATGGAGCTGGGAGTGAAAACCGAACAGTTGTGTTGCCGGGCCACTTCCAGCACCGCATACAGGCCGTTTATGTTTATGTCCCAGCCCATCTGCGGTTTCTGCTCCGCGGTTGCCGAAAGCAGGGCCGCCAGATGATAGATGGTGTCGATTTTGTGTTTAGAAACGAGCTCCGCCAGCGCCTCTCCGTCGCGGCAATCCAGCAGTGCAAAGGGGCCGCTGTCGATAACCTCGCGGTTCACATCCTGCCGAATATCGGTGGCAATTACCTTGTCCCGCCCGTACCTGGTACGCAGTTCCATGGTGAGCTCTGAGCCGATCTGTCCCAAGGCCCCGGTCAACAGTATGCGCTTCATCCCTCAGCCCCCTTCTTGAAACGTACCACCATATTCAAACGCGCGTGTTCCGGGCCGATATTCTCGATGCTGTGCTGCACATCCGCATGGTAACGGATGAAATCATCGGGCCCTAATTCGGCGGCATTGTCGCCGACCTCGACTCTTATGCGCCCCTCGACCACAGTCAAATACTCTTCGGTTTTCTTGGGGTGCGGGTCCGAGAGCAGTTTTTGCCCCGGTGAAAAGGTCAGCGAGTACATCTCCAGGTCCTCGGCCATGCTGAGCGGGCTGTACACCCGGATGAGCACCCCCTCTTCCTCCGTGTCGAGCCGGGCGATATCGTCCCTCCGGCTGATGTCGAACATCCTTCGCTGCCGTTCCAAGCCGGAGAGCAGAGAGTGAATGTCAATTTCGAGCCCCTCGGCAATTTTCCAAAGAGTTGCTATTGTCGGATTTACTTTATCCGCTTCGATCTGCGAAAGCGTGGCTACCGATACCCCGCTTTTCTGTGAGAGTACGCTGAGGGTAAGCTTGTGGCTCTTGCGCATCTTCTGGATGCTGCTGCCGATGCTGGGGTGTGTAGTTTCCTGCATTCTACCGCCTTTTAGTAAAGTGATAGGGATTTTTAGTAAACTGAATTTTATTATTGCATTCGATATCTGTCAAGGAAATTGTGCGAAAGTACTGCGGCCAGCGCGGCGCTGGTTCGATCAGCTTGACAACTAATCAAAGGCGGTACTACTATTTACTAAAAGGAGCACATATGGAATCAAAATCTCCCATTCATATAGGCCGAAACATCAAAAACATTCGGGAAAAACATGATATAACTCAGAGCATCCTGGCAGAGCGCTGCGGTGTCGGCAAGAGTATGCTCAAACAGATAGAATCGGAACAGGTAAATCCGACTATAGCAACCGTTTGGAAAATAGCCAAAGGTCTGGATGTAGACGTAGATTCGCTGCTGACCGGACAGGAGCATCTGCAGCGGACCTTTTCGGTCAGCCGTAAAGAGTATATTACCCGTTTGGAGACCGAAGAGGATGGAGTGCACATCAAGGTTCTCAGCCCGCTCTCTATGGCCGAGGACCTGGAGATGTACATTCTCACCTTTCAACCCGGCCAATCGCTGCCTTCCAGCCCCCATGCCGCCCGTACCAAGGAGTTCCTCACTGTGCTGAAGGGAGCCATTCGCGTAAAAGCTTCAGGCAATGAGGCTGAGCTGTATGAAGGTGATTTTATCCAGTACCACGCCGATGTCGAGCACACCATCGAGAACATTCACGATGGAGAAACCGAAATCTACATGATCGTTCGCTTTAACAACAAAGGCTGACTATCTGACTGCAGAGCCCCGTAGCGGCCGCAGGGCATAGCACTGAAGCTTTACACTAAATTGCGCGGGATGCGGGTGTCCCAGCTGCGGCTGTATACGCGGCTGGGGCCTTCGAAGGCATCCAGGTCGGCGCGGATTCTGAACTCTTTTTCGTTTGAAGTGAGCAGAGTGCGGGTGACGGTGCGGATCTGCCAGTCTTCGCGTTTGAAGCTGCGCTGCCAGAGGGTTTCGCCGGAGACCGAGTTATACTCGTCGGTGCAGTAGGTGTAGGTTTCGCGGGTGCGGGAGCTTATCTCCAGGTTGATGTCGTCGTAGCGGGTGGTGCCGGTGTCCAGGATTACCTCCAGCTTGGAGATATCCCGGCCAAGGTCTCTGACTACCCGCCACGACTCTTCGCCGGGGCGCAGCAGCGTGAGGGCCAGCGGCGGGGCCCCTTCCGCCTCTTCGAATGGGCGCAGGTGCTGGTCGGAATCCTGTGGTTGGCGGACCGGCAGGAGGAACGAACTGCGGCCGGCATAGATGCTCAGCTGCACCGGTTCGGGAGGCGGCCAGGCCAGCGGCCAGTAGCTGGTGGACAGCGAGAGTCGCAGGCGGTGGCCCTTGGGGAAGCGCTGGGCAACCCCGTTGAGGGCGACTACGGCCCGGTAGCGGACACCCGGCTCGAGGGGGCTGGGGTTCTCGTGGCTCTCCCGGTGGCTCAGGTTCAACAGGCCGTAGGTAACCCGGGTGGCTTTATCATCCGGGGCTACATCGGACAGGCGGGCGGCTACCATGGCCACCGGGCGGTTCGAGGCCAGTTCGAGCTCGACAATCGGCGATCCAAAAATTTCCAGATCCTCGGGGAGGACCTGACTTTGAAACACCAATGCCCCGCCATCCTCCTGTCGCTGATCGTGGGGCAGATCGGGGGGTGCCTGATAGCTGCACCACTTGCCGGCAAACAGTCCCACCGAGAGGGGCGATTGTATGGGCAGCGGTTTTTCGGGGACTTTTTCGCTGGCCGGTGCCAGTCGCCCGCGGTCAAGGATGAACACGTGCTCGCGGATGTGGGGGCTGGGCCATGACTCCTCGGCAATCCAGCGGCCGGGCCGTTCGCGGTAGCTGGTGGTAGGGGGCACGCTGTCCTGCATCCAGACCCGGAACATTGGTTCGCTGTCGATGCCGTTCTGCTCGCCCTTCAGCCAGCGATCCCACCAGCGGCGAACCTCCTGCAGAAAGCCGATAGCCGGCCCGGGAACCCCTTCGTGGGGATACTTGTGGCTCCAGGGGCCGATCAGCCCTTTACGCGGAACCGACAGGTGCTCCATCAGGCGAAAGACGGTGTTGGAGTAGCCGTCGGCCCAGCCGCTGACCGCCATCACCGGGCATTTTATGGCGGAGTAGTCTTCACAGACCGAACCGTGTTTCCAGTAGTCGCTGCGGTGGGGACGGCGCATCCACTTCTCCAGCCAGAGACCGCTCTCCTCCAGGCGCTGCAGCCACATTTCGCGCCACTTCTCCCCTACCAGCTGCGGGTCCGGGGGATGGGTGTTCTGATCGAACATGGTAGAGGCCCAGGAGAGGTTGTCGCCCAGCAGGCAGCCGCCCATGTAGTGCACGTCGTCGGTGTAGCGGTCGTCGGTGGAACAGATGCTGACCACCGCTTTCAGGGCCTGCGGCTGCAGGGCGGCGATCTGCAGGCCGTTGAATCCGCCCCAGGAGATGCCGATCATGCCCACCGCCCCGCTGCACCACTTCTGTGCGGCCAGCCAATTGATCACTTCGATGCCATCGTCCAGCTCCTGCTGCAGGTACTCGTCGGTTAGGATGCCCTCCGACTCGCCGCTGCCCCGCAGGTCTACCCGCACCGAGGCGTAGCCGAAACCGGCTATGTAGGGATGGTGACGCAGGTCCCGGGCGGCGGTCAGGTCGCGTTTGCGGTAGGGGATGTACTCCAGGATGGCCGGCACAGGCTGCGCCTCGGCATCCGCGGGCAGCCACATACGGGCGGCCAGATGCACGCCGTCGGTCATGCGAATAGTAAAGTGCTCTACCTCGCGCACGGTGCGGGGAAACTCACGCCGGGTTTTCACTGGCTGCCTCTATGCCGTCCGGCGGGGGGCGTGGTTGGGCCAGTTGTGCTTGGGTCGGCCGGCGCGTTCGCTTCGCCCGCCAGCGGTTCGATTTCGAAGGTGAGAATGTCCTGGCAGTGCAGGTACTTGTCCAAGAGGTCTTTCTGGTCCTCACCGCCGATATACAGGTAGCAGATAGCATAGCTGTAGCTGTCCTGTTCCAGCAGCTCGTCCAGGCGCACTGCGGGCCACACCTGCGGTAGTATAATTGCCCCCGGCACCTCCCGCTGCACCTGCTCAATTTCATGCTGCGAGGGTATGGCCCGCACTATGCCGTTTTCAAAGACCCGCCAGAAAAACTTGGCGGCCCGCGGGAACTCTCCGCGCTGGTAGGGAAACTCGGGGTCGCGGCCAAGGGCCACATCGACTGAGAGGGCCTGGTTAGAGGCCCCGTCCACTTTTTCGAAGATATCCGAGTGCGACTGGCTGACCCGGGTGTTTATCTCCAGCAGCCAGATCTTGTCCCGGCCGCGGTCCCAGTAATATTCAATATTGAAGGCCGAATCGTCGAATCCGATGTGCGAGATTACCTTCTCGGTGATGCGGATCATCCGCTCCTGAATTTTGAAGGGTAGAGTTGACGGATACTCATACCTGAAAAAGCTGACTCCGTTTTCATAGCGGATTGAATCGACAATTCCGGTACACTCGATTCTCCCGTGCAGAGCGTAGCCCTCCAGAGTGCACTGCCTCCCGCCGATGAGCCCTTCGGCAATACAGTAGTGGGCCTGCACAGAGGCCACCTCCGGCGGCAGCTCGATTTGGCCCATCACGTAGCCGAAGGGATCGCTGATCAGGCCGATTTGATCACGTATAATGGGCATGGCCGCCCGAAAGTCCTCTGCATTCCGGATGCGAAAACCGAGAAAGGAGCCGGATGACTTGATGGGTTTAATCCAATAGGGAAACTCCAGGGGAATTTCCTCCAGAGCCCGGTCATTAAAGGGGTCAAACGCATAAAACTGAGGGATATGCTCGGGGATGACCTTCTCCTGCTCCAGCCGGCTCCAGTATTTGTGCTCGCATTTCATCAGGCTCTCGAGGCTTGGAGAGCGGGTGGCGAACTCGCGGCAGATCAGCGGCAGCATGGTGCTGACCGGAAAATCGTGGTATCCGCAAATGGCATCCACGGATTGGCCGCTTGTGCGCTGAAACTCACGAATCTGCTCAATACTGCGGCGGACCATATCGGCAATCGGAAAGTCGTAGGTGTCGTACACTTCCTCCGGTTCCAACAATCCGTGAAAGCTATATTCTGAGGCGTGCGGGGTTCTCTCGAGTAAGCTGCGATTGAAGTCGTCCAAGCCCACAATAAAGATGTTCTTATTCATCATTGGGCCTTACCTCACTTTACTTGCTCTACTATAACTGTAGCCCTCCGGAAGGGAAAATCAAGCCTGGGACCGCAATTATTGGGTTTTCTACCGCTTGTGTTCTGCAGCAGGTAGATTTATACTAAAGGCTGATGTTCAAAAAAGTATTGTTAGTTGAAGATGAAGCTCTGATCGCCCTCTCCGAAGCCCAAATCTTGAAGAAAAATGGCTTTGAGGTTGAGCTTGCGTACAGCGGCCGGCAGGCTATCGAGAAGACCGAGGCAGATGAAGAGATCAATCTTGTTCTGATGGATATTGACCTCGGGGCCGGGATGGACGGAACCGAAGCCGCCGAGCAGATCATCAAAGCGCGTGACCTGCCGATTGTGTTTTTGACCAGTCACACCGAAAAGGAGTATGTCGACCGGGTCGAAAAGATAACCGGTTACGGCTATATCATGAAAAACTCCGGCGAAATGGTGCTGATTCGCTCCATCAATATGGCTTACAAGCTGTACGAGGCACACCAGCGGCTGAAAGAGCGGGAGATTCGTTACAAAACCCTCTTCGAATCGGCATATGAGGCAATTCTCATTATGGATGCGCACATGTTCATCGACTGCAACCATTCCGCCCTTCAGTTTTTCGGCTGTACATCGAAAGATGAACTGATCGGTCACAGCCCCTGGGAGTTCTCTCCCGAATACCAGCCCAATGGCAGCCGCTCGAGTACTGCGGCTAATGAGCTGATCAATGCTGCTCTACGGGGCAGGCCGGAAAACTTCTACTGGACTCATCAGCGCAAGGACGGAACTAGGTTTCAGACCGAGGTTACACTGCATCCGCTGGTGCTTGGGAATGAGACCTATGTACAGGCAAATCTGAGAGGTCTTTCTGATAAAGAAGAGATTGAAAAGCAGGTTGAGGAGGGAAAGGCCGTTCTCAAGACCTTTCTGAATCAAATTCCCGGTGCGGCCTATGTCAAAGATAGTGACAACCGAATTGTGTTCTGCAACAAGCTGTTTGCCTCCATCCTAAAGGCTTCGCCGGAAGAGCTCGAGGGCCGGGACATCAGCTCCCATGTACCCAGAGAGACGGAGCGACAGTACGAGCCGGAAAACCGCTCGGTGCTTGAGCACGGGCGGATCATACAGACCGAAAGCGAATTTCCGATCAACAACGAAAACACCTACTGGCTCACCTATAAATTTCCGATTCAGTTTGCCGGACGTACGATGGTGGGGGCTATCAGCATAGATCTCACCGCCCAGAAGCAAATGGAAAAAAAACTGCGCACCCGTGAACAGCAGTTCCGGGCTATTGCCGATTATACCTATGACTGGGAAGACTGGATCGGAACCGACGGCAGTCTGATCTGGGTGAACCCGGCTGTCGAAAGAATCAGCGGCTACACTCCCGAAGAGTGCTATCGGATGAAAGATTACCCCCTGTCATTGATCCATCCGGAAGATCGTCATGAGTCAAACTGTGAAATCAAAGCGGGGCTCAAGCATAAAACCAGCTGTAGCAACCGCGAACTACGCTGTATATGCAAGGACGGCAGCGTAAAATGGATTTCGGTCAGCCGGCAGCCGATTTACGATAATAAGGGGCAGCATATCGGCACCCGCTCGAGCATACGCGATATCACAGACAACAAGGCTACCGAGGACGAGTTGAACCGCACTATCCGGCAGAAGGAGTTTCTGCTGAAGGAGCTGAACCACCGGGTTAAAAACAACCTGGCAATGGTGTCGTCGCTGCTGAGTCTGAAGGACACTGCCCTCGGGAATACTGTAGATTTATCCGATCTGAAGCACAGAGTAGACACGATTCGCATCATTCACGAAAAACTGAATTACAGTGAAGACTACGCCACGGTACAGCTGCGGGAATATATTCAGGATGTTCTCGAAAGCATTTTTTCCTCATTCACCGACCGGCAGGTGCAGATACAAAATAAGGTAGAAGAGATCGATGTCTCTACAAAAATAGCTATCCCCCTGGGTCTGATTGCCAATGAAATTGCTACCAACGCAATGAAATACGGGTTTCCTAAGGGTGAGCGGCCGGTATTTACGGTTGATTTTCAACAGCACCCCGAAGAACATAGCTACACTTTTATCCTCTCCAACAGCGGAGCCGAGTTTCCTGAAGATATTGATATCGCGACCAGCGAAACTCTGGGGCTCAAGCTGGTATCGACCCTGGTTCTGCAGCTTCAGGGCAGCATCAATTTACAACGCAGTCCGCATCCGGTGTTTACGATTGATTTTCCTATGAACCTCTGAGGCCCGCCACCCAACCTACTCATTTTCTCCATTTTATGCTTTTTCTCCATATTTTTTAGCCTCTGCACGCCGATCCGGGGTTGAAGCTTCTAATATATCTGCGTACATTTAATAGAGAAGGTTTATATGCTTCATTTAACCGGCTGCCAGCGCGCGGCAACCATATAAATCACATAATCCAAATATCTCAAGGAGGTGTAGCATGGCTACCCAAGATCCCAAAAATAGTTCTGATCATCGTTCACATAACACGCTCAGTACCAAACAGACCATCGGAGCCGGCTTAGGCATCGTGGTGCTGCTGGCGATCCTTTTTTTCGGAACCCAGCAAAACGAACCGGCCGGAGCCACCATGATTACCGATGAGTCCAAACCTGAACAGTCAAACTATCAAGAGAGTGCAATGGATTTAAATTATGAGGATGCACTTTTAAAGCAATACGACCACGGTTCATTAATTGAATTGGAAGGCAAAGTGAACTCTATTTTAGAGGAACCGGTCAAAGGCGAAGGCAATGTGCTGTTAGATATAGCCCAGGATGACAGCGCCGGGTCCGAAAACGTGAAAAGCCAACAGGTGATGCTGGTGTATCCCGAAAAACAGGTAGATTTACCCGAACGGCAGAGCGTCCATCTGTTCGGCCGTTACATCGGAACAGTAGAGTTCGAAACCTCGGTCGGCAGCACTCAAAAAGTACCGGCTATCCAGGTAGACTACCTCTCGGAAGCCAGCTAATCAGCCAGCTCAGGCGAATAAAAACAAAGCACCCCCCGGCAGCTGCAAGGCCGCCGGGGGGTGCATTTTTGTATAAACGGGTTACATTTCGGCTAAAACTGTGGTACATTAGTCAATTAAAGGTGTATACCTAATATCTGCATTTAGAATAAAATATTTAATTGTTTTACTAAGGATAGGAAATATGAAAATCAAAACACGCCTGATTCTATCAAATATATTCGTAGCGGTCGGTATGCTCGGTCTTATCCTGGTGATGTACGGGTATGGTAATATGGTCCGTCAGTACAGCAATCTCAAGCTGCAGGCGAATCATATTACCACCAAAGTGTATCAAACCAACTCGGCCCTCAAATCGACCCTTTTCACCGATGATTTTCGCAGAGATTATGAGATTTTCCAAGAACAATTTCAAGACCTCGAAAATTCAATTGCCGCCTTTACCCAACACGAGTTGTTCAAGGAGATTTCGGAAAAATCCGAGGAAACCGATGGTGAAAAACAGGCCCTCACCCAAATATTGCAAATGACCGAGGAGAAATATGCAGCTGCCGACGAGTCCGCACAGGAACTGATGGCGAACTCCAAAAACTACCTTCCGGGTCCGCTCGAAGTAGATGAAGAGTTCTTTGAAGGCGAAATGTACCTGGTGATGCGGGCCAGCCGGGAAATCGAAAACCTCACAATATACCTGGGCGATGTATTCGAAACCACCGTAAATCGAACTACCGATCGCATCGAAGAGGCGGCCACCAGCCAACTGAACAACATCCGCAACATAGCCACCGGTATTGCCATGCTCATCCTCATTCTGATAGTCGGCTTTCTGTATGCAGTTATTTTCAGTCTGCGAAAAAAACTCGACACCCTGCAGGGCTCCATCAGCATCATCGGCCAGGGAGACTTTACCCACCACATCGATCTGTCCGGCAAGGACGAGCTGACTCAGCTGGGGGCAACAGTGAACAGTTTCGTCGACGAGTTTTCGGAAATTATCGAAGAGGTAAAGCACCGCGCCGCCGAAACCGCCGCCCAGAAAGAGGAAGTAACCGGCGCCACCAACGAGTCTTCGGCGGCTGTGGAACAGATGAGCTCGAACATCTCCTCCATATCGGAAGAGATCAGCCGCCTGGTCGACCACATCGGCAACTCCCGCACTTCGACCCAGCAGATCACTCAGAAAATCAGCGAGTTGGCCGAGAAAATAGAGACTCAGTCCTCAGCAGTAACCCAGTCCACCTCCTCCGTCGAGGAGATGAGCGCCAGCATCGAAAACGTCAACACCATCAGTGATCAGCGCAAAGCGGCCACCGACCAGCTGGTGGAAATCGTCGAGAACACCGACGCCAAGCTCAGCGAAACCGCCGAACTGATCAGCCAGAACACCGACGACACCAACCGCATACTCGAGATTATCGGCATCATCAACAACGTGGCCAGCAAAACCAACCTGCTGTCGATGAACGCCGCCATCGAAGCGGCCCATGCCGGCGAGGCGGGCCGCGGATTCGCCGTAGTTGCCGAGGAAATCCGCAACCTGGCCGAGACCACCAACGAAAACTCCAAGCAGATCCGCAGCACCATCAACACCATCGCCAACCGCATCACCCGCATCCAGGAGATGAGCAGCGAAACCCAGACCGCCTTCAGCCAGGTCAAGAGCGAATCGAAAAACTCCAGCAACTCAATGGCCGAAATTTCATCCAGCATGGCCGAACTGTCCCTGGGCAGTAAAGAGATCATGGAGGCCATGACCAGCCTCAGCCAAACCACTCAAGACATCCAGGAATCGGCCGAACAGATGCGCTCCAACACCGACGAGGTAAACAGCGCCCTGGAGAACATCCAGACCATCGGCCACGAGGTAGACGACCGCATTCACGAAATAAAAGAAGGCTCTATCAGCATCACCACCTCGATGCAGCACATCAACACCCTCAACGAACACAACGACGAATCAGCCCGCTCCCTGACCCAGGCAGTCAGCCGCTTCAAAACCGCCAAGGATGTTGAGGCCGCCGAAGAGGCCGCGAGTGATACCGACGATGAGACCGAGGGTAACCCAGCCGGCGCCGAAGCTCAGTCCGCTGGCGCAGCCGACACAGATACCGATCAGGAAATTGCCCCGGCTATACCGGTCTCAGATGCCGAGCCGGCCGAAAGCGGCGTGCGCGAACTCAAAGACGCGTAGAGAGCCACCACTCCGGCATGGCCGCCAGCGGCCGTGCCGAATACTCCCGCACGAACTGCAGCAGCTGAGCGGGAGTGGGCAGCAAGCCGTCGGCCAAGCCCGCCTCCGGCCCCGGTCCCACAAGATTCGAACCACCCAGTGCGAACAGGCTGCCCGCCAGTGGTCCCGCCGTTGGTAAGTGGGCCTCCGATTGGCCGGCCTTTTCGAGCTGCTTCGCCAGAAACGAGCGTTTGACTCGCGGATAAAACTGCACCTTCGCCTTTGAGATCTCGAGTTTGCCGAGCAAAAAGGCCACCGCCGATTCGATACCGCCGATTTCATCAATCAGGTGCTGCTGCCGCGCCTCGAACCCGGACCACACCCTGCCCTGGGCGACCGCATCGATCTCATCTTCAGAACGCCCCCGGCAACGGCTGACCCGTTCGAGGAACTGCAGGTAGATCCGCTCCACCTCCGCATCCATCAGCTCCCGTTCTCGCTTGTCCATAGACCGCAGCACCGAGCCCAAATCGGCGTACGGTCCGGTCTTCAAACTGGAGGCGGTAATCCCGTGCTTCTTGAGGAACTTCTCGAGATAAAAGAACATCAATATAACCCCAATGGAGCCTGTGAGAGTCGCGTGGTGGGCAAAAATACGCTCGGCCTGAGTTGCAATCCAGTACCCGCCAGAGCCGGCCACCTCCGACATAGACACCACCAGCGGCTTCTTTTCGCGCAGCCGGGCCAGCGCATCCAGTATATCCTCAGAGGCGGTAGCCGAACCCCCGCCGGAGTTCACCCGCAGCACCACCCCCTTCACCGCTTTGTCCTCCTCGAGTTTCCGTATGTGCGGAATGAAGGACTCCGGACCGATAGCCTGCCCGAGCAGCGGATGCTGCTTCGACTTGCCGTCAATAATGGCCCCCTCGAACACCAGCACCGCAATCTTTTTACGACGCTTTAGGCTGATGCTCCGCGGTTTGGAAAGCAGGGGCCTGGGTAAGTGGGGCCGCACGGCCCCAGTCTGCTTCCCAGCACCTCCTGCGGTGCCGGCCCCCGCATCAACCTGCGTCCCCGCAGTACCGGTCTCCCCAGAATCCGCCGCCGCATCTCCCGCCGCGGCGGAAGTATCCAGGGAGACGACAAAAGCGCGGCCCGGCTTCTTGAGACTTAGCTTCTTATATTTCTTCTCTTTCCACTCCGCCTCGAGCCGGTCGAGCGTTTTTACCGCATCTACCCAGCCCTCCAACTCGGCCGAGGCGGCCGGAAGAATAGTGCCGGCCTGCAGGGCTTCGATCTCGGAGTACCGGTCGACATACCCACCGGCATGCCCGGCGCCGATTTTCTCTTTCAGTTCATTAGAGACGGAGTCAAAATAGGCCTGGTACTGCCGGCGGCCGGGTTCATCCAGCTGGTCGGTGCGAAAACGGTCGCCGGCGCTTTTATACTCGCCGCGCCGGATAATCTCCGCATCAATATCGGCCCGGCTCATCGCCTTTTTGAAGAACAGAAACGACCTGGACAGACCCAGATACGAGAGGCTGCCCAGCGGATGCAGCACCTTCCGGCTGCAGGCAGATGCCAGATACAGCTCAAGAGGCCGGTACTCCCGGGCATAAAACCACAGCTCTTTGCCGGCATCGGATAGACGCTGCAGCTGGGTGCGCACCGCTTCCGCCCCGCCCCACAGCACCGGCTGGAACTCGGGGTCACAGACAATCAGAATACGCTGCACCCGCTGCATGTGCAGCAGCTTCTGAACTCTCATCAAAAACTGATCAAAGCGAAAATCCTTGCCCGCGGCGCTGGCGAGCGAACTGACCTGGCTGCCGGTCTCTCGAAACCGTCCTTTAAGGGTTAACTTTGCATACTTCATACAGTGAAGGATAATGAAAATAAGGCGCCGATGCCAGGCCGACCCCACCGCCGAGCCC
>CAZRWN010000031.1:0-30979 GCA_964603735.1 uncultured Sediminispirochaeta sp. | reverse complement strand
GATGCGGTCCGGGCCGGCGCGGCCGGCAGGGCAAATGGCCGCCCGGCGGGCATTGAAGGCGGCGATCTGAAACACGTCTCATTCGAGCTGGCGAAGAAAATGCTGATGCTGGGAGGCGTATGCCAGGATGAGGCCGAGGCCCAGCAGAAGCTGGACGCGGCTATTTCCTCCGGTGAGGCCCTGGAACGGTTCGGCTGCATGATCGAGATGCAGGGCGGTGACCGGCGGGTGATCGATAATACCGACCTACTGCCGCGGGCCGGCGAGATTGTGGTGGCCGAGGCTCAGTCATCCGGTTATATTTCGTCGATGGATACGGCTCAGCTGGGTATCTGCGCGCTGCTGCTGGGCGCCGGCCGCTCGAAAAAGGATGATAAAATTGATCCGGCGGTGGGCTACTGGATGCAGCACCGTCTCGGCGACTGGGTCGAAAAGGGCGAGCCGCTGGCTGAGTTCCATGTGAATTCGCGCGCCAATCTGGAGGAGTCGTTGCGGCGTTTTCAGGATGCGATTTGCATCACCGCAAATCCGGGCCAGCCAATAAAGAGCGTGTATAAGGTATACTGATGCAACCTCTGAACAATCTACCTTTCTTTTCACCCTGTCTTTCGAAGATTGGTGGTGTTTTTTCATTAAATCCATTTTCTATGTAATGTTACCAGCTATAGTGTTGTTTTTTTAATGGTGGAGATGTGATATTATTTATAGATAGACATTTATTAGGAAAATAGCACCAAGCTTCAAACAACAGAGGAGATAGGATTGATGGAACTTAACAAAAACAGATTAGCAAAAATGATAGATCACACCAACTTGAAACCGACCGCCACCGAAGCGGACATCCGTAAAATATGTGCGGAAGCGCGGGATTACGGCTTTGCATCGGTATGCGCTAACCCGGTGCATGTACCGCTTCTGAAACAGGAGCTGGAGGGCAGCCGGGTGCTGGTATGCTGTGTCGTTGGATTTCCGCTGGGGGCTAACGCCAAGGAGATCAAAGCCGCGGAAACGCGCCAGGCAGTATCGGAAGGCGCCGACGAAGTGGACATGGTTATCAACATCGGGGCCTTGAAAGCCGGTCAGACAGACACAGTCCGGGAGGACATCGCGGCAGTAGTGGAAGCCGCCTCCGGCAAGACGGTGAAGGTCATAATCGAAACATGTTACCTGAGCGATGAAGAAAAGCGGACCGCCTGCAAGTGTGCCATGGAAGCCGCCGCCCATTTTGTGAAAACCTCAACCGGATTCGGCAGCGGAGGAGCAACGGTAGAAGATGTAAAACTGATGCGGGCGGTAGTCGGGGACAAGCTGCAGGTAAAAGCCTCCGGCGGGATCCGGACTCTGGAGGATGCCGAGGCAATGATCGCGGCCGGCGCCGATAGAATCGGTGCAAGTGCCGGAATTACGATCGTAGAGGCGCTATCTTGATGTTAACACTGGCAAAGATGAGAATGTTACATTAGCATATGTAAAAAGGGGGTTTAATAATGCGAAAAATACTGTTAATTAGTTTTATTTTGTTTGTATGTATAGGATTTGGAGTGTATGCCGGCGGTCAGCCTGAAGTACCTTCGATTCCCCCAGCAACATCCGGAACGCAGTATCTCTCACCGAACGGAGACGGGGTGAAGGAACAAGCCACAATCGATTTTACTGTGACTGTGTATGTAAAAAGTAAAGAAGGCTATGTTCCTGAATACGGCCTGGAGATCAAAGATAACCAGGGTAACATACTCAAGCAGATCGTGGAAACGGAGGACCGGGATATTGGCTGGCTGCGTTCGCTCTTTACGGGCTACAAAAAGTTTGAGCTGCAGCGGTCGGTGACTTGGGACGGTAAGAATACCGAAGGTGAGGTGGTCGAGGATGGTACTTACAGTCTTTCTCTATGGGTGGAAGGTCCTGACGGCAAGCGCCAGACACAGCAGCTCGACAACTTTGTGGTAGATACCCAGCCGCCGAAAGCGGTTATCGTCGAACCCGAGTCGATGATTTTTTCACCGAACGGCGACGGACACAAGGATACAATTACCATTACGCATACCAAGGCTACCTCCGAAGTGGAGTGGACCGGAGAGATCAAAAACTCAGAAGGCGAAGTGGTAAAGACATATACCTGGGAGAACAGCACTCCGGGAGAGGTAGTTTGGGATGGTACCGACGACGAGGGGAATGCGCTTCCGGAAGGAACCTACACCTATGTACTCTCTTCGGAGGATCGGGCAGGCAACGAATCAGAAGACATAACTCTCGAGGGAATCGAGCTCGACCGAACCGATACGCCTATAGAAGTGGTTATCGAACCGGAGTATTTTTCTCCCAACGGCGACGGCGAACAGGACCAGGCGGTGGCCTACCTCGATCAGGCGGTGAAAGAAGAGATTATAGGCTGGTCCTGGAAGGTAGTGAACGAACGCGGTGAAACCGTAAACCAAGGTCAGGGTGAGGGTGATGTGCCGCCGGAAATAGTACTCGAAGGAATGGACGATGACGGACAGCCGCTGCCGGAAGGCAGCTATCGGTTCAGTTATTCGGTGACATATCGTAACGGAAATCGACCGGTGGCTAACGAGGAGTTTGAGCTGGATGTAACCCCTCCTGAAATCGAGGTGACGATAGACAATCCGGTGTTTTCGCCGGACGAGGACGGACGAAAGGACAGGACATCTGTACAATTCAAATCTGATGAAAAGGTTACCTGGGAAGGCAGCATTGTCGATCCGGACGGACGGGAAATAATGTCGTCCGATTCGGAACGTTCGACTTCGCTGATCGTATGGGACGGGAGCAATGAGGCCGGTGAAAAAGTGGAGGATGGAAGCTATCTTCTGTTGGCGACGTTTACCGACCGGGCCGGCAATACAACCGATATAGTTCCGAAGACGGTGAAGGTTGATACCGAGCCGGTGGATGTAAAGATTGCCGCCGAGCTGAAGGGGTTTTCTCCCAATAACGACGGGCGGAACGATCGGATGCCGCTGCAGATCGATGCCAGTCAGTACGATGATGTGCAGCGCTGGACTGTTGCCATCACTGCTCAGGGGCAGGATGTACGTCGAGTGTTCAGCGGCGAGGGTGAGCTGCCCGAAGAGCTGAACTGGGACGGCAACCTCAGTCAGCAGGAGAATATGGATACCCGCTCAGCACCGGAGGGACGCTATTCGGCTGAAATCGATGTGGAATATATGAAAGGTAAATCCGCTGAGAGCAGTACTGACTCCTTTGTGTTGGATGTCACTCCGCCGCGAGTAGATGTGAGGGTTGCCCAAGACCCCTTTGCCCGAACTAACGGCAGCATTGAGGGAGAGGTGTTCATTACCGTAAATGTCGAGGAAGAGACCGAAGTGACCGACTGGTCTATGGATATTGTAGATAAGGACGGCGATATCATCCGAACCTATAACGGCGATGGAGACCCGAGCGGGGATATCACCTGGAATGCCGGTTCGCAAGAGGACCGGGAGAAGCTGGATACCGAAATGTTTACCTTGAATCTGAAGGTAAGTGATGCGGGCGGTAATGTGCGCGACTATACTCAACAGGTACCGCTGGATGTCTTTCTGGTCAAGCGTAACGGCAAACTGCATATTGCGGTTCCGAATATCATTTTCGGCGCCTACCAGCATGAACTCGATTCCCGCAGTGAGGAGATGCACCAACGCAATATCGAGTCTATAGAGCGAGTAATAAATATTTATGAACGTTATCCGGAAAATGATCTTCTCCTGGAAGGGCATGCCTTGAATATCTACCGCGGAGTGGATGCGGAAAAAGAGGCGGAAGAGGAAGAGATTCTGGTACCGCTGACTCGACGTCGGGCAACTACCGTGAATGATGCCTTAGTAGAACGCGGGCTGGATGCGGAGAAGATAGAGATTGAATACTTCGGCGGGCGCATGCCGATAGTATCAGTACATGACCGGGAAGAGCGCTGGAAAAACCGGCGGGTTGAGTTCATCATGAAGAAGAAGGATTCATCTGAATAACAGCGCCCTTTAATCTGATTCTAACAAAGCCCTTTTATTTTCTGTAAGTAGAGGGGCTTTTTTATGTATTTGGCAAATTTTAGGAGGTTTGATCTGCACCTCAATCCTTCTGATTTCGGGGGTAATCCGCAGGATGATGAATATTTACAGTTCGTGGATATGCTCAACCACGGCCGCATCTGCAGCTACAGTCAGCCGATTGTCGACCTGTATACCGGTCGGGTATTCGGGTATGAGCTGTTGGCTAGAGGGGTTGAGCCTTTTTTTTATCCGGCTGAACTGTTTCAGAGAGCAAAGCAATGGAACCTTGAGTGGGAGATAGAGTATGCCTGTCGGATTTCTGCTCTTCAGAAAGTCGCTTCTTCAGCCGATAGCGTTCCTCGGGCCGCTTTTTTTATAAACATAAGCCCGGAAACCTTCTCTAATCCTGAATTTCAATCTGGTTTTTCGATGGACCGGCTTAAAGACTACGGTATAAGCGGCGAACGTCTTGTGCTGGAGATTACCGAAACCGCCAGTGTTGATGATTACGCTCATTTTGAGGAGACTATTCGTAACTATGTGCAGCAGGGTTTTCGGATAGCTTTGGATGATTTCGGCTCAGGGCACAGCGGTTTAATCACTCTTGCTGCTACTACCCCGCATATACTCAAGGTTGATAAGGAGTTGGTGCGCGGAATTCACCGCAGCAGCTATAAACAGAACCTGGTAAAATCGATATCTGATTTTGCCGAGACGGTAGGCAGTTTCATTCTTCTCGAAGGGGTCGAGACTGCTGATGAGCTGCGTACGGCATATAGACTGGGAGCTCGGTATGCTCAGGGTTATTATATCGGCCGCCCTGCTTCCGAGCCGCAACCACTTTCACCGGCTATCGTAGAGAAACTCCAGGTTCTGATGAATGAATATATTCGCAAGAGTTTCCTAGTTGATATTTCTATCTACAAAATGGTTACCCGTCCACCTACGTATGAACCGCATTCGATAAACGGAGCCCAATTGGACGACTTTTTCCGCTCTCAAAATACGATCAATCATGTGGTGTTGGTTGATGCTGCGGATAAACCGATTGGTTTGGTTACCCGGCAGGGATTTTATTCACATCTTTCTGGACGGTACGGCTATGCAATATTTCAACGCAAGGAGATTGATGCCCTTGCAAAGCAAGAAATGCTGATAGTAAAAGAAGATACCGATATGCGTATCCTAGGCAAACTGGCTATGAACAGGGGGGACAAGGATTTGTATGATCCGGTTGTGGTAGTTGATAACTCAGGCAGACTAGTCGGTACTATTACAATGAAAAAGGTTATATCGCACGCATTTGATACAGAGGTGAAATTCGCCACGAATGCGAATCCACTTACATCGCTTCCGGGAAATGTTGTCATAAATGTGTGGCTGGAGGACTTGCTGCATCGGGATGAATATACTATTGCATATATCGATCTCGACAGGTTCAAAGAGTATAATGACCATTACGGCTTTTCCTCCGGGGATGAAATGATCAAACTCCTGGCGGATGTTCTGTCCGAGCAGATTCAGACCACAACTATCGAATGCCGTCTGGGCCACATAGGAGGGGACGATTTTGTACTCCTGTGCGAGGGAGAACCGAATACCGACTTTTTTGCAGAGATCTGTCGGAGCTTTGATAAAAAGAAGCGGTCGCTATTTGATACAGAGGATGTGCGACAGAACGGCTACTATTCGAGCAACCGCAAAGGTGAACAGGAGTTTGTTCCCTTGGTTACCCTGAGCATTGCAGTCGTCAACCACCACAACTTCCAGCGTCCGCCCCATCCCGGCAAACTGGGACAGAGCGTTGCGCTGCTAAAGAATAAAATCAAAGAAATCAACTACGCCCGCAGAACCAGCGGATATCTGTACGAGCGGCGCTCTTATTCCGAGTCGGCCTGGGAGTAGTAATTACTGTGTAAAGAATTAACTATATATTCGGACATATGGCCGAAAAATGTGACTAATTGCAGATTGCAACGACGGTTATTCTTGACATGTGATTGTACCTTGAGTAAGGTGATTCTTACCCTCACATGACATGTTGTATTCTGTTGTGAAATAATAAAAGGAACTGCGATGAGTGCACAACAAGACACGAAGCAAGTTATTTTAGAAACTAAGAATATCGTAAAACAGTTCCCGCGGGTTCTGGCGAACAACGATATTAGCATCAATCTGCATAAGGGCGAGATTCTATCGCTGCTCGGTGAAAACGGAGCCGGTAAATCGACGCTTATGAATGTGCTTTACGGACTCTACACACCGACTTCGGGAAAGATTCTTCTTAATGATCAGGAAGTCGTATTCAATTCACCGAAGGATGCCATCGATCTCGGTCTGGGGATGGTACACCAGCACTTTATGCTGCTCGAGCCCTTCACTGTGACCGAGAACATCATTCTGGGGGCTGAGCCCGGAAAATTCGGCACAATTGATTACAAGGAAGCGCGCAGAGAAGTAAAAGAAATTTCGGAAAAGTACGGGCTGAAGATAGACCCGGACGCGACCATCGAAACCTTGTCAGTCGGCCTGCAGCAGCGAGTCGAGATTCTGAAGGCCCTGTATCGTCAGGCCAAGATTCTTATCCTGGATGAGCCTACGGCGGTACTTACACCGCAGGAGGTTGACGAGCTGTTCCAGGTGATCCGCGAGCTGCGCAACTCCGGTGTGTCGGTAATAATTATTACCCACAAGCTTGAGGAGGTCATGGCCATTTCCGACCGGGTGTATATTCTGCGCGG
This sequence comes from uncultured Sediminispirochaeta sp., assembly GCA_964603735.1. Taxonomy (GTDB): domain Bacteria; phylum Spirochaetota; class Spirochaetia; order DSM-16054; family Sediminispirochaetaceae; genus DSBN01. Next base: position 24,231 of record CAZRWN010000031.1, on the reverse strand, counting down.
TGGTGAAGTGGCGGGCGAACGAAAGACTTCCGAAACCGACAAAACCGACCTGGCCAACCTGATGGTTGGACGGGAAGTCGTGCTGACGGTTGAAAAAGAAGACAAAGAAGCCGGAAAAGAGCCGGTGTTCAGAATTGAAGACCTGCGGGTCCTGAATCAGAAGAATTACCCCGCCGTCGACGGCTTGTCGTTGCGGGTGCACCCCGGCGAGATTGTGGCCATAGCTGGTGTTGACGGGAACGGGCAGACCGAGCTGGCTGAATCGCTGATGGGGCTGCTGCCGGTCGAAAGCGGGAAGGTGTATCACCTCGGTGATGATATTACCGATCTGTCTACCAAAGATCGCATCGAACGCAGTATCTCGTATGTGCCTTCCGACCGTCAGCGTCATGGTCTTATTCTTTCGATGACAATCGGCGAGAATATGATGCTCGGTCATCACGACCGCAAACCCTATGTTGTGCACGGGATGCACCTCAACTATAAGTATATCAACTCATACGCCGAAGAGCTGGTAAAAGCATACGACATCCGCACACCGGATGTGCAGAACCCGGTAAAGAAGCTCTCCGGTGGAAATCAGCAGAAGGTTATTCTGGCGCGGGAGTTCTCGCGAAAACCTACCTTTATAATGGTAACCCAGCCGACCCGCGGGCTGGATGTCGGGGCAATCGAATATATTCATAAACAGATTCTGGCTATGAGAGACAGGAACGTGGGCATCCTGCTTATCTCCCTTGAGCTCGAAGAGGTTTTTGCGCTGGCCGATCGTATCAAGGTGTTGTACGAGGGGAAAATTGTGAAGGATTTTGATCCGAAGAAGACCAACCACAAAGAAGTCGGTTATTACATGACAGGTGGGAAGGAGTAGCTGAGTATGGAAAATAATAAGCTGAGACCTGTCGTATTTATCTTATCAATTCTGCTTCTGATTACCGGAACAGTTCTTTATTTGGGAACCTACTTCAGCGGTCTTATTACCCTTATAGCCGCGGCAGGCGTGTTTCTATTTTATAAATATATTGAATCCGGCCAGCAGGCGCTGCTCGATCTGATTAAATCGGGGGCCCGAACCCTGATGGTTCCAGTGTTTGGTATTTTGATTGCAATTGTACTTGGTGCAATTGTTATGCTGGCCAGCAAATATGATCCGATTGAATCATACCGTGCTCTTTTTTACGGCGCATTCGTTCGAAACTGGCATGTATCGGTGCTGAACGCCTCACCTTTGATGTTCACCGGGCTTTCGGTTGCCCTGGCTTTTCATGCGGGGCTGTTCAATATTGGTGCCGAAGGTCAGTATTATATCGGTGCCATGGCCGCGACATTTCTGGGGTTGTACCTGAACCTGCCGCCGGCGTTATCACTGGTGTTAATTTTTATCCTGTCAGGTATGCTGGCTTCGGCTTGGAACATTGTTCCGGCAGTGCTGAAGGTTCGAACCGGTGCCCACGAAGTTATCACTACTATGATGCTGGCCCACACTGCCCGGTATCTGTCACCAATTTTCATACGGGCCCACGGCGGCGATCCGTCCACCAGTGATCATGCTTACGTAACCGATCAGTTGCCGGAATCAAACTGGCTGCCGCGATTCAATTCGTTCTTGCCGGATGCAAACTACCGTCTGCATATAGGCATCCTGATTGGTATCGTGATGGCGCTGCTGGTCTATTACCTGTTGTATCACACCAGAATCGGATTCGAAATTCGCGCAGTCGGAGAAAACAGAGATGCTGCCCGGGCGCAGGGGATTTCGGTCGGAAGAGCTATCATGATAGCGCTGCTGTTCGCCGGATTCCTGGCCGGACTGGCAGGTGTGAACCAGGTAGTCGGGCTCGACCACAAGCTCTATGAAAACCTCAGTGCCGGTTATGGATGGAATGGTATTTCCGTCGCCTTGCTGGCCGGCAGTCATCCGATCGGGGTGATCTTTACGGCGCTCCTCTGGGGTGCTCTGGATGCGGGCGGACAGTACATGGCTCGTGTAACCGATACCTCGAACTCGATCGTAGAAATCATCAAAGGTATTATCCTGTTCTTAGTCGTTGCCAAGTACATCTACGCCTACTTGGGTAACCGAATTCGGCGTTACCGCCGTCGCAAGCAGGAAGAAGCGAAGGAGGCGGTCTAAATGGAAGGTTTTTTTGTCATAGCGAATACAAATCTACTGGTCGCAATGGTAAGACTTTCGACTCCGATTACCCTGGCGGCGATCGGTGCGGTGGTCTGTGAGCGTGCAGGTATAGTAAATATCGCCATGGAAGGCATCATGATTGTCGGAGCCTTCTTTGCGGCGGTTGGTGCAATTTATACGGGGAACCCTTGGGTCGGATTGTTAATGGGGGTTGTGGCCGGCGGTATTTTCTCGCTGATACATGCGGTCGCCACAATTTCATTTCATCTGGATCACGTTGTTTCCGGTGCGGTATTGAATATTCTGGCCATGGGAATTACCAGATACTTCATGGTGATCTTCTTCGGTCATCCGGGTACGACCGATAGCATCCCCAATAACCTCGGCCAGATAAGGTGGGTTATTCCGATATTATCGGATATTCCAGTAATCGGGCGAATGCTGTTTCGGCAGACACCGATAGTCTATTTTTCCTTCATCCTTGTAATCATTTTTGCCTGGTTTATGAAAAAGACCAAGCTCGGACTGCATATACGGGCGGCCGGCGAGCATCCCCTGGCCCTGGAGACTATCGGAGTGTCGGTCTACAAGATGCGGTATCTGGCTGTGTTTATTTCCGGCCTTACCTCCGGAATGGGCGGAGCGTATCTTGCAATCGAGAACAGCGCCTCGTTTACCGAGGGCATGACCAACGGACGCGGATTCATCGCGCTGGCGGCGAATATCTCCGGCGGATGGAACCCGGTTGGAGCGTTTATTGCCTCGCTCTTCTTCGGGTTTGCCGATGCGCTGCAGGTTCGCTTCCAAGTGGGTAAAGTGTTTGATATTCCGGAAGAGATTTTTATCATCTTCCCCTATGTAGCTACTATCATAGCGGTGGCCGGGTTGGTCCGGCGTTCACGACCGCCGAAGGCCGTCGGAACGGATTTTATGATTGAGCAGGAGAGCGATTAATTCGAATCGATTTGCTGAAACCATTTTACCTACCGGCGTTATATGCATTATAATGAAAGTAGGTAAAAAAAGAATAAAAACATTAAGTAAAAGAAACAAGGAGGATGTTTCATGAAAAAAGGATGGAGAATACTAACCATTATGTTGGCGCTTTCGGTTCTCTTGAGCGGAGTTGTTTTCGCAGGGGGACAACAGGAAGAGGCTGCAGAAGGCGAAGCTGAAGAGTCCTACATGGCTTCAATGGCAACTGACGTTGGCGGTTTGGGTGACAAATCGTTTAACGACGGTGCGTATGAAGGTCTCCAGAAAGCAAAAGATGAGCTCGGTAATGTCGAGATCAAAGTTATCGAGTCGAAGCAGCAGACTGACTACATTCCTAACCTGAGCGGTTTGGCTGAAGACGGCTCCGACATTGTCTTTGCAGTCGGATTCCTGATGGAACAGGCTGTAAAAGAAGTTGCGGCGAATATGCCGGATACCTATTTTGCAGGTATCGACATAGGCGCGGGTGAAGATGCACCCGAGAATTTCCTGGGTATTCTGTACAAAGAAGAGCAGGCTGGTTATCTGGCAGGTGTTGTTGCCGGTATGATGACAAAAGAGCATGCGGACAAGAGCGAGAAACTCAACGACGAAAACGTGGTTGGTGTTGTGCTCGGTATGCTGATTCCTCCTGTTGAAAAGTACGAGGTTGGTTTTATTCAGGGTGTGAAGAGTGTGAACCCGGATTGTAAGGTTCTCTCCGTAACTTCCGGTTCTTTCACTGACCAGGCTAAAGGTAAAGAGGGTGCTCTGGCTATGATCGAAAAGGGCGCCGACATTATTTTTCACGCGGCCGGACTGACCGGTCTTGGTGCCATTCAGGCTGCCAAAGAAGAGGGTGTAATGGCTATCGGTGTTGATGTTGATCAGAACAATGTAGCCCCCGATACCGTGCTTACCTCTGCTGAAAAGAAGATTCCCCAGACAGTGTACCTGGCAGTGAAATCCGTTGTTGAAGGCAACTTCGAGGGCGGTACTAAGGAATATGGTCTGCAGCAGAACGCTGTAGGTATTTCACCTTTCCACGACTTCGACGATATAGTACCTCAAGATGTGAGAGACGCTGTTGAACAGGCAAAAGAAGATATTCTGTCCGGCGATGTCACCATCGAGACCACTCGTGAGGCAATTGACCGCTAAAAGGACTGTGGATTAGCAACGCGGCTCTAACAAAGCTTTATTGATGCCGTGTAACTGAGATTATTGAGCCGGGTAGGTAGTTTTACTTGCCCGGCTTTTTTGCAGTACAATCAATAACTGGGCCGAAAAAATGAGGGCAATGCCGAGGCCAGTTGCGAGCGTAAGTTTTTCCCCGAGAAAAAAAATACCCAAAACCGCAGCAGTAAGCGGTTCGGCCAGTGTAAGAGTTCCTACCGTTGAAACCTGCACAGATCTTAATCCATGACCGTAAAGTAAATAGGCGATCCCGGCCGAAACTAATCCGAGGTACAGAATCACCTGAATCCCTCGGGAGGATTTTATCCATTCAAGCGGCTCGTGCAACAGCACAGGAATGAGAAACAGAGAACCAATTAAAAACGAAATAGACAACACCGCTTCAACCGGCAGGTGCCCGATAAGGCGGCGCGTAATCCAGGTAAAAAAGGTGTAACTGAACCCGGCGGTGAGTGCGAGACTTATTCCCAGTGCATCTACATGTATCGATTGACCGCCGGACCACAGCAGAATAGAGAGTCCCAGCAGTGCCAAAGCGGTGGCGGTTATCCAGGATATACTGAAGCGTTCTTTATCGAGGACTCCACCCAGCAGGCCGGCAAAAATTGGGCAGCTCCCAATGGCCACCATTGTGCCGATGGCGACCCCCGTGTGAGCGATGCCTCCGAAGTAGGTGAGATGAAAAACCGCTTGAGTAAAACCGGTCAGCAGAAAGACCGGCTTCAGCAATATCCTCCAGGCCTTTAATTCTCCTCTACCTGCTGTTATCAGAAACAGAAAAACTGCGCACAGCATAAGTCGGGATGTTCCTACCACTGCTGAGGTCGCCCCGAGCGGTGCCAGCTCCTGCGCAGTTCCGGAAGTACCCCATAAGACTGCTGCCGTAAAGACGAGAAAACGCCCGGTTACCGAATTTCGCGGATCTGGTTGCAGCTGACGGATACTCGCACCGATCTTACTCACTTTATTTCTCTCCCGTTTTGTTTTACTATGTTGCAATACAGTATGGAACTTATGACATATGTTAAAGGATAATAGATTTAAGTGCAAAGAGGGAGTATATGCAAGCGAATATTATCAGAGATGCATCTTTAGCGGCGGAAGGGCGCCGGAAAATCGACTGGGTCCGGATGAACATGCCGGTCCTCAACAATATCGAGGCCGATTTTCGAAAAAACCAGTATTTCAGAGGTCTGCGGGTGGCAGTTTCAGTCCACCTGGAAGCCAAAACCGCCTATCTGGCGGAAATAATGGCCGCCGGTGGAGCCGAAGTGGCCGTGACCGGCAGTAATCCGAAATCCACTAAGGACGATGTGGTAGCGGCGTTGGCCGATGGAGGATTGCACGTGTACGCCTGGTACGACGCTACCAGAGAGGAGTTTACTGAGCACCAGTTAGCGGCTCTGGATATCAAACCGAACATAGTGATTGATGACGGCGGTGATCTCGTGCATCATCTGCACACCGAGAAAAAGGCGTATATCGACCAGGTTTGGGGCGCCTGCGAGGAGACTACTGCGGGTGTGCTGCGCAATCAGGCCCGTGAACAGGCCGGTCAGCTGGCCTTCCCAGTTTTTGCAGTGAACAACGCCTACTGTAAATATTTGTTCGACAACCGCTACGGTACCGGGCACTCCACTATTGACGCTCTGATGCGCTCGACTAACAAGGTTATCACCGGTTCAACGATTGTGGTGGCCGGGTACGGCTGGTGTGGAAAGGGAATCGCTCTGCGAGCAGCCGGTATGGGCGCCAGGGTAATCGTAACCGAGGTTGATCCGATCAAAGCGCTGGAAGCTGTCCACGAGGGTTTTTGGGTTATGCCTATGGAGGATGCCGCTCCCCTGGGCGATTTTTTTATTACCACTACCGGTACCAAAAAAATTGTCTCTACACCTCACTTTGCAAAGATGAAAGCCGGAGCCGTGTTGGCCAACGCCGGTCATTTTTATGAGGAAATCGACATCGACGCCTTAGTCGCTGCTTCCACCGAACGCCGTGAACTTCGGCAGGACATTACCGGCTATCGGCAGCCCGACGGCCGCTGGATAAATGTGATCTCAGATGGAAAAATCGTCAACATCTCAGCTGCCGACGGTCATCCAGCCGAGATAATGGACATGAGTTTTGCCGTGCAGGCATTATCGGCCCGTTACGTAGCCGAACATCGGACTGAACTCGAACCCAAAGTTCTCAGAGTACCGGAGGAGATTGACCGCGAAGTGGCCACACTAAAACTAAACGGTATGAACATTTCGATCGATACCCTCACGGAAGAACAGCGTTCCTATCTCGAGGGTGTGGATAAGTGAGCTCTTAAGCTCGCTTGATAAGTGCCTGGGCGCAGCGGCGGGCATGGCGGACTGTATCCTCTTCGCCATCGACCTGGCCGCTGCGCATCAGGACTTTACCGCGGCAGACTAGCGTATCAACCGCCGCGGCCCCGGCGGAATAGACCAGGTTGGAAATTAGATTGTAGTTGGGAACCATTTGTACATGATCTGGGTCAATCAACAGCAGATCAGCATGGGCGCCGGCTTTGATTTCTGAAGAAATGTGCGGATAGACCCCCTGTTGTGTGCCGAGTCCGGCGGCGGTACCGATTCCCATAGCAAAGACCTCTTCGGCAGTGAGCAGCTCCGGATCACCAAAATGGTGCTTCTGCAGCAGGGCGGCGATTTTCATCTCTTCGAACAGATCAAGATTATTATTCGAGGAACATCCGTCGGTTCCTATCATCATAGGGATTTTCCGGTCCCGCATCTCCTTGAATTGAAAACAGCTGCCTGAGGAGAGCTTCATATTCGACACAGGATTATGAACTACGGTTACCCCGCGTTTGGCCAGCAGGTCGAGTTCTTTCTCATCGAGCCAGACAGAGTGGGCGGCTACTGTTCTCTGACTGAGGAGCCCCAGCGAATCTAAGTATTCTACGGGACGCATGCCGTGCCGGGCAGTGCAATCCTCAACTTCCTGCTTTGTTTCCGATACATGAATATGCAGCGGCAGACTGTTGGCACGGGTAAAATCTCCCAGCCAGCGCAGTGTTTTTGAAGAGACCGTATAGATGGAATGGGGAGCGGGAGTGAACAGAACCTGTTCGTTTTGCGGATCGCTGCTACCATATTTTTCCAGCAGTTCCTGCATTTCACGTCGACGTTCCCGGCCGGCTTCCTCGTCAAAAAAGTCGAGCAGTGCCGGCCCGCTGGCCGCCTTGATTCCGGAATCAATGATTGCCTGTCTGCTCTCGGGAAAATGGAAGTACATATCGGTGAAAAAGATGGACCCGCTCTTGATCATTTCTAAGGCGGCCAAGCGGGTGCCCCAGTAGATATCTTCGGCGGTTAATTTCGCTTCAGTCGGCCAGATTTTCTCCTGCAGCCAGGGCTGCAGCTTCATATCGTCGGCAAAACCCCGCAAAAGCGTCATGGCAGCATGGGTGTGACCGTTCTTGAGTCCCGGGATCACATAGGCACCGCCCCCGTCGATCAATTCGTCAGCATCATTTTGAGGTGGAAGCTGATCTTCATTATAAACGGTTTGTATATAGCCATCGTCTATATAAATAGCGGCATTCTGTCCGTTCAGTAACACATTGGTGATAAGCATGCTCATAGCTGCCCCCTTTTCATACTCCATGATAGCATAGGATAATAGAATCGTGAATTATTCATCCGAATGCAAGAGGAGTGGCTGAGCTGTGAACTTCCGCGCTTTTATTTTCGACATGGACGGGCTTCTATTCGATACTGAGAACTTGTATCTCATTCACTCAAAAGAAACCGAAAAGGAAATCGGATACTCTATTCCGCCTGAACTGCACACGGAGGCAATCGGCCGGACTTTTCCGGATGTGAAGCGTATCTTCCTTGATCGGCTGGGCCAGGATTTCCCTATGGATCATTTCATGCAGCGTACAAATGAACGGGTATATGAACATGTTGAACGCTACGGTATGCCGGTTAAGCCGGGGGCTGTCGAACTACTGCAAGCTCTCAAGGTCCGGGGTATTATGACCATTCTGGCCAGCTCCAGCGCTTATTGGATGATCGAGAAGAATCTGGCTGCGGCCCAGCTGACCTCCTACTTTGATTTGATTGTCAGCGGCGAAGAGGTTGAACACGGTAAACCTGCGCCGGATATTTTTCTTCTGGCTGCAGAACGGGCTGGCCTCGAGCCGTATGAGTGCGTGGTTCTGGAAGACTCGAACAACGGTGCTCTGGCCGGCTGCGCTGCCGGCATGCGAACTGTAATGATTCCGGATGTGAAACCGCCAACCCTTGAGGTAGCTGAAAAGGTATTCAAGATTTTCCCCTCTCTCTCCTCACTGTTGTACGAAAAATGGTGGTGAGAAGAGCTTTATTATTTATGGTGTAAGAATTTTTATTATTTTTGTTGTTTGAAAGAACTTATTTGTTCTCTTATAATAAGCTATGGATAGAAAAACACCACGCTTCGACAAACTGATGAGGAAAGTAGGTGCAGCTACTGCTGCATACCAAATCGAGGGCGCTGTTGAGCAGGATGGCCGCGGGGAATCGATCTGGGATGTATTCAGCCACAAGCCCGGCAAGATCAAGCCGGGGCACAACGGGGACGTAGCCTGCGACCATTACAACCGGATGCAAGAAGATGTCGGGCTGATGAAGCAGCTCGGCTTGAACGCTTACCGCTTTTCGATCGCCTGGCCGCGGGTGCTTCCGGATGGGCGCGGGAAGGTAAATGAAAAAGGCATCGATTTTTACTCACGCCTAGTCGACGAGTTGCTCGCGGCCGAAATAACGCCTTATCTTACGGTTTTTCACTGGGACCTCCCGCAAGCCCTGCAAAAAGAGTACGGCGGGTTTGCAAGCCGGCAGATTGTTGATGATTTTGCCGATTACAGTGAGCTACTGGGTCGGCGGCTCGGGGATCGGGTGAAAAAATGGATCACTTTGAACGAGCCGTGGGTATACTCGGTACTGGGAAATCTGCTGGGGGTGCATGCGCCGGGCAGGAAAAATCCCTGGGCGGCATTCAAGACGGTACACCATTCACTCTTAGCCCACGCCGCCGCGGTTGAAAGGCTGCGGGATGTAGTGGGCACCGACGGCCTTGAAGCTGCCGCCGCTTCGGTAGATACCGGCACCGATGGCCATAGCGATAGTGAAGTCGAGATCGGGATCACTCTGAATCTATTTCCGATTTTTCCAAAAACAGAGAGTAAAAAAGACCGCCAAGCGGCCGATGTGGCGGATCAGTTTGTGAACCGGCTGTTTCTCGACCCGCTTCTCAAAGGCGAGTATCCACAGGAGCTTTGGAGTAAACTGCGGCTGTTTACTCCTTCTGTCAGTGATGAGGATATGCGGCGGATCGCTGCGCCGGTCGATTTCATCGGGATTAATAATTATACCCGTGAACACGCTGAGTATCGTCGAATGATTCCCTTTGCGCATTTCTTTCTTTCTGGGCTGGATGTTCCCGAAGCTGAGTTTGAAAAGGGCGGTGTGCAGTACACCAGCATGGGCTGGGAAGTGTATCCGCAGGGCATTTACCAGCTGTTAACGCGGATGCGGGATGAATACGGTAATCCTCCGGTGTATATCACCGAAAACGGTGCTGCGTTCAATGATGAGCTGGTTGAGGAAGAGGGTGAGCTGAGGGTACACGACCGGCTGCGGATAGATTACCTGAAAAGCTATCTTGAATGTGTTGAACAGGCCTTACAGGATGGCTGTAATGTGAAGGGCTATTTTGTCTGGACCCTGATGGATAATTTCGAGTGGGCCGAGGGGTATAAGAAACGTTTTGGCCTTGTCTATGTGGATTACGCCAAGGGGCTGCGGCGCATAGTCAAGGACAGTGGGTATTGGTACCGTGATTTTGCTTTATTTAGACGATAGTTGTTTGCCCTTTATGAAGTCTTGGTTCTGGTTCTGGTTAGAAAAATGTTTGACGGACCAATGAGAGGGGGGAGTTTCTCTACGATGCGGCCGGACGAATGAGAGAAGCCCGGGTCCCGGATATGAGCGAGCGCTTCTCCTATGATCGGGTCGGCAGAGTGCGGGCGGGGTATGAGTGGCACTATGCGTATAACTCAACTGAGAGAGCCGACTTACAAGTGGAAGTAGTTATCTGCTGTACGTTTCGCAGCTGATTTGAGCGTTCGCGCCCTTGGAAAGCTAACGCTAACTCGATAATATACTCCCATGATACCAAAGATAGTACAGGAAGTTTTGGACCGCCATGGTTTGAAGGCCTTGGAGTTTGCCCCCGGCAGCACCCCCACCGCTGAAACCGCTGCAGCACAGATCGGAGTCGAAGTGGGGCAGATCGCCAAGTCGATACTGATGCGCGGAAAGGACGGCCGTTACCGAATGTTTGTAATGGCCGGCGATCAGAAGGTCTCCTCGAGCAAGGTGAAACGGCTCACCGGCAGTAAGCACAGCATGGCCGGGGCGGAAGAGACCTTAGAGGTGACCGGATTTTCTCCTGGAGCGGTCTGCCCCTTCGGAGTGGAAGGGGTCGAGATCTATCTTGATGTGGGGTTAAAACGTTTTGAAACCATCTACCCCGCCGCGGGCACCGACGCTTCGGGAGTTCCCGTGAAGTACGAAAAACTCATGGAGATAAGCCGGGCCAAAGAGTGCGACCTATCATCGCAGCCCTAACGACTCATGAAATAACCGCGGAGTTAGTCCCTTTACATTTCTGGCGATTACGGTTACCAATTATAGAAACAATTTTTCAAATTGAACTCACACAGGGAGAAAGGCAATGGATGTTGACGTTAAAAGCTTACACCCGCTTGAAGTCAAGACCCTCCGGCATGTGAAGCCAGGAGAAGAAATTACCACTAAACGGCTTGTTGAGGAGCTGGCGTTTAAGATCGGCCAGTGCAATCAGGCCTTTAGCTGGTTGGAGGGAAAGGGCTTTATCGAGGAAGCACGGCGTTCGCAGACCGTGGTGTATGAGCTGACTGAGTTGGGAAAATCCTATGCCGAACAGGGAACTCCCGAAGAGCGTATGCTCGACCTGCTGAATAATGAGGGTGCGCTGGCAATGCCTGAACTGGCATCGAAGCTTGGCCTGGAGAACCGTGACATAGGTTCTGCGTATGGGCAGCTCTCGAAAGAGGGCGTGTTGTCGATGGACGGCGATAAAAAGGTTTCCGCGGTAGGCGATGCTTCCGGGCGGATGCAGGCTGTGCGGGCGATTTTAAACAAGGCTGTCGAGAGCGGCGAGATCGAGCATGCTGCGCTGAGCTCCGAAGAGCAGAAAGCAATTGGTAAGATAAGTAAAAAGCGCGGGGCTTCCGGGGTGCCGTTCAAGGCGGCCGACCGCGAAGAGATTGTATATACCCTCAGCAAAACCGGCCAAGCGGCCCGGGAAGAGCTGTTCAAGAAAGGGCTTACCGGCGAGGAGATCGGATCGGTGACGCCGGAGATGCTTTCGACCGGCGCATGGAAAGGCAAGTGCTTCCGCGAGTACAATATTCACACTCCGCCGAACCGGGTTCTGCTGGGACGGCGTAATCCGTACGGCGAATATCTGCACTGGGTGAAAGACAAGCTTACATCGCTGGGTTTCGAGGAGTTCGATGGTCCTTTGGTGGAGACGGAGTTCTGGAACGGCGATGCATTGTTTATGCCGCAATTCCACAGTGCCCGCGATATCCACGATGTATATTACATTGACAAGCCGAGTCATGCCCGCGAAATCGAGCAGCCTTACCTGGACCAGGTGGCGGCGGCGCATGAGGACGGCTGGAAGACCGGCAGCCGCGGCTGGGGATACAGCTTCGACCACGATTTCACCCGCCGGCAGATCCTGCGCAGCCAGGGAACGGTACTCTCGGCCAAGCAGCTGCCCAAGGCCAAGGTGCCGGGCAAGTATTTCGGCATTGCCCGCTGTTTCCGCTATGACCAGGTGGATGCGACCCACGGGGCCGACTTTTATCAGACCGAGGGCATCGTGCTGGGCGAAGAGGTCAATCTGCGGACCCTGCTGGGGCTGTTGAAGATGTTCGCCGAGGAGATTGCCGGTGCCGAGGATGTGAAATACGTGCCGGGCTACTTTCCGTTTACCGAACCCTCGATCGAGGTGCACATCAAACATCCCGAATTGGGATGGTTCGAGCTGGGCGGAAGCGGAATATTCCGCCCCGAGGTTTCAAAAGCGCTGGGCGTGGACGTGCCGGTTCTGGCCTGGGGTCTGGGAATTGATCGGATGGCGCTCATGCACCTTGGTCTGAACGACCTGCGCGAGCTTTTTTCACCAAATATAGAAAACGTGCGGCTGAGGAGGAATCAGTAGTCATGCCGAAAATTGAAGTATACGAAGATGCCCTGTACTCCTATGTGGGAAAACGCTATAACGATGAGCAGCTGGAGGAGATCCTGACGGTTGCCAAGGCCGAGCTGGACGGCAAGGACGAGGCCGCCGGCCAGCTGAAAATCGAGTTAAACGACACCAACCGCCCCGACCTATGGTCGACCGCCGGACTGGGACGCCAGCTGCGGCAGTACAACGAAGAGAAGATTCCACAGTATGACTTTTTCTCGACTGCCCGGGAGACCAAAGACTACGGCAATCGGGTGGTGAAGATCGATCCGTCGGTAAAGGATGTTCGGCCGTACGAAATCGCCCTGGCGGCTACGGGAAAGAAAATAGACGAGGCTACCCTCAAGGATATCATCCAGACCCAAGAGAAGCTGTGCTGGAACTTCGGCCGCAAGCGGCGCTCTATTGCGATCGGGGTGTTCCGCAGCGATCTGCTTACTTATCCCATTACCTACCGCGCGGCGGATCCCGATCAAACCAAGTTCGTGCCGCTGCAGATGGAAAAGGAGCTCTCCCTGCGCCAGATTACCAAAGAGCATCCCAAGGGGCATGAGTACGGTCATATAGTGGCTGATTTCGACCGGTACCCGTATCTTGAAGATGCCAAGGGCGAGGCCCTGAGCTTTCCGCCGGTGATCAATAGTGCGTATACCGGAGCGGTGAAGGTGGGCGATGAGAACATTTTCATCGAGATGACCGGAACCGAGCTGCGCGACCTCATTCTTACCGCCAACATTGTGGCCTGCGATCTGGCCGATGCCGGTTTCACCATCTTGCCCGTGAAAATAGAGTACCCTTTTGATACAGAGTTCGGGCGGGAGATCGTCAGTCCCTATTATTTTCAAGAACCGATGACCATCGATCTGCAGCATGCCCGCCAGATGCTGGGTGTGGAGTTTTCTCTTGAGCATACCAAAACCGCTCTTACCCGCATGGGGGTGCCGGCGGAAATCGAAGCGAAGGGCCAGTCGATCAGTATTACCGTGCCGCCTTACCGCAACGACTTTCTGCATTCGGTGGATGTAATCGAGGATATTATGATCGGGCACGGAATGAGCAACTTCGAGCCGCTGATGCCCTCCGATTTCACGGTGGGACGGCTGACCGAAGCTGAAGAGTTTGCCCGTAAGGTCCGTGATATCATGATCGGGCTGGGATACCAGGAAATGATGTACAACTATCTCGGCTCCGGGAAGGATTTCATAGAAAAGATGGAGATTTCCGGGGAGGATTCAATTCGCATTGCGAATCCGATGACCGAGAATTACGAGTACGTGCGCTCTTCAATCCTGCCGAATCTGCTCAACAGTGAGGCTGTTTCCGCTCATGCGGTCTATCCGCACAACATTTTCGAAACCGGAAAGACCGCTTTTCTCGAGGCGTCCGACAATTCCGGAACGGTTACGCGGAATACTCTTGGCTTCCTGACCGCCGACGGAGAGGTAACTTTTAACGAAGTATCGGCCCATGTTTCGGCGGTATTCTATTACATGTCCAAAGAGTATCAGCTTGCAGAGCTCGACGATCCGCGCTTTATCAAAGGCCGTTCGGCCAAAATCATGTATAATGGAAGCTGTGCCGGAAAGTTCGGCGAAGTGCATCCGCAGGTGCTGGAGAACTGGGGAATCCAGGTTCCCTGTACCTGCTGCGAGATCGACTTGGATACGATTATGGAGGCTGAGGAATGAAAGTAGATATCGATGCGGTTCAATTGAAATGGGAAGAGGATGCGAATATCATCGTGGGACAGTCTCATTTCATCAAAACAGTTGAGGATATCTCGGAAATTCTGGTGACGTCGGTGCCGGGAATCGAATACGGGCTCGCTTTCTGCGAAGCCTCCGGTCCGGCGCTGATTCGTACTGCCGGAAACGACGAAAAGCTGATCCGAGAAGCGGCAGACTGTGCCCGGGATGTTGCCGCCGGTCACAGTTTCTATCTGATCATCCGCAATTCGTTTCCGATCAACGTGCTGAATCAGATTAAAAACTGTCAGGAAGTGGTCAGAGTCTATGCGGCGACTGCCAATCCGCTGCAGGTGCTGGTCGGACGTACCGAGCAGGGCTGCGGGATAATGGGAGTAGTAGACGGGTTTTCTCCCAAAGGCGTGGAGTCGGACAAGGATAAACAGGACCGAAAAGATTTGCTGCGGAAAATCGGGTACAAGTTCTAAACAAGTTCTGAACAAGTTCTGAATTCTTCGTTGCTTCGTGAGGATTTCTGACCGATAATTATATAGAACTCCAGGCGAAGAGAGCAAGTTATGAAGAAAATTCTCGTTATTGACGAATCCCCGATGTTTCGGAACTATCTTACGGATAAACTGAGTTCCTACGGGTTGGAAGTGGTGCAGGGCACCAATGGTCTCGACGGCTTCATAAAGATGCGGAATGAGATGCCCGATCTCATCATTATGGATTACTACCTGTCCCGTAAAAGCAGTGTCGAACTGCTCGAAGAAAAACGGAACAACCGGAATGTCGCATCCATACCTCTTATCATGGTAGCTTCTAAAATTGATAAGAGTAAAGTTGTCGAGCTGGCCGGGTATAAAGTGAATAAGATCATTTCGAAACCGCTCAAGATGGAGCAGCTTCTCTCGACTATTTCAGAAATTCTCGATGTAAAACTGGAAACCGACGATACTCCCTGCATTATAGAGGCCCACTTCAATGAGGATATACTCTTTATCGAAATTGCCCAGGGGCTCAACAACGAGAAGATCGAACAGCTGCAGTACAAGATCAATGAGCTGCTCGAGCTGTATCAGGTGAGAAATCCGAAGATCCTGATAATGATGACCAGTCTCGATTTCCCAAAAGAACACCACAGCAAGCTTACGCGGCTGCTCGACATCATCAGCGACTATGCACAGCCTAATCAGCGGTTTGTAAAGGTGCTGACCGGTAATAAAGACGTGCAGGATGTGCTGATTAAATCGCAGCAGTACGGAGCAATAGCTGTTTACAGCAGCCTTGATCAGGCTATGGATGAACTGCTGGGCTTAAAAGCGGATCAGATTGCCCATGACGAGGTGGTCAGTGAAAAGCTGCTCAAGTCTACGGCACCTAAAAAAGAGAAGGATGAGGCAATTCAGCTGCGCTTTGACGGAGCCGGCGGAACTGCGCCCGGCGAAACGATTGATGAGGGTGAATCGAGACGCAAGAGTGCGGCTGTGTTTAACTCTGAAGCGGAAGTTGCAATTGTGGACGATGATGTAGTGATACAGGAACTGGTGAAAACCGTGTTTTCCGAGACCAAGTGGAAGCTGTTCACCTATGACAATGGGAAGCAGTTTTTAATGGATAAAGAGAATCACGATTTTTCACTGGCGTTTTTGGATTTAATGATGCCGGAAATGAATGGATTTCAGGTTCTTGAATATCTGTCTAAAGAGAACAGTGAAATGCCGGTGATTGTATTTTCCGCGCTTTCACGAAAGGAAACGGTGGTAAAGGCAGTGAGCTATGGAATAAAGAGCTATCTGACTAAGCCGCTCAAGCCCGAGCAGCTGCTCAAGAAGGCTGCTGAAGTACTGAGCCCCGCATTTTAGCACACCTGGAGTTCACCGGTGGATGCAAATTTATTTAAATCGATCTTCATAGAGTCTCCGATCGGCATGGCTCTGGTCAGCAGCAGCTGCAATATCCTTTCGGCCAACCGTTCCTTTCTGCGGCTGACCGGACAGGAGAACGCAAAAGGCTCGCGGCTCACCTCGATGTTTCATCCCGAGGATGTCGAACCGTTCCTGAAAGGTTTCACTGGTCTGATCGACGGGGAGATGGAGGCCTTTTCCGAAGAGCTGCGCTATTTTCCCAACCCGGAGGCCGGTGAAGGCGGGAGATGGGTTCGAGTAAACCTTTATCCGGTAAAAGCGTCCAACCGCAAAGTGCTGGTGGGTTTTTTCGAGGATATCAGCGGGCAGAAAAAGCTGGAAATCGAACTGCGGCGGGCAAAAGAATCTTCCCAAAAAGCCCGTAAAGCCGCTGAAAAAGAGACCCGTATAAAATCTGATTTTCTGGCGAATATGAGTCATGAAATCCGCACTCCTATCCATACTATTACCGGTATGAGCGAACTGCTGGGAGAAACCGAGCTCGACCCCGAACAGCAGGAGTATATCGATCAGATCGTGTTCTCGGCGGATGTGCTGCTCAGTCTGATAAACGACATACTTGATTTCTCGAAGATAGAAGCCGGCAAGCTGAGTCTGGAAACAATCGATTTCGATTTGCAGAAGATGGCCGAAGATGCGGTCGACCTGGTAGCGCTGGAGGCACATAAGAAAGGCCTGGAGACAGCGGTTTTTGTGGAGAACGAGGTTCCTATTCTTCTGCGTGGTGATCCGGTGCGACTGCGGCAGGTAATTGTCAATCTGTTCAACAATGCGGTCAAGTTCACGCATCAGGGCCAGGTAGTGGTCTTTGTAGAGAAGAAGAGCGAAACCGATTCTGACGTTATGCTGGAGTTCAGGGTTGAAGATACGGGAATCGGGATACCGGAGAAAAAGAAGTCGAAACTGTTCAAAGTATTCAGTCAGGTAGACTCCTCGACCACCCGCAAATACGGGGGGACCGGTTTGGGTTTGTCGATTTCGAAGAACCTGGCCCATATGATGAACGGACAGATCGGGGTGGAAAGTGACGAGGGCCAGGGTGCGACCTTCTGGTTTACCGCTCAGCTCGAAAAACAGAAAGAGGTGAGTTTTTATCATGCCCTGGAGAAGAACTATTTTCCTTTTCGTGTGATGATAGTGGATGACAACCCTACCGTGCGGACGATTTTACGGGAGTATCTGCAGGAATGGGGCTGCGAAGTCGAGGAGTCTCCCGACGGGCCGGCGGCCCTCAAACTACTGCGCGAAGCCCGGCTCTCAGGACACTCTTACGATATATGTCTGGTCGACCTGCTGATGCCCGGAATGGACGGATGGCAGTTTGCCAGTGAAGTAAATGCTGATGAAGAGCTGGCGAATACTTACTTGGTACTGATGAGTCCTACCGGCAAGAGCGGTGACGAAGCCAAAATGAAGCTGCTGCACTGGTTCAGCGGATATCTGAACAAGCCGGTGAAAAAGGGAAAACTGTTTGAGATCATTTTCAGTGTGACCAACACGGAAGGTGCCGCGACCCAGGAGGAGTTCGGAACCGGTGATGAAGATACTGTAGAAATGGTTGAAGAGATAACCGGTGGGAAATTCCTCGTAGCCGAAGACCATGAGGTCAATCAGCAGCTCTTCAAGACCATTCTCGAAAACCTCGGTCACGAAGTGCACATTGCGAATAACGGTGTAGAGGCGGTAAAGGCGGTCAAATCGCAGCGCTACGACCTGATTTTTATGGATGTGCAGATGCCGGAAATGAACGGATATGAGGCCACCAGTTTTATACGAGGCTTGGGGGTGGACACTCCGATTATTGCCGTAACTGCCAGTGCCCTTAAAGGTGAAGAGGAGAAGTGTCAGGAAGCCGGTATGGACGGCTTCCTGATAAAGCCCTTCAAAAAGAAGGACCTTCTGCCGGTGCTGGAGCAGTGGTTCGAACAGGGCCGAAACACTTCCGGAGAACTCAAAGAGGCAGAGCAGGATACATCCGCAACTGATCTCTCCGGCGATTCGGACGTTTCAGACGTTTCGGACGAGGAGCCTGGTGAGCTGGAAGAACTCGAAGAACTGGAGCAAGTGGAGGAACTGGAAGAGGCTGAAGATGTAGAAGAGTTAGAAGAACTCGAAGAACTCGAAGAGGCGGAGGATCTGGAAGAGCTCGATGAAGACTCCCAGACCGATACTCCGCCGGCGCCGTATGATACTAATGATCCTGTGGTGAATCTGGAAGAGACTCTGGAAATCTTTATGGGCAAGCGTGATGTAGTCTCGCGGGTTGTCGAAAGTTTCATCAGCAAGGTCGAGAATCAGCTGCCGTTGATTGATCAGGCTCTCGAATCCGGGGACTTTTCCAATCTGCGATCAGAGGCCCATTCTATTAAAGGCGGTGGCCTCAATCTGGCAGCCATACGTCTGGGAAAGACCGCAGCTGCCCTGGAACAGGCTGCGGTTGATCAGAATGGTGAGGCGGCCGCCCGATTGGTGCGCCTGTTGCACAGCGAGTTCACAGCTTTTATTGAAGAGACCCGGAAGCAGTTGTAAAGACGATCTCTTCCCAGCCGGATGACTGCAGAAGACGGCTCAGTAGTGCTTTTATTCTTTCTTCGCTTTTGAGAAGAATGCCTTCCTCGATTACCCGGTCGCGAATTTGTTCCTCCACATAATCTGTAATTCGGCGCCACTGCTCGGCATCTACCTTGATGTCGGGATACTGGTAGAATTCGCTGGTCTCGTCCTGTATGATCAGTTCGGTGATCACCGGGGCGGGCAGCCGGATTTCTATCGTTTTTAGAGCGGAGTTTGGGTAGACTCGCAATTCATTGTCGGACGATGGGGAGGAGAGCAGGGGCTGCAGGTTGTACCCACCTTTTACACGACTTGTTAACACCACGAAATCGGTGGAGCGGTTCCAGAGGGGGATGCCGGCGGCGCGGCAGATTTCGTAGAGGCGGGCGGCCTCCTGTTCGCGGGTGGTGAGCTCTTCGCCCCGCTGGCGGCGGGTGTAGGCGCGCTGGGGGTCGCTGTTTTGGGGGATGAAGTCGTAGGGGAACACTGTTTTGTAGGTGTACTCGACGGTGGTCAGCTTGAACAGGGGATGGATTTCCTTGAGCAGGATTTCGGATTCGGAGATCTGACTGCGGCTGCTGAAGGGTATCTTCAGTGAGAGTCCGAGCATGGGGAATAGAGTTATGGAGGCGGTAATCATCAGGGCAGCGGCTGTTAACCCCAGAATCGTCAGCCGCAGCCAGAGCGGGATGAGGCGGATGGGCTTGCGGGTTGTTCTTTTTTTGCGGGTGCTCATGGGCTGCTCCCTTCGGAGCTGCCGCGAAACTGTACCACCACCGGTTCGATGCCCTGACTCTGCAGCAGGCTGCGGACCACCGAGGCTGCGTTTTCGCGGGCCCGGATCAGTACGCCTCGCTGCACTGCATCGCGGCGGATCTTGGTTTTGCTTCGGGAGATTTCGTCGTAATACTCTAGTCGGCTGATTTCACCGCCGAACTCCTTTTTGAAGTACTGGGTGATGGAGGTTTCATCGGCATCTATCATCAGTATTTGCGGAGCGGGCAGGGTGATACTGAGGCCGCGGTTCCCGCCCGGCTGGCTTTTGGCCGGCTTAACCGTGACGCCTTTTTTCAGGTCTATACCGGCCTGCAGGTGGACATCTACGGCAAACAGCAGCTGTTTGTCTCTGTGGCGGAAACCCAGGAACTCGGCCTGGTCGGCAATGTAGATGATGTCACGGTAGACATACTCGTAGGTCGGCAATTCGAGGACAGCCTTGATTTGCCGTTCAACCGTCGAGGACTGCCGCCGGCTGGATTCGTCCACAAAATGACAGGAACCGATGCTTAGCACGAGTACAAGCATCGGAAATAAAACAAAGCCTTTATAAGAAAAATGAAAATACATACCTTTTGCCATTCTCTACCAGTTTAAGCGATCACCGGTTCCTGTCAATTATTTTTCTACAGGCGGCTATAGGCAGCTACAGGCGGCGGGCTCGGTGGCGTTCGAGGGCCCAATTGGTATAGGTTCTGATTTTCTTTTGGGGGTCGTTTTTGAGTTGCTCGAGGATTTTGCGGCCGCGGTCGGAGTCGAGGGCATCCAAAGCACGGATGACATAGGCGCGG
Source organism: uncultured Sediminispirochaeta sp. (assembly GCA_964603735.1). GTDB lineage: Bacteria > Spirochaetota > Spirochaetia > DSM-16054 > Sediminispirochaetaceae > DSBN01. The sequence continues at coordinate 3,863 of CAZRWN010000031.1, read as the reverse complement.
ACCTCTTCGTCGGGGTCGCGGGCGGCCTGTACCAGACCGCGATAGGCGTTGAGGGTTCCGGCGTTGAAGAGGAAGGCGGCGGCTTCGCGGCGAACCGACGGGTCGCGATTGGTAAGATGGCGGATTTGCGCGTCTATTGAGCCGATGGTCTCGAGCACCTGTACTGCGATGGAACGCAGCGGATGGGCCGATTCGAAAAGATAGGTTTCAAGTACACTTTCGGCTGAGTCGCCCATACTGCGCACGGCGCTTATCAGCTGGCTGCGGGACTCCGCTTCGGCTTTCTGGATGTGTTCGAGCAGGCGGGTGATCATCTTGTGTCCCTGCTTTTTCCGCAGGGCGTTGAGAGCCGCCCCCTGCAGGTCGCCGCCTTTCTGCACCTGCCCTACTAACAGATCAACCGATTCCTCGTACGGGCTTTCAATCAAACCTTCGATGACGGTGGTTTGCACTGGTACCATTTCATTTGTGCTGTCGAGGACCTGTTTGAGTTCTTCGAAGAATGCCGGGCCGGCATGGATGGCGAAGGCGCGGGCGGTGCTGGTTCGGACTGCTTCTACCGGGTCGTGGAGGAGAGGCAGGCACTGGCTGCGGTCCTCATCGCTGCCCGAACTGACCAGGGTCCATGCGCAGGCTGCCCTGACCTCGGGATCGGCATCCTGAACGGCGGCGATTAACTGCGTTTTGAAGGCCGGGTGATACTGCGGCGGCAGGGCGGAGATGAGCCGAGACCGGAGACGAGCGTCGTTGGTTTTCAACAGCTCGGCGGTTCGCTCCTGAAAGGTTTTGCCGAAATGCTCGGCCAGTAGTTCGGCATAGCGGGCGGCCTGCTCGATTTCCATCAGCGGCAGATGCTCGAGCACGTGCTGCAGCGTATAGGGTATTCCGATTTCGCAGAGTACCCGCAGAGCCTGCTCCTGGATTGAGGGGGTCACATCGTTCGTATGGGCTTTGATGAGGGAGAAAAGCGTCGGCAGGGTGAGTTCGGGATTGAGCCGGCTGAGTGTGTTCCGGAGGGTCTCTTTCTGCGGGTAGTCGCTGTCATGCAGGAAGGCGAACAGAGTGTTGATATACACATGTGCCCGGTCCGCCGGCAGCATGGGCAGAATGTGAGCGTGCAGTTGCGTGTCGTTGCGGCGGCTTGAGAGCTCATCGCGCAGCAGGGCCAGCGAGCTGTCGTCGCCCCGCAGGCAGGCGGTCTCTATCGAGGCCAGGTAAATTTTTCGCAGCGGCTCACGCTGTTTTTGTTCTTCGCCGAATTCGCGGACACGGTGCAGCAGGGTGTTAATGTGGGTCCGGTCGCCGTAGGAGCGCAGAAGCTGCGCTCCTACCTGCAGAGTGCCGGGGTTGCTGGTTTCCTCGAGTACCGACAGGAATTCGGAGCAGTGTACCCGGGCGGCATTGGTCAGCAGGTGTTCTGTCCGCTTCAGGCTGGGGTGGTCTTCGTGAAAGGCCTGCAGAAACAACCGGCGCAGGGATCCGCTGCGGTTGAGCACGCGGGCCGCCTCCAGCATCAGCTCATCATCTTTTCCATCCAGCAGAGAGAAGGCGTATTCGCGGTCCTGCTGTATTCCGGGATTCAGTAGTTCGGTGACGTGCAGCTTCTGGGTATGGATGAGGGAAGAGGGAATGGCATACCGATCGAGAAAATCTGTCTCGATTCTCTGGCGCGCGGTGAGCCGTACTTCATACACCGGATCGTTGAGCAAGAGCTTCTGCAGCTCTTCATACAGCCGGCCTTCGTCGGCGGTGTGCATGTCGCGGGCAATCATTTCACGAATCCGGCGAGCCGGGTCGCTGAACCCGGCCCAGACTGTCTTTACTGCCCGTTCGGATGTATCGAATACGAGTATGCGGAACGCAAACCAGCGGGTTGTCCAGCGCTGGTCGCCGGTCATTTCTAACAGTTCCTCTTTCCAGGGTTCTATGAGTTGCAGGGCTTTTTTTCCGTCGAACTCACGTCCGGCACAGGACTGGGCGATGGTTCCCATCACCATGAACTCGCCGCTCTTATCGATCCAGTCTTTGAGTATTTCGAACCGTTTTTTTGATTCGAGAGCCGTCACAAAACAGGGAAACAGGGCTTTGTCCGGAGAATACTGCAACAGCTTGCGCATCAGTTTTGCCGACGGGCGGGCGTGGAGTTTTTCGATCCAGTAGTCGTCGAGATGCATCAGGACCGGAAGATTCATCCCGTAACGCTTGGAGAGTTTCTTCACCAGCCGGAAATGTGCAGCCAGAGTTTTGCTCGGTAGAGAAAATATACAGGAGCTCTGCATGGACGGATGCATTTCTGCGCAGGCGACCGCCTCGCGCTTGATTTTGTTCCGGATATACCTGTACCGAAAGATAACGATTGCCACTGCCAAGAGCAGCGCCAGAACACTGATATACATCCAAATCGGACGACTTGCAAATAGATCGATATATTGGGTCATTTTTTTCCTCCTGAAGCCCGTGAGCCTTTCTTGGCTGCCCCGGATGTCTTGCCCTGGGGGGTAAACGAAAACAGGGTACGAACTTGTTCGAATAGAGCGATTGTGTTCCCGGTGTAATGATACGGAGCACTGTAGTTAGCTATGAGCAGGCCTGTCAAACTCGTTTTGCCGGTCGATTTGCTGTGGGTCGGGAGGTTTGCCCCCAGCTCTAGCAGCACCGCGATCCCGCTCTGCATGCCTTCGTTTAGCAGGAGCTCCGGAAAGGGGCCGGACGCACTGTTTTGCAGCACTGCGCCTTGGCAGCCTGCGGCTGCTTGAAAGAGACCGGATTGTTGTGAGATATGCTTGGCGGCCGCGGTATGTCCGATCTTGGCCTGAATTGAGAGCTCCTGCGTATTAGGCGTTGTTGTATAGAACGCAGTGAGAGATGATCCGCTTAGTTGTGAAGTAATCCGGCAGACAGTCTGGGCCCATTCATCAGGACTTTTAGCGGGACTGAGATTTTCGAGAAGCTGGTTAAGTGAAAGATCCGTAGGTCTCATACCGGTTTATAAATTCTCCATTAGTTCAGTAAAGAGAAGTGCATTCTGAGCTGCCTGACCTTTATGATGATTGTTGAATGCCACAAAGAGCCGCCTGGATGAGTTCTTCATAGAGATGATATCGGGCAGGCGCTCATCTAATTCTGCTCGGCTGTACAAATAATCGTAGCGGCTTACGTTGTCACCGTTCCACCAGTTCTCGCGATTGCGCCCGTGAAAGCGGATGTACGCGGTAGCTGCAGTTACCATATTGGATGTTTGCGGAAGATTTTTCAAGTCTGGATGATCGGTTATAATCAAACCGATACCTCTGGACTTCATTTCATCAAAAACCTTCGGATTTTCCCATTCTCTGTTCCGAAACTCTACCAGAAGAGCCGTGCTGCCCAGCTTTTGCTGAAGGGCGGCTGTGGAATCGGCAAGATACAACCGGTTCTCGGGGGTATAATGAAAACTGTAGGGAAACTGAAGCAGAACTCCCCCGCACTGACCGCTTTCGGTTAGCGGCTGGATCCCTTGAGAAAACTCTTTTACTGCCGCTTGCCAGCCCTCTTCCCTCCCGTGGGTGATGCTCTGATGGGCTTTCACAGTGAACAGAAAATTCTCATGCACTTTCAGCTGCATTTTTTCGAGCATATATGCTTTCGGCTGGCGATAATAGGTGAAGTTGAGTTCCACAAAACCGAAGCGGGTACTGTAATACTGAAGAAAATCCTCTTTTTTTATGTCGCGAGGGTAAAAGTGCCCTACCCAGTCCTTATACGAGAATCCGCTCGTGCCTACGTAATACTCTCCCATATACGCTGAGTATACAACGAAACCCTCTATTAATGGCTAAAATCCTGGCAATTTTGAAGCAAATGAGCCCTGTCAACACTCTATA
>CAZRWN010000030.1:30078-31686 GCA_964603735.1 uncultured Sediminispirochaeta sp. | reverse complement strand
ACTGAAAAATCTCCGACTTCATTATAATAGATTTTGTTGTGCGAGTTTTTTACCATTTTTATAAAAAAAATCTCTCTTATTGTCCCCAGTTGGGCTTCATATCCAATTTCCTCGACTATGGCGGTATACAAATCCTGATTATCCAGATACATCTTTTCGGTATTTTTTAGTAACTGACTGCCAGATTTATTCTTAGTTAATAGTTCTATCATTCCGGTTTCATATAGTATCATTAAATAATTTTGTATGGTCTTATTATCCAACCCGATATTTTTGGAAATACTGTTTATGTTCAACTCGCCCGGCGGAATAGTTGCAAGATATGAAATAATTCTCTTAAAATTGGATAAATTTTCTGTTTTTAACTTGTAGAAATTTGGAATATCTTCAAATATCACTTTTTCAATCACTCTCAGCAGCTTTTGATGATATGTTGCTTTATCTTCAAGGAAAAAAGGATAATATCCACCCTGCAAATAAGCTTTAAAATGCCCTTTTAGCTTTTTTATCGACGCTAGGGTTCTTTCAAGCTCGCCGCGCCTGCTCAAAATATCCTCTAAGGTACATGCTTCAGTTTCATAGATGTCATTAAAAAGTAGGTACTCGCGAAAAGACATCCCGCCTATACGATACAGCACGCCCCGCCTCGAGAGATCATAAGAACCTTCTATTAGATCAATACTCGAACTTCCGGAAAACACTATTTTAATATCTGGGTAAGAGTCATAGGCATTTTTTAACTCTTGATTCCATCGAGAGTATTTATGTATTTCATCAAAGAAGAAATACCTTACGCCATAGTCCTCATACAACTCATTTACAAAGTTAATAATCGTGTTCTTCGAAAAATAGATATGATCTACCGATACATAGACACACTCATCTTTATCCTCAATTTTCTCTTTTATATATTGTAGCAGGAGGGTAGTTTTGCCTGTACCACGCGGGCCTACCAAGCCTGTAAGCCGACTATTTATACTGAAATCTTTGAACATATACCTATGATGTCTGTAGTTTGTATTTTGCAAAAGCCTTTGATAGTTAGCGATAAAATTCGATATCATTGGAGTATACTCCTAATATTTTTACTATAATTTAGAGTATACTCCATATCTATACTTTTGAAAAGTATTTTCACTTTCACTTACGTTGGATAGCAGATAAATGACTTCAAATACAGCCTTTTAGATAGCTCTGCCGCAGCTGTTCGGGGAATTTTTCAATTGCATAGCGCAGCATAGTGCGGGGCATGGTTTTGTAGCGCGGTTTTAGAAACTCCTCCTCAGCCGCCCGATCACGATTGCCGACCTCCCTCAGCATCCACCCCACTGCCTTGTGGATTAGGTCGTGCGGGTGGTCCAGCAGCAGATCGGCTATTTTGAAGGTGTCTTCGAACTCTCCGGCCCGGAGAAATGCGAAGGTCGCCATAATCGCTATACGCTGCTGCCAGAGGTTCTGCGACCGGGCCAGCTTGTACAGCAATTGACGCTGCTGCGGCGCGGCCAGCATCCACGGCCCCAGGATATAATGGGCACTGGAATCGACCAGATCCCAGTTGTTCACTGAATCCAGATTATCCAGATAGAGCTGCACCAGCTCCCGCCGCCG
>CAZRWN010000030.1:9104-29978 GCA_964603735.1 uncultured Sediminispirochaeta sp. | reverse complement strand
AGGACACCCCGATAAAACGGTCGCCCTCGCCGTACTCTCCCGGCCCGGTTTTGAAGAAGCGCTGCAGCTGCCGAGCCTTCTCCGCGTCCGCATCGTTCTCCAGCACAGCGCGAACGGCATGAGCGGAGATGTTTGAGTCTGGAACCATGCTCAGTCTAACTTTCTTATATCCGGAGAGCCAGAGACTTCAAGGGTTCGGATATAATAGTCCATCCCATCTTTTTTCATTTCCATTGAGAATGATTGGTCATCATTACTATTATTAATAGTACCTGTAACAGTATCTCCGCTTGAGTAGTTAGTTATTCTGCTGGTACCGTATGTAGGTGATACTGCTGTATTGTTCCAAAAGTTAGTAGAGTCATTTTTCATATCATATCTATCTACTGTGTCACTATGAAAATGCTTATACAGCACACTGTATTTTCCAGCAGAAAGATCATCGTTGAAGGCTTCGACCCGGTCCTCAATTGAAGTTCCAAACCAGTTGATAAACATCTCACAGGACCCTAGTGTAAGCATAAATGCAAGCACAAAGAGAATTGCGACAACTTTCAGGGTATTTATTATAGATTTCATCTGTTCCTCCTCAGGTTACATCAAATCCGCATCGGTTAAATGCGGTAAAACTTTTGCATTGAATTTTTCGAGTATTGACTCGTGAATTGCATTAAACTCATTAATACTGCTGTTTTCAAGTTCGCCTAAGTAGGACGTTTTCACGGTCAGATACATCCGGCCAAGAACAAACCGACGAATAGAAAATGCGGTTTTAGCATAATACCGTAAAGTAATGTAGGTGTTGAAAGTGTCTCCTTCTATAGGTTGAACGGTTTCTTTATAATATTTTGTCCGAGCCTCCTGTCCCTGCTCATCACCGATCTTATTCAACTTCTCACGCTCTTCTTCCAGCTTACTTTTCAGTTCCTCATACACCGGGGCGATCTGGTTGATTTGCTCAACGAAGCCATTGAAGCGGCGTTCGAGGCCGCGGGCGGCGGCGACGGGGTCGTCGATGAAGGCGTCGCGGCGCTCCTGGCGCCAGTTGCTGTAGTCGAGCTGGCCGCGTTTTACTTCGAACTTCTCGCCGGGCTGTTCGCCGGGGCGGACTTCGACGCCCTCCTCGGGGTCGAGGGAGACGGTTTTACCTTCGGCTTCGACATCGACCCGGCCGGACTGGACGACGAAGAGCGAGGAGCCGTCTTCGCCGGCGGCGACGGTCAGTTCGGTGCCGCGGACTCCGGCAGCGGCGCTGGGGGTGGTGATGCGCGGTTCGCGGGCGCCGGCTATGCGGTCGAAGCGGTAGGAAATGCTGCCGAGAGTACAGCGCAGCACATCGCGTTCCTGGCCCGTTTCACCGACGGTGTCAACAGTGAAGACAGTGTCCGGTTCGACAGTAATGGTGCTGTAGTCGCCGCGCTCGAGCTCGGCGAAGCCGTCGCGGCCGGTAATCACCGAATCGCCGCCGCGCACCTCGTCACCGATGTAGGCCTCTATCCGGTCGCCGCCGCGGCGGTCGATATCGACCCGGCCCTCGCGGTAGACCATCTGTGCGTCCATCGAGAACAGGGAGCTGAGGCTTAAAAATTGTAACAAAACAATACCTACGCTGATTCTGAGAGCTTTTGCTGACGCTGTCATTTCATTGGTCCTTTCACGCCGACCACAATCGGGTACCCTATCTTCTTTCCAGATAATAATAAGAGAAAACGTCCGTAGGGCGTGGAGATTTCGGCGAAGGCGGGATTCTCGGGTAACGAGTTGGCAAAAAAGACCCGGACCTCGGCAGTGTCGGCGAAGCGGGTGTACTCGGCCGGAGTGGCCGGGGCGATGCCGAGCAGTTCGGCTTCGGAGAGAAAGCCGGAGGCGTCCTGCAGGTTTGTCCACATGAGCTCGGCGTCGCGCTCGGTGGTCAGGACTTCGGTGTCGAAGAGAAAGGGGACGTTGGTCAGACGGGCGGCCCCTTGCGGGTCGCGCTGCTGCAGTTCGTACAGCAGGCTTTCGACGCTGCGTTCGCGCTGCGAGACCGGCATGCCGACGCAGCCGGCTAACAGGAGCAGCAGGCTTGCGAAACAGAGGGTTCGGATGAGTTTCTTGCGCATAGTGCCTCCGGCGTTTGGTTTCTGCTTAGAATAGTATCGCACCTTCTGAAAAAAAGCAAAGTATTGAAAGGAAAGGACGCTTTCGTAACATAGGTTACCGATGGACCGGGCTGTTTGCAGCCGGTAAAATTCAGTTGTGGTTTGCGCTGTTCGCCATCGGAGTGCTGGTGTCGGCGGTAGCGGGGCGCAGGGGGGATTTATCAGTCGGGGCGCAGGGGGCGGCGGCCGGCCACTTCGAAAATCGATATCTCCTTCGACTTCCCTTTCACCCATTCTTTCCCCACATAACGGATTTCGTAGCTGTCGGGAGATGCCAGGCAGGCATAAGTGGCCTCGCTGACGGCGATGCCGATGGCGAGCTTCTTTGTAAGGGCTTCGATCCGGCTGGCCAGATTGACCGCATCGGAGATAACCGTGCCGTCCATCCGGCGGTTTTCGCCGATAGTACCCAGCATCAGGTCGCCGGTGTGCAGCCCCACCCCAAAATTGATGGGCTGGTAGTCCATCTTGCCGCGATCGTGGTTGTAGCGCACCAGCTCCTCCCGCAGATGGATGGCCGCCTCGACCGCATCCTCGGCCCGGTCCGGAAACAGCGCCATGATTCCGTCGCCCATGTACTTGTCAACAAAACCGTGATGATCGCGAATGATGGGGCCCATCCGGTTGAGGAAGGAGTTGATGAAGCGAAAGTTTTCTTCGGGGGTCAGTTTTTCAGACAGACTGGTGAAGTCGCGGATATCGGCGAACAGCACGGTCATGCGGTGGCTGGCATGATCGCCGAGCTCGATCTCCATCACGTTGTCTTTTTTGAGAAAGCGCAGGAACTCGCGCGGTACGAAGCGTTCCATCGACTGGTTGAGCCGCCACAGGTGGGCGGCCATCTCTTCGGACTGGCGAAAAGCATTGGCGAATTTCTTGGTCATCACCATCGACTGGAAAAAGATGAACAGAAGCAGTCCAAACGGCACCAGGAATATAGTCGGCAACACCATGTAGGTCTTCATTATGTCGTGGACCGTCGCAGCAAACAGAAAGCTGAACCCGATTATGAACAGGCCGGCCCCGGCTTTATGAGTTTTCACCGCCTTGAACAGTACATAGAATACGTACAGGGCAACTGCTATGGTAAAGAACTGGAAATAGACCAGCAGACGCATGTAGAGCGTAGCGGGTGTAACCGCGATTACCAGCGTGTACAGCAGCGCGATCAAGTCTATGCCCCGCAGAACCGGACGGTGCACGTGCTCGGGAAAGAGGGAGTGGATAAACCGGAAAAAGAAAAGAACCGCCAGCGAAAAAGTGAGATAGCCGAGTTTGGCTATTAAGGCCCAATGCATATCCGGGAAGAATCTCAGAATCATCAGCTCTTCGTACAGGATGATTCTAAACGCCAGCACCAGTGTCAGCAGGGCAAAAAACAGGGGCGAAGCATCGCTGCGGCGGAAATAATAGAGACCGAGATGGTAAATCGACATAATAATAAGTGCTCCGAACAGAAACATATCGTAGAGCATGCGATTGATGCGGTGCTGATACGCCTGAGATACCGTGCCCAGTTGGATTGAATCGACCACACCCCCGGTCCTGTCGTGAAAATTCGACACCTGCAGCACAATGTCCAGCCGCTGCTGATTGGTTTGAAAATCGACCACCGCCGGCCGCCATTCGGGAACCGACTCTTGCGGTGTTTGGCCGACCCGGCCGGCCCGGTACACCAGCTCATTATTTACATACAGCCGCGCGGCAGATCCGATGAATCCGAAGCGGAGTCCGAAGGTTTCGGGATGCTCCTCCGGAAGCAGCACCTCGAGACAATAGGTTCCATAACCGTATTCGCTGATTTTGCTTGTAGAGAGGGATGAATCGGACCACATTCCGGGCAGGGGCATGAGGAAAGGTGCCGTCGAGCCCTGCGCTTCGGCAGTCGGCGAAATGAGCTGGTTCCAGAAGAACTCCCATTGCCCATCAAGTTTAACCGGTCCCTGCTGCTCAAAGGAATAGGTTCGCAGATCGAGTACGCCGTCCCGGATGTGCGGGCTTTGGGTGTTGGGGAGGGCTGCCTGAGATGCATCGGTCTGTTGCTGCGGGCGGACGGCCGCTGACCGCTCAGCCGCCGGTTTCGCGGCGGACTGCCGCTCGCCCGCCAGTCCTCCTTCGGCCGCCGGGGCCGGAAAACTCGCCAGAAAGAGAAGGGCGACAACAATGAGCGTACCGGGTATATGTGGGTTAAGGGTTTTGGTGTTCACAACAGGGATGATTATAACTTGGGAGATAAGTTTTGTCTTTTCGTTTTTGCTGTTGACCCCACCACTTTTCGAGACTATCCTGTAATATATCAGTTTACAGGCACGCGGATAAGAGGGGTGTATATGGATGAGCCGAAGATTGCACTGGTAACCGGAGCTGCCGGCACGATGGGGATGGCCGTGACCGAGACCTTTATTGCCGAGGGAATCGACGTGGTCATGGTCGATATTGTAGAAGACAAGCTCGAATCAGCGGCCGAACGGCTCGGCCCGAGAGCTCATCCCTATGCCTTCGATATCAGCGATCCGGAACTGGTTGGAAAAGCTGTACGGAAAATTACCCAAGAGGTCGGCACGATCACCATACTGGTGAACAACGCCGGCATTCTGTCGAACAACAAGGTAATGCAAACCACTCCTGAAGAATGGAACCGGGTTTTAGCGGTGAACTTGAGTGGGGCTTTTTATCTCTGCAAAGCGGTGCTGCCGGGAATGCGGACAGCCGGTTGGGGGCGTATTATTAACACCAGCTCGTATGCGGCCAAGTGCGGCGGCATTACCGCCGGCACGGCCTATGCGGTTTCGAAGGGCGGACTGATTACCCTCACCTTCTCTATCGCCGCCGAGACCCTGCGGGATGGAATTACCGTAAACGGTATCGCACCGGTGTGGGTGAAAACTCCCATGGTCACCGAACAGCTGACCGAAGAACAGCGGCAGCAGGTAATCGAGAAAATTCCGGTGGGACGGTTTTGTGAGCCGGATGAGTTTGCCCATGTGGTCAGTTTTCTGGCTGCGGAAAAATCCGGGTTCATTACCGGGGAGATTGTTGACCTAAACGGCGGAATTCATTTTGATTGATAACAGTGCTGCAAGAAGGAGTTTCTCGTGAGAAAAAAGATAGTAGTTTTTGCGACCAGCTTTATGGATGAATTGCTTACTCACCCGGATGGCGAGGGGCGGCCGGCAAAGGAGCTGCAGGAGGCAGCCGAGCGCAACTGTCTCGATCTGGAGTTCAGATGTAACCGCAACCCGGCCGAGCCCCTATCCTTCAAAGAGGTAGAAGGTGTAGTAGCCGCCATTGCCGATTTGGAATTATGGAAGCGCGACCTGCTCGAAAAGGCAGGCAAAGACAGAGGCGGAGATCTCGGCATTTTGGCCCGCTACGGCATCGGCTATAACAACATTGATACAGTTGCCGCCCGCGAGGCCGGCGTGCATGTAACCAATACCCCCGGGGCCAGTGCCGCACCTACCGCCGAATGGACGGTTTCTACCCTGCTGGATGTGGCCGGCCGCCGAATACCGCATCATGCCCGGGCCGGGAAAGGTTTGACCAAAAGCGGCGCTTCCCGTCTCGATGTCAGCGGAAAAACACTCGGCATTATCGGAACGGGGAATATCGGAAAACAGGTAGCCGCCCTGCTGAGCGGTTTCAATATGAAGATAATCGCCGCCGATCTGATGCAGGATACCGAATGGGCCGCGGCCAACGGTGTTGAGTATGTCGACCTGCCGGAGGTATGCGAACGGGCCGATTTTATCACCCTGCACGCCTCCGGGGGCAGCTTACTGCTGGGAGCGGACGAAATTGCCCGCATGCAGCCGACCACGGTATTGGTAAACTGCGCCCGCGGCGCCCTGGTGGACAACCGGGCTGCGTATGAAGCGGTTCGAACGGGCCGGCTCTACGGATACGGCATAGACGAGGTCTGGGATTATGAAGACCTGCCGCTGACTGATGTCCTGAACATCGCCGCCAGCCCGCACGTAGGGTCCGACAGCGATATGGGCAAGCTGAGGATGCAGCAGATGTCGGCGCAGGCGATTATCGATTATGTCGACGGGAAAGAGCCGCAGCATATCGTCAATAAATAGGACACAACGGGGGGCCCGGAATGAATGCGTTAGTTCTTAGCAGTTATAACAATCTGGAATATAAACAGGTAGAAAAACCAAAGATAAAGCCTGATGAAGTGCTGGTACGTATTGAGGCGGTCGGTATATGCGGCAGTGATGTACACGGTATGGACGGGAGCACCGGCCGGCGTATTCCGCCGCTCATTATGGGCCATGAGGCGGCCGGGGTAATAGAGGAAGCCGGGGCGGAAGTCGACGACTACAAGCCTGGTGAACGGGTAACCTTTGATTCGACCTTATATTGCGGCCACTGCCGCTACTGCCGGCGGGGCAAGATAAACTTCTGTGAAAACCGGCGGGTTCTGGGCGTGGCCTGCGATGAGTACTCACAGCAGGGCGCTTTCGCTGAATACGTCCCTATTCCTGCCCACATACTCTACCGGCTGCCGAAAGAGGTGAGCTTTCAGGAGGGTGCAATGGTGGAGCCGCTGTCGGTAGCTGCCCATGCGGTGGAAATAACACCGATATCCTTCGGCGATACGGCGCTGGTAATCGGCGCCGGAGTGATCGGCCTGCTCACCCTGCAGGTGCTGCGGACTTCCGGATGCAGCCGGGTATATGTGGCGGACATCGACGACGCTCGCCTGGCCAGCGCAACGGAACTGGGCGCAAGCGAAACTTTTAATACCAGAAAAGTGCAGCTGAGCGAGGAAATTGTTCAGTGCACCGGCGGGCTGGGAGCCGACTGTGCATTCGACGCGGTAGGGCTGCAGGAAACCACCAACGCGGGCATCTACTCCGTCCAAAAGGGTGGAACAGTTACCGTCATCGGCAATCTGACTCCAAAAGCGGAGCTGCCGCTGCAGTACATCGTCAGCCGCCAGATTCGGGTGCAGGGATCGAACGCATCCGCCGGCGAATATCCGGCCTGCATCGATATGATTCAAAACGGACAGATCGAGCTTGATCCGCTGATGTCCAAAGTCGCCCCTCTATCCGAAGGAGCGCAGTGGTTTGACAAACTCTACCGGGGCGGGTCGGATTTGTTCAAAGTGATTCTCGAGCCGCAGCGCCACACATAGATAGGAGCAGCTCATGAGTAATGCGAATTTTGATTTACACGGCAAAGTAGCAATTGTAACCGGAGCCAGCCGCGGCTTGGGACAGTATTTTTCACGGGCGTTGGCCGAAGCCGGGGCGGATCTGGTCATTACCAGCCGTTCGCAGGCGAGTCTGGAGGATTCTACCGCGGAAATCGAGGCCATGGGACGCAGAGTGCTGCCGCTGGAGCTGGATGTACGTGACTACAACAGTATACGGGCAATGGTTTCGGCGGCATTCGAGCATTACGGGAAGATAGATATCCTGGTAAACAACGCCGGCTGCAATATCCGCAAGCCGGCCCTGGAGGTAAGCTGGGACGACTGGAACACGGTACTCGACACCAACCTGCGCGGCCCCTTCTTTGTGGCCCAGGCGGTGGCGGAGAAGATGATTCCCCGGAACTACGGCCGCATCATCAATATCGGTTCGGTGACCAGCGTGTTCGGCTACGCCGGCATCACCCCGTACTGCGCCAGCCGCGGCGGGGTAAAACAGATGACCATGAGTCTGGCCGACGAATGGGGAGGCCATGGTATTACGGTCAACTGCCTGGCTCCGGGCTGGTTCAAAACCGAACAAAACAAGGTGCTGTACGAAAACCAGGCTTGGGTCGACTACATCAAGGACCGGATTCCCCTCAACCGCCCCGGCCAGCCAAATGATCTTGATGGCACCATAGTGTTTCTCGCCTCCGATGCCGGCGAATATATCACCGGTCAGTGCATCCTGGTCGACGGCGGCATCTCGACCGGCGCAACCAAAGCGACCGTGTAGGAGAATCGGTATGGAGATAGCCGAATACACGCTGGAATCAACTGCCAACGGTGCCGCGGCCAATAGCCTTACGGCCGAGGGTAACGCTGGAGCTGAAACGACCGGCACGGACACCGCCTCACAGCACTCTGCCAACTGGCGGGTCAATCTGCACGGCATGTCGATTCTGGCCTTCGGGGGCGGAGGCAGTCTGAGTGAACACTTTCTGACCGCCGCTGCCGGCTGCGGGGCGCGAATCGCCATTGCCGACTTTCTTCCCGAAGATCCGGAAACGGCGCACGCGAATCGGGAGAAAATTTTGAATCTCGCCCGGCGAATCGCACTCGTACGTAACAGTGAAATCCGTGAACGTTCCGGTAAGCTGTCCGAGACGGAACCGGAACTGCCGCCGGTCATATTCGGCGACGTGAGAAGCAGCACAGATGTGAAGGCCACTGTGGACTACGTAACAGAAAGGTTCGGAACAATCGATATCGGGATAGATTTTGCCGGCATCCATCATCCGCCCTTCGATCTGGCCCGCGAGAACGCCGAAAAACTGGAGCGCACTTTCAGAAATGTCATCGATATAAACCTGCACGGGGCGTTCCTGATTACCGCCCACCTGGCCCGCCGAATGGCGGCTCAGCGCAGAGGTCATATCATTCATCTGTGCAGCAACGGCAGCCGGGCTTCGTTGTACGGCTCGTATGCCTACAACGCCTCCAAGCACGGCCTCGAGGGACTGGTGAAGACCGCGGCCGCACTTCACCGGAAATGTGGTCTTTGCCGATGACGGCTACAACATCGAAGGCCACTCATGGCCCGAAGGCAACCAGGCGCTCTACACCAGCCAGGAAGCCCTAGATGCTCTTTTCACACAGATCGACTCGGAGTATCCGCCTACACACTGAAAAAATCCCGATTAGACGGAAGCTAAAGAAGAAAGATTGTCTTTTTAAACTGAAAGTTGTATTTTTTAGCTGTATCACGGGGGTAAAAAATGAATAACGAAATCTCAGCAATAGTAAACGATTTAAAAGAGTCTTTTATACCGGTAGTTCGAGAGCTGTTCGAAGACGATGTGAAGGCGGTCATACTGTACGGTTCGGCCGCTAAGGGTACCTATGTGCCGGGAGTTTCCGATGTAAACCTGCTGCTGCTCACCGGTTCCACCCACCCTGAGAAGATCATGCAGCTGGGAAACAGGGCGAAGAAGCAGATCAAGAAGCATCGCCTTTCCCTGCAGTTTCTCACTACTGCGGAGTTCGAAAACTCGGCGGATGTGTTTCCGATGGAATACCTTGATATACAACACTCGCACCATCTGATATGGGGCCATGATGCGGTGAAGGATATAGAAATTGCCCCGACGAATTTACGCCATCAAGCCGAAGAGCGGCTGCGCGGCAGTGTGCATGCTCTGCGGCAGGCACTGTTTGCATCTCAGGGCAAGGCCAAACTGCTTTCCGGAGTTTTAACCGAATGGTTCGGCTCGCAGGCGGCTCTCTTTCGAGCGCTCCTGCGGCTGGCCGAGGCGCCGACAGTACCGGATGATTCCCGTGAACTAGTCGACTTGCTTGGTTCCACTTTCGAGATAGACGCATCCGGGCTGTATCCGCTGATTAAGCTGCGGGAAGGCGACACGCAGGGCGATGCCACGGACACCGCAGTACAGGTACTGCGGTTTCTCACTCAACTCGTGCGGAAAGTCGATGCAATGGAAGTGGAGAGAGGTTCGTGATGCAGCGTCGAAGTTCATTATTCAGAAAACTGCTTCCGGTGCTCCTGCTCCTGCTTATCAGCTCGGCTCAACTTGCGGCGCAGTCGCTGCCGGACTACCGCGGCTATGTCAACGATTTTGCCAATGTGATCGACTCTGAATCGGCCCGCAAAATCGAAGCGGCCGCTAGTCAAGTCAAAGAGGCGACCGGGGCTGAGATTGCGGTGGTTACCGTCGAGAGTGTCGAACCGTATGCCGATATCAACGAATACTCTATCGAGCTGGCGGAAAAGTGGAAAGTCGGCGAAGCGGATCAGGACAACGGGATTATCTTCGTAATGTCAATGGAAGATCGCCAGGTCAGGATTGAGGTTGGCTACGGGCTGGAAGGTGCAATTCCCGACGGCCGGGCCGGAGAAATCCTCGATGAACAGGTACTTCCGTATCTGCAGCAGGGCGAGTTCGGCACGGGATTTCTGGCCGGAACAATCGAAGTTGCCCGTGAAATCGCCGACGAGTATAATGTAGAGCTGGAAAACTTAGATGCACCGCCGGCGGCAAGCCGGTCGGAAAGCAGACGCGGCAGGGATGACGGTGGAATCCCGGCCGGACTGATTTTCTTCATTTTGATCTTTTTCTTCGGCGGAGGCAGAATATTCTGGCCGCTGCTCTTTTTGAGCGGCATCACCGGCGGCCGCCACTATCGCGGCGGTTTCGGTTCGTCCGGATTCGGCGGCGGCAGCTTCGGTGGCGGCGGCAGCTTCGGCGGTTTCGGCGGAGGTGGTTTCGGCGGCGGCGGTGCCAGCCGCGGCTTTTAAGATGATAGCAACAGTTAATATACATATTCGGAGGACTACATGAGCGGAAAAAGCAGAGCGGGCTTGATAATTAGCATCGTTGTGATTGTGGTAATTGTCTTCAGTCTTTTCTCCTGGTTCATCAGCACACGCAACCAAATGGTAACCCAGCAAGAGAATATCGATGCAGCCTGGGCGGAAGTAGACAATCAGCTGCAGCGGCGCAGTGATCTCATCCCGAACCTGGTGGAAACGGTAAAGGGATTCGCCTCGCAGGAACGGGAGGTGTTCACCAATATAGCGGATGCCCGGGCAAAGTTGGCCGGCGCCGACAGTGTACAGGAGAAAGCGGAAAGCTATAACGAACTGCAGGGCGCCCTCAGCCGACTGCTGGTGGTGGTAGAAAACTATCCCCAACTCAAATCGAACGAGAACTTCATTCGTCTGCAGGACGAACTGGCAGGCACGGAAAATCGTCTGGCCGTGGCCCGCAAGCGCTACAACGAAGCGGTTCAGCAGTTCAACCGCAGAATCAGGATGTTCCCCGGCTCGATAATTGCCGGAATGCTCGGTATGGAAAAGCAAGACTATTTCGAAATAGAGGAGAGTGCCCGGGACGTACCGGAAGTCGATTTCGATTCCTAGCTGCCCCGGTTCACTTTCATCCGGAGGTTAAATCGTAGCCCAGTGAACGTATGGCGGATTTTGCAGTTTTGACTGAGGCCACCACTTTATCGTACTGCTGTTCGGCTGAATCTCGATCTCCTTCGCCAATAGACTTTTCAATGTTTTGGGTGAGTTCGCGCAGCTGGGTATACTGTTCTCGGAAGGTACGGAAATTCTCATAGTCAGCAAGATGAGTAGTTTCACTCTTCTCTATCCATGATTCCAGCAGAGTTTTAGCCAGATCCGGCGCATGTTCGCTGCGGCTCTCATTGCTTATCCAGGTGCGCAGCCGCACCGTCCACTCCTGCAACACCAGAGCCCCGATAGTAAACTGGCTCTGTTGAGTGCCGGCCAGGCTGTGTAACTCACCAGTATCCGACTCGCCGGCTTCGCTCTGTTCCTCGATTTTGAATCGATCGATTTCACCGGCCAGTTCGGCGGCGTTTTCCGTATTCCGGATCACCATGTCGGTCATATTGCTCTGTGCAAAGTTCACACTCTGCGTTTTGTCCGTAAGGGTTTTCAGATGATTTACCGTTTCCTTCGAAAAGTCCCGCAGTGACTGGAGATTTTCAGAGATATCGCTGACGCCGCTGGTCATCTCATCAGAACCGGACTGAATCTCCTGGGTAACATTCTGCAGCGTCGAAACCGCATGCAGCATCTCTTCGCTGCCGGTAGACAGCTCGCCGGCACTGGAGGCGATTTCACTGAAGGCCTGTACGAAGTTGTTGACTTCGCGGTTTACTTCTTCAAAAGTCTGTCCGGTCTCTGCACTGATCGCGGTGGCCTGCTGAATCCGATCCACAATCTCCTTCAGGCGGGACGATATCTTCTTGGCACTCTCGCTGGTCGAGGTAGACAGGTTGCGGATCTCTTCTGCCACTACTGCAAATCCCCGGCCGGCATCGCCGGCGTGGGCGGCCTCAATGGCGGCATTCATTGCCAGAAGGTTTGTCTGTGCGGCGACCTTATTGATAACGGTGATCATATCCATCATATCCTGAATGCTGACACCGATCTCCTGGATGATATCATTGGTCTGCGAGACCTTCTCCCCGCCTTTACCGGTGATCCGTGCCAGCTCTTCTCCGGCCTGCCGGCGGTCTTCGGTAATTCGGGCGACCGATTGAATGGAGGAGTTCATCTCCTCGATTGCTGCGGAGGTTTGCGTGACCGATGAAGACTGATTGCTTATCTGGCCGCTGACGCTCTTGATGGTGGCATCGATCTGTTCGGCGGCTGACGAGGCCTCATTTATCCGCCCGTCCAGGGAGTACAGCTGGCTGCGCATTGTGGCCAGCTCCTCGGACATCTGGTTGGTAAACACCAGCGTTCCTTCCACCTGATTGGAAATTTCCTCGCTCGTTGCAAGCGACGAGTTGATCATCTCCTTGATGCTGGCCAGCATAGTTCGCATGCTGACGATCAGGTTGTTGTCAAAATCTTCCGATAGAGAATTGATCTCCCTGATACTGCTTTTCAGAGCTATCCTACGAGTCAAATCTCCGGCTCCGATCTCCTTGACCGCTCCCTCCAGATGTTCTATCGGATTAGCATAGGCACGACCAACCAAAACCGCTACCAACACGGCAATCAGAATGAAGGCCGCTCCGATTATAAGGGTGAGGTTGCGGATGAATACGGTACTGGAGCGAAAGTCGGCCATAACCGCCGAAACCCCAATAACCCAGTCCCATGGTTCAAAGTAGGTATATACCGCCATCTTCTCCCGGAGGGGTTCGGCTTCGCTGTTTCGCCAGGGATATCTGATGGTACCGGTCTCACCGCTGCGCAATTTCCGGGCGTGCTCTACCATCTCTTTGATGAAATAACGGCCGGACTCATCCTGAGCTCCTATGATATTTTCTCCGTCCCGGTGGCGGTCCTCCGAAAGCAGATAGTTGCCGCTTGAATCCAGGATAAACACATAGCCGTTTTTCCCAATATCCACCTTTTGCAGGTAATCCATCAGGTTAGCCTGATATATCTGATAGTAGTAGTCTTTTCCGTTAGAGCTGCCGGAGGCCTTGTTTTGGGCTTCGTAGTAGTCTTGTTTAACCATGAGTAAAATAAGTTCGGCTTGCTCGGTAAGGTTCTGCTGAATATTCTTATCTAGCTGCCGTGCAATCTGTACATACAACACAGATCCCGCGATGATTACCGGAACTATAAACGCCACTACCGCGATCACCATCAAATGGATACGCAGCGGCAAACCTCTCTTCTTCATTGCACTTCTCCTTACTATTATGTTCGTAAATGTACAAATTTACGAAAATCCTCAACATAAACGAACAAATACTATAATCACATTAATAGAACCTACAAATTTTTACGATAGCCCAAAATAACTGTCAGTAAGACCCTTGAAAGTAATAATTCTGACAAGTATAGTATGAACTAATTACTAAGAAAACCCACCTTAAGGGTTTATACCAAATGATAATATATATAAGGAGAGCGATGTGTTAGTACAAGGGCTCACGCTCACAATTATCGGAATGTTAGTAGTATTTTTAATACTGATGCTGCTGGTATTCGTGATGAAGCTGCTTTCGGCAGTTGTGTTTCGGTTCTTTCCCGAACCGGAAGAACCCGTCAAACCTCAGCAGTCGGCTGGGAATGTAGAAATCGCAGTGGCAGTCGCAGCCGCGTATGCCAGGAAGAACCAATAGGGAGTGTGTATAAGATGAAAAAGCGTGTTGACTTTATGGTAACCGCCTTCCGGGACGGATTCCAGTCCGTCTATGGAGCGCGGGTATTTACCAAAGACTTTTTGCCTGCCGTAGAGGCAGCTGTAGATGCAGGAATAGATCACTTCGAAGCCGGCGGCGGCGCCCGGTTTCAGTCGCTCTATTTCTATGCCAATGAAGATGCCTTCGATATGATGGATCAGTTTCGTCAGGCCGCCGGCCCGAATGCAAACCTGCAGACTCTGGCCCGTGGTGTGAATGTTGTGGGTCTCGACTCCCAACCTCGTGACGTTATCGATCTGCATGCCAAGATGTTTAAAAAGCACGGAATTACCACCATTCGGAATTTCGATGCCTTGAATGATGTAAATAACCTCACCTACTCCGGAGAAAGAATCGTCGCCCACGGTTTGAAGCACGAAGTAGTTATTACCATGATGGAGCTGCCGCCGGATGCTACCGGTGCCCATACCCCCGAGTTTTACATGGGTGTACTGCGGAAGATTCTAGATGCCGGCATCGAGTTCGACTCCATCTGTTTCAAGGATGCCTCCGGAACCTCAGTTCCGAGCAAAGTGTATAACACCATCAAACAGGCCCGCGAGCTGCTCGGTCAGGACCAGCGCATCGTGTTCCACAGTCACGAAACCGCCGGAACCAGTGTGCTTGCCTACAAAGCCGCCCTAGATGCCGGCGCTGACCAGATCGATCTTTCGATGGATCCGGTATCCGGGGGAACCGCCCAGCCCGATATCATTACCATGTGGCACGCACTGCGCGGCACCGAATATGACCTGGGCGTTGATATCAAGAAGATCGAAAAAGCCGAGGAAGTATTCAAAGACTGCATGAAGGACTACTTTGTTCCACCCGAGGCCAAGAAGGTAGAACCCTTGATTCCCTTCTCGCCGATGCCTGGCGGAGCACTGACTGCTAATACTCAGATGATGCGCGATAACGCCATTCTCGATAAATACCCCGAAGTTGCCGCTGCTATGGCAGAGGTAATCGAAAGAGGTGGTTACGGAACCTCCGTTACTCCGGTAAGCCAGTTCTACTTCCAGCAGGCCTTTAACAACGTAATGATCGGCCCGTGGAAGAAAATTGCCGAAGGCTACGGCAAGATGGTACTCGGGTACTTCGGCAAAACTCCGGTTGAGCCGGATCCGGAAATCGTCAAATTGGCCTCCGAGCAGCTGGAAAGGGAGCCGACCACCGAAAAGGTTGTCGACATCAACGACCGCGATGAATCCAAAGGTATCGAAGCAGCTCGCAAAATGCTGCAGAAAGAGAACCTCGAGGAAACCGAAGAGAACCTGTTCATTGCAGCTACCTGTAAGGAAAAGGGAATTCAGTTCCTCAAAGGCGAAGCCCGCACCAACGTTCGTAAGATCGATCGCAGTAAACCCGCTGAAAAAGAGGGAGCAGCTGCCGGTGCCTCAGCCTATACTGTCAAGGTAAATGACAAACCCTACACTGTGAAGTTCGAAGACGGCAAGGCCGTTGTGAACGGTACCTCCTACTCCATCGATGTGCAGGCTGCCGATGAGAGCGCCGGTGCATCCGGCGGAAGTGGCGGTGCTGCCCACAAGGTGAACGCCCCGATGCCCGGTCTGGTACTCCGGATCGAGAAGAACGTCGGCGAAACCGTGCAGGAAGGCGATTTGATCATGGTACTTGAAGCGATGAAGATGGAGAACGAAATCCACGCACCTGCCGCCGGTACGATCAGCGAAATCAGCGTAAAACAGGGTGACCAACTGAAAGCCGGCGAACTTCTCGCGGTAATTTCGTAAGGGGTCGTCTATGAGTTTAGGTGAAGCACTATATAATTTTTGGATGTCTACCGGCCTGGTGAATTTCGAGCTGGGTCAAGTAGTAATGATTATCGTCGGTTTGGTTCTGATCTACCTGGCTATCGCCAAGAAGTTCGAACCCCTTCTGCTGCTGCCGATCGGTTTTGGCGGCATTCTGGCCAACATTCCATTGGCCGGGATTGCCGGGGCGGAAGGTTTTATCGGCATGATCTATGCTGTTGGAATCGACACCGGGGTCTTCCCGCTGCTGATCTTTATGGGTGTCGGCGCAATGACCGACTTTGGTCCGCTTATCGCCAACCCCAAGACAGCACTGCTGGGTGCCGCCGCGCAGTTCGGTATTTTTACCACGCTCCTGGGGGCTCTGGCTTTGGCCGGGCTGCCGGGCTTCGAATTCTCGCTGGCCGACGCCGCAGCAATCGGTATTATCGGCGGAGCTGACGGCCCCACTTCGATCTTTGTTGCCAGCCAGCTTTCTCCGCGCCTGTTAGGTGCGATTGCGGTAGCGGCCTACTCCTATATGGCGCTGGTCCCGATTATCCAGCCGCCGGTTATGCGCCTCTTAACCACTAAAGAGGAACGCATGATCAAGATGGAACAGCTGCGCCACGTAACCAAAACCGAAAAAATCATTTTTCCGATCGCGGTGCTGGCGCTGGCTATAATCCTGCTGCCCTCTGCTACCCCACTGGTCGGAAGCCTGATGTTCGGTAACCTAGTCAAAGAGTGCGGCGTAACCGACCGTCTGTCGCAGGCTGCCCAGCACGAGATGATGAACATTGTAACTATATTCCTGGGCCTCTCAGTCGGTTCAAAACTGCAGGCCGATAAGTTTCTGAATATGGAGACCATCGGTATACTGCTGCTCGGTCTGGCCGCCTTCGTAGTCGGTACTGCTACCGGCCTGCTGCTGGCCAAGCTGATGAACAAGCTGTCCAGCAAACACCCGATCAACCCGCTTATCGGAGCTGCCGGCGTCTCGGCGGTACCGATGGCAGCTCGGGTTGCCAACAAGGTTGGTAAAGACGAGAATCCGCAGAACTACCTGCTGATGCACGCTATGGGCCCGAATGTGGCCGGCGTTATCGGCTCGGCAATTGCCGCCGGTGTGCTGCTGTCGATTGTTCCGCTCATGATGGGCGCTTAATCCGCCCCAAGAAAAACCCATAAAAAAAGCATTTGTCCGGCCGTCCGTAAGGGCGGCCGTTTTTGTGCACCTGCTTGTCTTTATACGCTGTGATAAGTATTTTTGAACTACTAAATGAACAAGACAGGAGGGTTTTATGCCTCATAGAATAGCTTTTTTTGATGCCAAACCGTATGACCGCCAGTTTTTCGACGCTGCCAATCAGGGCGAGTTCGAAATAAAATATTTTAGCACCCGTCTGAATGCCGACAGTGTATCTTTGGCTCAGGGATTCGATGCAGTCTGCGCATTTGTCAACGACAATCTCTCGGCCGAAGTAATCAATAAACTCAAAGAGATGGAGGTTGGAATAGTGGCTCTGCGCAGTGCTGGTTACAACCATGTTGATCTGGAGGCAGCCTACCAAAACGTGCACATGGTGCGGGTGCCTGCATACTCGCCCTACTCGGTGGCCGAACATGCCGCCGCAATGATGCTTTCACTGAACCGCAAGACCCATCGCGCCTATTATCGTACCCGGGACAACAACTTCTCCATTAACGGTTTTCTGGGCTTCGACATGAA
The DNA here is from genome assembly GCA_964603735.1 of uncultured Sediminispirochaeta sp. GTDB lineage: Bacteria > Spirochaetota > Spirochaetia > DSM-16054 > Sediminispirochaetaceae > DSBN01. The sequence continues at coordinate 12,503 of CAZRWN010000030.1, read as the reverse complement.
CGGCAAAACCGCCGGTATCGTCGGCACCGGCCGTATCGGTCTGACTCTGGTAGGAATACTGCGGGGATTCGGGATGAAGGTAATTGCCTACGATGCCCGTCCCAAACCCGACGCGGAAGAGCAGTATGGATTTACTTATGTGAGCCTGGATGAGCTGTATGAGCACTCCGACATCATCTCGCTGCACTGCCCCCTTACCCCTGAAACCCATCACATCATCAACGCCGATTCAATTAAGAAGATGAAGCGCGAGGTGATGATCATCAACACCAGCCGTGGACAACTGGTGGATACCGGTGCCCTGCTCAACGCGCTGCGCGAACAGCGGATCGGCAGCGCCGGATTGGATGTATACGAAGAAGAGGATGACTACTTTTTTGAAGATCTCTCGAATGAGACCATTGAAGACGACAAATTGGCCCGGCTGCTGACCTTTCCAAACGTGCTGGTCACCAGCCATCAGGCCTTCTTCACCAAAGAGGCGCTTACCAATATTGCTCAGACAACTCTCGCCAACCTGCGGGCATATTTTAACGGAGAACCCCTGGACAATGAAATCTGCTACCGCTGTAATAAGCCGGAATGCCGCAAAGAGCACGGCGGCCGCTGTTTCTAATAAACTCCGCCGCTGCTACTCCTTGGGCTCCACACTGGCTTTGTAACGCTTTATCAGGTCATCGAGCTTGGAGTTCAGATCCTCATTGATCACATTCTCATCGGGCCGCTCCTGCAGTCTGTGCAGGGGAGCCTCGATACCCGCATTGAATGGGGTGGTACACTGAAAAGCGGGAACCAGACGCTTGATTTTGGTATTATCAAACAGAGCGGTATGAATCTTGTCCCCCTTTAGAGGACCGGTAAACTCGGGATAGCGGGTACAGATAAAATCGGCCGGCATATGCACTATCTCGACCGGACGCCCAAGTTTGGTGCCGATAATCTGATGCACCTGATCCCAGGTAAACGCTTCATCCGAAGTAATATGAAAAGCCTCTCCGATGGCAGCCGGATGCTCCAGCAGACCGACGAAACCCTTGGCAAAATCGCTGTTGTGAGTGAGGGTCCAGCGGCTGGTGCCGTCGCCGGGAACAATAACCGGCTTACCGTTCAGAATCCGGTCGACGATGGTCGGCCCCCGGTCGAAGATCGAGGGAATCATTTTCTCCCCGTAGGTGTGCGAGGGGCGCACGATCGTGATGGGAAACCCGGTATCCCGCCAGGCCTCGATCAGCCGCTCCTCACATGCAATTTTATTGCGGGAATACTCCCAGTACGGATTCCGTAAAAGAGTTCCCTCGGTCACAAAGGTTCCGGCCGGCGGTTTGGAATAGGCCGAGGCGGAGCTGATAAACACATACTGCCCCACTTTACCGGTGAACATCTCGATGTCCTGCGCGACATGCTCTTCGTTGAAGGCTACCCAGTTGATCACCACATCGAACCGGTATCCGGCCAGGGCTTTGACGGTGTGCGAGCGGTCGCGGATATCGCCCTGCAGAGCATGCACCTCTTCCGGCAGCTCGTCATTGTGGCTGCCCCGGTTATACACGAATACTTCGATCCCTTTACGCACTGCTTCTCGAATACATGCACTAGATATCGTCCCGGTTCCACCAATAAACAGTACTTTCATAGCTTTCACTCCTTGAACTTTCTCTATTTTAGCATGTCTGCAGGCATACTCAAACCTGTTTCGGCTTCATCGTTGACTTCATCGTTTGCTTGCGGTGGTACATGCGCTCATCGGCCATACGCAGAAGCTCGCGCGGAATTGCCTCCGGATCGAGGTCCGGCTCGGTTTTCAGCTCATCCAGCTCGGCAAAGCCGACACTGGCTGCTATTCGGTAGGCCGACTGTCCATCCTTGCCGCTGCTCTCGAGGTCGGCTTCGATTTTTGCCCAGATCTCTGCGGCCCGGCTGCGTGTACAGCCCGGCAATACAATCAAGAACTCGTCGCCGCCCAGACGGGCAAGCGAATCCGATTCACGGATGTGACGCTTAATCGAACTCGCGACCGCTGTAATCAGCCGGTCGCCGGCTTCGTGCCCATAGGTATCATTTACCTTCTTTAGACCGTTAATATCCACAAAACCGACGGTAAAACCGCTTCCGTTGGTAGAACACTGTTCATACGTACGGTTCAAGGTTTCCATACCGGTTCTGCGGTTGAGCGTCTGAGTCAGTTCATCTATCCGTGCCCGGCGGTTGACGATTTCGTGGCGGATCTTCTGCTCGGTAATGTCCTCCTTGAAGGCTATATAGCTGATAGTTCTTCCTCGCCGGTCTTTCACTGGCGAAATCAGAGCCGATTCCCAATACGAACTCCCGTCTTTGCGACGGTTCAGAAACTCTCCCTGCCATTCCCGGCCGGACCGGATAGTTTCCCACAAGTCTGAATAAAACTCCTCATCATGGTGACCGGATTTGAGCAGCGAAGATCTCGACCCAATAACCTCCCGGCGTGAATATCCGGTCAGCTGTTCAAAACTGGGATTTACGTATTCTATCCGCCCTTCAGAGTCAGTCATTAGCACCGTGCTCGGCGATTGTTCTACAGCCGTAAACAGTTTGCGTAGATCCGTCTTCAATGCAGCACCGGTGTGATAATTGAGAAACAGTGCACAGGCTATGATGAGAATGATAAGCAGAAACAATGAGGACTTTATAAAGAAGTATTTTTGCTGCGGATAAAAGAAAGCTGCGGTGTCGGTATCGGCGATCGAAACCAGTTTCCAGCCCATAACTGAAAGGGGCTCCATATGCACTACAAGATCACCCGCTGAACTGGAGGTGCTCTGCGGGTCGAATTCGGCCGGTAGAATACCCTCGGCTTTCAGAGAGAGTCCTTCATACTGACGGGTCTTCGAAAGACGTTCCAACAGCTCTGCTTGCAGCGGATACAGACCGGAGTAGAGCCACTCATTTCGATTGGTGGCAATCACTACGCCATTTTTGCTGACCAAGGCCAAGGGGAGCTCTTTAGAGTGTATAGTGTCTTTTAAAAAGGCCGGGTTGGATTTCAATACTACCACCCCGACAGTACTGTTCATCACTTTTAATGGAGCACTGAAGTAGATGCCGATCTCCTCAGTCGTTATCCCATAGGCAAAGCCTACATGCGGATTTCCTTGAACCGCGTTTTGAAAATAGGGTCGGAATTCATAACTCTGCCCGACCATCGCGGATACTTTCTCGCTCCTGCCGACCGCAGCAGTACAGACCCCGTCGGTGTTCAGTACATACGCAATCTCGGCATCGGTGCTGCGGAGCGCCAGGTTAAGAACCCGGCTGAGCGGGACCTGCTCGTCCTGCAGAGTCTCGTCCTGCAGAGTCTCGGTCTGCATAGCCTCGGTCAGGAGGGGCGACGCTGCCAATCCTGACACGTACTCGCTGTATTTC
>CAZRWN010000030.1:0-9004 GCA_964603735.1 uncultured Sediminispirochaeta sp. | reverse complement strand
AGCCTCGGTCAGGAGGGGCGACGCTGCCAATCCTGACACGTACTCGCTGTATTTCGTGAAAAAGCCCAGCTCGATGTCCCGCACGACAGCCGCAGAAACATTTTTCTGCTCCTGCTCCAGGTTTTCGCGGGTAACCCGCTTGATCCCGTTCAGCTGCATGAAAACAGCTCCGACAGTTGCCGCCAGTAGTATTCCGATACCTATGATCAGCTGGCCGAACTTTTTTGAAATTTTTTTCATCCTAATTACTCTTGTCTCAAGATAGATGGGATGTGAAGCGGCGGGTGTACTACTATCTGTTCTACAAACTTACACTAAACGCAGAATTTCATCTACCAGTTCTTGCTCTTTAAAGGGTTTAGTGACAAACCCGTCCATTCCGGCCTCGCTGCACTTACGCCGGTTGTCATCGTCGGCATATGCAGTCAGCGCAATAACTTTAGTATAGGGAACATTTCGATCGCGTTCAAATTCTCGTAAGCGCTGCGTTACCTCGAGCCCGTCGAGCTTGGGCATGCCGAGATCCATCAGAACTACGTCATAAGAGCCTTGCTGTAGTGCTTTCAATGCAAGTTCTCCATCCGAGACCGGGGTGGTTTTCCAGCCTCTGGATTGCAGAAACCGTTCCAGGTAGATTCGATTAATTGCCTCGTCTTCGGCAACCAGGATATGAAGCTGCTCCACATTTCGTCCGGCTGCCGGTTCCTCGGTAACCGGCCCCCTGGGTGCTGGTTCTTTCGTCTGAGCCGGACACGTCTCATCAGGCAGGGTACCGGTCTCTATCGGGATATGGATAAAAAAAGTGGTGCCTTCCTCAGGCCGGCTGTCCAGCTTTATCTCGCCTTCCATTAAATCGATGATCGTTTTTACTATTGCCAGTCCGAGACCGAGACCGGCCTCTTTACCGGCAGAAATTTTGTCCTGTGCCTCGAGTTGAGTAAACGGTGCAAAAATGGCTTCACGCTGCGAATTCGGTATTCCACGGCCGTTGTCCTCTACCTCAATCTGCAGCTGCTCGTCGGAATACTCGATTCGCACCTTTACAAATCCGAAAGGGGTATTTTTGATGGCGTTTTCGGCCAGGTTTACGATTATCTGGATCAGTCTTTCCTGATCTGCACATAGCACCACATCATTCGCGACCTGAAAATCAAACTGCAGCCCCTTTTCCTCGGCCGACCTGCGCAGCAGCGGCTCCAGCCAGGTGCCGATCTGTTTCAACCGGAAGTGAGAGGGATGCAGGGTAAAACGTCCGGCCTCCAGACGGGTTGCATCGATTAAATCGGACAGAACCCGATGCAGCTGTACCGCCGATCTACTGAGCATTTCGACGATTTCACGCTGTTCCTGATCTAGTTTGCTTGCATCGAGCATGCGCACCATCCCGATGACTCCATGCAGCGGAGTACGCAGTTCGTGGCTGACACTGGCTAAAAAGCGGTTCTTCGCACTGTTGGCCTGCTGCAAATTTTCGAGGGCTGAACTGAGTTCGGCAGTCTTTTTTCCGACCTGACGACGCAGAGAATAGGTCCATACCAGGAAGATCAGCAACAGTACCGCAACTATCAGAAAAATAGCGATGAATATGCGTACCCAGCGCGATGCAAGCAGATTTTGAGGACTGAGACCGGGTTCCGAATAAATCCCGAACCACCGCTCGAAGATGAGGTCGTACTCACCAGTGCTCTTGAGCATATTCAACCCTTCGTTGAGCGTGGCCAGCAGCTCTGCATCACCCGATTTTACGGCAATACAGTAGCGGCGCTGAAAAAGAGGTTTACTTATCACCCGCAGGTCGGATATGTGCTCCTCCTGCAATTGACGAACCCCCTGCATCATCGCCAGCACTGCACAGTCGCCGCGGCCGCGCTGCAGCTCCGGGAGCAGCTCGATCCAGCTTTTCAGAGTAACTATCTCCTTGCCGATACCCTGTTCTACCAGATAGTCGTGGCCTACATCCTGTTCCTGAACAAGTATTCGTGAATCCCGGATATCATCTAACGAGTCGATACCGGAGTTCTTCGGAACAAAAACGCCATACGAGGAGATAAAATGGGGAATTGTAAAATCAATCAGCTTTTCCCGCTCGTCGGTCCTGTACATACCGGCCAGAACATCTATCTCTCCCCGCTCGAGCTGCTGCCGAACCGTCTCCCACGGTCCCAGACTGATCTGCAGATCGAGGTTCATCAACTCGCTGATCCGGCGGATGATTTCAATGTTGAATCCGTCCGGTTTTCCCTGTTCGTTTATGAATTCGAAGGGGGGATAGCTCCAGTCTCCCCGGACCAGGATAGTTTCGGAGGAACTCCGAACCGGTTCCAGATGTTGTTCCTGCGGCAGAAACACATCGCTTCTGTCAGGCGGATTGATACGCGGTGCAATCAGTAGACCCATTAATACAACTATTGTAAGTACCAGCACCGCCAGTGTGACCTGCATGCCTGAAAATCGAGCCATAGTTAAAGTATAATAGAAAACAGGCGGATTTCATCAGATTTGCAGAAAAAAAATCGCCGCCCCGGAGCGTTTACCCCGCGGCGGCGATGATTTTTAAGACTCAATTAACCCAATTAACCTTTGTACTCTCCCGGTTTGATAACGTTGCCGTACTTGCTCTGGGCGGCCTTGATCATATCGATTGCCGCATCCCATTTGTCGAACAGTTCCTGAGGAGTGTGGGCATCCATCTTTTTATAGAACTCTTTGGTTCGCTCGAGTTTTTCGATCCACTTGTCGCAGCGGAAGCTGAACTGGTGTTCATAGGTAGCCTGGTCATACTCGGCACCCATGTACTGTTTGTACAGCTTGGAGATGTCCTCATAGGTCGGAATGATGCCGGTCGGGGTTTCATAGCCGCCGAGCTCTCCGTGAACCCGTTTTTCAGCCCAGTGCAGCCATACCTTTTTAGCGGTCTTCGGGTTGATAAACTTGCCGTCCTCGCCTTTCAGGAAGTAGTTGGTAGAGTAGATCTTCGGCACTTCCTTCATACCGTCCACGAACTTGATATTGTTCATGGTATATTCACCCAAGGGGTAGGAGACGAAGTCGAGGTTGGCCATCGGGCTGGCTTTGCGCACGCCTTCGGCACCCAGGGTCGCGGAAGTGGTTTCGGATTCGAGGGTAGATGCTTTCAGTACAATGCCCTCTTCCCAGTTGCGGGATTCCTCGACCGGAACGGTGGTGTCGCTGTCGCGACCGCCGTACAGAACGCCCTGCACCTTTACACCGCGCTTGTCCTCGAAGCCCTCTTTGTCGAAGTTGTCGAGGTAGTCCAGACGCATGGTATAGCGGGAGTTACTATGGGCGATTTGGATCTCTTTGCCCTGCGAGTCTTTCTTCCCTTCGTACCAGCCGGGACCGGAGTGGTTGTCACCCTCTTTCGGAGTCTCCATGCCCATACCGATCCAATACGGATTGTTGTCCGGGCCGCGTAATACGTTGGAGAAAATCAGTTCCTGCGGTATCAGCAGATTCTTGAAAATAACCGGGTCGTCTTCGGCGTTTACCTCTTTGATAATACCGAAAATTCCCTGCTCAACGTTGACCGCCCGGAAATCGCCGTCGACATTGCGGAAATAGGCGATATCGTCACCGACCACCTGTTCGCCGGGGATCATAGCAGTCGAGGTTTTACCACAGGCCGAAGGGAACGCACCGGCAAAATAGGTCTTGCGGTCTACATCGTTATCGGCGGCAGCCATCAGGAACATGTGCTCGCAGAGCCAGCCTTCCTGCCCGGACTGGTTGATAGCCAGACGCATGGAGTGCTTCTTCAGGCCGACTGAATTACCGGCATACTGGGCATTCATCGAGTACACTATGTTGTTCTGGGTGTCCATGTAAATCCTGCGCTTGTCCAGGTTTACCGAACAGCCGCGTTCATCGAGCTGGCCGGCGGAGTGGATAAAACGGTAGATGTCCTCCTTCTCTTCCTGACTCTTCATGGCTTTGAAGTGCTCATATGCGTTGCGGTACAGGATCTGCTCTGAGTGCAGAACGTACCAAGAATCGGTAAACTGAATACAGGGGCGGGTGAATTCGGAGAAGGTGGGACCTTCAGCAAAAAACTTCACCACCGCATCTTTGCCTTCCATAATGTTTTCGGCAATTTCGAGAATTTCAGCCAGTCCTTCTTCGTACTCAACACTGTTGAGGGACTTCATGCGGTCCAGGTTTTCTTTGTATACCATGAACTTGGTATTAGCTTTGTCACGGGCCTGGTCGCCGTATCCATCCCAATGGATAGTTTGACCGTCCTTCGCCAGCTTGTGCTCCTCACCCTTCTCAATTGCCATTTTGCGTACGTACTCTTCATCAGCAGCGCTGTCGTCACATACGTAGATGGATTTGGGGTTGCAGTGCTTGGCGAAATACCCTACATGGTCGTAGACCTTCTGGTTTTCGAGGGCCATGAGCTTTTTATAACTCTCTTCGCTCATCTTAGCCTTTAAAACATCATCGTACTTCAGATCCATACACCTCTCCTTGTTATTTTATCCTTGTTCAAATATTGGTTTGAGCCATAGTACCTGCTAAAAAGCATTTATTGCAACACCATGCACTGCCCGCAGCGAGTATTGACGGGCAGAATTTCCGCAATTACACTTATGGGCATGAATATTGCTGTATGGCTGCAAAGCCCCGCCTCCGCCTGCTGGACAATCACGGCCCGGCAAATCGAATATATGCAAAGCCGCATTCCTTCCGCGCGGGTGCTGCATGCCGAGTCCCCGGAGGAGTTCGTACGCATCCTGCCCCAAGCCGAAACGGCCGTAGCCTGGTTTTTTGAGCAGGAGTGGCTAGAGGCAGCCGGCCAGCTGCGCTACCTGGTTACCCCGGCCGCCGGTCTCGATTACTTTGCAGCCCAGCTGCCGCCGCATATCGAGGTAAAAAACTCCCGTTTCCACGGACGGATCATCAGCGAGTCGGTGATCGGCATGCTGCTGGATCACAACCGCCGGATTACCGAGAGCGCCGTTCGGATGCGCAGCGAGGAGTGGCCGCGTTCGGCAATCGCCGGGCGGGCACGGCGGCTGCATGGCAGCCACATAGTCATTCTGGGTTTCGGTCGCATTGGCGAATGGACCGCCCGCCGGGCAAAACTGTTCGGCTGCCGGGTTACCGGAATAAAGCGGAACCCGGAGATACCCCGGCCGGATTTCTTTGCCCATGAGGACCGGATTGAAGGACTGGAACGGATGCCCAGCATTCTGCCGAGCGCCGATCACCTGGTACTGGCGCTGCCCCGCTCGAGTGAAACCGACCAGATCATCGGCCGGGCGGAACTGGAAATCCTGCCGGCACATGCGGTGCTGTACAACGTTGGAAGGGGAAACGCAGTCGACCACGCGGCGCTGAAAGACGCGCTGCGCTCGCAGCAGATCGAAGCGGCCTACCTGGATGTGTTCGAGATGGAACCACTGCCGATGAGCTCGCCGCTGCGCCACATCGACAACTGTTACCTAATGCCGCATGTCAGCGCAGCGGCGCCTGATTTTTTGGATTTGTTTATTGACGAATTCTCCGCACGTTACCGCAAGTGGCACGCCGAATAGTCTATCAGGACGAGAGCTGAGTCAGCTGAGTGTTTGAGCGGGTCAGCTTATGGGCCAGCAGCTTGGAGAGAAAAATCCCGTAATGGGGATAGTTTTTCATTGCCTGCACGAATGATTTACGCGAAACCCGGACCAGCTTGCCGGTTTTGTCGGCGGTGACGGTGGCGCTGCGGCGGTTGTTAAGCAGGAATGACATTTCGCCCATGAACACATCGGCCGGTGAAAGCTCGCCTACCGTTCTGCCTTTGTGGGTAACCACGAAGTGGCCGCTGGAGATATAATACAGGAAATCGCCCTTCTCACCCTCGCGAAAGACGATGTCGCCCGATTTAGTGAACAGCACATCCTCGCCGGCGAAGCCTTCGGGTGTGCCGCGCTCCGAGTACTCGGGGTGCTGAAAGGTCAGCTGCACCTGGTTGCCCTTGTCGTTGTAAGAAATTTCGGCCCCTGAGAACTCGGCCATTTTGATGCCGCGGCCGTGGGGGCGCATATGGTCCTGCCCTTCGATCTGCGTGCGAATTTTGCTCACATCGAAACCTTCCCCCTGGTCACGGATGATAAATGCGGAGTAGTCCCGATGACTCTCCCACTCGAAGTGCACCCGTTTGGCCGCGATTTCGGGGTCTTTGCAGCGGTCGAGGATTATGTCTACTACGCTTTTTCCGCCGGTGAGTTCGGCGTTTTTTTCGTCGTAAGTAATGCCGCAATTGCCGTGTTCGATGGCGTTTATCATCAGCTCGGCCAGAGCCATCTGCAGCTTGAACTTGTGCTCTGGGGCCAGATATCCCTGCTGCATCAGACTGGTGACGGCGATACCGGCATAAATCGGAACCGCTAGAGGGTCGTTGTCCAGTTCGAATGAGCCGGACGAGTGGCTGGAGAGATGGGTGGCCAGCTCACGCTGGAATATGAGCTGACGGTTTTCGAGAATAATCGATACTGATTTTGACATGTGACTGACAATGCGGTTTTTATCCAGCATAACCAGCAGGTTCAGTTCGCCGAACTCGGCTATGATGTTTTTCTCGTCTTGATTCTGGCCCTCGTACAGTCCGATCATTCCGAAACTGTGCAGCCAAGCGTCTTTTTTGACCGCTGCCACTATCTCACGGTAGTTGATATTCGGGTCTTCGCAGTTGATAATGACGACTTCGGGCAGCTCGAAGTTGAGCGACTCCAGCGCGCGCTCCTGGTTTGATACCATTTTTACCGAGTATCCGCTCGGTTTCTGCTGCTCGAAGGCGGTTTTGACCCTCTCGCGTACTTTCTGTTCGGAGTTGATTAATAAGACCAGTCCCATAGTTCTCCCTTATGCGTAACGGGCAATTTCGTGCTTTTCTACCTCTATAAAATAACCTGTACGCAGACAAGTTTCAAACAGACTGACACTCATCTGGTGAATATCCTCTTTATAACCCCAGCGTCGCTCCTGTTTCATCCGCACTTTATAACCGCGGCTGTTCTTCTCCAACACGTCGACGTAGGTTTTATATTCTCCGCTTCCCTTCACGATGTACTGCTTCATACGTTTACCTCGCTTTCTTTGTGTCCTGTTGTAATTTTCGGCCGCCCGTGGAAGAATTTGAGGTAATTCACGGGAAATTATTACTAGTACAAAACTGGTATATTTGCTGGTGGTATTGACACAGAATCTTGGTATACTTAATAGTAAAATTGTAGATTATAAAGGTGTTAGTGATTTAGTTGGAACAAAAATCGGGAAAAACCAACTGCAGCCATCTTGCCCTAATGGTTGACCAGAGTTATGCAATTCAGCATGTCTCCTATTCGCAAGAGGCGTGCCCAGAGGAGCAGCGCAGCGAGTTGCTCGGCAGACAGTGCCACGCCGCGCTGTGGAACCTACCCCAGCCCTGCGGTCAATGTCCGATCGAAGCCGGCAGCATCGAAACAGAAGGGCCGATTGCCTCTCACTTTCAGTTCGGGATTACTCCGATTCTGGAGGGGATGATAAGCGAGACACTCATTCCGCTCTCCGACCAGGGAGCTGCAGCCTACATAGTGCTGGTCGAACCGCTTGTCGAGAGCCTCTCTGACGAGAGCAATGCCTCATCACTTCTGTTCCCGTCTTTTGAAAACTACGAACAGGGCTCCAAGGAACGCTCTTATCTGCTGCATCTGCACTATCATCGCCTGTTTTACCATCATTTTTACGAGTACGGCCTTACCCACACCGAACAGGAAGTTGCTCTGTTCATTCTGCAGGGGCTTTCCTCAAAAGAGATTGCCGACCGACTGTTCATCTCCAAAAAGTCAGTCGATTTCCACCGGCATAATATTCGAAAAAAGCTCGGCCTCATCGGCAAGCGTTTGTCCATCGCCAACTTCATGCAGAGTCTCGTCCAGATTCCGGAATAAACGAGTAAGCGGGCTAATATGGGGCTGCAGCCTGTGGAGGCGCAGGCCAAAGGCCACATCCAAGGGCTCGCAGCACGCTCAGTAGATTTTCAGTCTACAACCAGAAACTTATCCTCGATATGCTCGAGCATCCAGCGGGCTTTGTCCTGCAATATGGTATTTTCCAGACGGCGAGACGGATATTTATTCACCTCAATAGCCAGGGCTTTCTCCAGCAGCTGCCGATACTCCCCAGCATCCTGATTTTTCACCGCGAAGCTGCCGGCCAGCGCTACGTAGGGCCCGACCGCGCGCCCCTCGCTGAGCTCGACCGCCTTACGGAAATGAAAACGGGCCTTCTGTTCGAGGTCTGCCATGCCCGATTGATCGTCTTGGGCGGTTGCACCGGACCGATCGTAAAACTGAGACAGGACCTGCTTCGAATAGCTGCCGAGCTCGGAGGCGCCGTACAGCATCTGTTCATCCGGAATACCGCCGTAGATTTCAAGCAGAAGCGAGTGCAGTGCCCCGTGCTTGTAGTCGGGCTGCAGCTCGAGCGCCCTGGCTGCCAGGGCCACCGGCCGCGGCAGCTCCATCAAAAGCCCCATGTCGAAGCCGGCGGCCGAGACGGCTCCCATCCAGCCGGCGGCCGCCCAGTAAAGAGAAGGCAAGTCCGCTTCGCTCGTCTTCTGCAGCTGTTCGAGCCCCTCACCGCCGGCCAGAGCTTCCCTGAAGCCGGGATAATCGACCTCCATCGAACGGAGCGCGTAATCCCTACCGCGAATGTACATATTGCGGGCCCGCCGCAGCATCTCTTTCTGCCGGTCGAGCTGCTGGTAACCGAGCATAGAGGCCGGAGTGTGGATAAAGGCGTTTGCATAAGAGATAAAGCCCTCGGCGGCGGCATTCAGGAGTGCGCGGTTTTCAGGATCATTCTGCAGAAGGCTCTCGTACATTTTCAAAGCAAACGGCAACGCGTCCTTCACCAGCTGCGGGTCGCTGTCGCTGCTGAACACCGAGGTTCCCTGCGGAGAGGCCACTGCATCGGCCACCATGGAAGTAGCCATTCTGTTGATAGAGCAGGAGCTCAA
>CAZRWN010000029.1:0-32313 GCA_964603735.1 uncultured Sediminispirochaeta sp. | reverse complement strand
CGTGAAGAGGAGCGTGAAGAGGAGCGTGAAGAGGAACGCGAACAGGAAGCCGAACAGCCTGAACAGCCTGATCAGCCGGCCGAAGATCAGCCGGAGGCCGCAGCTGAAGAGCAGGATGAACTCGCCGCCCGTGAGGAGGAGCTCGACCAGCGCGAAGAAGATATAGCCGAAGAGCGTGAGAGTATTGCCGAGGATCAGCAGCAGCTGATCGAAGAGGATCAGCAGGCCGAAGAAGAACAGCCGGAGGAGGAGACTGCCGAAGAGGACGCCGAAGACGAGGCAGAGGATACCGGGCAGGCGGAACCCGCGGTTGCCGCTCAGCCGCAGAGGTTTCCGTTTCTCATGTTCCGCGAACAGAATAATGAACTCTTCGGGCGGATGGCCTTGATAAGGGCGAATGGTCAGCTCGAGGAAGAATCAACACTCAATACAATCCGCAGCCGACAGTATCTCGATTACAGCGGAATGTACGTGGTGATAGCCGGCGAGACAGCGGCCCCGCGCGCCGTCAGGCTGGTCGGTTTAACACCGGAAACTCTTGAAGTGGAGCGGCAGTCGCAAAGCGATGTGTATCCCCAATCTCCGCTTCTAGCGGCAAATGAAAGGGTGTACTGTGTAATCGAAGAGGCGGGCAGCTACTACATTGGTGCATTCAACGCTCAGCTCGAACTTGAGCACCGTTCGGCCGAAACCGTAGTGCCGTACTCCTGGTTGAAGGTTCAGGGCGATTCGCTGCTTGTGCAAACCGGAGCCTCTTCAGTAGATAAATTTGACCTGAGTGACCTCTCGGTGGTGGAGTGACTACCGTCGTCCGAACAGACGCCGGAAAAATCGGGCAATTGCCATAAAGATTTTTCGAAAGAAACCGGGATTTCTCAATTTTTCGAGTCTGGACATGCCTTCGGCCAGTTCAACCGCACTGAGATTACGGCGATGCAGATTTTCATCCATTTCCATCTCTAATTCGTTTACATCGGAACTAGTGTCGACTATGTGGGCCTCAATATTTTTCCAGCCGAGTCTCTGCGCCGCCTCTAACCTCCGGCGGCCTGCGATCAGCTCGCGGTTGCTGTTTATGAGAATCGGGTTCATAAGACCATACGCTTTGAGGCTCTCCATGAGTTTGGATATGTCGCCGAGGTCCTGACGTATGCGCCGTTTTATCACAATATCTTCGATCGGAATTTGCATATTACAGACTCCTTCCCGCTCCGGTCTAATATAAGCCTATCATAGTTTATGGGACAAAAGAAGTCGAATTTTTAGTCCAGCAGCGGGTTCACATCGTTCCCGGAAGAGGATCCGGACTGCTTATCTGAATCGAATACATCATCCCGATCTCTGCCGATCTGATCCTCGATGTCCTGCATAAGATCATCGTCCATTTCAGGGGCGGCGTCGTAGTTTATGTCATAATCTTCGATCATCATCGAATCCTGCAGCTTTCGGACCAAGCCCTCGTTGCGTTCCTCTTCGAATTTATGAATATCACAGAACTGCTTCGGTTCGGTACCGGCAATAAAAATCTCATCCTCGCTCTCCGGGCAGTGCTGAGTCGGGATCAGGCCCGATTCGGTGCAGACCTTCACCTCTACCAGCCCTGAATTAGGTTTGTCGAACTCTTTGACCGGCAGCCCCTGATGAATCGCCTTCATGTACTCGGCCCATACCGGCCCGGCGGCGGTTGCACCGGTCAGTTCACGGCCGAGCGAAATGCCCGGGGTGTCGAAACCGAACCAGACCGCAGTGGAGTAGTAGGGCGAAAAGCCGACCGTCCAGGCATCGCCCCAGTTCTGCGTGGTTCCGGTTTTACCGGCCATCGGCATGTCGTCGAAGCCGCCGACACCCGCTCGGCGTCTTGCCAGAGTGCCGAAGTCGACTGTGCTCTTCAACAGGTCGACCATTAAATAGGCAGCTTGGGGCGAAAGAATCTGTTTTTGATCGCTGCCGTGTTTCTGCTGACGAATGCGTTCCTGTTCGGGATTGATGATACTCTCTCCTTCACGGTTGAGTACCTGGGTGATGGCCATCGGTTCGACAGCCTTGCCTTGGTTGGGAAACGTGGCAAATGCTTTGGCCATTTTAATCGGCGCTACTGCGGTGACGCCGAGTCCCAGCGGAAATCCGCGCGGGAACAGAGAACGGTCATCTTTTTTGTCTTCCATGCCGAGCAGTTTCGAGGAGCGGTCTATAGCGGCCTCGAATCCGATACCGTCCAGTACTTGTAGGGAAGGAACATTCATCGAGGTAGCCAGTGCGTAGCGCAAGAGCACCGAACCTTCCCAGTTGCCGAGATAGTTCATCGGGGTATAACGCTTGTCATTGTTGTCAAAAAATACAATCGGACCGTCATACATTCGCGTTGCGGGAGTGTATTCGCCGGATGAAATTGCCGCAGAATAGTAGAGCGGCTTAAAACTGGAACCCGGCTGAATTTTCGCATCCACAGCGCGGTTGTACTGCTTTGTTTCGAAGTCGCTGCCGCCGACCATCGACATAATGTGGCCGCTGTAGTTATCGATAGTAATCAGTGCACCCTCGACGGTAGAGGTCCTCTTTCGTTCATCGGACATTCCCCGCGAGTACTGGGACACCTGATAGAGTCCGTCGGAACCGAGCATGGAGGACAGTGCTTCGATACTCGGTGCTATAGATTCGAAATAGTGGTTTACCGCCGCTCGTTTTTCCTGAGCTCCGGTAATGTGAATATCTTCGATGTTGTAGGTAAGCGAAAGCAGCTCGACGAGCGGAAGATAGGTCTCGTCAACGAGATCGAAACGTTCTCGGCTGTTGCTGTTATGCTGCTCGTTTATCCGCCGGTAGGACTTTTCCATAATTGAATCGGCGATCCGCTGGTAATCAAGGTCGAGGGTAGTATGTACAATATATCCGTCTTTATTGATATTGACCGCACCGTACAGCATGTCGTTCAGCTGGAGCCGCACATATTCGCTGAAGTAGGGGGCCTTGCTCTTGTTGTCGAAGTAGGCGCTGGCAATATTGGAGCGGTTGTAGTTATAGCTGTTCCAGTAGCTCTGGAATGAATGATCTGCCTCCTGCCGTGAGGTGTAACCCAGCTCGACCATCTGGTCGAGTACGTCTCTTTGACGGGATCGAGCCCGGTCGGGATGGTTGATAGGAGAGTAGAGCGCCGGACTCGCCAGCTGAATGACCAGGATGGCCGCTTCGGCAACCGATAACTCACGGGCCGAGTGATTGAAATAGAACTGCGATGCCGCCTCGACGCCATAGGTATTGTGGCCGAAATACATCTCATTCATATATATTTCTAGTATTTCATATTTCGAGAGTTCCCGCTCTATCTTGAATGCGAACCACAGCTCCCTGAGTTTTCGGGTGATTGTCATTTTTGAACGGTCGGCGTAATGCCTTCCCGCTACCTGCTGAGAAAGGGTACTACCTCCGGAAAAATAATTTCCAACCGCCACGTTCCAGGCGGCCCTGGCGGTACCGCGAAAGCTGAACCCGTTGTGATCGAAAAAGTCGGCGTCTTCGCGGCTGATAAGGGCGAACATGAGGTGCTTGGGCAGCTCGTTGATCGGGACAATATTCCGCTTTACATCCGAAAAGATCTCGGCAATCAATTCCCCGTCGCGGTCGTAGATCTGAGTCGGCAGAGCCGGTTTATACTCTTTTAAATCCTCGCGAATCATCGGGTTGCGCAATTGAGCGAGGGCATAACCTCCACTTGCTCCGATTGTCAGTGTGATCAGTATTGTCAGCGCCACAAGAATTTGGGCGTATATTTTCTTCTTGCCGTTCAGAATCATATCTTTAGTACCCTATGTGTACTGGGGTATTTTGTCAAGTTCCAAGCTTAAGCTTCAACTCAAGATTGCTCATCAATCTTGTCTATATACCGCGGGGCAAGCGGGTCGTCCGGGTCGAGCTCGAGCACCGTCAGGAAAAATCGGCGAGCCAACTGAGAATCCCCCTGTTTCAGTGCTAAAATGCCGAGATTTGAGATAATCTTTGTATTCTCAGGTTCGAGCTGCAGGGCCTTCTCGAGATGCTGTTTGGCCTGGCTGTATTCTTCAAGTTCGAGGTTGCAGATTGCCAGCTCGTTCAATGTATCCGGATGATCCTGGTTCAGTTCAAGACTTTTAGCGAAGGCTTCCGCTGCTCTCTCATACGAGCCGGTTTTCCGTAGTCCCCATCCAAGCAGAAACCACGCATTCCATACCTCGGGGTTGCGGTCGAGAAAGTAGCGTATGCGCTCGATACCGCGCTCTTCCTGCCCCATTTTTATAAAATCAAAGGCTTCGTTAAATACCAGATCGTCTTGACGCTTGGTGTCAATCTCTTTCAACACCCGCCGCACCTGTTCGGCTTTTTCCGTATCCTCGCTGATATTCGCCAGGAAAGTGGTGAAATGTTCCTTGGCTTTGGGGATATTGCCCTGCTGCAGAAAAAAGTATCCCGCACTGAAATGAAGATCGGGTGCCGCGGGATGAAATTTAGTTCCCCGTTTGTAGGCCTCGAAGGCCATATTGATGCTCTCTTCTTCTGCATTGCTTTCGCTGCGCTCATGCTGCTGTTTCGCCTTTTCCTCGAAAACCAAAGCCAGGTTTACGAAAGTGTTTACCTGTTCGGGAGCAAAATTGACCAGAGAACGGAAAATTTCCTCGGCCAGTTCGAATTCTTTGTTTCGTGCTTTGAAAATACCGGTCTGGGTCATTTCTGCCACTATATTCGGCTGAATCACTTTGATAAAACGGCGAAAGTAATCAATATGCGGGTGCTCCGGCTGATAGGCAAACAGCTTCAGCATCGCGGCAACTATCATCTCCCACGAAAGAGAATCTATCAGCTGCTCGGACCCTTTGGGCAGTTCTACCGGGAGAGGAATCGCGGGGTCGAGTTTGAAATCGCCGATATTCCGTTCGATATCATCGGGAAGGGAGATATAATTGATACGTTCCAACGGAGTGGTGTCCGCCGGCGGATAAGGAATTTGCGGTTTTTCTTGAGAACTCATATTAATAACTACCGTTTTTCAGCTTTTTCTGCTTAAAATAATCGTTGAGAATCATTTTATATTCGATCGGGATTTTTTCTTCATTGAACTTAATTGCCAGAGCCACCAGGTCTTTGCGTCCCTCAACGGTTTCGTTTCGAATTACCTGCCCTTCTATTTGGATCTGGCCCTTCTCGATTGTATCAATGTGCAGCGCCGCTGCTTTGTTCTGCAGGAATTTTGCGACTCCCGCGAGTATGACCTTCGCTCCGGAAAATGATAAATCGCGAACTATGCAGGTTCTGGGAACCCCCTGTATGTAGACGCTGGCGGATTTGGCTTTTACCCCCAGTTTTTTCACACTGTCGGCATTGATGATGATGCGCTCTTCCTTACGTTTTTGCGACATGAACTTCGCATCGAGAATTTGTCCGAGAATGGCGATCAGGTCGTCGGGCGGCCGCTGAGTAAAATCTATCGAGATGAAATTGAGATTCGGTTTTTCTGAGTTGTAGGGGTTGTAGCCGGTTACACGGGCTGAGACGAAGAACATCAGCGGATCGATTTTATCACTCTCTTTGAATGCAAACCGTAATGATACCAGGTTGTTGGAGTTCCGTATTTGCTCATGCATATCAGAAGATACATTTGCTATGACTTTAGCGGATTTCATCGAAACGCTGTAAATTATGCAGGGAAGGTGATAGCCGGCGGCCTTCAGGAACACATGCTTCGGCAGCAGCCCAGTCGCCCGTATAACCTCTTTAGTGAAGGTGATCTCGGAGTCTCCGAAGTTGTCGAAATACTTATTGATCTGTTGGCTCGTCATTATCGGCATTATTTGAATCCTTCACTATTCATATATGGGGACAATAAAACCCGCAGTGCCGCTCGGAGTGTATCTCTTGAACTCTATGGTTCAAGTGGGTTTCCGCAACGGAGCATCCTGTTCGACCGCGAAGGCCAAGCAATTCAACCCCGTAATCAGGAATCCCGTTTGTTAAGGTTGACCCAAGAGATTTTGTCCCCTCCCGTACACTGCAGGTAAAGTTTTACCTCAATCTATAGAGCGATCGATGAGCTCGATCAAGTCCAAAGTGACTGACTCGGCTTCTACCGATTGCTGCTGCAGTTTCTGCAGTTCATCTGTAGTTATTATACTTGAAATGATGGCTGTCCGTAAAGGATCGGTCACTCCCATTGTTCTGCGAATCTGCTCGAATCGCTTTTCAACCGTCTGTACTAACTTGTGTACATATTCCGGGTTTTCGTTGGTTTTAATTGTGAAACTGGTTCCGAGCAGATGTATGCGAACGGGATCACCTTCCATTTTTTAAAAAATGTCCAGCTCTCCCGTTTGGGAGTCATCCTCATCGGATGATTGGTCCGCATCCTCTTCAGAAACCTCTTGCGGCTCCTCTTCAGTCTGGACGATCGAAGGGGAGGGAGAGGGTGAATCTTCTTCCGAAGTTACACCGACTTCAGTATCGGTTTCGCTCCGTGCGTCTTCGGATGCGGATGAGGTTTCATCTAAATCGTCTTCGAGCCGGTTGAGTTCATCGAGAGCATTGGTAATTCCCCGCTCGATTTCACCCTGGTCCTGCTTGAATGATTCAATCAGGCGCTCGAGCTCTGAAATACGGCCTTCATAATGTTCAAGCTTCGATTTGAGCGATTGGTTCTCCTGTTTGAGGATGCCGATGCGCTCTACGGCGCTGTGCACTTTCTTGTCCAGAAGACGTATCTGCTCAATTGTAACCATAAATTATTCTCCCAGTGCCGATTTCGCTTTGCTAACAAGCTCGGAAAAGGCCGGCTTGTCCTCAATGGCCAAATTCGATAGGGCTTTACGGTTTAGATTTATTTCAGCCTTGGCCAGTCCGTTCATAAAGCGGGAGTAATTCATCCCCTCAGCACGACAGGCTGCTGAAATTCTGGTAACCCAGAGTCGTCGGAAATCACGTTTGCGGCGCTTGCGGTCGCGATATGCATACTGACTCGCCTTAGCGACTGCATCCTTCGCAGTTCTGTAGTTCGTACTGCGGCGTCCCCAATAGCCTTTCGCTCTGTCGAGTATCTTTTTGCGTCTATCTTTTCTCCGTGTCCCATCAGTTGCGCGTGGCATATCTTTCTCCTTGTATCAATTCTCAGTATACAGCTGCCGGCTGCGAATTTAGAAACTATACGGCAGCAGTTTTTTTACTTTTTTCTCTTCAGTAGCATGCAGAACACCCGCTTTACGCAAATTTCTTTTACGCTTGGTGCTCTTCTTTGTCAGAATGTGGCGCAGTCCCATTTTCTTATACTTTACCTTGCCGTTTGAGCTTACGCGCAGCCGTTTTGCAGCCGATTTTCTGGTTTTCATTTTGGGCATACTCTTTATCCTCGCTTTCTACTATAGTTTCAGTCTTTATTTCTTGCTTTTAGGGCTAAGAATCATCGACATGAAGCGCCCTTCCATCTGGGGCTTTCTGTCGACGTTATATTTTGTTTCGAGTTCATCGAGGTTGGCGAGTATCTGCATCAGTACATCCCGACCGATTTCGGTATGGGCCATTTCTCGTCCCCTGAACCGGACGGTTACTTTTACCTTGTTTCCGCCTTCCAAGAACTCACTTACATGCTTGGTTTTGAACTCAAGATCGTGCTTCTCGATCTTTGGCTGCATTCTAATTTCTTTGAGCTTCAGTTGCTTCTGCTTCTTCTTCGCGTCTTTGCGTTTTTTCTCGAGCTCAAACTTGTATTTCCCGTAATCGAGTATTTTACATACCGGAGGGTTCGCATTGGGCGCTACTTCCACTAAATCGGCACCCACCTCCTGGGCCAGTTCGAGGGCCTGCGGAGTCGGCATTACGCCCCGTTGCTTGTCTTCATGATCAATCACACGAACTTCTCGTACCCGGATCTGCTTATTGATCCTTAAATCTTTCGCAGCCAATCTGCCTCCTTATCGATAATTGCAAAGTGGGTCTTAATATAGCATTCAGGTAAGAAAAGGTCAAATGGTCAAGCTCTTGCAGCCGATAAAAATAAGTCCCAAAGGAAGCTGTTCCATACCATTCGAGCGGTTCTTTCCCGTAATGAAAAATGTTACTATTAATGCCGATACTATGTATATATGTAAATTGAACAGAGGTGAAAAAAATGGGGCACTATTTCAACACTGAGAATATGTATTCTCTCTTACTACACCATATAAAATATCTCTACAGTGCTTACACACGTTATGCATCGGCGGCCCATGATGAGGGATTCAGAAAGTTTCTCAGTTCGATGAGCAGTCAGGAAGAGGCTAATCTCGACAGCGTAGAAGAACACGCGGATGCGTTGAAATCTTACCAGGTCGATACGAAATCGCTGGCCGAAGTCGTCCGTACGCTCGAATCAGCGCATAAAGATCTAAACGGACTGTTAGAACTTGAGCGGATAGAGTTCCTCGAGTATATGCTGGTGATCGAAAAGCTGTCCGCAAGGCTGTATAAGGAGTGTGAACAAACCTCCCAAAGCGAAGCTGCCGCCGAGTTCCTGCACAGCCTCCACGAAGATGAGAAACGGCATATAGCTCTGCTGCGGGACCGCTACGAACTCGAACAGCTCCTCTGATCACCCGCCGCGCGACTCGCCGCAGGCTGTTTGAATACAGTTGCACTAATGCGTTGTTAGTGATAGGCTTTGACTGCTATGGTATTGTTTTTAGTATTTTTTATTCCAGCCGGAGTACTCCTCTATTTCAAACTCGTACATCCCGGCTATTTTGATGCCGGACAAATCTGGCCCCCGTTTTTTCGCGGATTGGCCTCATTTGCTATCTGTGCGCTGCCGCTCTACCTGATTATAGATATGTTTCCGTTGAACTATACTCAGAGAGCTCTGTATGTACGGTTTTTTGTAACCGACTTTCTCGTGTTTATTATTGCTGCCCTGGTATTCTATTTTATGTGGGAGCGTCGGAAACTGCGAGCCGGGTACGGGAAACCTCTTTTTGTTCAAATCGCCGCATTTTTTGCCGGCTATGCAGCCCTGGTCGGCGTGTTGTATGCAGTTGTGCACTCCTACGACATGGATGCATACCGGCTGTTTGCTTTTCCGGTGTTGTTCGCGCTCCTGATGTGGGCGGCATCCGCGTTGGCATATCTGTTTCAGATTGCAGGCGATTGGAGGGGCTCCCTATGGCTGGCCGCACTTTTACTGCCGTCTTTGCTCTACTCTCTGGTTCCTTATTTCCACCTCACAAGCCAAACTTTTTACAGCTGGCTCAGTTCGGTCCTCCTGATTGCACTGTCAGCCGGCACAGCCTTTCTGCTTTCCAAGAAACGGATAATTCCGGGTTAAAAAAAATCCCGCAGTAATGATGAATACACCCTACTGCGGGAGAACTATTTGCATAAACTTACTAAGAAAACTCTATTCAGCATGTCCGGCCGAGGCCAGTACGTTTTCGTTTTTGTGTTTGTACAGCTCTTTCAGTGAATCTCTTCCGGGTCCGAGGTATTTGCGCGGGTCGAAGATCTCCGGCTTTTCGGCCATAACCTGGCGGATGGCTGCAGTCATTGCAAGCCGTCCGTCGGAGTCGATATTGATCTTGCACACCGCCGATTTACTGGCTTTGCGCAGCTGATCCTCGGGAATTCCCACTGCATCCTTCAGTGCGCCGCCGTATTTATTGATGATATTCACATATTCGACCGGTACCGAAGAGGATCCGTGCAGGACGATCGGGAATCCGGGCAGGATCTTTTCGATCTCTTCGAGAATATCGAAGCGCAGCGGGGGAGGAATCAGGATTCCATCCTCGTTTCGGGTGCACTGATCGGGAGTAAATTTGTTTGCGCCGTGGCTGGTTCCGATGGAAATGGCCAGGCTGTCTACACCGGTTTTCTTTACGAAGTCTTCTACCTCTTCAGGCTGAGTGTAATGGGACTCTTCGGCCACTACATCATCCTCAATACCGGCCAGAACTCCCAACTCACCCTCGACGGTCACATAATCGTTTTGAGAGTGGGCGTAGTCGACCACTTTCTTGGTCAGTTCGACGTTTTTCTCGTAGGGATGGTGAGATCCGTCGATCATTACCGATGAAAAACCGCTGTCGATACAGTCCTTGCAGATTTCGAAGGAATCACCATGGTCAAGGTGGAGGGCGATCGGAATGTTCATTCCGAGCTCTTTGGCGTACTCCACCGCTCCCTGAGCCATGAAGCGCAGCATCGTCTGATTGGCGTACTTTCGTGCGCCCGCCGATACCTGCAGAATTACAGGCGATTTGGTTTCGACACAGGCCTGGATGATTGCCTGCAGCTGCTCCATGTTGTTGAAGTTGTATGCAGGAATTGCATAACCGCCTTTAACGGCTTTTTGAAACATGTCTTTAGTGTTTACTAGACCGAGACTTTTGTATGAGTACATACTCCTCTCCTTTCATTTTATATGCTACACTCTAACGATCTGCTGAGGAGGGGTCAAGGCTAGTATATATGAACCCGGACAGACTTAATTCTAAAATGCGGACGACTCTGATAGCCGTGTTTTCACTGATTCTGATTGTGTCAGCCCTTATGTGGTATATGTACCAATTCCGACGGGTGGTGATCTGCACCGATGAGGTCTGGAATCAGGTGTATCTGCAGGATGAACACCGGGAGACTCAACTGAAGATCAACCTGTGGAACCGCTTTTTCATTCCCGAGAAGAGGGTCTTTCCCTTGGAAGAGGCAACACTGCAGCAGATGCGCTCAATCTGCGGGGTCCGCAGCCGGGCGGTGTTTCTCTTTTCGCCGTATCTGTCATCACTGCAAAGCCCGCAGGAACTACTGCAGGCCAATCCTAATGCGGACTATATACTATGGGAGGCGGCTCTGCCGGGCTCGCTGAATACCGGCAAGGGGCCCGACCTGCCCGGCGATGAAAGCTCTCCCAGCGTTTTTCTTCTTTATATCGATCAGGACACGCTTGCCGAAGCGTACGCCGAAGCTCTGGTTCCGTTGCTAACGGACGGCACTGACGCCGTGCAGGGCCCGCCGCGGACTGTGCGGCTTTTTTATCACAGCAGAGGCCGCTTTTCCGCTAGTGAGGTTAGGGCACTGAAATCGAAGATCGAGGCCGAGCTGGCGGCTGTCCGTCTGCGGACGGTAGATATGGCGGAATCCGGGACTGCATCGGCGGATACGGGCATATCATCCGGCGATATAGCGGTACTAGCCGGCGGCCCGGCGGATGATTTGCAGCAGCTGCTCACCATGATCGAGAATCGGGGAGCCCGTGCGGTGGTGTTCGGTGATGGTGCCGACAGCGGCTGGCCGGAGGGCGTTGCAGCGGAAATAAGCATCGATCTCGAAGCAACTTTGTTAGAGTTGATTGAAAAACGGAACAGCCTGTGGGAGACGGCAGTGCAACCGGAGCAAAATACCCTGCAAAATCCGGCTGTGCAGCGTTTTGCAGTGCGTCTAAGAATAACTCGGTAGTTTGTTACGTCTTTTTAGAAAAAGATTTGACAAACATTTGGCGACGAAATATAATTCGAAGTGCTTACGGTTGTGCATTCTTGTAAGTAAAAAGGAGTTTATAAATGAGACAAGGCAGCCTGCATTTTGTGTGTCTTCTGTTGCTTCTCCTGCTTCTTACGCCAACGCTGCTAGTTGCCGAAGAGAAGACGCTAAACCTTGAATCGAGAATATTGGAGACATTCGACCCTGATACAAGAACTACGGACTGGCTCATTCGCGGCAGTAAATTCATAGCTGAGGGTTTTCCGAAAAAGGCGTATGCTCAAACTTGGCCTGAAGCCCTATTCGGGCTCAATCCGGAGCAGGAAAATCGGGAAGTTTTAGGAGCACATTTCAAGTTCAACCGCCAGGGATATAACAACGTCGAATTCATACCTGTCAGGGAAGGCGAAGACGGGGAGATGGAACACAATCCGATCTCAATACCTGGCCGCGCTCGGCAGATAGACCTGTGGGTCTGGGGTTCTGATTTTGATTATTACTTGGAGGCACATCTACGTGATTTCCAGGGCGTAGTGCATACACTGCATTTAGGAAACCTCAACTATACTGGATGGAAAAACCTGCGAGCCGATATTCCCGGTTATATTCCTCAATCTCAGCAGTACGCTCCGTATCTGGCGGGGCTTCAGTTGGAAAAATTTGTGTTGTGGACTAAGCCGACCGAACGCGTGCACAACTGCTATGTGTATTTGGATCAAATAAAAGTACTGACCGATATCTTTATTTCTCGGTTCGACGGTGATCAACTGGCCCAGCCGGAGCGAGTCGAAGAGATATGGGAATCGGAAGGGGAGTAAACAGATGACAGCACGTAAGAGCATAATTCTACTTTTCGTTTTACTTTTTGTGAGTTCTGTGACTCTTTTTGCCCAACAACTTGAAGATGTCGGAGAAACGAACCCGGAACAGCTTGGTGTAGATGCTGCCCAGCAGAAGCTGCGAACCGTATCAATTTCTAAATTCGAAGACGCCGGTTTCTGGGATGCGGAGATGCCGCTCGAGGAGGGTATTGTCACCATTCGGACGCTGCAGGGTGCTCCGACTGACAAAGAGCCATTAGAAGGAGAAGAGGAAGCCGGAATACAGCTTGATGATGAGAATGTGCTCGGTGTAAAAGTCGAGTTCTTCAAGCGGGGTATGCATCAGGTTTCTGTTCATCCTTCCCGGCCTTTGCCGGTAGAGGGAATCACAAAGACCCTTTCTATGTGGGTTGTCGGACGCAACTCTCCTCATCTGCTGAAAGTACTGATCCGCGATCAGTTCGGCAATACCGGCGAAGTTACCATGGGTGAATTGAATTTTACCGGATGGAAGAAGATGGTGGCCACGGTTCCTACTCACATCAAGCAGCGTGATTACCATTACTCAAACAAAATGGGAATTCAGATCGAGGGGTTTCGGATAGATATGGATCCTGAAGAGACCTACGGTACCTACTACATCTATTTTGACGGGCTGCGGGCAACTACCGATTTGTTTGCTGAAGAGAGCCGCGACGTCGACGATATGAATGACAACTGGTAAGCAAAACTTCTCCCGGAACAGATCGAATGTTCAAAGTTAACAATGGGGGCCTCTTTCGGAGGCCCTTTTCTTATTCCGGACAAGCCCCGCTGTTTCTGTTTATTTTTATACGTCTGCTCCTGCCAACAGTCCCGCAATTAGAGGCGGAAGAACTCAGACTAGAGGTGTTTAGTCCGGCAGCGCACTACGCGCATACCGAACGGGAGAATGTGCGGGTGTATCACGGACGGCGGTATCAGGGGCTCCAATACCGCGGCCGGCGGGTGTATCTGCAGCAGGCGGGCAGTTCGGATTCATCCGGCCAGCTCTACCGGGGAAGTGTCTACCTGATAAAAACCCTCACCCGAGATGCGGTGCGGATGCTACAGCCGGTTGACAAAGAAATTTCTGTAGAATGTCGAGTATCTCATCGGGGCTTTACTCCCGTGAATGGCTCCGACCTTCCGATCCGGACCGGATTTCCGGTGCTGGCCAAGGGGGATGTCTCGGCGGGAGACACATGGAAGGCAGAGGGAAGCGATTCAGTATACCTGGAAGACGGAACACTGGTTACACAGCCGTTTCAATGCACATATACCTACCGTGAGTCCGGTATATATATGCAGCGTACGGCCCAGATAATCGATTTTACCTATACCTTTGCCAAAGCCGATCCTTACGGGCTGCGCCCGAGGGCCTTGCGCGGCACCAGCACTGGCGAAATTGCCCTGTTTACCGATGAGAATGGCGGTTATTTTATCAAAGAGAGGCTCACCCGCCACTATCTGGAAAACGGCACACCGGCCAGCCGGGAGGAGGGCTTTCGGCTGACCTGGGGGCGTGGCATTACCATCGGCGAAATCGAGTCACTCCAGCGCACTATGATCGCCTCCCTCCAGGATGAAGAGAACGGACAGCCGCCGGGCGGTCAGCCGGATCGGCCGGATCAACCGGGGCGGCCTGAAGGAGCACCGGGAGCGGCCGGAGAACCCGGAAGCGGCAGAACTACCGGCCCTGCCGAAAGCGAGGCTCCTGAAGATGAGCCGATAGAGGTCGAACGAACCACGGAGGGAATAAAACTTAACCTTCCGCGAATTCATTTTGTTCCCGATCAGGCCAAAATTCTTCCACGCGAGAAAGACCGCCTCGACAAACTGGCCACTATGCTGAAAAAAGTTCCCGATGCATCCTTTATGGTAAAAGGACACACCGCCGATATCGGTACAGAGGAGAGTCAGTACGACCTGTCGGTAGAAAGGGCCCGCACCATCATAGAGGAGATGCTTGCCCGCGGTCTGGAAGCATCGCGATTCGTCTATCAGGGGCTGGGCGGTGAGCAGCCGGTGGCGCCTAATGACACCGAAGAGGGGCGCGCCCGTAACCGGCGGGTAGAAGTAATAATCCTCAATCAGTAAGGTATCGATGCGCGGGCACGGGGTCTGCTCACGGAAAGATGCGTGCGAAGTTTTCTGAAATAATCTGAATTAACTCTTCAACCTCGAGGGCGTGGAGTTCGGCCAGCTGATAATACACAAACCCCACATGCCCGGGATGGTTTGTTTTGCCCCGCACCTTCTGCGGGCTGAGAAAGGGGCTGTCTGTCTCTGCTAAGAGGCGATCGAGCGGCACCTGCCTGGCAGCATTACGTAAAGCTTCACTTTTTTTATACGTAAGATTGCCGGCAAACGAAATATATAGTCCGGCATCCAAAAACTCCCGGGCCGCTGCCGCATCTGAGGAGAAGCAGTGCATTATTCCGGCGGCCGCCGGCGGCGTGCTGCGTAGAACTTCTACCACCTCGCGGTCGGCTTCGCGGTTATGAATGATTATAGGCAGTCGGTGCCGGTTGGCCAGTTCGATCTGCCGCTGCATGAGCTCCTGCTGGCCTTCGACCGTTCCGTAGTTCCAGTGCAGATCGATTCCGATTTCGCCTATAGCGGATATAGGGAAAGTGTCCAAATCGTGCCGCAGTATCGAGAGCCTATCCGCCAGGTTTTCATGCTCCGCTTCGGAGGGGTAGAGTCCGGCGGCCAGCTTGATCTGCGGGAACTTTGCATGCACCCAGCTGCGGTCACCCGTATCACCGGCTTCAATTCCGATATCGACCCCACCGCTCATTCCCGCCTGCAACGCGCGGCTTATCACCGACTCGGCTTCTAAGCCCTTTTTCCGCATCATCGCAGTATGGAAATGGGAATCTATCATTCCGGGCAACAGTTCGAAATGCAGTTCTCCGTTTTTATGTTTCTTGCTCATTTTATCTCCGGGCCGCTCGAGGTTATCTGAGCTTTGATAGCACTATTTAGAGATTTCATCAATGCTGCCTCACTATCTCTGATGAAGACGTCCGCCAGTAGGAGCTACTTACCACAATTTTAAAACCAGTCCCTTCAACTAGTTGACGCGGTCCCGGCACACAGGTACTATACTATTCGTCTGCCGGGGTGGTGGAATTGGTAGACACAGGGGACTTAAAATCCCCTGGCCATAACATGGCCGTGTGGGTTCAAGTCCCATCCCCGGCAAAATAACAAGCAGCATGCATATACAAGTGGGACTTGAACCTTGGTCCTAGCGAATGCGGAGCATTCGCCAGCTGCCGCCGGGTCGTAAGAGCCGGCGAGCAGTCAAGTCCCATCCCCGGCAAAAAGCATTCGGGCTCCAGAAAAACTGAGGCTTTTTTATATTAAAAAATTGGCATAGTACATATATACATACCTACTTAATTAAATGGAAGCATTGGGAGAATAAATTTGGAAAGACTGAACGGACCGCAGAGGAGTTATTTGAGTAAGCATGCACAGGAACTCAATCCCGTTGTATATATCGGAAAAAACGGTCTCCGGGAGGGCGTTATCGCTTCTCTGGACAAAGCACTGGCGGATCACGAGCTGGTGAAGGTGCGGTTTATCGATTTCAAGGATGACCGCAATGAGATTTCCCATGCACTGGAGGAAGCCACCAATTCGACATTGGTCAGGGTTATCGGCAATGTCGGCATATTTTTCCGGCCCGCGCGAAATCCGGAGAAACGGGTGTATATTCTCCCGGAGTGATCGAGACTCGACCCTGTTTTGTCTATGGTAGTGCAAACTCGGCGAAGCACGCTTCGGGATTAAACTGCTCGGAGATCATATTAGTGTGTAGCATGAAACGTATATCATCCCGCATCGTCTCTATATCCTGCGCAGTAAGCGCGTCAATGAACTGCGTCCACTCGTAGAGCCGGCGGGCCTCCTGGAGTGAAATTCCCTGTTCCTCGGCCCCGATGCGAAGTGCCTCTTCAAGGTTTTGTTCAACCCACTCCATAGCTGATTTATGGGTTTCAAGGTAAAGATGTACCGCTTCGGGGTGGGTATCGAGAAATTTACCCCGAGCGGCAATGACCAGTTTTGGAGTGACATAGCCTTCGGCGGTGGTGAGGATGTGAGCGCCCTGCTTCTGGGCATTTATTACCAGGCTGCCGGCCAGAAGGGCTGCGTCGATTTGTCCGGCGATCATTGCCGTAGAGGCCTGGGGCAGTCCCATTTGCAGGAACTCGATGTCCCGAATGCTCATGCCCTCCGACTCCAGCGCTGATAACAGAAGCTGGTGCAGGACCGTTCCCTTCGGACCGGCCACCTTTGAACCCTTCAAATCGGCAATATTCTGAATTTCCCGGTTTCCGCTCACTATCGAAAATATTTTGACCGGTCGGCTGTACCCGGAAATAATCCGTACGTCATTTCCCGCGTTGTGAGCCAGAAGTACCGAAGTGGTATTCATCACTCCGCCGATGTCGAGCGATCCGGCAGCCATGGCTTGCGCCTGTTTGGCCCCGGAGGTAATCTCGTGGTACCGGACCTCTATCCCCCGCTCGGCAAAGGCTCTTTCGAGCATCCCGCGTTCCTTCATTACGATCGAAGGCAGGTTGAAGGGGGATTTTACATAAGATACATTGATTTCTTCTAGCTCTTTCTCCTGATTTCCTCCAGCGAAAACGGGAAGAGTCATGGAGATGAGCAAGATTGTTGAGATGAAAAGCTGTCGCATACTTAACTCCTTATAATATATACTGCGGCTCTCGATCTTTGACGAGAGTC
Source organism: uncultured Sediminispirochaeta sp. (assembly GCA_964603735.1). Lineage (GTDB taxonomy): Bacteria > Spirochaetota > Spirochaetia > DSM-16054 > Sediminispirochaetaceae > DSBN01. Next base: position 15,244 of record CAZRWN010000029.1, on the reverse strand, counting down.
GCGAGTAATTCGTTCTGTATCGATATGATTTCAGGGGATGTTTTGTTGCGTGGATGCGGGAGAGAAACCTCAATGTCACGAACAATTTTGCCGGCAGACATGACGATGATTCTGTTGCCCAGCAGGACCGCTTCACTGATATCATGGGTTACGAAAAGTATCGTAATGCCTCTCTGCTGATAGATTTGTATTAGTTCGCGCTGTAATCGGCAGCGGTTGAAGGCGTCCAAGGCTCCAAAGGGTTCATCCATCAGCAGCAGCTCAGGCTGACGGCAGAGTGCACGCCCCAGGGCTACTCTTTGTGCCATGCCGCCTGAGAGCTGCCAGGGCAGGGCGTTACGGAAGGCGGTGAGCCCGAGTATGCCCAGGACCTCATCCAGTACCTTCTCCTTCACGAAGGTATCTTTTTGATGTTTCAGGGCCAGCAGCAAGTTCTTTTCCACACTCTTTGAGCTGATTAAGCGGGGTTCCTGAAAGACAATGCTGGTTCTTCCGGCCATCCCGCGGAACTCCAGGCGGCCGGCATCGGGTTTCAGCAGACCTATGATGGTCTTGAGGAGGGTGCTCTTTCCGCAGCCGCTGTAACCGACGACGGAGATAAAATCTCCCTTATTGATGCTGAGGTCTACTTCGTCCAGGGCACGGATGTACCTTCCATCAACACGGAAGGATTTGCTGAGTTTTTTTAGACGGCAGCCGTTCACAGTTCCTCCTTTCCGATCCAGGGAAAATGGTGCTCAATAATCCGCATGGCGATTGAATCGATTATCAATCCGAGTAGACCAATGGTCAAAATTCCGATGAAAACCCTGTCGGTCCGGGCCAGTTCTTGAGAGTCCAAGATCATATACCCCAGGCCGCTGGCCGCCGCAATCATTTCGGCGCCGATCAAAGCCCGCCAGCTGTATCCAAAGGCCAGTCGCATGCCCGTAAGAATTGTCGGAAGTGCTTCGGGTATCAGGATGTGGACGGTTTTCTCCCAGCTGCTCAACTCCAGTGTGTCTCCCATTTCAAGGAGTTCCGAGTCAACCTGCTGCAGGCCGCTGATGGTGTTGAGAAAAATAGGAAAGAAGCTGGCCAGGACGATCAAAGCGAGCTTTGAGGCTTCACCAATTCCGAACCAGAGTATCAGCAAGGGGACCAATGCAAGCGGCGGGGTACAGCGGAGGAAATGGAACGTGCCCATAAAGAATTGAGAAATTGTCGCGGAAAAATAGAACAGCATAGCCAAGGGACAAGCAATAAGAAGGGTAATGAAGAAGCCGGAAAATACCCGTTTCAGCGACATTGCAATGTGGTGTTGCAAGAGGCCTTGTTCGAGCAAGTGTACAAAGCTTCCTGCTATCTGACCAGGGCGGGGAATCAGATATGGATTCACCAGGTCGAATACACAGACCAGCAGGTAGACGCTTAAAATTGCCAAGGGAAAGGCTGTCTGTCGCAAAAGGGTGTGGGCCATTTTATCGCATACCCTCTAAATAGGCAGCTTTAGCAGCGGGGAAGGCCTCCAGTACCCTCTCTCCGACACCATGCGCCGTTGCGATGGCCAGACCGTAGTTGGTTATCGGGACAGCGGCTCGCTCTGCCTGCTGGATTCTATTAAGCATCGCTCGTCGGTTGAGCATACAGCCGCCGCAGTGGATTATGAGACGATACTCTTCGAGTTCTTCCGGATAGTCTTTCCCGGCGGCGACTGTCCACTCGATGGAACGGCCCGTATATGCCTCGATCCAGGCGGGGATCTTTTTCCGCCCAATGTCGTCTTCCATCGGATGGTGGCTGCAGGCCTCGGCAATCAGCACCTTATCACCATTTTCGAGTTTATTTATGATGCCGGCACCTTCGGCTGCACGAGTGAGATCTCCCTTATAACGGGCAAAGAGAATAGAAAAAGTGGTCACCGGTATACTGCGGGGCGTCTCGCGGACCATGAGGTCGACCACCTGAGAGTCGCAGATTACCAGATCGGGTGCTGAGCTTTGCCGTCTTAGAAAATCGGCGTATCCGTCCTCTTTTACCACACTCGCCGCTGCACCTGCATCCAGTAGGGCTCGTATACTCTGTACCTGTGGAAGGATCAGACGTCCCTTCGGTGCTTCCATATCGATAGGCACTATTAATACTGCATGGCCGCCGGGCGGAAGCAGGTCTTCGGCCAGAGGGGGCGGCTGCAGATAGTCGGTGGGAGCTATACCGATGAGGGTCTCTTTGAAGGCTGCCAGAAAACTCTCCCGCGTTGCCGGATTGAGGCTGGAGCAGGTGAGTATATGCCGGCTGTAGTTACTCAGAAGATTCAGAAAGCTGCCGTTCGAAGAGTGGAGATCGGTTTTGTTGACTATCAAAACGAGGGGAGTCTTCCGGTCTTCTATCCGCTCAACCAGCTGCTGTTCGTACGCCGTCCACACACCCGCCTCGACAATCATGCACACGATATCGCAGCGATCCAATACTCGGGTCGACTTTTCCACACGTTGCTTTCCGAGTTCCGTGTGGTCGTCCGATCCGGCGGTATCCAGCAGTACTACCGGGCCCAGCGGCTGCAGCTCCATTGCCTTTTCCACCACATCGGTCGTTGTTCCGGGTACCTCAGATGTGATGGCTACATCTTGACCGCTTACATAATTTACAAAACTGGATTTACCGGTGTTGGTTCTTCCGACGATCCCAATGTGCAGGCGGAGTGACTTAGGTGTTTTCATCATTACAGCTTGTCCTTCTCGGTTTTAATGAGTCCCCCCGGGTGTAATACGCAACATCTTTGTTGGCCTTCAGTACCTGTTGTACGGCCGAAGCCAGTGCGTCGTTCTGATGAGTTTTTGTGCGGCCATTGTGGGGGTAAATATCGTAATAACGCGCGGTGGCAGGGGGAGTGAAATTGGGCATGATCACATTGGCTCCCGCCAACAAGGCCCGGTAGCGATAATCCGGCGGCCATGCGGCCAGGGCGGATGTTGCCGGAATATGTGAGTTCTTAGTAACACATCTGGCAACGGCGATGGCCGCACAGGTGCTGTCGATGGAACCCGGCGGGTATGGGGACAGCGGGGTCAGCGGATGGGGAATAAAGGGGCCGATACTGAGCATGTCGAAGTCGCGGCGATGCAGAAAGTTTAAATCTTCGGCAATTGATTCTGTAGTCTGGCCGGGAAGGCCTATAATGATTCCGGAACCGCACTGGTATCCCAGTTCATCCAGCGCATCGAGACAGCGCAGGCGCTCGAAAAAGTCCATGCCGGGGTGCAGGGCCTGGTAGAGTCCGCTGTCGGTGGTTTCTATTTTTAGCAGATAGCGATCGGCCCCGGCGGAGCGCCATTTTTTGTAATGCGAAAACGACCACTCCCCGACGGAGAGGGTTACCGCCAGATCGTAGCTCCGCTTTATCCGTTCTATGAGCCTGGTTAGCCAGCCGGCCGAGAGATGCGGGTCCTCACCGGATTGGAGTACCACTGTACCGATACCCTGCCGATAGAGACTATTCACTGCTTTCAATATTTGATCGATACTCAGGCGGTAGCGCGGTAGCCGCCTGTTCTGCCGTCGCAGGCCGCAGTACCTGCAGCTGTTTCTACAGTAGTTTGAGAATTCGACAATGCCCCGCAGGATGACACCGGTACCGCAATGCTCGGTACAAATGCGCTGCGCATGCTGGTACAGCTCAGCTGTCTCGCTCGGGTGTTGAGATGTGAGGAGATCCTTTATGTCATGGGACAGGTAGCCTAAAGTCTCACTGTTCATCCGTGTTTTGACGGTACGATGTAAGCACGGATTTTACCTTCAGCCCCTTCATTTTTCCAATCTTGCCGGTAAGGGCGCCGATTTCATCGGTGCTGCCTTCCACAATAATAGAAATTACACTTATTCCGCGGTTATGCAGCGGGAGCCCCTGCCGGCCAATGACGATGTCGCAGTATTCGGTGAAAAGTGTGTTGAGGGCGGGTATTTGAGAGCGGTCCTCGACTAATATAATGACCGATCCAATCCTCTTCTCCATCAGTACCTACCTCTGGATAAGATAAAATTTCGCTCTCCTGCTCCTTGAAATCCGGATTCTTTCCCAACTTCGCAGATATCAGTTCGCGATCCGAGGCTATGATAGCCCAAAACTAGTGGGAGATCAAGGGATCGATAAAATTGTACTGAAAAAAGTTGCACTTATCAGCTTCATGCCGGGGTTTCACGCGGAAACAAAATCCCGAGCACTCGGTCTACCTCCCGCAGCTCCTTAATAAACTTTATGCGCTGGTCGGCATTCACCAATCCCTTCTGCTGGGCGGTGTAGAACTCGTCTGCCAAGTATTCGAGCGCCTCAATCGCCCCCGGAGTGTCCAGGTCGTCGTTCATTTTGGTGGTGAAGAGAATCGGTACTTCATCGATTAGTTTTTCGACTGAGTGTTCACTGCCGGGCCGGTAGGTTTTATGCTCGCGGGCCGGTGCGTCCGGGCTGTGCTCGCGCTGAGAACCGCTTTGGATGGCCTGCAGCGTCCGGCGGATGGTTGTAAAGTGGCGGCAGCACTCATCGATTCGCTCTTCGGACACATTCAGCTGGTGGCGATAGTAGGTGCACATCAGCATGAAGCGTACCTGTTGCGCTGTGCAGCCGTGGGCGTAGGCGTCTTTGGGGTACATGGTGTTGCCCTTCGACTTGGACATTTTCTCGCCCTCGACTATCAGATGCTCGCCGTGCAGCCAGTAGTGGGCCAGCTCCTTTCCGGAGTAGGACTCGAGAATCGCACGGTTGTAGTCATGATGGCGGTACACATTGTCGATACCCCCGGTGTGTATATCGATTTCAGGACCGAGGGTTTTCAGTATCATGGCCGGGTCCTGGACGTTCCAGGCGGGCCGGCCTTTGCCGATGCGGGTGTCCCAGGATACCGGATCGCCGGGAGTAGTGCCGTGCCATAAAATGAAATCGCCCAGATTCCAGCGTTTGCCGTTGTAGGTATCCTTAGAGAAGCGTACCCGTTTTTTCGGCCACTGCCTCATATCGAGACCGAAGACTTCTCCGAAACGGGGGTATTTGAGGGGGTCAAAATAGATGTTTCCGCCGTGGCGGTAGGCTATTCCCTTTGCCAGCAGCTCTTCGATAATCTGCACCGCCTCATCGATACTGCCGGTAGCCTGCGGAATTTCATCCGGAAGAAAGATGCCCAGTTCCCGCGAAGTTTTTTTGAACTCGGCTTTATTCGGGCCGGTGGTCTCTTCGAGGGTTATGCCCTCTTTTTTCAGGCGCTTGATGGCCTTGTCTTCTATATCTGTGAAATTGATGGCCCGCTCGACCCGAAAACCGAGGTATTCAAGGTATTTTTGGAGTACATCTTCAAACAGATAGGTACGATAGTTGCCCAGATGCTGCTGTTGGTACACGGAGGGACCGCAGGTAAACAGTTTTACTACTCCGGCCTGTCTGGGGACAAAAACTTCCATTCGCTTGCTCATAGTATTATAGAATACAGGCGGTTGTTTTCTTTTCTCTTCTTCCATACGTTCAGTATAAGTAAGAAATTTCAAAATCTCAAATGTGTAGGGAGAAATGGGAGTTTTGCTGACTGGACGGTCGGTTATGTTTTTTTCTTCTCGAGCAGTGAGATTCCATAAGTAGCCGAAAAACCCGCCGCGATCAGCAGCAGGGCCGCGCCTGCCTGGCCGGCAGTGGGGATGAAAAAGCGGGTAGGGTAATCGTCCGGAGAGAGTTCTTCAATCTGTGCGGCGGTGAGAGTTCGGCCTTTATGCATATCACCTGGTTCGGGTTTTACCCCCTCCTGAAAAGGCCACAAGCCGACTACGGCACCGAGCAGCAGACCAACTAAAACTCCCAGCGTGGCCTGCCGATAGCGGACCAGCAGCAGTTTCAACAGGTTACTCACCCCGGCAACCCCGATAACAAGGCCGATTCCGACCGGAAGAAGTACAGTCAGGCCGATTTCACCGGCCGTGCCCAAATCGGCGCTGCGCAGAGCCTGTTTGAAGGCATCGATAGCCGCGAGAATCGGGATGTACTGCCCGAGGATCAACAGAAGGTAGCCGCCGCTTATGCCGGGAAGTATCATCGCGCTGGCTCCGGCCAAACCTGCCAAAGACAGTATGAGCCAGCTGCTGCCGGGAGACGAAGCGTCGGCGGAACCATATTGCTGAACCCAGGCCAGAGCCGCCATCCCGGCGAATCCGGCCAACGCCCCCCATAAGACTCTTGCGCTTAATGAGCCGATCATTTTCTTGAGGACCGGAACTCCGCCCAGAGTCAGACCAATGAACAAGCTGTAGGCTATCCAGCGGTACCCAACTACCAGGTCCTTGATTGGCCCGGCCAGCAGGAGTATCCCTAAGGCCGCCGACCCGGCAATGGTTGCCACAATCAGCAGTGCACGCGCACGGAACCTCAGCGAGGTGATGTCAGCCACCGCGCCGATAAAGATGGTGTATACGCCGGCGGCTAAAAGCATAGTGCCGCCGCTTACTCCGGGCACCAGGTTGGCCAGTCCCATCAAAATACCGCCCAACACAGCGCGGGGCAGAATAAGAGGCAGAGCTGCTGAATCCGGTTCGCGTTCCATATCGCATCAAGATAGGCGTTTTGAGGGGGGGCTGTCAAGTTGGCCGGAAGATTGGCAGATTTTACTTGACGATATCAATTATCGAGGATAAAATCTCCTTGTTGTACTTGTCAGATAAGTAGACAACAGATATCAGATGAGTAGTTGAGTGGAGTGATAAGAATTTATGGAGCCAATCAAGAAAGTACGCCTGTCGGAGAGAGTGATTGATGCCATCCGCGAGATGATCGTAGAGGAAAATTTTAATCCCGGCGACAAATTTTATTCGGAGAATGAACTTACGAAGAAACTCGAGGTGAGCCGCTCCTCGATCAGGGAGGCGGTGAGAATCCTCGAGGCAACCGGATTGGTATCAGTAAAACACGGCAAGGGGATTTTTATTTCCGATTCGATGAAGCAGGAGATGGAAGCCTTTTCCAACTGGCTCAAAAACAATGAAACCGCTTTGATTGAGCATTTCGAAGTACGGTTGATAATAGATCCCAAGGCGGCGGCCGCCGCTGCCAGAAACGCCGATCAATCCGAAATAGAGAAGATGGAAGAGGTCTGCAACGATTTTTTTCTGAAAACTAAAGAAAACAATACTGCCGGTTTGATCAAGTGTGATGAAGAGTTTCATCGGCTGCTGGCAAAATCCACTAAGAATAAAACACTCTACTTTGTAATGAAAACCATGACAAACTCTCTATCCGAAGGGTGGATTTCAAGTCTGCACGTTCCGGGACGTATCGAAAAAACCGTCGAAGAGCATAAAGAGATTTTAGATGCCATCAAACAGGGAGATCCGGCCAGAGCGGAACAGGCGATGGTGGTGCATCTAAAGAATGCCGTTTCTGATATCCGGTCCTCGATGAAGGGCAACAACAAGGAGGAATGATGGCGATCAAGATTACTACGTTAGTTGAAAACACTTTAGGCGAGCATCTTGCCCTGAAAAATGAACACGGTCTTTCGTTTTATATAGAAAAGGATTCCCATAAAGTACTGTTCGATACCGGACAGAGTGCTGCCTTTATGTACAATGCAGAGCAGCTAAGGATAGACCTTTCCGACCTCGAATATGTAGTACTCAGCCACGGTCATTATGATCATTCCGGTGGACTCGTCAATCTTGTAGATAAATACCGGCAATATGAGGTGATCATTGGGACCGGTTTTTTCAACGAGAAGTACGGATTTTCAGGAAATTCATATGAGTACCTCGGTAATCGCTTCGAAGAGACTTTTCTGATGGAAAAGGGGATTCCCTACCGCTTCGTGTCTGAGGATCTCACAGAAATTCTGCCGGGTATCTACGTAATTACCAACTTTCCGCGAATTCATCCCGACGAGCTGATAAGTCCGCGCTTCAAGGTTCGGAAAGATGGTGAGTTCGTACATGACTTATTCGATGACGAAGTCCTTATTGCTATTGATACTCCCGAAGGGATAGTTGTACTGCTCGGATGTTCGCATCCGGGAGTGCGTAACATGCTCGATCACGTGAAAGCCTTACTGGAAAAACCGATTTATGCGGTGGTAGGCGGCACCCACCTGGTAGAAGCCAGCAGCGTGAGTATGGATAAGGCTTCCGAGTATCTTACCGGCGCCGATATGGGCCTGATCGGAGTTTCGCACTGCACGGGAAAGACGGCTATGGGGAGGCTTGGTGCTTCGAATGACAAATACTTCCAAAACAGCACGGGAACGACTCTGATTGTGTAACACCGAGCGGAATGGAATTAACGGTGTGGATTTTGAGCTGCGGGATAGAACCCCCTGCTCATGAGTAACATAGAACATTTTTTAGGAGGAAAAAGGATGTCTAACAACAAAAAGATCCTTGTAGTGTTGATGGCGGTTTTGATGGCGGTCACACTCATCTCGTGTCAAAAGAGTGCCGGGAGCAGCGCGGAAGCTGACCAGGCTGCCCCGGCGGAAGAAACATTTGTCTGGAAATCGTCCGGTCATGGGCCGGCCAGCGACCCGTCCCAGATTTATCATGACAAACTGTGTAATGCTATCACAAAAGCCACCGATGGTCGACTGACTGTAAAACCTTTTGTAGGCGGATCGATTGTTCCGGCATACAAAGAACTGGATGCGGTGCATGAAGGTGTTCTGGACATGGCCTACACCTGTCCGATGTACAACCTTGACAAATGGCCGGCTGCCGGTTTGATCAGCTCGAGACCTGCCGCACTGGAGGGTGAGGTTCTAAGATCATGGTTTAATTATGCCGGCGGCGCCGACCTGATGAATAAAATGATGGGCGATGACTTCAATGCGATGACCTTCCCCGGAGCTCTATCGCCCCTGCCGGAGGAGGTATTTTTTCACTCCGAGGTGGAGCTCAACAGCATGGATGATATTAAAGGTCTGAAGGCACGCTGTATGGGCGACGGCGGTGAAATTCTCAAGCGCATGGGTGCCGCCACTGTGATTATCCCCGGAGGCGAGCTGTATGAGGCTATGCAGCGTGGAACTATCGATGCCTTTGAGTACTCGACCCTCGCTTCAAACTGGAAAATGAGCTTTCATGAAGTTGCCGAATATGTATATCTTTCTCCGACCCGGGCTCCCAGCGACCCCCAGGTCTTTTTTGTAAATAAAGATTCCTGGAACGAGCTGCCGGAGGATCTCAAAGAAATCGTGCAGGCTGAAATCGACAAACATACCCAAGCGCAGCATGAGTATCTGGTATATGAGTCCATTCAGGCGCTGGAAAATTTCAAAGAAGCCGGCGCTGAGGTTCGCAAAGTACCTGCTGATATTGAAAAGGCACTGCTGAAAACTGCCGACGAGTTCTATGTGGAAAAAGCGGAAGAACATGGCGGCATTTACAGTGAAATATATTACTCCATGAAGGAGTACGGCGAAGCTTATAACAACATGAAATAAGTTTCAGGGGGTAAAGCATGACCATTGTGGCAAAGTTATTAAGATACATCGATTTTCTGAGTGAAAAGGCCGGAGCGCTGGGGAAATGGTTTGCTTTCCTCCTGGTACTGGTGGGTGCATATGAGACTATTTCCCGGCACTTTTTCAATGCACCTACTATTTGGGCATACGATACCCTCTGCATGGCAGGGGGTGTCGTATACCTGTTGGGAGCCAGTTATGTGTATCTGCACGATTCACATACGCGGGTGGACCTGATTTACTCGATGCTCTCAAAACGTACACAGGCATGGATCGACATTGTGTGTTCGCTTCTGTTCTTTTTCCCGTTAATGACCATTATGTGCAAAGTGGGAGCCGAATGGGCGCTCAAAGCGTGGCGGACGAATGAAGTTCTGACAAATAGCTTCTGGTATCCGCCGGCGGCACCCTATCGAACCGTGTTTGCGGTCGGTCTGTTTTTATTGATTTTACAGGGAGTAGCAAAACTGGTCCGTGACATCTATTTCGTTGTGAGAGGTGAAACCATTGATTGAACTAAGCGCTGATATTGTTGCCTTGCTGATGCTCGGCGGTGTGTTTACACTCGTACTGACCGGTTTTCCGATTGCTTTTGTAATCGGTAGTGTCGCTTTTATCGTCGGACTGCTGGTTTTCGGACCGGAGACAACCTATCATATTCTCTACACCCGTTTCTACGGACTGTCGCTGAACTACCCGTACCTAGCGGTGCCGCTGTTTACCTTTATGGGGGTGGTGCTGCAGCATTCGGGAATAACCAAAGATCTATATGATAACCTGTATGATTCCCTTGGATCACTGAAAGGCGGTCTGGCTCTGGTTACCATTATTTTCGGTACTGTGCTGGCAGCCTGTCTGGGAGTGATTGCAGCTTCGGTTACCATTTTGACCCTGATAGCCCTGGGGCCGATGGTCACCCGTGGGTATGACAAATCCCTGGCCGCCGGCACGATTGTGGCATCCGGCACCCTGGGGATTCTCATTCCCCCCAGTATCATGCTGGTGGTGTACGGGCCGCAGGCCGGAATTTCAATCGGACAGATGTTTATGGGTGCTATTTTTCCCGGACTTATTCTCTCCGGTCTCTATATTGCCTATGTGCTGATCCGCTGCCAGTTGAATCCGGCTTTGGGTCCGGCTATCCCGAAGGATCAGATTACCGGTTTTACTCTGGAAAAGCTTATAAAGCTTCTCAAATCGCTGCTGCCGCCGGTGCTTCTGATTTTAGCAGTGCTAGGAACTATCTTTGCCGGTATTGCCCCGCCGACCGAGGCGGCTGCTATGGGCGGTCTGGCCTCTCTCCTGTTGGCGCTGGTGTACGGAAAGTTCAGCTGGAAGCTGGTAAAACACGCTTCCCTAGAAACCCTGCGGGTAAGCGCTTTTGTGGTAATGATCGCCGCCCTCTGTTACGCCTTTGTCGGCATCTTTATGAACGCCGGTGCCGGTGAAGTGGTCTCCGAGCTGATTCTGTCGGTTCCCGGAGGACGCTGGGCCTCCTTTCTGGTAATTATGCTGATTGTATTTCTGCTCGGTTTGTTCATTGAATGGATCGGAATTGTATTTATCATTGTGCCGATTTTCTCGCCGATTCTCACTGAGCTCGGCTTCAATCCGCTGTGGGCCGGCTTGATGATCTGTATTAACCTGCAGATGGCCTTTCAGACCCCACCGATGGCAATGTCTATCTTTGTAATGAAAGGTGCCGCACCACCAGAGCTGGGACTGACAATGGCCAACATCATCCGCGGGGTGATTCCCTTTGTACTGATTATTATGTTGACCCTGGTACTCTGTACCATCTTCCCCGAAATTATCACCTGGCTGCCTGAAAAAATGATCGCCGCCGGGCGATAGCCCCTATACACTCCTTTTTTAGTTTCTTATTTGGGCCGGCTGAGTAAACCCCCAGCCGGTCCTTGTTTGTCGGCAGCTTGCCACAGCTTCGATAGGTGGAGCCAAAACCGGCCTCTATCCATGATCGTCCGGCTTGAATGTTACCTTATCAATTGATCCCTTTGTTGGAAGAAATAAAAACGGGACTGCCTACTTAGTAGACAGCCCCTTCTGTGGGTTCGTAAAGTAGAATTAACTAAAAAACTTATCGATATAACCCTGCACAAAGACATAGAGAATTATGAGCGGGAGGACATATCGAACGTAAGGCTTTATCCACACAGGATAGCGCATACCTTTGCCTGCGTTGGCCTCTTCAATGAAATTGTCCCATCCCCAGGCAAACTTATAGGCGCTGAAGAATACGAAGATCAGTGAGCCGATAGGCAGAAGGTTAGAACTTACGATGAAGTCCCAGAGGTCGAGTACTACAGTACCTTCTCCGAGAGGCTGGAAAGAACTCCAGATATTGAAACCGAGGGCACAGGGGATGGAAAGAACTGCCACAATAATACCGTTGGTAATAGCAGCTTTTTTGCGTGTCCATTCCCATTCATCCATGGTAAAAGCCATCAGGTTCTCGAAAACGGCCACAACCGTGGTCATAGCGGCAAAACTCATGAACAGGAAGAAGAGAGAGCCCCACAGACGGCCGCCGGCCATGTTGTTAAAGATATTCGGCAGAATGACGAAGATCAGTCCCGGTCCCTGTGCGGGGTCCTGACCGAAGGCGAAAACAGCCGGGAAAATAATAAGACCGGCAACTAAGGCGACAAAGGTGTCGAGAATGAGAATATTGACAGATTCCCCGGTCAGCGACCTGTCTTTGCCAATATAGCTTCCGAAAATCAGCATGCTTCCGATACCCAGACTGAGGGTAAAGAAGGCCTGACCCATTGCAGCATACACGGCTTCCCAGAATCCCGCTTCCATGAGTCTTCCGAAATCAGGCTTCAGGTAAAAGCTGAGTCCTTCACCGGCGCCTGGAAGGGTTATTGAACGGATAGCCAGGATGACGAGAATAACTACCAAGGCCGACATCATAAATTTGGTTACTTTCTCTACTCCCCTCTGCAGGCCGATTGAACAGATGACAAATCCCAGAATTACGGTCAGAAACATCCAGAAGAGCATGCTGCCGGGCTGCGAGAGAAAGCCGTTGAAAAATTCGCCGATCTGATCGGGGGCCAAACCGGCTAGATCACCTTTCAGGGTAAAGAAGAAGTAGGCCAGCATCCAGCCGGCGACAGTAGTATAGAACATCATCAGGATGAGGTTACCCAGGATGGCCAGATAGCCGTAGATATGCCATTTTGATCCTTTTGGTTCCAAGGCCTTGAATGATCCGGCAATGTTATATCGTCCAGCACGTCCGATGGATAACTCCATTACCATAATCGGTAGCCCCAGGATCAAGAGGAACACCAGGTAGATCAATACAAAGGCTGCTCCGCCGTATTCTCCGGTAATATAGGGGAACCGCCATACATTCCCCAAACCGATTGCACAACCGGCTGTGAGCAGAATAAATCCTAACCTGCTCGCCAGTTGTTCTCTTGGTTTCTTCTCAGCACTCATTACTAACACTCCTTTTGTCCATGTAAAATTCGATGCTGAATTATTTTAAGTTGTGCTAGGCGGGCTGTCAAGAATTTAAATTTATTTAATTTCATCAGGGATGAGGAAATATGCCCTAAAATTATTGTATTGAATATTTTATAGTAGATATAAGAAGAGGAAGAAAGGGGGCTATGGAATGGCATTAAGGATTACAACCCTTATCGAGGATTCCGCTGGCGAGGACGAAGGGCTGCTTTTTGAGCATGGACTGTCTTTTTACATAGAAAAGGATGGGCATTTACTGCTCTTCGATACGGGACAGAGCGGGGCATTTATAGAAAATGCTCGGAGGCTCGGAAAAAGACTCGAAGATTTGGAGATTGCAGCTCTGAGTCACGGGCATTACGACCATACCGGGGGGCTGCTTAGTCTGGCAGACACTACTCGTAGTTTTGAGCTTTTTCTTAAAGAGTGCATTTTTCATAAAAAATATGCGGTCAAAGATGGACGCTATGAGTTCAAGGGAAATGCTTTTAACGAAGCGGACTTGCAGAAACTGGGTATTTCATATCGCTTTGTTGAGAAGGATTGCACCGAGCTGCTGCCGGGGGTGTGGCTGGTAACGAACTTTCGGCGGAAGTATGCGGACGAGACTGCCAATCCGCGCTTTGTGGTCCAGAAGAGTGGGGAGTATTGGCCGGATCGGTTTGATGACGAGCTAGTGCTGGCACTCGCGACGCCGCGCGGTCTGGTGGTGCTGCTGGGCTGTTCGCATCCGGGGGTGCGGAATATGCTCGATCATGTAAAGGAGCAGCTGAATCAGCCGATTTATGCGGTGCTCGGCGGAACTCACCTTGTAGAGGCAGATGCAAAACGGACCGCGGATACGGTCGAATATCTGCTGAGAGAGGTGTCCGGCCCGATTGGAGTTTCCCACTGCAGCGGCCAAGCGGCGATGGAGCAATTGGAAGCAGCTACTCCGCGCTTTTTTCATAACAAGACCGGATCAGTGTTCGAATTGTAGTTGAGCCGATCCTTCCTCAGTGACGCAGTAAGGTGCAAAATGGGGTGATGATTGACTTGTGGTCTTATAGGTTAGTATTTTTATAATATAAACCTATTCTCTGAGGGAATGAGTGTGAACAGAACTGTCTTTCTGCCGTTTTTTGTTGTTGTGCTGATGCTGTATGCAGGCCCTACTAGTGCTGGGGCACAGAGTAGCCGGGCTGCCGACGAGGGTGAGCCGGGCTTTACCATCGAGCCGTATACCAGGGCAGTGCTCGGGTCTACCGAGTATGTGCTGCAGGCCCCCGGAGTGCAGAGCCGGTTGGAGTTCCCCTTAAATATGCTGGTGCTGGGTTTGAGCGGCGAATATGCCCTCCGCAGCGAAGGACGCGAGCACTGGCGGTTTCAGCTGTCGGCCGGAACTTTGGTGAGCGGCCCCTGGGGGGTGTTGAAGGATCACGACTGGTATCTGGTGGAAGATGTGCCGCCGATCAAATTCAGTTATACCGAGTCGGATGCGGAGATGTTTTTTTTTGAAGCCCGTGCGGGGGTCGAAAAGCGCTTGTTTTCTGCCCCAGATGCCGGCCTCTTCGGAAGACTTGGGTATGACTTTCAGTATATCTCTCAGAATGCCCTCGGCTTCAGCGGCTGGCAGTATGTACAGGACCCGAATGCGTCGGAAGATGATGACTACGTGTATGCGATTGCTGTGAAGAACTCGGACCAGCTCGCCCTGGAGTACACAGTTGTGTATCACCGGCTTGCCGCCGGAGCTGTGCTGCGCTGGCAGCCGTACCGGAGTTTCGAGCTGGAATTGGGCCTACTGCCCCAGCTGATGTACGTAGCGGACCGGGACGACCATGTGCTGCGGAACAAGCTGTCGACGGCCGCTGGTTTTGGAGGTGGGGTAGAGAGCGAATTATCGCTGACCTACCGCTGGCATGAAAATCCGGATTACCAGTCCTACGTAAGTGTGAGCGGCGGGCTGCTGTATCTGCGGGCGGTGACCGAGCAGACCCAGGAGTGGTACGGCGACGACCCCGGCACCGCCGGCGACGACACGGGGCAGAAATATACCGGTATTACCCACATTATCCAAACCCTGCAGGGCAGTTTAGCTGTGTCCGCCGGGGTGTGGTATCGGTAGTTGGCGGAGTGACGGGCGGCGCTTGGGTTGCAGCAATTCCTTTCCGATGTGCGATCTATTTTGATCTAATATTGTAAGGTTTAGAAAAGGTCAATTAATTTTAGAATGTCTACAAGTACTTACTTTCAAAGTAAATAAGATGATCCAAGTTTCAAAAAAGTTCATAAAAAACTTGAATCCCCGG
>CAZRWN010000028.1:0-32580 GCA_964603735.1 uncultured Sediminispirochaeta sp. | reverse complement strand
GCTACTTCTTCCGCTTTTTAAATATTTTTCCGATAGTTCCGGCAACTTTTTGTGGCATTTCGCCGGCCGGGCGGCGGGTTCCCGGTTTTTTGCGGGGGTGTTTGGGGAGTTTTCCCTCTAAGCGCTGCTGCTGTTCAATTCCCAGCTGGTGCTGCAGGTCGCCCTCGGGACCCTTGCGCCGTTCACTGAGGCTTTTCAAAGCATCTTCCCGTCCATAGGCAATCAGCTCATCGCCGGCATAAATTGTGCTTGCGCCGCGGGGCGAGCCCAGAAAGTAGCCGTCCATCCGTCGAATACCCAGAACCAGGACCCCCTCCTCGGAAAGCTTCAGCTCTGAAAGAAGTTCGTCCGCCAGCCAGTTGTCAGGCTTCACTGCAACAGTAATAACCTCGAAATCGCCGGCTAAATTCAGCAGACTTTCGTAATCCAGGGTATGTATTTTGGTGACCCTTTTTAAGAAGCGCTCGATAATCTTCTCCAACAAACGGTTCAGTAGTTTCGACCGGGCTATTAGAGTTATGAAGAAGAGTCCGCCGAATAAAATCCCGAATGTCAGCACCGCGCTTCTCTGGCTGCTGATATTGAGGAAAGAATAGACCAGAGAGGAGACAAAGGTCACGAACCCGATATTTCCAAACAACATGAGGTTTGCAATGATTCTCCGGCGTACCGGATGCTTCACAATCATTTCAGCTTCGTGGGTTGTATAGCCGGCCCCGGTAAAAGCTGAACGAGCCTGAAAGTGAGCGGTATCTTTAGATATGCCGGTCAGCTCCAGCATAACCGCAGCTACCCGCACAATTGTAAGCGAGACAATTAAAATTACAAAAAATGAAACCAGTGCTACCATATTTTATCTACCATTTCCTTCATTATCGGTTGTTTTCTATCGCGGTTAACGCATCTGTGGTTCGGAGAATGTGGCAGAGTCTCCCGTTGTGTCTCCTGCTGTGGTCCCGCTTGGACGCTGCTTGCAGCACCTCGGGCATCAAAAGTGCAGGGAGGCGCTGAGCGAAAGACCTCCGGATATAAACAGATCGAGGTCGCGCTGAAAATTCCACTCTACCGGCAGCCCGAGCTCCAGCTGCAGTCTGTCATCATAGTAGCGGCCAAAGGTAAATCCCGGCTCGATCTCGAGGGAGGGATAAAAAAAGTAAATATCGGTGTACGTGTACGAGGCAAAGTTTCCATAGGCCCGCATGGTGACCGAGGGAACCACCGGAAACTCGCCGAAAATCTTGAACTCCGGCAGCTCGAACCCGCCGCCGACCGAAGCTCCCAGCGCATTAAAGGCGCGGTAGAGAATCCAGTCCGCTCCCGGGCTGGAGGCTCGGTAGGTCAGGTAGCGGCCGCGAAATTCGAAAAAATAGATATCTATAAAATCCACTGCGAAAGTGGTGTCGAGTGAAATGCCGGCCTGGGCTTTGGTACTTACATCAGTTGTCTTTTTTATGGCCGTATGCGGTGCAATACTGACCGAAAACGAAAAGGCAGCACCGCGTTGCGGACAGATAAACAGGGTTGTGACAAATAGAGTAAAAAGTGTTATAGTTTTCGCAGTGTTCATACTACAATGCTGAACTGTTTCGAGGTGTTTTGCAACGAATATGAAGAAGAAATTTTACTTTGCAGCGTTCATTTGTGCAACTATCTGTACTCTCGTGCTGCTGCCCGGATGCCGTAAGGAAACCGCCCAGGAGTTCAAAATAGATCTGCCGGCAACTCCGGTACTCACCATGCGCTCGAATTGGGCCGTGGTGGCATCGAGCCACCTCCGTCTACGGGAAAAGGCGTCCATCCAGAGTCACGCCGTTACTACCCTGTGGCAGAACAACGTGCTGGAGATCATATCCCGGGACGAAGTTCAGCAGGAGGTGGAAGGTAAAACGGGATATTGGTACAAAGTAGCGTATGACGGACTGCAGGGCTGGGTGTTCGGCGCGTATCTGCAAATGTATGAATCGGAAAACGAAGCACGGCGGGCTGCGCAAAAGGCCCGCAGTGAATAAAAAAAGCTTGCATTACGGGTATAGCCACTCATGATAAATTTTGAAGTACTGCTCTCCTATTCAGCCTGGATATTTCCGCCGGTAATCGGTGCGCTGATAGGGTATGTCACAAACGACATCGCCATCAAGATGCTCTTCCGCCCGCTCAAGGCCAAGTATATCGGCGCGCTGCGATTACCATTTACCCCCGGTATCATACCCCGTCAGCGCGAAAAGCTGGCCGACAGTATCGGGTTGATGGTCTCCCGCGAGCTCATTACCGAGGATGCCATCCGCCACCAGATATCCTCGCCATCATTTCAGCACACCCTCAGCAGTCGGGTCAGTGAGTTCACCGGTTTTCTGATGTATACCTCCTTCACCGATCTGCAACAGAAGTTTCGTCAGGGCCGGCTCAATTACGGGGGGCAGAAGGCCGCCACTGCGAACGCAGCATCAGACACTCCTGCCGATACCATGCTCATCCAATCGGTGCTCACGGCATTTTTCCGCTCGGAGAGCTTCTTTCTGGCGTTACAGAAATCGGTGGCTTTGGCCCTGGACAAGTTTTTCTGTTTACCCTTAGAGACACTCTGCGGTCGAAACGGCGAGCGCCTCAATCTCTTCTTCAGCCAGAATCTGCGAGTTGAGAGCCTGCGGGCCCCGCTGCGCCGTTTGGCTGGAGATTTAGTCGAGGATGGGATTCAGCGGAATGTGAGCTTGGATAAATTCTTGACTCCCCAGGCGGTTGAGGGGCTTATAAAGGCGATCAATCGCATTTATCCCGCCGTTGCCGGCGAATTGTTGCAATTTTTAAGAACCCCGCACATTCACAAAACCCTTGAGCAGAAAGGCCGAACTGTTCTGCGTAAAACCATCTCACGCCTCAGCAGTCTGCAGCGCCTGTTCATTGCCGCCGGACAGTACGACCGCAACATCGAGCGGCAGATGGACGAAATAGTTGACGATTTACTGGATCAGCTTGAAACAGCGATTGCCGACGAGGAAACCCGCAGCAAGCTGCTCGATATGCTGGAAGGCTGGCTGAAGCGGCTGCGGACCAAAACCCTGGCCGATATAGCCGGAGTGTGGGGTGAGAGTCTGCCCGAGGACGTCCGCCGGGCAGTGGACGGGCTGTTTCACCTGGCGGCAAGCCCGAAAGCCGTCGGCTGGATGCAGGAGCTTGTGCAGCGGCTGATAGACAAGTACGGGCAACAGGAGATCGGCTCCATCCTCGCGGAGTTCACCGGCCACTCCACCGAAGAAATCAGTGCGCGAATTGCAGACTGGATTTCCAGCCTGGTGGAAGCGGCGGAAGGCAAAGGCAGCACCGCGGTACAGTTCTTCAGAACCCTCTTCAACACCCTTTCGAATACCGGCGCGAAAAGCCTGGCCGAGATCCTGCAGCTGGAACAGCAGCACAAACAGCGTCTGGATGATGCACTCGGCCGTTTTATCCGCACCGTACTGGATGAGCAGGTGCCGAGTATATTGGAAAGCGTTGATATCCAAACCCTGGTAGTGGACAAGATCAACAGCCTCGACATAGAAAAGGTAGAAGAGCTCATCCTGATTGTAATCCGTACTCATTTACGCTGGATCATTCTGTTCGGAGCACTGCTCGGTTTTCTCATCGGAACGCTGCAGGTCGGACTGTTCCAATTCCTGTAGCCGGCTCATTTCGGAATCACCCGGGTCTGGCCGCGTTCAATGCAGAACCAGAGCCACGGCGGGTCGTCCGGTGAGAAAGATCTGATGTTCATGCCGTGCAGATCGCTTTCACTGGCATGGGCCCGGACCGTGTAATCCTGCGCCCCTTCCCGGGCCCTCTCGCTGTTGCCGCTCACACCCTCCAGAATATAGTAAGGCCCGACATACTCCAGCGACCGGAGGGCGAGCCGGAATGAGATGCACTCGCCGGCGGACGGTGCTTCGGTACTGATAGTAGTGTGCTCCGGGCGGAAGAAGTAGAACTGGTTGCCGTTGCACTGGCCTTCGCCGCAGGGCACCAGGTTCGAGTTGCCGATGAAACGGGCCACGAACTCGTTTTTCGGGGTATTGTAGAGCTCCTGCGGAGTGCCGCTCTGCTGAATAGTCCCGTTCCGCATCACGATAATACGGTCGCTCAGGCTGAGGGCCTCTTCCTGGTCGTGAGTTACATAAATAGTGGTTAGCCCTATGCGTTTCTGAATGTTACGAATCTCCCGGCGCAGCTGCGTGCGCAGCCGGGCATCCAGGGCCGACAGGGGTTCGTCCAACAGCAGCAGGGCCGGGGAGGGGGCTACCGCCCTGGCCAGGGCCACACGCTGTTTTTCGCCGCCGGACAACTGCTCTGGGCGGCGCTGTGCATAGCCGGGCAGTTCGACCAGCTCCAGCAGATCATCGATGCGCCGGCGGATTTCGGCTTTCGAGGCGCCCTTCTGTTTCAGCCCGTAGGCGATGTTCTCATACACCGTCATATGGGGAAAGAGGGCATAATCCTGAAACACCAGGCCGATGTTGCGCTTCCAGGGGGGCAGGGCGGTTATGTCCTTGCGGCCCAGAAATATATTTCCCTGGTCCGGGGCCAGGATGCCGGCAATCAGCTGCAGTCCGGTGGTCTTGCCGCAGCCGGAAGGCCCCAGCAGGCAGACCAACTCTCCTTCGGCGGCGTGTATATCCGCTTTGAAACGAAAATCTGCAAAACTGCGCTGCAGATCATTGGTGCTCAATTCCATTCAAAAGGCTCCTTAGAGTTCAGTATTGCCTGATACATCGAACAAGGTAAAGGCCAGCGCGCATACTGCCACCAAAATAGTGCCGAGCGCACAGGCGCCGAAAAAGTTATACGAACCGATCATTCGATAGATGGCCAGCGGGATAGTAACGGTGGATGAGGAGAATACCAGGGTAGCATTGATCTCGCCCATCGAAATGGCAAAGGCGAAGGCACCGGCGGCGGTGATAGCCGGCAGCATGATCGGGAACTCCACCGTGCGAAAGACCTTGCCCGGCGAGGCCCCCAGCAGCATGGCAGCCTGCAGCTGACTCGGCGGGATTTTCTTCAAAACGGAGCTTACCGTTCGGGCGGCGAAGGGATAGGCTATCACCGAATGGGCCGCCACTATCATGAAAATTCGGCCCTGTCCTAAATCCGGCAGGGCTCTGGAAAGCAGGAAATAGCCGAGCCCCAGAATAACCGAAGAAATGGCCATTGGTGCCATGCCGAGGGTGTCGATCAGTCTTCCGAACTTCAGCCGGTAGCGGACGGTCAGGTAACTGAGAGCGGTGCCCACTACCACCGCCAGTGTGGCCGCTACAATGCCGATCAGCACGCTGTTGCGCACCGCCGGCAGGGCGATCCGGCCGAACTGCCGGGCTCCCGAGCCGAACAGCTGTCGGTACCACTCCAGGGTATACTGCAGCTGCCCGGCGCGGGTAACCGGCTTCTGCAGCGAGCGCAGCACAACCGCCAACAGCGGGCCGGCCACGATAACAATCATCGCCCCGATATACCCGATAATTCCCACATAGCCGCTGCGCGAGGGTCGGTGATAGGTGCGGGGTCGGACCGGACCGGCGGACAGCTCCTGATGGAAGGCCAGCTTATTTTGAAGCTTCACATAGATACCCATAATACCCAGGGTCAAAACCAGCGCCACAATCGACAGTGCCCCGGCAGCCGGAATTTCGAACGAAGTTTTTGCCAGCCGGTAGATCTCTACCTCCACGGTAGTAAACTGCGGCCCGCCGCCGAGCACCAGGATAATGGCAAAACTGGTAAAACAGAACATGAAAATAAGGGCCGCTGCGGCCAGGATGGCCGGCATCAGCTGCGGCAGGGTGATGCTGAAAAATAGACGCCGGCGAGTGGCCCCCAGGGTTTGAGCGGCCCACTCCTGCGACGGCGGCAGCTGCTGCCAGAGCGAGGCGATCAAACGCAGGGCGATCGGGAAGTTGTAGAATCCGTGGGCGAGTATAATAGCTTTTAAGGAGTACAGCACCCGCAGGGGAGGTTCGGAGAGATCGAAGACCCGCATCAGGGTCGTGTTCAGCAGACCGCTGTTCCCGAAGAATATTACGAAACCCAGCACCACCAGAATCGGCGGCAGCACAAAAGGAACTCCGGATGCGGCCCGCACAATCCTGCGGCCGGGAAAGGTGTACATTGAAATAAGATACGCGCCAGGTAAACCGAGCAGAAGAGAGAAAATAGTGCTAAGCACGGCCTGGAAGAAGGTGAACCAGAGGATCCTGAGTGTGTATTCCGAAAAAATCGTTTCGGCGAAAATCGAAGCGTCGAAATTTCCTTCCGGAAAGAAGGCTTTCAGAAGAACGCTGCCTATTGGCAGGTAGAAGAGTAATCCTAAAAATATAAACAAAGTGAGAAAGGCCGGATGCGGCCTTTCCCACGAACGCGCTGACGGCAGGTTCATCAGCGGGTCACTGCTTTCGCCCAGGTGTCGATCCAATCTTCACGATTGGCGTCGATCTGTTCGGCGTCGAAATAGAACCGCTTGCCCGGTTGGGGGGCAAACTCGTACGACTCCGGCAATTCTACCTCGGGCAGCACCGGATACATCCAGTTGGTGAGCGGAATTACCTCCTGGAACTCTTTGGTGAGTACGAAATCGATGAACTTCTCGGCCGCATCGGGGTGGGGGGCATCCTTTACGATCCCCACTCCTTCGATCTGCATGTAATGGCCTTCCTCGAAAATCGCCGCTCTATACCGGCGGCTGTCCTCGTACTCCACATGATAGGCGGGGCTGGAGGTGTAGCTGAGCACCAGCGGCGCTTCTCCGCTGGTGAACAGGCCGTAGCCCGAATCCCAGCCTTCGGTGATGGTGAGGGTGGAGGCTTGCAGCTCTTCCCAGTATTCGACGAACCGGTCGCCGTACTCATGAATCGACCACATCAGAAAACCCAGACCGGGGCTCGAAGTACGCGGATCCATGAGAATCAGCTTGTCCTCGAAGCGGGCTGCGGTCAAGTCATCGAGACTTTTCGGCGGATTGTCGATCATCTGTGAATCATAAATGATTGAGAAGTAGCCGTAATCGTAGGGAGTTACATGATGGTCGCTGTCAAAAATGAGGTCCTGCGGTACCTTCTCGAGGTTTGGAGAGGTGTAGGGCTGCAGGACATCTTCATTTTTTGCGCGGGCTATCATGTTGTTATCGATACCAATTAGAATGTCAGCCTGCGGGTCGTCCTTTTCCAGCACCGCTTTTTGAAGGACCTGTCCGGCGTCGCCGACCGATCGCATTTCGACCGGTATACCGTACTGCTCTTCAAAGCGGGCACTGATCTCGGGCCCCGGGCCCCATTCCGAGGTGAAAGAGTCGTATGCATAAATGACCAACTCTTCGGCTTGAACTGACTGTTCTTCTGCAGTGTCCTGCGACTCTGCTTGGGCGGGTGCCGGTTCACTTTTACCAGGAGTGAACAGCACGATAGCTGCAACAGCCGCAATAAGCACTACTGCTGCAATGATAAGAATTTTTTTCATGGCATGCTCCTTATGATGAGAAAAATATTCTGTCTGAGGGGGAACAGCCTGGTCTGTCCTGATCCCTGCGCTGGTATTATCCAGATTCAGGTTCGACGGGTATGTTCTCAGGCTCGTGCACAGCACAAACCACCCCACGACATTAATTACAACATACTAAGGCAGGTGCAGAGTGTCAAGGAAGAGAGAAAGAGAAAAGCGCGCCGGGTGCGGTCGTTCTCGCTGCTATGATTCCTCTTTCATGCGATAGCCGATGCCGCGCACCGTTTCTATCATCCGGCCCTGTTCGCCGAGCTTCTTACGCAGGCCGAGAATCTGTACATCCACCGACCGTTCGGTTACCGGATAATCCTCGCCCTTCACTGCGCCGATAATCTGATTACGCGAAAAGACCCAGCCGGGATTCCGGGCCAAAAACTCGAGGATTGCAAACTCGGTGACACTGAGGGACATCGGTTGGCCGCTAACCACTACTTCATGCTTGCTGGTGTCTATCTGGATGTCATGGATCTTGATGAACGGTTCACGGCCCTCATCTATGGGATTACGGCGGCTGCGGCGCAGAATAGCCCGCACCCTGGCAATCAAGACCTTCGGACTAAAGGGCTTAGTGATATAGTCATCGGCACCTACTTCCAGCCCGGTAATGATATCCGACTCTTCACTTTTGGCCGTTACCATGAGGATGGGGATATATTTTGTGTCTTCGGTACTGCTAAGTTGTTTGCAGACTTCGATGCCGTCCAGCCCCGGCAGCATGAGGTCCAGAATAATCAGATTGGGAAGGTGACGGCGGGCCTCCCGCAAGGCTTCCTCTCCGGAGGCAGTGGTCAGGGTTTTATACCCCTCTTTCTCCAGATTATACTGAATAAGCTGGAGAATATCCGCCTCGTCGTCTACTACCAGGATTGTTTTGTTGGCCATCTGTTTATACCGCCTGTTTGGTTGAAAATTAAAGATTCAGTTCGGTGTGAGCACCGGTTGCATCGTACACGATCCATTCACTGATATTGGTGACATGATCGCCGAAACGTTCGAGCCAGCGGCAGACAAACAGCAGCGAGGTGACCTGCCGAATCAGTGAAGAGTCTTCCATCATATACGTGATCAACTCACGCCACACCTGATTGTTCAGATTATCGATCTCATCGTCCATCTCCGCGATCTGCTGCGCCCGTTTGTCATCGCACTCGGTGAACGCGGACAGTATTTCGTGCAGCATCTGCACTCCGATCTCGCCCATTTTCGGCAGATCGATCAGCGGCTTGACGTAATCTTCACCCTTCAGGCGTATGGCCGACTTGGCAATGTGCACCGCATGGTCTCCCATCCGCTCCAGCTGAGTGACTACCTTCAAACTGGTGATGATGTGACGCAGGTCACGGGCTACCGGCTGTTCAGTAGCTATGAGTACTGTCAGCTTATCCTGGATCTCCAGTTCGAGCTGGTTGATCTTCTCATCGTTGTCAATAGTTTTTCCTGCCAGCTCATAATCTTTTGTTTTCAGCGCATGCATAGCATTCTGCATCGCCTCTTCAACCAGGGTTCCCATTTTCAGAATGTCGTTATTGAGGCGGTTGATTGCCTCGCAAAAGTGATGTCTCTGTGCTTCCAATGTAATTCTCCTTTAATACAGCTGCAGACTCATGCAAGAATAACAAGAAATTTAGGTCAAGTTACTATTAAAATAGTGTTAGAAAAATGTTAAATCGATAGTTCAGAAGCTTTTTCAGCCTAAGATTGAATAGCGTCTGTGGTTATGATATGCTGAGCTTTACAAAAACACAAGTATAGGTAAGTGACTGTGTCTATAACAATAGCGTGCACCGGCGGTGGAACGGGCGGGCATGTGTTTCCCGGAATAGCAGTAATTGATCAACTCAAGTCATTAGGCGGCAGCCCGGAGCTCGATATTGTGTGGATAGGGTCGGGTAAAGAGATAGAACGCAAGATAACCGGCCGTTTCGATATACCTTACCATGCAGTTCCTTCGGGAAAGTTGAGACGCTACTTCTCATTGCAGAATTTTCTAGATGTCTTCAAAGTGGCCGCCGGCATTATTGCATCGCTGTTTCTTCTGAAGCGACTACAGGCGCAGGTGCTCTTTTCAAAAGGCGGGTATGTAGCGGTTGCTCCGGTAATAGCCGCCCGCCTGCTGAAGATACCCATCATCACCCATGAGTCGGACCGCGACCCGGGCCTGGCAACCAGGATTGCCGCCCGTTTCGCCGATAAAATTCTGCTGCCCTATCAGGCAACCAGAGCCGAATATTACCCGCGGGCCGGAGAACGGGTGGAGGTGTTCGGCAATCCCGTGCGGGCCGAACTGTTCAGAGGCGATGCGGAGCAGGGACGAGAACTGCTGCAGCTGCCGGCGGACGAACCGGTTGTACTGGTACTGGGCGGGAGCCAGGGGGCGCGGCAGGTGAATCAGATGACAGCCGCGATCCTCCCGCAGCTCTTGGAAGCGGCGCTGGTGGTGCACCAGATGGGTCGGCTGGATTATCAGGTATCGAATAACCCCCGATATATTACCGCCGATCTGTTTCATGGCGAATTTGCCCACATTTTAGCCGCCGCCGATCTGATTATATCCCGGGCCGGAGCCGGAACCCTCTGGGAATCAGGGGCACTGGGCAAGCCCTCTATTTTGATACCACTCGGCGGCGAGAGCTCGCGGGGCGATCAAGTAAGAAATGCCCGGCTGTTTGCCGAGCGCGGCGCTGCGATTGTTCTGGAGGGCGATACGCTCAATCCTGAGTCGCTTTTGAAGTATACATTGCGGCTCCTGCAGAATAAGAGTGAGCGCGCGGCGATGGGGCGGGCAGCCTCCGAGCTCTGTCCGGCCGATGCTGCTGAAAAGATTGCCGAATTGATATATTCATATGCGGAAGGGAGACGGAATAGATGAATCTGGCTGTGTTTGATGTTATCGGAATACTGATATTACTGGCGGCCGGAGTGCGCTGTGCATTCCGCGGCTTCGTGGCAGAGTTTTTGTCGGCACTGGCCTTGATCACGGGATTGGCGGCCGCCGTTATCTTTACCGCAACCCTCTCACCGGTGCTGGCCCCCTTTCTGGGAGAAACCATGTGGACTCCGATCGTGGCATTTCTGCTTATTTTCTTGATTGGGTATGCCCTGATAAAGATTTTAGAGTCGACGCTCCACCGGGTAATCGAACGGGTCGAACTGGAAAAGCTCGATCAGGCGCTGGGGTTCTTTCTCGGATTGATCGAAGGTTTTTTGTTTTTGGCAATTCTCGTGTTCGTCCTGCAGCTGCAGACGGTGGTCGATGTGAGACCGTTTTTTGAGGAGAGTTTTCTGGCCGGGATCCTGCATAAAATAATACCGGTAGGCGCCCGATTTTTAGAGGAGAGGTTACAGAGTTACAGTGTTTGATAATATTCTTGGTCATCAGCGCATAATCACACAGCTCTCACAGGAGATATCGCATCAGTGTCTGCCGGGCGGACTGTTGTTTTACGGAGACCCGTATACCGGCAAGCTCTCAACAGCTCTGGAACTGGCGCGGGTAGTTACGTGTAAAAAGAGGGGGGCCTGGAGCTGCGACTGCAGCTCATGCCGGCAGCATCGGGTCCTCGACCACCCCTATGTACTGATGCTCGGATCACGCTACTTCAGCGAAGAAACGTCCGCCGCCGGAAATGCGCTCCTGCGCAGCCGCAGCGAGGGCTCCCGTTTTCTGTTTATCAGGGCAGTCAGGAAGCTGACCCGCCGCTTTGATCCCCTGCTGTGGGAGGGGAATGAACAGAAGCTGAAGAAAATTCAGGATCCGATTACCAAGCTGGAAGAGGAGCTGGAGAACTACTATCCGGAAGCCGAGCTGCCGAGCGAAAGCAAACTCGAAAAATCCCTGAAGAAGATCTACGGGGCCTGTGCCGAACTGGAAAAAGTGGTTCCCCGCGACACCATTCCGATTGATCAAATCCGGGCGGTCAACTCCTGGGTGCACACCACCAGCTCGAATCAGTCAAAAATCGTTATTCTCGAGAATGCGGATAAAATGGGCGACGCCTCGCGCAATGCCCTCCTGAAAACCCTGGAAGAACCGCCGGAGGGCACCTATTTTATTCTCTTGTCCGCACGGAAAGGCCGAATTCTGCCTACTATTATCTCGCGGGTGCGTCAGTACTATTTTGCCCGCCGTACTCCGGAAATCGCTGAACAGGTGATGCGGAAGATTTTTCGAATAGAGTCGCCGGAGTACCGGGATTTACGCTCGTTTTTCCTGGCGTGGCGCGGGGTACCGCTGGAACGCCTGCGGGCGCAGTCGGAGCACTTCTTCAGTTATGTGTGGGGTGATTCGGAGTGGGAACCGGAGAAGCTGGATGAATTCCTGCAGGATTCCCAATTGAAAAACTACTTCGTACCCTTTCTGAAGGAGTTGAGCGATGTGCTCAGCGACTATATGGCCGCCCCCGATCGTCAGTTGCCGGTCTCTTATACCGTACTGGAACGCTGGAACCGAAAGATAAAAGATGCCCTGATCAGCTTCGAACACTACAATCAGGCTCCGGATCTGCTGCTGGAGGGATTGCTGTACTCGATGAAGGAGATGGTATGAGGAAGTTCATCCAGAGAGCACTCAACAAGCTGTCGAAGTTGGATGAAGAACAGATTCGAGCGCTGCTCTTCGATCTGGCTTCTGAAAACGAAATGCTGGAAATGGTGCTCAACACCATGACCGACGGAGTGCTGGTAACCGATCTCGACCACAAAATTAGTTTTACAAATCAGTCAATCCGTACTCTTCTGCCGATGCTGCGCAGCGATCCCGAGGAGCACCTCTTGTGGGAAGCGGTAGCCGATGATGAGATTGCGGCTTTTCTGCGCGAGAGTGTACAGACCGGCGGCCGCATAGAGGAGGAGGAGTTTACCCTGGACGGCAGCGGCTCGGGGCGAACTCTGATGTTTTCGGTGGTACCGATCGAAAAAGAGGAGGAACGGCGCGGCAGTCTCATTCTGGTTTCGGACATAACCGAACGACGTAAGCGCGAGGCGCGGCTGCGCCGGGCCGAAAGTTTGGCCTCCTTGACCACGCTGGCCGCCGGGGTTGCACATGAGATCAAGAATCCGCTCGGTTCGATCGGCATTCACATCCAGCTGATACAGAAGGCCCTAAAACAGAATCAGTGTCTGGACGAGGAGACCGCCGGCCACTATCTGGAGATCATTACCGAGGAGATCGAGCGGCTGAACGGCATCGTGGTGGATTTTCTGTTTGCAGTCCGCCCCATGGACACCAGCATGAAGCGCACCACCATCAACGGAGTGGTGGAAGAGCTGATCGAGTTTATCAAGTATGAACTCGAAGAGAGTAATGTGAAACTAGAAACAAAACTCGACCGCAATCTTCCGAAAATCGACCTTGATGAAAAATATATGAAACAGGCCCTGATAAATATCATTAAAAACGGGGTGGCTGCCATGAACGACGGCGGTACGCTGACCATAGTCACCCGCGAAGACCACGGCTATGTGCATGTCGATATCAGTGACAATGGAATCGGCATGTCGGAGGAACAGCTGTCTAAGATTTTCGAGCCGTATTATACTACCAAAGAGTTCGGATCAGGATTAGGATTAACAGTAGTGTACAAGGTGGTGCGCGAGCACAACGGCGAGGTGACCGTGCACTCCCGGGAAGAGCAGGGTACCACTTTCACTATAAGTCTGCCGATACCCGACAGTGAAAAAAGATTGCTTGATTGGAAAGGGGAAGATGAATGAAGTTCTCTATTCTCATCGTAGATGATGAAAAGAACATCCGTGAGGGGCTGGGAAGATCGCTGGAAATGGACGGCTACGAGGTGCTGCTGGCGGAGGACGGGAAGCAGGGCTGGAACCTGGTGAACGAGGAGCACGTAGATCTGATAATTGCCGATCTGAAGATGCCGGGGATGTCGGGTGAAGAGCTGCTGAAACGCATCAGTTCGGCCTATCCGACTATTCCCGTGATTATCCTTACCGGCCACGGCACCATCGAGTCTGCAGTAGAAGCCATGCGCAACGGGGCCTTCGACTTCGTCACCAAACCGGTCAATCTCGACCGTCTTTCACTGCTGGCAAAACGGGCACTCTCTAACCGCGAACTGGTGCTGCAGCACAGAACGCTGCAGGAGGAAGTCGAACGCCTCAAGAGCCGCCGGAAAACCGGTGAGATCATCGGTAAAAGCAGCCAGATGCAGAAAATTATGCAGATGATCGAGCAGGTGGCCGCCACCCGGGCCAGCGTGCTCATAACCGGGGAAAGCGGGGTCGGCAAGGAACTGGTTGCCGATGCGATTCATATACTCTCCAACCGCAAGGACAATCCCTACATCAAAGTGCACTGCGCCGCTCTGGCCGAGAGCCTGCTGGAGAGCGAACTCTTCGGTCACGAGAAAGGCGCCTTTACCGGAGCCGTTTCAATGAAGCGGGGGCGCTTCGAACTTGCCCACACCGGAACCATCTTCCTCGATGAAATCGGAGAGATAAACCAGCAGGTCCAGATAAAAATACTGCGGGTACTGCAGGACAAGAAGTTCGAGCGGGTCGGCGGCGAAAAGACCCAGGAGGTGGATGTGCGGGTTATTTCTGCCACTAACCGCGATCTCAAGAGCGAAATCGAAGCGGGCCGCTTTCGTGAAGATCTCTTCTACCGCCTGAACGTAGTCAACATCCATGTCCCGCCCCTGCGCGAGCGTAAAGAGGATATTCCGCTGCTCATCTCCGCATTTCTGCAGGAGTTCAGCGAGGAGAACCAAAAGAACATTGAAGGGGTAGACCCGCGGGCCCGCCTGGCCCTGTACAACTACCACTGGCCGGGAAACATCCGCGAACTGCGTAACTGCATAGAAAGCGCGGTCGTTATGACTAAGGGCAACATCATCACTTATGATGATCTGCCGCCGACGGTAACCTCCGGCTCGGATGCCGACTATGTCAAAATCGAAGTCGGCAGCAGCCTCGAGGACGCCGAACGGGAGATGATCCGGGCCACCCTCCACCGGGAGAACGGCAACAAGTCCCGCACCGCCGAGGTACTGGGTATCGGCCGCAAAACCCTGCACCGCAAGATCCAGGAGTACAAACTGGAGGGGTAGTTTAGGCGCCGCGCTTGGCCGCTTCCCAGGCCTTGATGCGCTGATAGGCGGTGTTGAGCTGCTGAGATTTGTGCGTGGCTTCCCGCTGTTTTATGTTGTCTCCGGCGTGCAGGTCGGGATGGTGGGTGCGCATCAGCCGACGATACGCACTGCGCACCTCCTGGAAGGATGCTCCGAACGCTACTCCAAAAAGCTCATAGTCCTTGCGCAGCTCTTCGGGCGGGAGCCGCTGCTCCCGCGAAGCGAATCCGAAGCGGGCGCCACCGCGGGTGCCGGAGCCGTTACCAGCGCCACGCCGCGAGTGGCCTGAGGATGTGCCGCTGCGCAGAAACTCATCCAGCTCCTCCCAGGCTTCGCGGAAATCGGCTTCTTCGTCATGTTCTTCAAACCATTTGTCCGAAGGCGCGCCGAACTGAAGGTAGGAGCGAAGCAGGCGTTGGAAGCGTTCAAATAGAGGGTCCATACTCTTCTCCGTCCAGAAATTGCTGATCCTGTTCATCTTCGGATGAATAAGATCCGCTGAATGCGTAATGCGGGGTTCCGGCCACATACACGCTGTTGCTGCGTTCGTTCCATTCGAAGAAAAACCTCCCGCCGGTAGAGAGACGGATAACGAGGTCTCGGTCGCAAAAACCGTTGGCTGCTGCCGCAACCCCGGCCGCCGCCGCGGCTTCGACGATATCCGGGAGTACCTCAGCACTGTTTTGTACCGACAGCAGAATCTCATCGCTGCTGTTAACCTTGTACAGCACCAATGTATGGTTCCGGCCGGCAATCGGTACGCTGGCCGGGATGCGCTCTCTCTCATTGGCAGAAAAGTCGCTGGAGTAAATGGCGGCGTACGGATGCTTGAACAGAACCGGTGTAGATTGTATAGTGCGTCCCTGTGACTGGAGGCTCACCTGAAAATCGATAGAGCCTCCGGGAACAATCCTGTGTTCAGTATCGGAGTGCGGGAGACCGACCCGATAACTGAAGTGCGAGCTGTCTATGCACTGCAGTTTCTCCATTCCGCGTTCGGTGTCGAAAACGAGTTCGCCCCGCTGCACCAGCCCGAAATCGAAGGCGTAGCGGCCGGCACACATGAGCACCTCGATCGGCGGAGTGCGGGCCTGCCCATCGGCACCGTAGTAAAACAGGGCAGCGCTCTGCTCGGTCGACGGGGTGATAAAAATGACTCCCATTCCGCCGATGCCTTCGCTTCGGTTGCACAGCCTTTGCACTAATGGGGCGGTCGACTCTTCCAACGGCATCTCGTTGTTGAAGGCGTTTATGAGGATGTAGTCGTGGGTGGCGATAAATAATTTATAGAATCCGAATTCCATGCTGCATATCATACAAAAAAAATTGATTAGAGGCTATAATCACGGCATGAAAAGTGACGAGCGTTTTACTCCTGAAGTGATCAAAACTATCCGTTCGGCTATAGAAGATGCTGAAGGTCAGGAGGTTCTGTTTTACGGCAAAATTAACACGGACGGACTGGTCGACGAAGTTGATGCGGCCGGGCGGGGCAACGAGTCGGCGGCACCGGCGCTGTTTCCCTACATGGAGAGTGGCGATGTGGTCATACACAACCACCCCTCCGGGGTTCTGCGGCCGAGTGATGCCGATCTGCAGGTGGCTTCAAAGCTCGGGAATCAGGGCATTGGTTTCTACATCATCGATAACCGTGTGCGAAGTGTATACTGCGTCAGCGAGCCGCTCGAGCAGGCAGCAAAAACACCACTGGCAGTCGGCAGTTTAGCGGATATCCTGAAACCAGGCGGGTTGATGAGCAGCGAATTCCCCACGTATGAATCCCGTGAGCCGCAAATTGAAATGCTCGAAGCCGTGGCCAACGCCTTCAACGAAGGCCGTCTGGCGGTAATCGAGGCCGGCACCGGGGTCGGGAAATCTCTGGCTTATCTCCTGCCGGCCGCCTCATGGGCGCTGCAGAACCGCGAGCGCGTCATTATCTCAACGGCCACTATCAACCTCCAGCAGCAGCTCCTCGACAAGGATATCCCGCTGGCTGAGAAACTGCTGGGAAAGCGGGTCGATGCGAAGCTGGTGAAAGGCCGCGGCAACTATGTCTGTCTGCGGCGCCTCGAGGATGCAATGCAGGAGATGGCACTGTTCAGTCAGGACGAGAGCGAGCTGCAGGCGATCAAAAAATGGACCGAAGTAACCGAGACCGGCAGCCGGGACGATTTGTCCTTTTTTCCTTCCTCCGATCTGTGGAGCCGGGTCTGCTCCGAATCGGATGCCTGCATGGGGCTGCGCTGTCCGAACCGTGAACACTGCTTTGTGATAAA
Organism: uncultured Sediminispirochaeta sp.; assembly: GCA_964603735.1. Classification (GTDB taxonomy): domain Bacteria; phylum Spirochaetota; class Spirochaetia; order DSM-16054; family Sediminispirochaetaceae; genus DSBN01. Next base: position 15,695 of record CAZRWN010000028.1, on the reverse strand, counting down.
ATCCCGCCGCGAGGCGGCCGCCTCTAATCTGCTGGTCGTAAACCACCATCTCCTGTTCTCCGATCTGGCGGCGCGGGTCGACGGGGCCGGATTCGACAGTACTGCCGTGCTTCCGCCGGCCGGTCATCTGATTTTTGACGAAGCCCATTCCCTGGAAAAGAGCGCCACCAGCTTTTTCTCGGACCGCTACAATAAATTCGCACTATTCAAGCAGCTGCGCCGTCTGTACAGCCGCCGACAGAGCCGAAGCTTCGGTCTGGTCCTGCAGCTACAGAAGTATTCCGACAAACAGGAGGTCTTCCAGAAGATTCCCGCGCTCGTCCAGGAGCTGCACAGCGAAGCCGACAAACTCGATGGCCAGCTGCTCACCTTCCTGGATACCGCGAACAACTTCTGGATAAGACCGGCGACCGATGCCGCCCAGCTGGAAGCGGTTATGGAGCCGATTCGGCATATGCGGACCGCCTTAAACAAACTGCTGTCGGCGCTCGAGCAGGGGGTTCAGACGCTTGAGGAGAAGTACGCCCAGGAATCCGAGGTCTTCGAGACGGGAATTGTGATGGAGCGCCTGGCCTCGCAGGCGGCGGTCCTGGGGTCCATTGAACGCTACGCTGAGCAGGAGGATGCCATTTGCTGGATGGAGAAAGGCTTTACCTCGAAGCGGGAAGCCTTCTGCAACCTCATCCGCACCCCTCTGCAGATATCCGCGCTCATGCAGGCGGCGGTCTACGAACCGCATAAAACCGTCATTGCCACCTCCGCCACGCTGACGGTGCGCAAGCAGTTCACCTACTGGCTCGGCCGGGTGGGCTTGAACGGCAACTACACTGACCGTCTGGCGACGCTTCAGCTGGAATCCCCCTTTCAGTATCGAAAACAGGTTCTGCTGGCAATCCCCGATGACACCCCTCAGCCGAACCGGGAGGGGTATCAGGAGTATGTGAACTCCTTCATTGGGGAGAGCCTCTCGCTGTCGGAGGGCAGCGCGCTGGTTTTGTTTACCTCCTACCGCATGCTGCAGGCAACCTACGATCAGGTTGCACCCGTACTGGAAGAGCGGGGAATTTCGGTCCTCAAACAGGGCGGAGAGGAGCGATCGAAGCTGCTGGCCCATTTTCACGCGGATGTGTCCAGCGTACTCTTCGCAACCGATTCCTTCTGGGAGGGGGTTGATGCTCCCGGCGAGGCGCTGCGGCTGGTAATCATCTGCCGGCTGCCTTTTGCGGTTCCCACCGACCCGGTGGTGCAGGCCCGTATGGAAGCGGTCGAAAAAGCCGGCGGCAATTCCTTCATGAACTACTCGCTGCCCCAGGCGGCGATGAAACTCAGACAGGGCTTCGGCCGTCTGATGCGCCGCAAGAGCGACCGCGGAGTAGTCTGTATTCTCGATTCCCGGATAATCTACAAGAGCTACGGCAAAATCCTGCTGGGTTCCCTGCCGCCCACCGGCCAGAGGATCGAGAGCGGCACAAGCGTCCTGCAGGCGATGGAGAATTTTTTCTACTAATTGCCTGAATACACAAAAAACGGGCTGCCTGTTAGACAGCCCGTTTTCAGTGTTTTCGTTTTTGTCAGCTTACTCGATAACTGCGAGAATATCGGCGTATCGAATGAGCAGATGATCTTCGTTGTCTACGCTGACGGTGGTGCCGGCGTATTTATCGTACATCACCTTTTGTCCTGCTTTTACTTTGATCATTTCATCATCACCAACCGCGACTACCGTACCAGATTGTGTTTTTTCCTGGGCCGTTTGCGGTATGAAAATACCTCCGGCAGTTTTCTCTTCGACTTCTTCCAGTTTGACAAGCACTCGATCACCAAGCGGCTTTATCTTCATACCTTCCTCCTGAATTAGTATTTAAAATATTTCACATTACAACATGTGTAGGAACTTCGTTCAAAATATACGAATGAAAATTAGACGGGTCAAGCAGAATTATGAAAAAAAAGAATGCTTGCCCGCAGCGGTTCTTTTTTGTATCTTATTTACGTAATAGCAAGAGGATATAGTATATATGCATCAATGGATTTTATTCACCAACCGCGGAAAGACCTTTCTTGCACGACACAACCCGAAGGACGCCGCTTATTGTTTTGAAAAGGCTCTGCAGGCCTGTCCGTCCCGGGACATTCAGGCGCTGGGGCAGATTTTTTATCTGTGCGGGGTAGCACTGCAGAAGCTCGGCTATCATGAGAATGCCCGGGAGTGCTGGTTTTCGGCCTCTTCGATCAATCCGAAAGGGCCGGCCGGCAGCATGTTGAAGCGCCACACAAACCGGGACGAAGAAGACCGGCACACCTTCAAGTCTATCCAGCTGTACCGCTATTTTTCCAGCAAACAGGCGGATCTGTTTTACTCGGATACCGAGCGAAAAAATGTGATGCAGATTATAGACGCCTACTGGCAGGAGATTAAAGCGGCCGGGATTTTGGAGGAGATGCAGCCGCAGGAGAAGCGGGCTCTCTTTTTTGAGTTCAAAATCGACTTTGCCAGCCTGTTTACCTGTGCGGACGACCTGCAGTATGATGCCGGGGAGTGAGCTGTCCGTAAAACTGACCACTGGAACGGGGGCAGTGGCGATTTGTGGGGCATTTTTACTACAGATTTCAGCTGTTTTCCGGTAGATGGGCATTAATGACCCACTACAGAAATGAGTAAGGTTGATTAAACAACTAAAGAAAATGTAAATCATTGTAATATAATAAAATAAAAAATTATTATTTGTCTTCGTAAAATGGCACGCTTCTTGCATTAATAGGTAATAGGAGGCGAGTATGGAAACGAAGACTAAAAATAAAAGAGTTACAACAGCATCCACTTCCTTTGATGATGAAAACATTATTTCTCTTTATTTGAAAGAGATTAATAGAATACCGCTATTATCCCGCGAAGAGGAGAATCATTACGCGCGGCTGGCTGCGCAGGGTGACAAGGATGCCAAAGAGAAGCTGGTGAACGCAAACCTGCGGTTTGTGGTAAATGTGGCCAAGAAGTATCAGAATCAGGGCCTGCCGCTGGCGGATCTGATCAACGAAGGTAATATCGGTCTGATGAATGCGATCGAGCGGTTTGATGTGGATAAGGGATTTCACTTTATTTCGTACGCTGTGTGGTGGATTCGTCAGGCCATTCTGAAGGCCATTAGCGAAAAGGCCCGTATGATCCGGCTGCCCCTCAACCGTGCCAACGAACTGGTGCAGATCGACAAAGCCCGCAAGGAACTGCAGGTCGGGAAAGCCGAAGAGCCGGAGATAGACGAAATTGCCGCGGCAACCATGATGGACAAGGATCATGTTGCCAACCTGATCAATATATCCCAGGATCTGGTTTCGCTGGAGACCCCGGTGTATGCCGATAAGGGCGCCAGTCAGCTTGGCGATTTTATTGAAGATAGAGATTATCGGGCACCTGAAGAGGTTGCAATGGATAACTCTCTTAAAGATGATATCAACAAGGTTCTCAAGACTCTGAGTGAGAAAGAGGCCGAGATTATTCAGTACCGCTACGGACTGAACGGACGGACTCCGCTGTCTCTGAAGGACATTGGCGATAAATACAACCTGACCAAGGAGCGTATCCGCCAGATCGAGAAGAAAGCAATCAAACGGCTTCAGCATCCTTCCCGCAGCATGCACTTGGAGTCGTATACCGCATAACATGGGAGTATCCCCGGGGGTGTCATATCGGCACCCTCTTTTTTTGTGTTTATTGACATCAACAGGTAATTATCTTACCATCTTGGTTAGAGATATAAAATTTGAAAATACCCAAAGATATGGAGGTTATAAGTTTCTATGGGAAAGAAATTAGTGTATTTTTTTGGCGGAGGTGAAGCCGAAGGCAACTCCGGGATGAAGGAGGTCCTCGGCGGTAAAGGCGCCAACCTTGCCGAGATGACCAACCTTGGGGTCCCGGTACCGCCGGGTTTCACCATTTCGGCTGAAGTCTGTAAAATTTATTATGAAAAGAATCAACAGTACCCCGAAGGTCTTGAAGCGGAAATCGATGAAAATCTGGAAAAGCTGGAGAAAATGATGGGGAAAAAGCTGGGTGATCATGATGATCCCCTGCTGGTATCGGTACGTTCCGGTGCTGCTATCTCCATGCCCGGTATGATGGATACCATCCTCAATCTTGGTATCAATGATAAAGCGGTTGAAGGTTTGGCGAAGAAGACCGGCAATGAACGTTTCGGTTGGGATGCCTACCGCCGGTTTATCCAGATGTTCTCCGATGTAGCCATGGGGCTGGATCTGCAGCTCTTCGAAGGCGAACTGGAGAAGGCCAAAGAGGCCAAAGGGGTTGAACTGGATAACGACCTGGACGCCGCCGATCTGAAAAAGCTGGTCGAAGTCTATAAACGGATCTACAAGGAACAGATGGGCGAAGATTTTCCCCAGGACCCGAAAGTCCAGATGTACAAATCCATCAATGCGGTCCTCGGCAGCTGGATGAACGACAAGGCTATTAAATACCGCAAAATCAACAAGATTACCGACCTGCAGGGAACTGCCGTAAACGTGCAGTCAATGGTGTTTGGTAACTTCGGCGAAAACTCAGGTACCGGTGTTGCCTTTACCCGTGACCCTTCAACCGGAGAGAAGGTTTTCTTCGGCGAGTTCCTGGAGAACGCGCAGGGTGAAGATGTGGTTGCCGGTATCAGAACTCCTAAAAACCTTTCATATCTTAAAGAAATAAATCCGGTGATCTATGAAGAACTGTTCAAAATCAAGGATCGCCTCGAGCAGCACTACCGCGACATGCAGGACATCGAGTTCACCATTCAGCAGGGCGACCTGTATCTGCTGCAGACCCGTAACGGTAAGCGAACCGGTGCGGCCGCCATCAAAGTTGCAGTAGACATGGTCGAAGAGGGCATGATCAGCGAGGAAGAGTCCGTCGGGCGGGTCACCCCGCAACAGCTCGACCAGCTCTTCCACCCGCGAATAGAACCCTCCACGAAGGGTGATCTGAACGTACTGGCCAAGGGGCTGAACGCATCCCCCGGGGCCGCGACCGGTCAAATCGTCTTTACCGCCGATGAGGCTGAAGAGTGGGTGAAAAAGGGCAAGAAGGTACTGCTGGTCCGTAAGGAGACCTCTCCCGAGGATATCGGCGGAATGCACGCCGCCGAGGGTATACTCACCTCCACCGGGGGTATGACCAGCCACGCGGCGGTTGTGGCCCGCGGTATGGGCAAACCCTGTGTGGCCGGCTGCAAAGCTGCGGTAGTTAAGTCGGGAACCCTGACCATAGAAGGTAAAGAGTACAAAGAGGGCGATTGGATGACTATCGACGGTACCGACGGCGAAGTCTACGCCGGCCAGATCGATCTGGTAGACCCGCAGATTACCGACGACCTGTCCAAGTTCCTCGCCTGGGCCGACGATGTGCGTAAGAAAGCCGATCGCAAGGGCGTAAAGGAAAAAGGCATGGGTGTTCGCACCAACGCCGACACTCCGGGCGATGCCAAGCAGGCTCGCCACTTCGGCGCCGAAGGTATCGGCCTCTGCCGCACCGAGCACATGTTCTTCGACGAAGGCAAACTGGAGATCTTCCAGGAGATGATCGTGGCCGAGAGCAAAGCGGCCCGTCAGAAGGCCCTGGACAAGCTGCTGCCGCTGCAGAAGAAAGACTTTGTCGGTATCTTCAAGGCGATGGACGGCTATCCGGTAACGGTTCGTTTGCTCGACCCGCCGCTCCACGAGTTCGTCCCCAAAACAGACGAAGACATCAAGGAGCTGGCCCAGAAGGTCGGCCTGAAACCCGAGTCCATCAAGCAGATGGCCGAAGATCTGAAAGAGATGAACCCGATGCTCGGGCACCGCGGCTGCCGGCTGGGAATCACCTATCCCGAGATCTACGATATGCAGGTAGAGGCAATTATGGAAGCCGCCTGCGAAGTCGACAACGACGGCGTAAAGGTTATTCCGGAAATCATGATTCCGCTGGTCGGAACCAAGATGGAGCTGAAGGTACTGCGCGAGAACGCCGAAAAGGTGGTGCAGGACGTGCTCAAGAAGCACAACAGCACGCTCGAGTATAAGATCGGTACTATGATCGAGATTCCGCGGGCGGCGCTGACCGCTAACGAAATCGCCGAGGATGCCGATTTCTTCTCCTTCGGTACCAACGACCTGACCCAGATGACTCTCGGTTACAGCCGGGACGATATCGGCAGTTTTATCGGCGAGTACCTGGACCAGAATATCCTGCCCTACGATCCCTTCCAGAGTCTGGACCAGACCGGCGTCGGCCAGCTGGTGACCATGGCAGTGGAGAAGGGCCGCAGCACCAAAAGCGACCTGAAGATGGGTATCTGCGGTGAACACGGCGGCGATCCCTCGTCGATCGAGTTCTGTTACCGCAACGGTCTCAACTACGTCTCCTGCTCACCGTATCGGGTACCGATTGCCCGCTTAGCAGCGGCGCAGGCGGTGGCCGCAGACCTGAAGAAGGCCAAGAAATAAGAATTATATAGGCGCGGTGTTCTTTCATCGCGTGCACACACGCAACCATCAGGGGGCTTTTCGAAGCCCCCTGTTTTATATTAGATGAATAAAAATGAGCAAGCCTTCAATTCCGAACCACGATCTCAATACCCATGTCATCTACACACAACTTTTAGACCACTACGGTCCGCAGGGCTGGTGGCCGCTGCTGCAGCGCAGCGGATGGGCGGGCTACACTGCCGAAGGGTATCATCCGGGCATCTATAAGCTCGAATTACAGCCTGGCGAGCGCTTCGAGATAATTACCGGTGCCATTCTGACGCAGAACACGAGCTGGGTGAACGTTCGCAGCAGCCTCGTGAAACTGCTGGAGGCGGCCGGCCGCCGGACAACCGGCTTCGGGCCTGAGTTTATACTCGAACTTGCGCCGGAGCAACTGACCGCACTGATCCGCTCCAGCGGCTACTTCAATCAGAAAGCTAAAAAGCTGCGTTATGCGGCCGAGTTTCTGCTTTCCGGCCGCGCCCCGGCCCGCAACGAGTTGCTGTCTATCTGGGGCATCGGACCGGAAACCGCCGATTCGATTCTCCTGTATGCCTATGAGGACCCGATTTGTGTGGTCGATGCCTACAGCATGCGAATATTCAAGCGCCTGGCCGGCGAAGCCCGGGAAACGAAGTGGAGCTATGACCAGGTGCAGAATAGGTTCCACCAAGAGCTGCCGGTCAGTTCGACTGTGTATAACGAGTTTCACGGCCTCTTAGTCGAACATGCAAAACGACACTGTACTACAAAAAATCCAAAATGTGATAAATGCCCATTAAAAACAGTGTGTAAGTTTCTTGCGCAGAATCGGTGAATAGGCTACAATTCAAGCGATTTACCAACCAGTGATAATGACGAGGGATAAGACTCATGTACATTGATAACAATACCGATCAGTACCGCGATGGTATCAAGGATATTCTGCTCTTCAAGTTCCTGAGTGAACGCGAAGTGGAAGACCTGTTGCGAATGTGTGAAGTCCAGGTGTTTGAAGAGGGCGAGCGAATTGTACAGCAGGGAGAGGTCGAACAGGCCTTTTATGCGGTGATCAGCGGATCGGTCGAAGTGGCGGTAGAAGAGGGACGCAAGAAAAATGTGTACATCTGCACTATCGGCAGCGGCGAAGTGTTCGGTGAAGCGGGTATATTTATGAAGGTAAAGCGAACCGCCAATGTGAACAGCCTCAGCCAGACCGCTCTTCTACATATTACCCGCGGCGATTTCATTCAATTCATTAAAAAGTATCCGACTACCGGTAATAAGATCCTCATGGTTACCGTGTACAGCCTGCTGAAGAAACTCCGCGAGGCCAATCAGGAGCTGGCTTTTGAGCGGCAGTTCGACATCGAGCAGGACGATGTCGACTCGATTGTGGACGATTTCTTGCAGGCATAGCCGCCGCAGCATCGAAATTCTCCGAAGTTCTTATGAGGGCTGCGGCCCGAGTCCGGCCTGCCGCGCAACAGCGTGAATCAGCACCTCTGCAGCCTTGAACTTAGTGCTCAGTTCGATATGGGTCCTTCCCCCGTTCTTGTCGAACAGGTGCAGCTCGTTGGTGGCGGTTTCAAAACCGGCCCCCGCCGCGCCTACATCGTTTACCGCAATCATATCAGCCTTGGCTTTTTTCATCCGGGCCTGGCCGTCGGCAGCTAACTCCTCGAGCGATTTGTGATACAGCGCCCGAAACGCTACCAGAAAGGTATGCGGTGAGAAGTTTTTTACCTGATCGATTATCTTGGGAGTGGGAACCATCTCTAAGCTCAGTTTCTCGGTCCCGTGGGTAGTGATTTTATCTTGGGCCTTTTCGCCGGCTTGCCAGTCACCTACCGCCGCCGCAGCCACCAGACAGTCGATCTTATGTGTCTCCAGCAGAGTTTTGACCTTAGCGAGCATCTGCGCGGCCGTCTCGACCCGGTAGGTGGGGACATTCGGCACCGGCTGGGCAGTTCCCTTTCCGTACACCACATGCACCTGTGCACCGGCTAAGTACAAGGCCCGCGAAATCTCGATTCCCATCTTGCCGCTGCTGTTGTTGGTGATGACCCGGATAGGATCGAGGTACTCAACGGTGCGACCGGCAGTGACGATCCACTCCGTGCCGGCCAGCGGGCCGTTGCTGCGCAGCAGATCGATTGTATGAAAGACGATCTCTTCGGTTTCGGGGATCTTTGCCTTGCCTTCGGCGATATGCGGCATCAGAAAATGGATGCCATCGTCCTGCAGGCTTTCGATGTTGCGTTTGACCGCCGGATGGTGGTACATCGGCTCGTGCATGGCCGGCACGATCAGCATCGGAATGCCCTGACCGATAGCGGTGGTAGCCAGCGTGGTAACCGGAGTATCGTCGATTCCGTTTGCAATTTTTCCGAGGGTGTTGGCAGTCGATGGGGCAATGAGCACCGCATCGACCCGGCCGGCCACATTTCCGGCCAGGGCCACATGTTCTATCCCGCCCCCCAGACTGGTCACCGCCGGGTTGCCGGTTGCCCATTCCATCAGGTTCGGATGAATAATTCTGCAGGCCTCCGGACTCATAACGGGAAACACTTCCGCCCCGTAACGCATGAGCAGGCGGGCAATTTCGCTGCTGCGCACGGCGGCCACGCTGCCGGTGATGCCCAGGGCAACCTTCTTGCCGCGTAAAGCCTCGGAAATAGAGCCGCGAATGTCTTTTGAGGGGTGCTGCGCTTTATCTAACGGCCCTGAGACTGGCTCTGATCTCGATTTCTTGACCGGTCTTTCGGCCGACCCTGCGCCGTTGGTCTTATCATCCATGCAATACTCCTTACAACTCGGACTTCAATACATCGAGAAAAGCCTCGATATGGGCTCGCGAGAGGTGCGGCATAAGTGTAATCCGCAGAAAGCCGGGAAATTGGGAGAGCGCATAGCCGCGCTGCCGCAACCGTCCGGCAAGTTCGTCGGAACTATAATCGGTCGGTCGTATGCCGAGCACGTTCATAACCGGATGCATCACCGCTTCGATACCCCGCAGCGAGTCGATCTGATCCTTGAGGAAGAACGTCTGTTGCATGCACTGCCTTACCGTGCGGCTGAAGCCGTCCAGACCGAGATGCTGCAGCGTAGCCCACACCGAAGCCGTGGCCGCTCCGGAGCGGGTACCGACAATGGTTCTCTGGCGGGTTTTTCCGCCGGCCAGATAGGATACGTGGGTGCTGCTCGAACCGGCAATCTCCTCGGCCCGGTAGATAATGCAGCCGGAGGGAATGGGAGCTCGGCCCATCTTATGCGGGTCAACCGTGAGCGAACTGACCCCCGCGAGCCTGAAATCGAAAGGCGACTGGCCGTGCGGATACCCGGCGGACTCCAAAAAAGGCAGTACGAAACCGCCGAAAGCAGCATCTATGTGCAGGTATAGATTATGCTCCAGCGCCAGATCGGAAATCTTGTCTATCGGATCTACCGCCCCCAATCCCGTCGTTCCGGCAATTCCGACCAGGGCCATCGTGTGTGGGCCAATAGCCCGGCGGTACTCCTCGATTTTCACTCGGTTATCCGCATCTACCGGAATCTTGACGAGTTCGAGGTCCATCAGGCTGGCCGCCTTCTCGAAGGAGAAGTGGGCCGTAGCAGGCAGAACTACCTCGCGACGATCGGCAGGGGTACTGTTCTTGGCAGTCCACATGGCCAGCAGATTCGCCTCGGTCCCGCCGGTGACAATGCTCCCGACGGCCTGCGGATTCGAAAAGAGGTTGCCCAACAGTCCGATCGTCTCTTCCTCAATCTCCGCCAGGGCGGGGTGTAAGCCGGGGTCGCCGATGTTTTTAGCCAGCTGCTGCTGGAACACCGCGGATGAAAGCGGGTGGGGCTGACTGCACATGGAGCCGAGAATGCGGCCGGAGGTGAAGGTCAGGTCTGCGGCCAGGCGCTTCTCCAGCATTGAGTGTACCTGCTCCGCGGGCAGACCCTGCGCGGGGATTGTATCGCCGTTCATATTTTTGAAATCTTCTCTCACTTCGACCGGTCCTCTCTAGTAGTGATGCGAATTTAGTGATACGAAAACTTGTCGGTGGGAAAGTCGCGTGATTTGACCTCGTCGCAGTACTGCTGCGCGGCTTCAACCACCATCGCGTTGAGCTGGGCGTAGCGTTTCACGAATTTCGGAAGATATCCCTCGGTTAAACCGAGCATGTCGTGCAGCACCAGCACCTGGCCGTCACAGTCGGGCCCGGCGCCGATCCCGATGGTAGGAATCTTGAGGGATTCACTGATCCGTTGGGCCAGAGCCCGGGGGATGCACTCCAGCACCACAGCAAACGCGCCGTGTTGCTCCAGTTCCAGCGCATCTCGGTAGATCTCCTCGGCAGCCGCGTTATCCTTTCCCTGTACCTTGAACTGTTCCGCGGTCTGCGGCAGTAAACCCAGATGGCCCATCACGGGGATCCCTTCGGCTACCAGACGCGTCACTACATCGGGCTTGTTTCCTTCTATCTTTACTGCCGCCGCACCGGCGCTCATCAGTTTGAGGGCGTTTTTCAGTGCCTCGTCGGCGGAATCGAAACTGTGGTACGGCATGTCGCCCACAATGGGAATCGCATTGCCGGCTGAACGGGCAACCAGCTCGGTGTGGTATACCATATCCTCCATTCTGACTGCCCGGGTTGTGTTATGCCCCTGAACTACCATCCCCAGACTGTCGCCTACCAGAATCATATCCAGGTTCTCTACCTGGACCAGCAGCGATGCGAAGGCGGCATCGTAGGCGGTGAGCATTGAGATCCGGTGGCCCCGCGCCTTTTTCTCTATCCATTCATCTCTTTGAATTACTGCCATTCTTATTCCCCTTCGAAGCTGAAGGAATGCAGCCGGTCGGCAATAAACTCGAGTGAGAGCTTCAGATTGCGCCGGTTGTCGAACTCTTCCACGATTCGCTTCAACTCATGTGGTTCTTTTCCTGTCAGCCGCTGCACCGCGGCAATCAGCAGCGGAACCACTCGCACGATATTATCGACAATGCTGATATCGGCCTTGCGGGAGGTTCTGGACAGGGGATTCAGGTCGACGGTGATGACGGTTTTGCCCATGGCCACCAGCCCCTCGGTCCGGTCCCCGTCCTCCAGCGGGACGAACACCACATCGGCATTTCCGATACCCCGCGGGTCGATCCGGCGGCGTTCACTGCCGACCTCCGGAATGGTCCCGGCCGCATCGTCTCCGACTCCCAAAACCTCGCCGGCCCCGGCCTGAAACAGCACTTCGGCAATTGCCTTCTCCCGCTCGAGAGTACGATAGAACAGGTTTACTTCCAGGGGGGCCCCGCTTACCTTCGACAGCTCTACGAGCTCCCGGGGACAGAGCGCCGCCACATTTCCATTTATCGACAGAACCGGATGCTCGGCGGCCAGCAGACTGGCCGCCGCCGCTTCAACGGCTGCCAGGGCCGGTTCGGGGCTCACTTCACCGCAGAGGTAGTCGAATGCCTCTCCGCGACCGTGTGCAATCAAACCGGCCGGTGCAACTACCTTTGCATCTACCATCTCTATGAGTTTTTCTCGAATCGAAATCGACTGATAGCGCGGATGATTCTTCGGTACGTGTATATCCATTACAGTAGGGTCCCTCCGGAACTGTTGATACCGGCGCTAAACACCACCGGTGCAGCTGCAGCCGACTGGCTGTACCTTCGGCTACAGTGTGCCTGCAATTCGGCCTCGATCTCGGCCGCCCTGTCGGCTGCAGCCAGTGTAAACACTCCCTCGCCAAACATCAACATACTGCCGATAATTTTGTTGGCGTCCATCACCTCCAGAATATCGGCTACCCAGGGGGTTATTAAACCGGTCCCTTCGGCGAACTGCCGGGAATAGCGCAGAAAATTCTGCACGCTCGGCTCGCGCTGCAGCCCCTCCAGGGCAACCTTTCCGTTCAAATTCACCCGTTCGCGTATCTGCGGGTCGGCGAGGGCCGCGCTGGTCGAGTAGGGGCCCAGTACCGCGAACACCGCCCGCAGGTCCTCCTGGAAGGCAAACTGTGTAAGCTCGCCGTAGCCGGGGGCACCGGTTTTGTTGCGAATCTCAAACCCGCCGTAGTACTCGCCGATCACTGTTCCCAGACCGGTCCGGCACTCTACCTCGGCCCGGTGGGCATACTGCGCAGCCTCTTCATTTGAAAATGGCGCGCCGGACCAGCGGTTGAGGGCCAGTGCCAAACTCAGGGCTCCCGCCCCGCTCGTACCGAAACCGCTGCCCTGCGGCAAATCTATCTTGTGCGAAATACGCAGTTTTCTCTCTGGTAAAGTCGGCGCTGAGTCTGTAAAATAGGTGTAGACCGCGGCGGAAACATCGAGGTCGGCCGCTTCCCCGTTCAGGAAGAACTGCGGTGCAAGTTTTCCGCCACCCCCAGCAGCTTCGCCGGTGTCGGCAGGCTCTATCATTGTGGTGGCACCCAGGTCAATGGAGAAACCGGCCCCCAGCGACCCCCGTTTCAGGGGATCGGAATCGAGGTCGTCAATAAAAAATATCCCGGTTATGTGGCCGGGAGCATACGCAGCAACGGTGTTCATCTAGGCATTAACGGTACTTAAAGATATGGGAAAAGTCAATAATCGCTCAAAAAACTCCCGCTTCCCCGCTTTACCGCGCATAATAATAATTTTATGGATGTTACAATCATTTTGTTTTTCGCAACCGTACTCACCGACCGGACTCGAGGCTTCAGAGCACCTTCCCGCCGAGGATAGCCCGCGTGACAGTCGCTTCGTATTGGACTGGAAATACCCCACCGGCGGCCGTGTCCTGGCCCTCACCGCCGGACAGCTCGACCGCAGCCGCCTGTACGTTCTCTCCGAGGACCGCCGGCTGTACTGCCTGCGCAGCGACGGCAGCCTGCTGTGGCGAGGCGAACGCCTGCCGGCCCGGCCGCACCCTTTCCTCCAGCAGAGCCGTGACGGGACTCTCTACCTGAGCCTGGAACCCTCCCGGATTGCCGCCTATACCCCCTCCGGACGGGCCATCTGGATCCGCAGCGGCACTGCGACCTCCGCTGAGGATACCGGCAGTACCGAGTGGCTGCGCCGCGGGCCGGACGGGCTCGTCTACAGTCTGAGCGGACGTACGCTCACCCTCAGAACGCACACAGGTGCCATTGTGTGGCAAGAAAAACTGAAGACAGTACCGGCGGCTCCGCCGGTCTACGATGGGCTGAGCAGTCTCTGGACGGTTTCGGAAGAGGGGCGACTGCTGCGTATAGATGCCAGCGGAATCGCCTCTCTGGCCAGGCTGCCGTCGGGACGGAACGGCGGAGCCGCTGCGCTGCAGCCGGGGGCGATCCGTTGTGTTGCCGATCCGACGGGGATCGCCGTTGCAGTGAATAAAAAATTATGGTTTTTCAATCCTCGCGGAGACCTCAAGTGGGATGCCGATCTCTACTCTCCGGCCGAAGAGCTGAGCATCGACGAGCAGCGGGTCTATATCCGCACCGCCGGCAACCGGATAGCGGCGGTGGCCCGGGACAGCGGCCAGGAGCTCTGGAGTTCGCCGCTGCCGATGGATGCCGGCCGAATTTCCGCCGGATCAGGGCATAATTTTGTGGTGTACGGCAGTCGATCGCTGCAGTTGTACCGCGGCGATGACGGTCAACTGCAGGCCGCTCTGAGTATCCCGCAGCCATCCGTACAGCCTCTGAAGTTCGGCTCCGACCAGCTCATAATCGGAGGTGAAGACTGGGTAGTATACAGCTATCGCAGTCGCTTTCTGCGCCCGCCGGCAGCCGCCCGGCGGGCCGGTAATTCGCCCGACCAGCCTGCAGACCGCTCTGCTGATAGAGTTCACCCTTCTGCGTCCACCTTCGAAGAGGTGATACTCGAGGAAGCCGGCCGCAAGGAGTACCTCCTGCTGCTGGACGAACTGGCCGAGCGTGCCGATACAACGGTCTCGAGTAAGAACTATCCGGAGCTGCTCTCGCTGCTCACTCAGCTGGCCGGAATGGGAGTGATTAATCCGGTCCGCCGGAGAGGGGAGTACGTAAACGATTTCCCCGACGTACGGCTCAGAGCAGTGGAGCTGCTGGCACAAAACGGTACGCTGGACAGCCAGGAAGTGCTGCTGAGGCTCCTGCAGTACGAGTGGGACCCGCGGGTCAAGGTAGAACTGCTCAGAGCCATCGCCCGGCTTCAGAGCGGTCTGGGCGGAAGGGTGGTAGAGACGCTGCGCGGCAGCATCAAAAATGGCGGCATTGACATCGATGAAGACCCTCTGATGACCGCCGAACTCATCCGCTGTATCGAGCGGGTGTCACTGTACAGCGGCACGGTTCGTCCGGCCGCCGGGCACATACTGATGGACATTTACCGGTCGAACGCACCCCGTGCTCTGCGCATGCAGGCAGTCAGCACCCTGCGGGAACTCGGCTCCCATCGGTAAAATCTGAATTTTATAGGTGAAGTCACCGTATCAGCATGTTATACTTGACACTATGAAGAAGCTGTTGAACTTGTTAGGACTCTTATTGCTCGCATCGATTGCAATCGGTGCTGTTGATATTGCGGAGGAAGAGCTCGAGACTGTCGCTGAACAGCAAATCGAGTTCATAAATTATGAAGGGCCGCATGCAAAGATCGAGACGGTTGAACAAATAAAAAACATAGGCGCGGCGCTCGCAACCCGTTCGGATGCCACCGAAGCGCTCGAGAGCGAGCGGCAGCATGCCGGCAAATATCGTGTTCTGCACATAGTCGCGCCGCCCGAAGCCCGCGGCTATAACGCCGACATCTTCATAATCGAAGCGGACGCAATGGTAGATCATATCGACAATATCCGCCGCATACTGGCCGGATATATTGAGGCTACTTATCAGCTCAGCGCCGAGCGTGCGGCGGCCTTGGCAATGTTCACCACCTATTACAACGCAGTCTACCGGGGCGACCTGGACTATTTTCGCGAACACTACAGCGCCCCGGTGATAGCGGAACTCTCCGCCGAAAAGGTGGGGCTCTCCCGGCGTTACAATGAGTGGCCGGGCGCAACCCAGATAGTCTTACCGCTTACTCAGCTGGCAGGGGAGGACACTCCCTCGGCGGAGACCCTCAGCTCCGACGAGGTCGTGGAAGATGTGCGCACCCGCGAAGACAAGGGGGTGGAGGAGCGGAAAGAAATAGTCGAAATGCGCGAGGAGGAGCTGGAAGAGGACCGCCGGCAGCTCGAAGAGGAACGCGAAGAGGAACGCGAAGAGGAACG
>CAZRWN010000027.1:0-38107 GCA_964603735.1 uncultured Sediminispirochaeta sp. | reverse complement strand
CTTCTCACACACATACAGTTATGCTAACCTGCTTTTATAGCGCACAGTACGCAGAAACTCTGAACCAAGGAGCGCCTCATGCAGTTTTTGGCCCGGATGCGGCATCTGAAAATCGGTAAAATCGACCCTGTGGAGTTAGCACGGCAGGCGGCTCTGATAGCTGTTGGGAGTCTCGCGTTCGGGGCAGGGCTTTCCTGGTTTTTGGTGCCGTACAAGATTGCACCCGGCGGGGTGGGAGGCTTGAGTCAGATCCTGTTTCACTTTTTCGGTTTTCCGGTCGGTATCAGTATGATTGTAATGAACATACCGCTCTGGATCATTGGCATGATCTTTGTCGGACGGCAGTTTGGCACCGGAACTTTTGTCGGTTTTTTTTCCAGTGCGGTGGCGGTAGATGTGATGTCGCCTGTGAATATGTACCGGTGGGGTTTTCTGCGGGATATGTTCGATAAATACAATCAGCTGACCGACGGCGGCTATAAACCGATCAATCAGTGGGCCCTTACTGATAGCATTTTTGTGGCAGCCATTGCCGGCGCGCTGCTGGTAGGAGTCGGTATAGGACTCATTTTCAAGGCGCGGGCCTCCACCGGCGGAACCGATGTGCCGGTGGCAATCCTGAAAAAACACCTCAACATCTCGATGGGCAACGGGTACCTGATTGTCGAGACTGCAATTATTCTATTTGCAGGTTACATGTTCAGGGATGTGAATATTGTTATTTGGAGTTACTTTGCACTGTTTCTCTCCTCGCGCTTTGTGGACATCGTCACCGAAGGATTCAGCCGGGTGAAGGCGGCCTATATCATACCGGCCAGCGACGAGGCCGCCGAACGGATAAAAGACAGAATCTATACCGAGCTCGACCGCGGGGCGACCTATTTTCAGGGCATGGGCGCCTATTCCCATCTTCCTAAGACAATTCTGTATGTCACCTTTCATATCCGGCAGACATCCAGACTGAAGCGCCTGGTGCTGGAAGAGGATCCGAATGTCTTTATGGTTATGCACGATGTGCACGATGTAATCGGCTACGGGTTTCGGACCAGAGGCCTGGAGATGTGACCCGCCCCGAACGCATCTGTTCTCTAACGCGGGCGGAATAAAGAGGCGAGGCGAGTAACACCCGCCCCGCCAACAATATAACGAAGTATATTGTAAGAGGTTCATATTTAGTCAGTAAGCCACAGCGCTTCTACCGCTCGCTGCCGCGGAACTCATTAAAGATATCCTCGAGATTGATAACCCCGAGGAACTCTTTGCGGTGCCCGATTACCGGAAGCTGGGCTTCGCCGGCTTCGATCATCAGACTCAAGGTTTCCTGCAGATTGTTGTTTTCGTCGACCGTAATGGCGTCATCGAGCAAGGTGAGACGCGGCTTGGCTGAGTGTTTGCTGTGCTCAAGCATGAAAATTCCTTCAAAGCGGTTTTCACGATCAACGGCCAGTGCACGGCTCATATTAGAAGCTTCGATTGCTGCCAGGATGTGTTCGGCTTTATCTGATTTGTGTACTGCGAGGTAGCCGTCCTGTACGATATAGTCACGGTTTTTCTTCAGTACGAGCGCCTTGATGTTGCGATCATGGCCTAAGAGCTGTTTGACAAACTCATTTTCTGGCTCATAGAGAATGCTGGTAACCTGGTCGTACTGTATGAGTTCACCGCTGCGCAGTATCGCCAGCTTATCTCCCAGCTTAATAGCTTCGTTTATGTCATGGGTTACGAATACTATGGTCTTGCCAAGCTTTTCCTGGATAGAAATAAAAGACTCGTGCAGTTTAGCGCGGTTAATCGGGTCGATGGCGCCAAACGGTTCGTCCATCAGTAAAATGTTCGGATCCGCAGCCAGGGCTCTGGCCAGCCCGACCCGCTGACTCTCGCCGCCCGAAAGCTGTAGAGGATATTTCTGAGTATAGGTAGTGTCTAGAGTAACCAGATCTAGGAGTTCTTCCACCCTGTCCTTGACTTTCCCTTCGTTCCACTTGAGCAGCCTTGGGACAACTGCAATATTGTCGAACACATTCATGTGGGGGAACAAACCAGTCTCCTGGATTACATAGCCGATACTTCGCCTCAGAGTAACCGCATCAAGGTCGTAGATCGAGTTGTCGTCTATCAGGATATCTCCCTGGCTAGCCTCGATCAGCCGGTTTATCATCTTTAAAGTAGTAGTTTTTCCGCAGCCGGAAGGGCCGATAAGCATGGTAATTTTTCCGGCTTCGATTTTTAAGTTGAGATTCTGAACTGCTACCTTTTTATCAAAATTTTTAGTTAGATTTTTCAGCTCGATCAACTCATTCCTCCGCTGTAACCTGAGATATTATAGTTCTCCGGCTGACTCCGATTCCAAGAATTACAACAACAATTGCAACGAAGAATATCATCATAAAATCGGCGCATGCAATCCCTAAATTGATAACCGCACTCCTTTCGGTTGAATCTTTTTTAGTTCATAATTTATTAGATGTAACAATTAGAATTATAATTTAATGGTATTTGTCAGTCAATTAGAAAAGCGTTTACTTTTTGAGTAATATAGTATAGAAGGCTATATTATTTGCATAATAAGGTCCAAAAAAGGGCAGATTGAGTAGAAAATCGCCATAAATTTACCAGATTAACCTTTACTAAAAAAAATATATTAAGTAGTATAAAATATAGATGTCTAAATAATGGATTTTGAGTTTAGCTTGTAATGTATTGATATTATTATTAACAACAAGTATATTGGGACAAGCAAAATACTTACAGGCCCTTGTGAAGCGAGAATGGGGGAAAAAGTGAATGGTAGACGAGATATCAGCTATGACGTGCTGGTGACACTTCGGCAGATTATACGTGCAATAGATATGCACTCAAAACAGCTCGTGAAGCGATACGGTCTGACTGCTCCTCAGCTCATGGTCTTAAAAGAGATAATGAGCGACCAGGATATAAACATCGGGCGTGTTGCAAAAAAGGTCAGTCTTAGTCAGGCAACCGTGACCAATATTATCGACCGGCTCGAAACCAGGGGGCTGGTTACACGCGAGCGGAGCTCCCAGGACAAGCGCCGAGTAATCGTTCGTGTCACAGAGAGAACCCGTGAGATTTTAAAGACCGATCCTTCAGTTTTGCAGGAAGAGTTTGTACGTAAGTTTCAGGAGCTGAGTGAATGGGAGCAGAACCTCATCCTCTCGTCAATTCAGCGTATCGCCAGTATGATGAATGCTGAGAATATCGAAATTACGCCTGAAATAGAAAACCGTTACATATAAAAAGATCATGAACTCGGAGTTATGACCTGGGCGTCATGGGGGGTAAGGGTAATCGAAAAATCCTTCCAGCGCTCGATATCCAGAATAAGATGGATACAGGCTCCGGGTTTCAGGTCGACCTCATTCTTGAGCAGGAAAAACGCTAACTCTTCGAGAGAGGGATTGTGGCCGACAATTACTACGTGATCGGCATCTGCGGGGAGCTGGCGAATCACATCAAGGATATCACCGGAATCCGCCGCGTAGAGTTCCTCAAACAGCTGAATGTCGTCTGCGGTTGTAAGCTCTTCGGCAAACAGTTCGGCTGTTGACAGTGCCCGCACCGCCGGCGAGCTAAGTACTGCATCCGGAGTTCCCCAGGCCTCCACCGCCCTCTGTGCCACCTCGGTAACGCCCTCTACTCCTTGTTTCAACAATTGACGCTGAAAATCCTCGATTCCGTTGCCGTGAGGTTCTGCTTTCCCATGTCTAAAAAGAGTTAACTGTTTCATATTTATACTGTAATATCATTTCTTTAAAAGCGCCAGAAATTTATGAGGCTGTCGGCCGTACTGGTATACAGATCCTCCGGTTTAAGGTACTATTGAGTACTTATCAATGTATTTCAGTGGAAGGGGGTGCGAGTCCCCCACGAACCCGTCACTGTAATGGGAAGCCGCTGTTTCACAATGCCACTGGGTAATCCGGGAAGGCGAAGCAGTTAACCCTAAGTCAGGAAACTCTGGTACATTGAATCAGCAATCAAGCTTCGGGAGTTAAGTTGATTTGCACAAAATGCTCATACAGTATTACGTCTCATCATACATGCTTCCGAAAAAGGAGCGCATGTAATTGAATAAAAATGAAATCGCACTGATTATTCTGTTCTCCCTTTCACTGGCGGGTCCGCTGACCCTATTCGGAACGTCCGTAGAATATGCGGAAGGGTTTTCCGTGGAACAGCGCTCGAACTACACCCTGCTGCATGTGCATCCGCCGGGAGAAGCGTCCGAGCTCGAGGTGAGTTACGTTCTCATACCGCGGGAGCGTGAGGACATTTCTGAAATCAAACAGGAAATCGGCCCGGATTCCCATCTGCAGATTGTCAGAACCCCGGTTCAGCGGCTGATTCCTCTATCCACGACCTTCCTGCCGCCCTTAGAGTGGCTCGACGCCGAAGAAACTCTGGTTGCAGTGGACAATCCGAAGCATATCTACAGTCGAAGCCTGCGGCGCAGGATGCGGGAGCAGGACCTTCCTCAGGTCGGCAACGGCCCAACGTTAGATATGGAAATGGTGGTACGCCTCCAACCGGCGGTAGTAATGGCCAATGTAACCCAGGGCGCCTGGAATGTGGTGCCGAAACTGCGACAGGCGGATGTGCCGGTTATTCTGAATAGTGATTATCTTGAACCAACACCCCTGGGCAGAGCCGAATGGATCAAATTTATCGGGCTCCTGTTGGGCCGCGGAGCAGAGGCTGAAGAACGGTTCAATGCGGTGGCAGAGAGCTATAGGAAACTGCAGCGGCTGGTTGACCGGAATCTGCAATCCGAGGATGCGCGCCCGCAGGTGGTGTTGAACCGTCCGATGAATGGCCGCTGGGTTGTGCCGGGGGGCAATGGCTATATGGCTCGGTTCATTGAGGATGCCGGAGGAGCCTACGTATGGGCCGAAGCCGAGCAGAGCTCCAGCCTGGTGCTCGATGTCGAAGAGGTGTTTGTGCGGGCGCTCAGGGCTGATTTTTGGCTGCATCAATACGGAATCAGCAGTATGCAGGAGCTCTTGAATGCAGACCAGCGCCTAAATCGAATCAGAGCGGTGACTAAGGGTAATGTGATTAACAACGATGCCCGCATGAGCAGTACCGACAGTAATGACTTCTTTGAAAGCGGTCCATACCAGCCTCATTTAATATTATCAGATCTCATTTCGCTTTTTCATCCGCAGCTGCTGCCGAATCATTCGCTCTACTATTACCGGCATGTGGAATAGGCCAAAATGAAACAGGGTGTACTGCTCCGGTTTACAGTACTGGTGTTCCTCGCGCTTGCACTGTTCTCTCTGGATGTGCTCAGAGGCTCCGTTTCGATCCCCATGAAACAAGTACTCAGCATTGTGTCTCAGTCCTTCGAGCTGTTGCAGACGGAAGGCGAGCTGTCCGCAGAACTATCTGGAAACCGGGATATTGTGCTGCTCTTCCGGCTTCCCAGAGCCGTCACCGCAATAGTCGCGGGGATGGGATTGGCTCTGAGTGGCCTGTTTATGCAGACTCTGTTTCGCAATCCTTTGGCCGGTCCTTCCGTGTTGGGAATCAACGCCGGAGCGAATCTCGGGGTTGCTCTGATCGTGCTGATTTGGGGGGGAGGGGCCGGCGGCTTTGTTGCCGCTCTGCCGATTGGCACGAAGGCCTTGGTGACCTTTGCCGCAGTCCTCGGAGCCGGGGCTGTATTAGCGGTGGTGCTGCTGGTTTCCAGATTTATCGGATCGGTTGCCCTTCTACTGCTGGTCGGGCTCATGTTCGGGTATCTGGCCAATTCGCTGGTCACTCTCATGATTCACTTCTCCGCCGCCGCCCGTGTACAGTCGTATCTGCAGTGGACCTTCGGGACATTCGGTTCGACAACCTGGACCGATATCCGCATCATGCTGCCGCTAATTACCGCAGCAATACTTATTGGTGTTCTTTTAATAAAACCCTTGAATGCACTGCTGTTAGGTGAAGAGTATGCCCGCAGTATGGGCGTTCCGATTCTTCGTATTCGGATGGTAGTTATTACAGCGGGAGCTCTGTTGGCAGGTGTGGTGACGGCTTTCTGCGGACCTGTGACATTTGTAGGAGTGGCGGTTCCCCATCTAGCCCGCGGCATCTTTCGTACCGCGGATCACCGTATAGTGGTGCCGGCTTCGCTGCTTATAGGAGCTGCGATAGCCCTCCTGGCCGATATAGTCAGTCATCTCCCCGGGCAGGGTGGCATTCTTCCGCTCAACTCGGTTACTGCGCTGCTCGGTGTTCCGGTAGTGGTGTGGGTGTTGATGCGCAATCGCAGCGGACGGAGCTATATATGAGCGAGCACTCGAGGCGGTTGATCGAAGCCCGCTGCGTCAGCACCGGATATCGGCATGGCCTGCGCGGGGTAAACACGATTTCGGAATGTATCTCCGCCGAGCTCTTTTCAGGCGAGATCGTCGGTTTGATCGGACCGAACGGCTGCGGAAAATCCACCCTTTTGCGTACGCTCTGCGGACTGCAGCCGGCATTGAAGGGGACTGTATACATAGAAGAGCAGGAGCTGGCGCATATGAGTCCGGCCCAGATCGCCCGGAAAATTTCCGTGGTTCTAACCGGCAGATTGCAGGCCGGGCACCTGAAGGCAGAGACTATCGTCTCGCTGGGGCGTTATCCCCACACTAAACTCTACGGAGGACTCTCGGAGCGGGACAGACAGGTGGTCAGGCAGGTCTTTACGGCGGTGGGTGCCGAAAATTTGCGGGAGAGAACGGTGGATGAGCTGAGCGATGGAGAGCTGCAGAAGGTCATGGTGGCCAGAGCTTTAGCCCAGGAGCCCGAAATAATCATGCTGGACGAGCCGACCGCCTTTTTAGATGTAACCCGCAAGGTAGAGCTGATGGAACTGCTGCGCAGTATATCCCGGAGGCAGGGGGCCGGGGTGCTTGTCTCTTCACATGACCTCGATTTGCTGCTGCGGATCAGCGATAAGATTTGGCTGCTGGATGAAAACGGGCGGCTGCACAAGGGTGATCCGCAGGGGGCAGAGTTCAGGACTCTCATCCGGAGTGTGTTCAGAATACCTGAATATTACGAATCGGTCTAAAAATAGAATTCAATATGTTGCGATTTGTTGCGCTCTTGATCAATCAGGCATAAACGGTGTAGATTCTTAAACACTACACATTAGAAGAGAGAAGGAGCCATATATGTCTGGAGAATTAGTTGTTATTGCACTCGGCGGAAACGCGATCAAGCAGGCGCACGAACAGGGTACCACTGAGGAACAGGTAGTGAATGTGGACAAGACTGCCCAGCAGCTTGCTCATATAATCGCCGCAGGTTTTCGGCCGGTAGTCACCCACGGGAACGGGCCACAGGCCGGAGCGTTGTTGATTCAGCAGGAAGAGGCCCGGGACTATGTGCCGGCGCAGACCCTGGCCGTATGCGGCGCCATGACCCAGGGGCAGATCGGCTGGATGATGCAGAACCGCATGAGTTTTCGACTGAAAGAAGCTGGTATCAAGCGGCCGGTATGTTCAATTGTAACTCAGGTTGAAGTCAGTGATGAGGATCCGGATTTCAAAAATCCCTCCAAGCCGGTTGGCCCATTTTACACCCCCGAAGAAGCTGAAAAGCTGCAAAAAGAGAAAGGGTATATAGTACGGGAGGTCAAGCCCGGTGTAACGAAAAGCTGGCGCCGGGTAGTTCCTTCTCCCGAACCCATCTCAATCGTTGAGCAGGAATCAATCGAGCAGTTGGTTGAAGGCGGGGCAGTGGTCATTGCCTCCGGCGGCGGCGGAATTCCGGTAAAACGGGAGGATGACGGCAGTTTCACGGGAGTTGATGCGGTAATCGATAAGGACAGGGCCGGATTTAAACTGGCACAGGCCATCAATGCCGATAAATTTGTGATTCTTACCGATGTTGAGAAGGTATACATCAACTACAACAAACCCGATCAAAAGGCCCTCGACACGATTACGATTGCCGAGGCAGAAGCGTATATGGATGAGGGGCACTTTCTGGCCGGTTCGATGGGGCCAAAAGTGCAGGCAGCTGTTCGTTTTGCGAAGTGGAGCGGTAAAGAGGCAATTATTACCTCCCTCGATAAAGCACTGGATGCGTTAGAAGGAAAAACGGGAACCCACATCGTGAAATAGGGTTTTAAAATTGAAAAAACCAAAATAACTTAGCCGGGCCGCTTTTTTTTATAAAAAGGCGGCCTTTTCTGTTTAAATACCTCAATTAGTGTGGTATTATAAATGCGATTTTTATCGATATATCACACATTGACTGCGAAAAGAGGTAATTATTATGAACAAAATTGCGGTTGAACTAAATGAAACTTTGAAAGGAACAGTTGCCGCACGCCTGCTTTCAGACTTCGGAACCCGGTTTTACTTTCCGAAAGGGATCATTTCACAATCCGGAGAAGCAAAGCAGAAAGCTACTCGCTTTAATGCAACTGTCGGAATGGCAACCAAAGCGAACAAACCGCTGTTTTTGCCGAGTATACAGAAGCTTGTGACCGGCCTTAGCGAGAGCGAGATTTATCCGTATGCTCCCACACCCGGTATGCCCGAGCTGCGCAAAGTATGGAAGAGCGAAATGGAAAACAAGAACCCGGCTTTACGGGGTAAGCTCACTTCTGAGCCGCTGGTGACTTCCGGTCTGACCCACGGAATCATGGTAGCAGCGGATATGTTCGTGAATGCCGGTGAAAAAGTTGTTGTGCCCGATATGTTCTGGGGAAATTACAGACTCATTTTCGAAGGCCGCCTGCAGGCGGAGTTGGTTACCTTTCCGTTTTTTAATGAGAATGGAACTATCAACCTCGGTGAGCTGGAAAAAACCCTGCGTAGCTGCGGTAAGAAGATGACGCTGGTGCTCAATTTCCCCAACAACCCGACCGGATACTCTCCGTCGAAGACAGAGGCGCGGGCGATTGTCGATCTTCTGAAGAAGCTCGCCGATGAAGGCAATGATGTGCTCTGTTTTATTGACGATGCCTACTTCGGTCTGTTTTATGAAGAGGAAACACTCAAAGAGTCCCTGTTCGGTCTGCTGGCCGATCTGCATGAAAATATCTTGGCGGTAAAATTCGATGGAGCCACTAAAGAAGAGCTGGCCTGGGGTTTTCGGGTAGGTTTCGTTACCTATGCTGCCAAGGGTATGACCGCCGAGCAGTACGAGGCCCTGCAGAAAAAAACCATGGGTGCAATCCGCGCCTCTATTTCTAACGCCAACCGTATGGCTCAGAGCATGATGCTCAAAGGTCTGCAGAGTGCAGATTACTCACAGGAGAAGGAAGCTGCATTCAAGATTCTGGAAGAACGCTATCACAAGGTACGCGAGGTCCTGGCCAAACTCGGCAGTGACAGTCCGCTGACGCCGCTCTCCTTCAACTCCGGCTATTTTATGACTTTTACCTATACCGGCGATACGGAGAAGCTGCGCGTGCACCTGCTCGACAAGTACGGCATTGGTACCATTGCCATTGGCACTGAGTATCTCCGGGTTGCATATTCCAGTGTAGACATCGAGAATATCGAAGAGCTCTACACTACTATCGATAAGGCCGCCCGCGAACTGCTGTAATATGGGTTCGAAGGCTGATAAAGACGGAAATACCGCAGATTGCAGCTCGGATTTCGAGCTCAAGGTCAAGCTTTATCTGGCCGACCCGCAGGGAAATCAATTTATGGGAATCGGTGTGTTGTGGCTACTACAGCACATCGATTCTTTTGGTTCTATCCGAAAAGCAGCAGCTCACATGAATCTTTCATATGTAAAGGCCCACCGCATGCTTACCGATCTCGAACAACATCTGCAGCTGAAAATAGTCGAACGGAAAAAAGGGGGGGAGCGCAGGGAAGGTGCCTCGCTCACACCCGCCGGGCGCCGTTTTATGGAGGTTTACGACCGGTTTCAAGCCGCGGTAAAACGGCTGGCCGATCCCCTCTTCGCGGAATTCAAAAGCGAAATTATGCGGGAAATAAAAACGGGATCCCCTCCGGATCAGAGTTCCGGTAAGCAGGATCCCGCTAAGTAAATCATCTCAGGGGCTTAGTCGGTAACGAGTTTACAGAAATTCCACACCGGCTTGGCGGTACTCTTCAATCATTTCATCCGGCCAGACACTCACCTGTACCTCGCCGATATGCGCTTTTTGCAGCAGCAGCATGCACAGCCGCGACTGTCCGATGCCTCCGCCGATCGAGAGCGGAATAGTGCCGTCGATTACTCCCGACTGAAACTCCAGCTGGGCTCGCTCTTCCATTCCCATCTCTTTCAGCTGGGCCATGAGTGATACCGGAGAAACGCGGACTCCCATGGATGAGAGTTCCAAGGCCTTGCCGCGGGTCGGGTCGAGTACGATGATATCCCCGTTGAGCCCCATCGATCCCTCTTCGTTGATGGTAATCCAGTCGTCGTAGTCGGCGGCCCGGGCGTCATGCCGGTCGCCGGAGCGCAATTCTCCGCCGATGCCGATCAAAAAATAGGCTCCATACTCTTGAGCTGCATTGTGTTCCCGTTCCTTAGGGGTCAAATCAGGCCAGCGGTCTTCCAGCTCCTGGGTGTGCACGAAGCTGATCTCTTTCGGCAGACGCGGCTGCAGTACAGGAAACGCTTCGGCCACTACCTCTTCCGTTTCGATCAGTGCACGATAAATCTCGCGCACAGTGAATTTGAGATACTCGAGGCTGCGATGATCCGCTGTAATGGTTTTTTCCCAGTCCCACTGATCCACATAAACACTGTGAATTTCACTGACATCTTCATCCTTGCGGATGGCGTCCATGTCGGTGTACAGACCGGTGTCCGGATCGAACTTGTAGCGCTGCAGGGCCATCCTCTTCCACTTTGCCAGCGAGTGCACGATTTCCAGCCGGTTTGGCCGATGTTTAACATGAAAACCGACCGGAACCTGGGTTCCGGCTAGATCATCCTGCAGACCGTTACCGACCTCGATAAATCGCGGGGCGCTGACCCTCTGCAGTTCGAGGTGATCGGCCAACTTGTGCTCGAAAGTATCTTTTACTAGTTTAATTGCTTTTTCGGTATCTATCAGGTTCAGTTTGGGCGTGTAGCCTTCTATCATCAGAAATTCTCCTTGCTTTTGGCTGTAAGTGTAAAATAGCAAATAATTTGGAATAGGAAAACCCGCTGATATGTGCTATTCTTATCTTAAAAAAAGGAGCACTATATGCCGGTTATACTTTCTTGGCTTGGACATGCGAGCTTTCTTATCAGTGGTTCTTCTACTGTATATATCGATCCCTGGCAGATTGACGGGGAACCTCACGACGGTGACGTAATACTGGTCAGTCATAGTCATTATGATCATCTTTCGCCGGAAGATATCCGGGCGGTGTCAAAAGAGGATGGCCAGATCGTCGGCAGCAGAGATGTAGTCGATGAACTGGGCCGCGGAGAAATTCTACTGCCCGGCGGAGAGTACAGCCTGAAAGGGCTTAAGGTGCGGGGGGTAGCTGCATATAACGTGGAAAAGGAATTCCATCCAAAAGAGAACGAATGGCTGGGATTTGTTATTGAAATTGACGGGAAACGTATATACTATGCAGGTGATACCGATGCGGTGAACGAAATGGACTCATTGGACAATATAGATGTGGCTTTACTGCCGGTGGGCGGCACGTACACATTCAACGCCGATGAGGCTTCCGCGGCTTTGAAGAAATTCAAGCCGAAAAAAGTGATCCCCTATCACTGGGGAGCAGTGGTCGGACATCGGAAGGATGCGGTAAAATTTGCCAAGAAAACAGACCTTCCGGTGGAAATTCTCTCGCCGATGGATTCGATTTACTTAGATTAAGGCATGCAGGACAGTTTTATTATAACTCGCGAAACATTTATTAGATTTGCACTCATTCTCTGCAGCGGCTTCATCCTGCTGTTCGGGCTCGATCAGTACAATTTTCTCCTGGCCCATGTGTTTGCCGAAATGTTCAGCATTGCAGTGGCCTGGATGATCTTCTTTATTGCCTGGAACGGACACCGCTATTTCGAGAACTCCTATTTCGCCATAGTGGGTACCGCCTACTTCTTTGTGGGGGTGCTCGACCTCGTGCATACTATTTCATATGAGGGCATGGGGGTGTTTGCCGGCTTTACGGCCAACCTGCCGACTGAGTTGTGGATTAATGCACGCTTCATAGAAAGTTTTGCCTTGCTTTTTGCGCTTGTTTTCATCAATCGAAAAATTTCTATTTATGGCATTTTGTCCGTCTGGGCGGTCGTGTTCCTCGTTTCACTCACGGCGGTGTTCGGCGGCTGGTTTCCCGACTGCTACATTCCCGGTGTGGGGCTAACCGCCTTCAAGAAGGGCAGTGAACTGTTTATCGTTGCTTTGCTGGCAGCTGCGCTGCTGCTGTTGTATAAGCGTCGCGAGTATTTTTCAAAAAAGATAATCGGTTATATTTACGCATCGATGGCTCTTACAATCGCTGCAGAGTTCGCTTTTATCGCATACATCGGAGTATACGATCTCTCGAATTTGATCGGACACTATTTTAAGATTCTTTCTTTTTATATGATGTACCGTGGTATTGTCGTAACCACCTTCAAGGATCCCTATGTGCTGTTGATGCAGCGGCTGCAGCAGAGGAATCAAGAGCTCGAGGAGCAGCGCCGCGAAATAAACCGTGCGCGTCGAATCTCCGAGACAATGCTGAACAATATTCCGGAGGAAATTGCCCTGTTGAACCGCAAAAGCCTCGAGATAATCGATGTAAATAAGACCTTTCTGGATGTGCACAAACTCACGAAAGAGGAAGTGATCGGTTCGACCTGTTTTAAGATTACCCACGGTTGTGAGGAACCCTGTGATGACGAGCAGCACCCTTGCCCATTGTTCAAACAAGGCGATGAGAGGCCGACCGTCCATACCCACATCACCAGTGAGGGAGAGAAGCGGTTTGTCGAAGTTTCGGTGTGGCCGGTCTATGACAACGATGTCGAAACCGATGAGATAGTGCATATTGTCCGCGATATCACCCCGCAGAAACGAATCGAACAGCTGCGCAATGATGTGGAAAGGGTGGTGCGGCACGACCTCAAGTCGCCGCTCAACGGGATTATCGGCGGCACCAAACTGCTCATGGAGTATAACAACTGTTCCGAGGATCAGCGTTCCCTGTTGGAGGCGATTCACAGCAGCGGAATATCAGTGCTGAAGATGATAGACAACTCGATGGACCTGTACAAAATGGAAGAGGGGATGTATCAGCTGCAGCGATCATGGTTCGACCTGGGAAGGATGTTCAGGCTCTTGTCAACGCGCTGGGTTTCACTGAAAGCTGCCAAAAAACTTGCTCTGGTATTTTATGTAAATGGTTCGGAATTGGATACGCAGTCGGAGTGCAGGGTGTATGCCGAGGAGCAGAGCATTGAGAACCTGCTGGCCAATTTGATTGAAAATGCACTGGAAGCTGCCCCGCGGAACAGTACTGTCACCGTTCTGGCCGAATGCAGCGAAAGCGGCTTGCATCTGGATGTTCACAACCAGGGAGTGATCCCTGCGGAAATCAGACAGCGGTTTTTCGAAAGATACGTAACCCATGGGAAAGAGCATGGTACCGGTTTGGGAACCTACAGCGCTTTTCTCATCACCCGGGCCCATAACGGCACTATCGACTTTACCAGTGATGAAGCGGAGGGGACCCACCTGCTGGTGGACATCCCCGTGGTGGAAAACCCCTCCTAGAGCTGAGCGACGGACGCAGGCCTCCGCTGGATTAGGGTTTGACCCGCTTGCGGTCGCGCGGAAAGAGTGATGCTTCCTTGATGTTCCCGAGCCTGAGAACCTTCTGGGTAAGGCGTTCCAGTCCGATGGCAAACCCGCCGTGGGGCGGACAACCGTAGCGGAACACCTGCAGGTAGTCGCTGAGCTGTTCAGGTTCGAGGCCGTAGCGTTTTATGCTTTCAACTAACATATCGTACTCATTGATTCGCCGGCCGCCGGAGGTTATTTCAAGGCCTCTGAACAGCAGGTCGAAACTCATGGTTTTCCGGCCCTCGGGATAGGTGTAAAAGGGGCGCTTTTTCCGTGGAAAGGAGTGTACGAATACCGCTTCCACTCCGTATTTCTCCAGAGCCCAATCGCAGAGTTCGCGCTCGCCCTCGGGGTTCAGTTCGAACACCCGCTTGTCGAGCCGCTCCGATAGTATCTGTTTGGCCTCGTCATGACTGATCCGCGGTGTCTTCCGCATTTCAGCCGCGCCGGGCAAATCGGTTTCGAACAGCTCCAATACATCACCGTTCAAGCTTTTGATCTGGTCAAAGATATAGCCGAGAATACCGGTTTCCAGGTCCATCAGATCCTGATCGCTCTCTATGAATCCCATCTCTATGTCCAGACTCACGTATTCGTTCAGGTGCCGTGGAGTCTCATGCTTTTCGGCTCGATAGGCTGCTCCGATTTCGAAGACCCGCTCCATGCCGTTGGCCACCATGGCCTGTTTGTAGAGCTGAGGAGACTGCGCCAGGTAGACTTTCCGGTCGAAGTACTCTACCTCGAACAGACCGGTACCGCCCTCGGAGCCGCTGCCGATGAGTTTGCTGCTCTTTATTTCGGTAAAATCGCGGCTGCGCATGTAATCGCCGAAATAGCGGAGAATATCCGACTGCAGGTAGAAGATTGAGCGGATTTTCGGATTGCGCAGACTGAGCATCCGGTGATCGAGCAGGGCGTCGATGCTGAGCTTGTCGGTGTCTTGGTTAACTGCAATCGGTAAATCGGCCGCCGCCGGGGCGAGGATCTCTATGGATGCGCCCTGCAGCTCGATTCCGCCGGGGGCTTTCTCATTGCTGCTGACTTTACCGCGGATTCTGACCACCGATTCAAGGGTTACTTCGGGGGCCTCCTCCCACACAGTTTGAATGATGCCGGTGCGGTCGCGCAACAGCAGAAAGGTTACCTTGCCTAAACTGCGTACCCGGTGTACCCAGCCGGCGCAGGTAATCTCCTGGTCTAAAAATTGTGCACTGTCTTTTGTATATATCCGTTCCATCTCTTACTCCTGTTCTGCTTCTTTGATTATTTCTTCCTGCAGGATGCTGCGGGTAGTCCGCGGATCGGCCCGTCCCCCGCTGGACTTCATAATGAGTCCCATAAAATATCCAAGTACCTTCTCTTCACCAGCAGCTGCCTGTGCGGCCGCTGCCGGGTCTTCCGCTATCACTTTTTTCACCAAGCTGCGTATCTCTGCATGATCCGTGATTTGCTCCAGGCCTTTCTCTTTCAGCAGCAGCTCGGGGTCTTTGTCCTCATCGAACACCGCCTGCAGGATTTTTTTGGCGATCTTTCCGTGAATTCGACCGGCAGCGATCATATCGATCAGCTGGGCAAGACGGAACGGCGTAAGTGCCGACTTGCTTAGCTCGAGATGCGCCCGGTTCAGGTGCCGCAGTACATCGCCTGAGAGCCAGCGGTAAATTTCAGTCGCTGCGGTGGAGTGGCCGGCGGAGCGTTCGGTGGAGCGTTCGGCTGAGCTGGACACTGCCTTTTCAAAAAACGCGGCCCGGTCCTTTTCTTCGGTGAGAAAGGCTATGGCGTCACCTTCCAGGCCGTACTCCCGGCGAAATCGCTCCATGCGGTGCAGCGGAAGTTCTTCAAGACTACCTTTGACCTGCTCGATATAGCGCGGGCTGGGCCTGAAGGGTGGCAAGTCGGGTTCCGGGAAGTAGCGGTAGTCGTGAGATTCCTCCTTGCGCCGCATTACAACTGTAATGTCGCGGTTTTCGTTCCACAGGCGGGTCTCCTGCTGAATGCGGCTGCCTTCGGTCAGGAGTTTCGCTTGGCGCTCCCGTTCATGATTGAGGGCCAGCCGTACGAAGCGGGAGGAGTTGAGGTTCTTCACCTCGACCTTTGTCCCGAGTCCGCGGTCGGGCTGGTTCAGTGATATGTTTGCGTCGCAGCGCAGTGAACCCTCTTCCATGTTTCCGTCGCAGACCTCCAGGTAACGCACGAAGCGGCGAAAATACTGAATAAAGGCCTCGGTTTCATCTCCGCTGCTGAGGTCAGGCTCGGTCACTATCTCCAGCAGCGGGGTACCGGCCCGGTTGTAATCGATGAGAGAGATGTCTCCGGCATGGATCATTTTACCGGCGTCCTCTTCCAGATGCACATCGTGGATGCGCACACTGCGGATTTCATCCCGAAAGGGGAACTCGATGATGCCGTTCACTCCGATCGGATGCTGGTATTGTGAAATCTGGTAGTTCTTCGGCATATCCGGGTAGAAGTAGTTCTTCCGTTCGAAGATGGTGGTCGGGGAAAGCTCACACTTCAGTGCCGTGGCCACCTGATACGACTGGAACAGGGCCGCCTCATTGAGGGCCGGCAGGACTCCCGGATAACCCAGACAGACGGGACACACATTGGTGTTCGGCTCCTCGCCGAAGCCGACCGCACAGCTGCAAAACACCTTGCTGCGGGTCAGCAGATGTATGTGAATTTCCAAACCGATGTAGGTTCTGTAATCAGCGGCAGTACTACTCATGGACGGCTCCTTGCGGGGTACTCATGTCCGCAAGAACCGGCTGAAATACCTGTTGATAGTTCTCGGCCACTTCGAACAGACGCTCCTCCGCATGCATGGGGGCCATCAGCTGCATTCCGGCCGGGAGCCCGTTTTCGAAGCCCGTGGGAAATGCCAGCGCCGGTATGCCGGCCAGGTTGGCGGTCGCGGTGAAGCGGTCGGCCAGTTTCTGCTGAAACTGATCGAGGTCGCTGCTGTCGTGCGGAAAGGCCTGCACCGGAAAAGTCGGTGAAAGCAGTGCGTCTACCGACCGGAAGACTGCATCGAAGTCACGGCGCAGGGCGGTGCGGATTTTCTGTGCCCGGATGTAGTACTGCTCCTGAAACCCGGAGCGCAGCACATAAGTGCCCAGCAGAATCCGCAGCTTGACCTCCGGCCCGAAGCCCTCATCTCGCGAGCTCTCCATCAGCTCCTGCGGGTCTTCGGCCATCTCGTTTTGGTGTCCATAGCGCACCCCCGCGTAGCGGGCCAGGTTGGCGCTGGCCTCGGCCGAGGCAATGGTGTAATAGGCCGGGACAACGTAGTCGAGGGTCGGCAGCTCAACCTCCTGAATGCTGTAGCCGAGCTTTGTGAGCTCCTCGATGCTGCTGCGGTAGGCGCGCTCAACCGCCGGCGCCAAGCCTTGCGGATGTGCCAGCACACCGATGGTTTTAACCGGTTTGCCGGAGGTCTGTTCGATCATCGTGGTCTGATCGTAGGGGTCCTCACCCCGCATGGTTGTGAAGATCGAACGGGTGAGATGCAGCGACTCCGAGAGGACACCGATGCCCTCCAGCGAAGAGGCGTAGGCTACCAGTCCGAAGCGGGAGACACTGCCGTAGGTCGGTTTCAGGCCGTAGATGCCGCAGAACGAGGCTGGCTGACGGATTGACCCGCCGGTATCGCTGCCGAGGGCCGCCGGCACCAGTCCGGCCGCTACCGCCGCCGCCGAACCGCCGCTGGAACCACCGGCTACCCGGGAAGTATCCCAGGGGTTGTGGGTCCGCTGCAGGGCGGAGTTATCGGTGGACGAGCCCATGCCGAACTCGTCGAGGTTGGTTTTGCCGACGATCCAGGCGCCGGCTTGTTGCAATTTCTGCACCGCGGTTGCGGTATAAGGCGAGGGCAGGTCCGACAACATCTTCGACCCGCAGGTCAGCCGAAAGCCCTCTACGGCAATGTTGTCTTTAACTGCAATCGGAATCCCGCTGAGCGGGCTTCCCTCCGCAGGTGTCGGCAGAACACGCTGCGGGTCGAATTCCAAGAATGCACCGATGCGGCGGTCTATGCGACGCACCCCGGCTGCATACTCCTCGATTTTTTCCCGGCTCTCGAGAACCGTTTTCCAATACTTCTTTTCGTCCCAGAACATTCGTCACTCCTAATATGTCTAGTGAAGAGCTGGAAGAGGAAATGCGCCGCCGCTATAGGCTGCCGGCGGGCGCACACTTCTCCCGGATACACCTCTCCTGTGTGTTGTCTAATGAGGAGTTACGAAGAACGGTATGTAAAACTAACTGTGCCTACAGCACGTTGGGAATTACGATGAACCGATCTTCGAGTTCGGGAGCATTATCAAGGAGAGAATCTGCCATAACTGACAAACGCTCCCCATGTACCTCCGAATCTGTTCGTAACCGGTTCACCTTTGAAAAGGTGTGGGTGGTGGGTTCAAGCGAGTCTACGTCGATTTCGCGCATGCGTGAGAAGTAATCGAGCATGCGCGAGACTTCGCGACTCAACGTCTCGGCTTCCGCCTCTGAGAGGGAAAGCTGGGCCAGGGATGATGTTGTATATAGTTCCCTTGTTTCCATAACGCTAACAATAATAGTAATGCCCATGGAAAAGTCAAGCACTCGGGTCGGATTGAGGTCGAAAACGGGCTAAAAGATGCCGTTTTTAACGCAATTCTCACAAAATTACAGTTTGCCGGCCGAACAGATTACGCTTTCAGGGCCGTTTTGACGTATTTCGTCCGGCTTGCTTCCGCAACGGGCTTGCATGATTTCAGCTACCCTGGCCATACAGAATCCGCCCTGGCAGCGTCCCATCATTGAATGGGTGCGCTTCTTGATTCCGTTGAGTGTGCGGACTCCCAACGGGTTCTCGATTGCTCTGATTACCTCCGCCCGGCTGACCCCCTCGCAGCGGCAGATAATTTCTGCGAAGTCCCGGTCGGTTTCGGCCAGCCGGCGGCGCTGGGCTAACGGGAGAAATTCGCGGCGCCGGAAGTCCGGAGAGCGCAGGGCGAAGTCATCCTTCGGTATGAGTTCGAGCCGGGGGGCAATAAACCGGTCTCTGACGTAGTCGGCAATGGCCGGAGAGGCGGTCAGACCCGGCGATTCGATGCCCACCAGGTTGATCATCCCGGGAAGCGAAGCGGATTCATCGATGTGGAAATCGGCAAAACTGATCCCAGTAGATGGATGGAAGAGTTTTGGCCGAATACCGGCATAGCTGCGAATTACCTGTGCACCTTTCAGCGCCGGCATCAGCTCGCAGGCCTCATTCAGGAGCAGCTGCATAGTGCCTTCGGTGGTGGCACTGTCCTCGCGCCCTTGAATGTATTCGGTTGAAGGCCCGATCAGAATGTTGCCGTTCATAGTTGGGGTGAGGTGAACGCCCAGGCCGCTGCCGTCCTGCGGAGGCACCGGGTATATGGCCATGCGCAGCAGCTGAGAGTACTCTTTGTCTAGAATGTGGTATTCACCCCGGCAGGGATACAGCCGCAGCGGAAAGTCCGGGTCGGCCATTCGGGCAACTACATCGGAGTGGTTTCCGGCGGCGTTGATTACGATTTTGGATGTAAAGCTCCTGCCCTCCGTGTCTATTGTAAAATACGCAGGGCGGGCGTCGGTTATCGTCCGTTCAATATTGACAAGCCTGGTGTTGAGAAATACTTGAACCCCGTTCTGATGGGCATTTTCCGCCAGAGCTATGGTGAACTGGTAAGGATTCACAATACCGGTAGCCCGGGAGTAGAGGGCTGTCCGGCCGCTTACCCCCGGTGCCAGACGCTCGATTGCGGCCGCATCCAGCAGCGAGAGTCCGGAACAGGAGTTTTGGCGCCCCTGTTCCAGCAACTTGAGCAGATACCGG
Source organism: uncultured Sediminispirochaeta sp. (assembly GCA_964603735.1). Lineage (GTDB taxonomy): Bacteria > Spirochaetota > Spirochaetia > DSM-16054 > Sediminispirochaetaceae > DSBN01. Next base: position 18,497 of record CAZRWN010000027.1, on the reverse strand, counting down.
TGTTCCTGTTCATCCTTGGCGATCACCAGCTTGGTGCAGCGCTTGAACTCAACCCCCAGTTCACGGCAGAGATCGGGAAACATCTGCAGGCCTTGGACGTTAAACCGGGCCTTCAGACTGCCGGGCTTTACGTTGAACCCGGCGTGCATTACACCGCTGTTGGCCTTGCTGATGCCTTCGGCAACATCCCCCTCTTTGTCGATGAGGGCGGCTTTCAGCTTATATTTTGAAAGCTCACGGGCAATGGCGCTGCCGATTACCCCGCCACCGATGATAGTAACGTCAAACTCAGGAGGCATTGCCTTTCTCCTGATAGGCTAGGTAGGGAATTATTCGGTCGTTCTGCGGTGTGCCGGTCCCGTCGTAGGTGATTGACACCACCGGTACCCCGGTTACCCGTTCGATATCGCGATTCATCGCTTCGGTAATCAAAGCCGGGCAGCAGAACGAGGGTACTGCCTGCACGAAGAGGGCAGTATCCGGTTGTTCCTTGATAATGTGGAATATTTTCAGAATATTTTCCATGCTCTCGCCGTCGTGCTGAACCCGCAGGTTGAATTTTTTCAATAGTTCTTCGCTCTCGCGGTTGTTCAAAGTATTGAGTTCGTCGTAACTGCCCTGCAGTTTGGAGTAGAACCGGCGTTCCACCATTTCGATCGCTTTCAGCAGCGAACGGTTTTTGAGCCAGACCAGATACTGGCCCTCTTTGAACCACTTCCTGAAGTAGGCACTGGCGATAATCTTTGCATATTCATTGTACGGAGTGGTAATGACCTCTCCTCCGGCCGCTTCGATGGTGTGGATAAGGTCCTGATTAAAAGTAGAGTTGTCCCGTACATAAATATCGCCGAAAATAGCGACCTTTGGTTTTGTTCCCTGAGGACGTCGCGGAATCGCATCAAACCGGTCCATCACCGCTGCAATAGTGCTCTCGAGGGGAATTTCACCCCGAAAAGCGGAAAACAGTTCGCGATGGGAGCGTTCGATGCAGCGGTCGGTTTGGCCCTGATTGATTTCGTACGGTCTGATCTGACAGCCCAGGCGCCGCAGCAGCCCTCCGCACATGTAGGCAAAATAGGCCTGTATGCTTACCTTCGGACTCAGCTCGAAATGCGACAGTTCTCCGACATACACATCCAGCTCCTGCATCCCGCCGCCGGCCGCTTCGAAGAGGCTCTTGATATGATAGGGGTACATCGGCAGATTACAGGCCAGTTTAGCCTTTGCCATCCAGACAGCCGTACGGGCCGGATCGAGCCCGTGCTGCCGTACATACTGCATAGCTTCTTCGGCGATGATGCTGACCGGAAGGCACTGTCCACTGTTCAGCCGCATGCTCTGCTGTATGAGGGTATGATTTTCTTCCAGAATGCGGGCGTCGATGCCCTCACGCTGCAGATTGGCCACCAGCAAGGGGTTGGTAATCGAGTCCCAGTTCGGAAAGAGGAGGGTTTTGCGGCGTACCTCGTTCTTATCGCTGTTCAGCTCCGCAGTGACTCTTGACCGCTGCGATCTCGTGCTGTCAACTGTGCCGGATTCCGCAGTTGCAGCATGATTGCGGAAGGCCCGCACTCCGGCTTCGATGCGGGTTTCGTAGCCTACACTGGAATCGTGTTCGTCCAGCTGCAGCACCAGATACGGTTTGTTGTGCGCCTCCATTATGCGCTCGAAATAGTCGAGAGTGAAAGAGTCCGGGGAGCATTTGAAACTGGTGATATACACCGGATAGAGGTTCTGAGTTTTTGCTGCGGTAAAGGCGCTTTTTATAATGGTGGCAGCATACTTCCAGTGGATTGAGTCGAGGAGCGGTTGAATCTCATTTTCATCATCCTCGGAGAAGAGTTCGGGTGTGTAAGGCACCATATCCTGAAAGTAGGCTTTTACTCCCTGAGCACCGAAAATTTGCGGAATACGCATGTTCATAGACGGAGAGAGAATAGTGTAGGGGCGCCCCAGCAGTACCACCTCGACATCATCGCCGCCGTTTTCGCCTGTGTAATGCGAATACAGGCGATTACGGCGGGTGCGGAAGAATCGGGCGGCCTTTCTGTATGCATTCACGATTTCAGTGAGGCGCGCCGACTCATCGATCTTCTGCAGATTGCGTTTCAGCTCCAACAGATTATGGGTAAAAGCTCCCGGTTTTATGAGGGGTAAGAGCGAGGACGGCGATTTACGGCGGTTCTGCACTGCCGCGACGATGCTCGAGCTGTACTGCGTATAATAACAGTATTTCAAATTACGGGTTTCATCCCCACCTGCTTCCCGGCCTTCGAGGTAAATCGGCATCCAGATCACATCCGCCTTGTCGGCCAGGTAGGCTGCATGCCCGTGATAGGCAGTCATTGGGGCACAGAACTCGGCTCCGGTCAGAGGCTTGCCGGTTTTGATGGGTTCAGAACAGTTGCGGCTGTCGACTACACTGAAACCTAGTGTGGTGAAAAAATATTTCCAGAACGGCATATCTTCAACCATGTGCAGGGCATACGGCAGTCCGATCACAGTACGGTTGGGGCGATTCGGCCTTTCAGACCGACCCGGTCTGCCAGTTCGTTCAGACTTATCAAGTTGTCTTAGCTGTCGCGGCAGTCGAAAGGTCCGGCGGTAGCTGTGCAGTAAATCGAAACCGCTGCGGTTGCTGTCTACAAAGTGCTGCGTATTGTAGTCGCGGCCGCAGAGAAATCCGAAGGCCACTTCTTTCCCCCGAACCTCGGCAATCCTAATTCGGCAGTGATTGGTGCAGAGTTGACAGGTTTCACTGCGGATGGGAATGTCGGTACGGTGAAGTGCGGTTCCTCTGAAACCTGTATGAAAACCGGACTCGGCTGCGCCGGCCTCTTCGCTGGCAATCAGTGCCGCCCCCAGTGCTCCGGTCAGGTGGCAATATTTGGACACATAAATCGGCTGATCGAGCTTCTGTTCGAATGCTGCCACCAGAGACCGGTTTTTTGCGGTGGCCCCCTGGAAACAGACGTGTTTTCCAATACGGGCGCTTGAAGCCACCTTCTGCAGATAGTTCTCCCGCACCGAAAAAAGGGCCGCCGCCAGAATTTCATCTACGGTGTAGTTTTTGTTCAGATAATGGTTTATATCCCGTTCCATGAACACGGTACAGCGGTCGCTGGTCAATGGTGCCGGCGATTGTTCGGCTCGATCGGAATATTCGCTGAGCGGCACATCGAGTTTCGCAGCTTGTTCTTCTAAAAAGCTGCCGGTACCGGCAGCGCAGATAATGTTCATCTGAGAAAAGGTAACCCGACCGTCTTTCATGGTAGTGAATTTGGAGTCCTGGCCGCCGATTTCGATAATTGTATCTATTTCAGGGTTCAACTCATAGGCAGCCCGGGCATGAGCGGTGATCTCATCAACGATCAGGTCTGCGCCGATAATTTTACCGATGAACTTGCGGCCCGACCCGGTGCTTGCCGCCGAAAGTACCCGGAACTCGGTTTGTTGAGAGTCGCCCAGATTCTCAATACATTCAAAAATTCCTTTGACTGCATTCAGTGGTTTGCCGGAGGTACGGGTGTAGAAACCGGCTAGCATTTCCCCATCGGGGCGAATCAGGGCGGCTTTCGTACTGGTCGATCCGATATCGATGCCTAAGAGGGTCGATTGACTGCCGGGCTCGAGCTGCTCATACACCTCGACCTCGATAGCTGTGCTGCAGTGTTCGGAACTATAGCGGTAGGAGAGCAGTCCTGAGAAATCGGGATGGGTGGAATACTGCAGAGCGAGGGGCGGATAAAAAAACTCCTTCTGCTCGCGTTCCTGTTTTACGATTTCCTTTAATGCAAAACTTTCGTGCTTTCTCGTGTTCTTATTCTGCTTCACATACAAGGCCGCACCCAGCGCACCGAACACATGCGCCAGCGGATCTACCTCGATATCGGTATGCAGGAGCTGTTCCAAATGATGCAGTACCGCGTTGTTTTTTGAAACTCCGCCGGCACAGGCGATTGGTTTCGGCGGCGCCTCGTCGCTGGTGAGAGTGTCGGCAATATTCTTGGCAAGGCCCACACAGAGTCCGTCACATATCTCCTCCAGGCTATAGCCTTCGGCCTGCGCATGTATGAGGTCGGTTTTCGCAAAAACCGCGCAGCGGGAAGCGATTTTAGGGGTCGTATTTCCGCTGCGGATATTCTTCCGGGCGTATTCGCTCAGTTCACTGCTGTCCTGCAGAGACAACCGCCCGGCCTGTTGGTCGAGAAAACTGCCGGTACCCGCCGCACAGGAGGAGTTCGTCAATAAACGCCGGTATGCGCCGGTTTCATCAAAATGGATCATCGAAAAATGTTCACCGCCGACTATCAACAGAGAGCCTATGTTCTGCTGCCGCGTGCGTGCAGCGGTAATAAAGGCCACTCTGTCGTCTACCTGGCTGCCGTGGGTGAGTACCCCAGGAGAACCGGAGGTGTATCCAACTAACGCTACTGTATGGATGGGATGTGTCGCCAGAGAGGCCGCTACCGAATCGGCAATACTGCCGTGATGAAAGCGATAGTCCCGTGAAACGAGTTGTTCGTGTTCATCGATAATTACCGTTGAAACGGCAACCGAACCTATATCAAGACCTAAATAGTACTTCTTGTTCCCGAGCATATTTCATTTAGTATGCGGATTTTATCTGCGGACTTCAAGGGGCCGCAACGATTTATCCAGCTGTAGAACATATAAATGCCAACGGGGGGATCGACGGACGCGCTATCGAGCTCCTGATTAAGGATGATATGGGCGAGGCCCCCGAGGCCCGGCTGGCAGATTCCGAACTATACAATGCCGGAGTAGAGGCGATTATCGGACACACTACCAGCGAGATGTCGGCCGCCGGCTTGAGTTTCTGCAATGAGCATGAACTGCTGCTGGTCAGCCCCACCTCTTCGGCCGAATATTTGATGGGAAAGGACGACTACTTTTTTACCCTGTATCCGAGTAACAGCCGGCTGGCCAGAGCCCTGGCTGAGTTTGCATATAACGAACTGCAGATACGGGAAACGGCTGCCCTGATCGATGAGGCCAACAAACTTTATACCGATAACTACTATCAGGAGTTCAAAAAGTATTTTGAGCGGCTGGGCGGAAGAGTCGAATCTAAGTATACATATAATTCACTCAACAGCAATGAATTACATTTGCTGACCGGTCAGTTGATGAGCACTGATCCGGAATCCGTATTGGTGCTGGCTGCCTCGCTGGATACGGCTTTAGTGGCACAGCAGCTCTTCAAACGTGGGGTGGGCATACCGATTCTAGGCTGTGACTGGGCAGCCTACCAGGAGCTCATCGAGCAGGGCGGACCCTACGTAGAACATGTCTTTATTCCAAATCTCTATTTTTCAAGCCGGCACGTCAGTACGTACGGGGAGCTGTATGAAGAGTATCAAAAACGGTTCGGAGAAACAGCCTCCGTCGGAGCGGCAATCGGATATGAGACCATGTGGCTGGTCGCGCAGGCGCTGGGTATGCAAGCCAAAAACACTTCCTTGAAGCAGACTTTATTAGAGGGACGTTTCGAAGGTTTTGAGGAGACCATTAGCTTCGATGCGTACGGCGAGGCTCACCGGAAAATCTACATCAAAACCATTCGGAACGGAGAATTCGTGAACGCGCATGAGTAGAAGGCCCCGTTTCCTCCGAGCAGTACTTCTGGAGCACCTGCTGCTGGCCTCTCTGGTGCCCCTGTTGCTGCTGTTGATAGCAGTTACCATCCTGTTCAACAGCTATATCCGTGATTCGGTTTTTTCAGAGAACTCAATGATCAGTGCTGCAATAAGCCGTGAAATCGACACCTTTCTGCAGCATAATTTCACCCTATACCGGCGATCCGACGGTTGCGGTGGTTTTTCCTATGACTCCCGGCTATTTGGTTGGGAATATCCGGCTCAGGCGTTTGAGTTACATCGGTGCACAGACCTCCTCATCGGGGAAGGTCGAACTGGTTATCACCAGCAGCCAGGGGAGTTTACTGGTACACCCCAACCGCAATTTGATCCTGCAGCAGGAAAATATTCTGAACAGTGCGGTGGTAAGAAAGATACTGAACGGAGAAACCGGTACTCTGGAAACCGAATTCGGGGGGCGGCAGGTTCTCTGCAGCACATCACTGATCAAGCCCACGAACTGGGCGGTATTGGTGATGCAGAGCAAGCAGAGTGCATTCGCACTTCTGCGCGGGATGATCATTTCACTGGTGGTGCTGATGCTTCTATCTGGCGGTTTGAGTGTAGCTCTGGCGTATTTCAGCCGGCGGCGGATTGTCAAACCAATTGTGCAGCTGATGGATACCATTCGGGAAATTGCCGAGGGTAACTACAGTCCCTCTGAACCGGTGAGTGACAACTATCGTGAAATACAGTATGTGTCGACGAATATGCTTCATATGGCCAAGCAAATAGCCGAGCGAGAGATCCAGTTGAAGCGGAACCTGCACGAGAAGGAAGTGCTGGTGAAGGAGGTTCACCACCGGGTGAAAAACAACCTTCAGCTGGTGCTCAGTATACTCAACCTGAAGTACACCTCAATCAAAGACGAAGCGGTGAAGAACGCCTTGTATGATAATATCGGCCGGATCTACACCATCTCGCAGGTTCATGAGCAGCTCTACAGTTCTGATAGTCTGGCCGAAATTGATCTTTCGACCTATCTGCCGAGCCTGCTGACTTACCTGCTGACGCTGGAGAAATACATCAGTTATCAAGTGCTGACCGATGTGCAGGTAGAAAAGGTTCTATTGAACATCGATCAGGCGATACCAGTGGGTTTGATTATGTTCGAGCTAATTTCCAACTCGCTGCAGCACAGTTTCTCGCATGACTCGAGCGGGCGAATCCGACTGGTCTGCCAGCGCGATGCTGAAAATATTAGAATCAATATCGGGGATAATGGAAACTCGTTTGACTCAAAACTGTTTCAGGAGGCCGACTCAGTCGGTTTCAGTATCATTCACGAACTGATTCGTCAGCTGCGCGGGTCTATTTTATATGAGAATGTGGAGGGAAACCTCTTCAAAATAGTAATTCCTACAGCCGGAGTCCTCTAAGTAGGTGAACCTATCAGCCGCTTTCAGCCGCCTCGAGTTTTTTGTTGCGGTAAAACAGCACAATATCGGTACTGACCATCAGCGCGTTCAAAATGTAGAGCGCAATCACCGGGTCGAAGGAATAGAATATCTTATGGATTGTGCCGGCTATATAACCGCTGCCGATAATAAACAAAAAAGTAACGCTCTTGCCGCCGGTCCGGCGGCTGGTTATCGATTTATAGATGGACACCGGCCAGGCTGAACCAAAGCACAGCAGCATGATTATCTCGAAAGGGCTCATCACTCAACCTCCTAAAACTATTCAATGCAGTCTAATCGATTATACTCCTTTGTGAAACCTCAGACTGAGCTGAAGCGGCAGCTGTTTGGCCCGGGTAAGAAGCGTCCAGGCCAGGATCAATAGGATGCTCTCCAAGCCTATGGCCAAAAGGGCATTGAGGGCTGCACTCATCTGATCAACTTCGAGCTGCAGGAATGCGGACGAAATTGACACAGGATACAGAAGATGCAGCCCGACCGGTCGCGGCTGCGGCAGCAGATACCAGAAAACGGGCAGTACCATCACGCTGCTGAACAGCTTTAGCTGCGCCATCCCGCTGATGCGGTCGCCGGCGAAGAGGGCCAGAAGCGGCAGTACGAGCGCCCCATGCAGTGCCGCTGACGGAATAAGCAGCAAGAGCGCTGGTGAAGTAAGCACCTCGATAGGAAACAAAAGCGACCCGGCGACCAGGACATTGACGCATATAAAAATTAGTTCACACACAATCGCCCAGCCCAGAGTAATGAGAAACTTGAACAGATAAAATCCGTTGCGGCCGAGAGGTGTCACACTAAGAGCCTCGGGTACGCGGCTATCCCGTTCTTCAATCAACAGCAAGCCGAAGATGCTGCCGGCCAGCAGCGGCGGCAGCAGTAAAAACAGGGAAGCAATAAAGGGGAGCTGCGGCCTCAGGTCGAAGTCCAGATGCCGGTTCAACATCATATCAACATACGGCAGCAGTATTCCCAGTACAATGCCCAGCAGAATCGGAGCAAGGGCCATGAGGGCCAGCATAGGATCACGGCGGATCGACCGCAGATCAGATTTCATCATTGCAGGAAGACCACTCATGTGCTCACCCTCCCGGTATGGCTCAATTTGTTGGATAACAGGGCCATAAGGGCAGTCCACCCGACCAGCGAGGCTATAGCTGCAGCGGTACTGCCAGCGGTTCCCATCACTCCGCTTCGGAGCAATGCAAGCATGCCTCCGGTCGGCAGAACCAGAAACCAGTTGCTGCGCAGGACTCCGAATAGATCCAGCACCGGCAGCACCAGTGGAAGACTGTACAGGCTGGCGGTAAGGAAGTAGGCGACGATAGTGTGGGTCTTCATTGCCAAAGGATATCCGAATAACACAAAAAATGCTGCTCCGCAGAATACTCCGGCTGTCAGCTGCAGTGGATGCGCCGGCAGTCCGACCGAAAATACTACCAGGACCAGGCTCATTGCCAGGGTAAGCAGGCTGAGTGAGAGAGTTCGACACAATAGAAAATGCGCCGGGGAGAACGGGGTAGTAAAGATTGCTTCATACAGGTGCTCCTCCCGCTCCCACTGCAGCAGAGCCCCGAGGAAGAAAAAGCCGAGCATGCTGCTGTCGATGAATAAAAGTACTACTGTGCCAAGCTGGCGGGCCGGAAATGGTAGTTGATGAAGTGCCGCGGTGTAAAACAGAATTACTACCAGGTAAGCCACATACAGGCCTCTGCGCCACTGCAGTAAAATGTCGAATTTTAGACACGTCAGTAATCCCTGTGTGTTCATAAACTTTCTCCGGTCACCTGCAGGAATACATCCTCTAGAGTAGCCTCATGGCTGTGTATCCGGCGGACTCTGCCCTGCTGCAGAAAGCTGAAGAACTGTTCGTTTCCACCAAGGGATTCCAACGGAAAGTCGTTGCGCAGCAATTGACCATCTGTTTCTATCTCCACCTGCAGCTTTCCGCTTCCCGCCTGCAGCATGAACTCGTGCGGGGCGCCGATATCGGCTATTCGCCCGTCGGCCAAAAAAGCCACCCGGTTGCAGAGTTCTGTCGCCACCTCCATATTGTGGGTAGTCAGAAACACTGTTGTCCCGGTCTCTTTTTTTTGGCGTATGAAATCCTTCATCCGGCGGGCATTTACCGGATCTAAACCGCTGGTCGGTTCATCGAGAAACAGCAGCTGCGGTTGGGGCAGAAGGGCTCGGCAGACATTCAGTCTCATTTTCATACCTTTAGAAAAACTTTCAACCCGCCGGTCGGCAGCTTCCTGCAGGTCCAGCGCCGCGAGCAGACTGCCAGGATCCGCGGTGGGCACCGTATAAAAGGAGGCAAACAGCTTCAAGTTTTCGAGTGCGGTGAGACGCCCATAGAGGTTCGGCACTTCAAATGAGACTCCAATTTTATTGAACAGTGAACGGTTCCACTTGTGCAGCGAGGTTCCCAGCAGCTGTACCTGCCCCCGGTAGCCCTGCAGCAGGCCGATGAGAATTTTCTGGGTAGTGCTCTTGCCGGCACCGTTCGGCCCAAGAAAACCGAATATTTCTCCTGGACAGACTTCGAATGAGAGATCGCGTAGGGTATCTTGCTCCTGTCCGGGATAACGAAAGCTCAAATCTTCTACAGCGATAATCGAATCAGAGTTCATTAATTTCCTCCTGGTGATTTCAAGGCCTCAGCTACCGAGTGAAACAAGAAGGCGAGCCCCTGGTCATAGCCCGGTCCGACCTCCCGTTCATGCAATGCTGCAAAAAACAGCAGCCGCAGTACCGCCGAAAAAGTCTCGCTGCTGATGTCCATTGAGAGCCCTGCCGTGCGGAAGTGGTGCAGTACGGATTCGACAAAAGCTGTGTCCTGCTGTTGATGGTCGTGCAGGGCCTGATCAGAGATTCCTCGGCTGAGGGCGGTCAACTCTCCGGTTTTATACAGGGTTTTTATCAGTCTGTTTTCCTTGATAAAGCGGCTAATCTCCAGAAAGAAATCTTCAATTGAAACTTCTTCCGGGGCGGATTGCAGCTGCAGCAGTAATTCGTCACGGCTCTGTTCCTCCTGCTCGAAGAGTTCCAGCACCATTGCTTCCTTCGATTCGAAAAAGGTATAAAATGAACCCTTCGAGATGCCCGCGGCGGCTGCCAGTTCATCAATTGAGGTCTTTTTTACACCGACTCTCGCAAACATCTCATACCCCTTAGTCAGGAGGGTAGAGCGAATACGCTCTCTTTCAGTGCTGCTGAATGATTTCGGCATAGCTTGCATCCTATTATATAATGACTCAATGACTAAAAAAGTAGATATAGTCATAGATACAGAATAGTACACTACTGTTAAAATGAACGCAAGTGATTTTAGTTCAATTTTTTGCTTTTTCGAGAATCGTTTCGGCGATCTTTTCCAGAGCCACCACGGTATCCACGCCGCCGCGTTTGATCGCCTCTTTGGGCATACCGAACACAACGCACGACTTTTCATCCTGAGCGATAGTGTAAGCGCCGGCCTGTTTGAGCTCCAGCATACCCGAAGCACCGTCATCGCCCATTCCGGTCATCAGGACTGCCACCACGTTTTTTCCCCCATAGCGGGAGGCCGAACGGAACAGCACGTCAACCGAAGGGCGGTGGCGGGAAACCAGCGGCCCTTCCTTCACCTCGGTGTAGTAGCGTGCACCGCTGCGCTTGAGCAGAGTGTGCCGGTTTCCGGGGGCTATCAGCGCCTGGCCACGCAGTACCGAGTCGTTGTTGGCGGCCTCTTTTACTTGGATGCGGCAATATCCGTTCAGCCGCTGGGCGAAGGCCGAGGTGAACTTCTCGGGCATATGCTGGACGATAACAATCGGCGGTGCATTGATCGGCAGCATTTCCAGAAACACTTTCAGAGCCTCCGTACCGCCGGTGGAAGCGCCCACCACCACCACCTTTTCGGTGGTTTCGATGGTATAGTGGCCGGCTGCGGCCGGCATAATGACATCGGCAGTGTGCTTGGTATAACGCTCCCTTTGGGCAGCCGGGGCTTCGGTGGCCGGAGTAGTAGTGGCCGGCCGCCCGCGGGGGCTGACCTTCGGGCCTGCTCCCGCGAGCGGCTCCGCACCCAGGCCCCCCGCAGCAGCGCCCTCGGCGGAGCCGCCCGCTCGACGGCGGGGGTTCAGACGCGCCTGGCTGGCCGCCTTGACGGCATCGGTAATAGTGACCTTCGACTCTTCGAGGAACTGCTTTGTGCCCAGCTTGGGTTTCTGAATAATCTCAACCGCACCGTACTCCAGCGCCTTGAGCGCATTGGAAGAACCGGTTTCGGACTTGCTCGAACAGATGATAACCGGCAGCGGATTTTCAGTCATCAGGCGGCTGAGAAAGGTCAGACCGTCCATACGCGGCATCTCTATATCCAGGATTATCACATCGGGCCGTTCGATTTCCATTTTGCGCATCGCTACAATCGGGTCCGGGGCGGTGGCGAACAGTTCGATTTGCGAATCACTGGTCAGAATATTGCCGATGGTCTCCCTTACCAGGGCTGAATCGTCTACGATCATTACACGAATTTTTCTCATATGTAGTATCCTATATACCGGCTCCCACCCGTTCGGTGAGTTTGTTTATATCGAGAATGAAGGCGATGGTGCCGTCGCCGAGGATTGTTGATCCGGACACCTCCTGAATGAAGTTCAAGGCGGCATTCAGCGGCTTGATAACCGTCTGGTGCTGGCCGATAATCGAGTCTACGATCAGGGCGACCTTGCTCTCTCCGGCCCGTACTACGATCAGCTCGCGGTTTTTGGGAGTTTCATTATTCACTGCAAACAGCGTTCGCAGATCGATGTAGGGGACTACCTCGCCGCGAATCGACAGGTATTCATTTCCCTGACCTTCGGGATACAGATCCGGTGTCAGCTCGAAACACTCATCTACCGCTGAAAGGTTGATCACATACCGTTCGTCCCCGATTGCCAGCAGCAGTCCGTCGATAATGGAGAGGGTGAGGGGAATAGTAAGAGTGATGGTGGTACCGTTGCCCTGCAGGGAATCGACTTTAATCTTTCCCCGCAGCTGTTCGATGTTCCTTTTGACAACATCCATGCCAACACCGCGTCCGGAGACACTGGTGGCGGATTCAGCTGTGGAAAACCCCGGTGCGAATATCAGCGAGAATAGTTCGCGATCGCTCAGCCGGTTGTCCTCTGCGATAATGCCGCGCTGCAGAGCCTTGTTGCGGATTTTCTCGGGGCTCAGGCCCCGTCCGTCGTCTTTGATTTTGAGCAACACATTGGCCCCCGCGTGTTCGGCGCTGATGCTGACCGTACCGCTGCGCGGTTTTCCGGCCTCGGCCCGCTCTTCCGGCGGTTCGATGCCGTGGTCGATAGAGTTACGCACTATGTGCACCAGCGGATCATTGAGTGCGTCGATCACGTTTTTATCCAATTCGGTTTCGGCGCCGGAGGTCTCCAGCTGGATCTCCTTGCCCAGCTCCGCCGAAAGGTCGCGAACCAGACGATGAAAACTGTTGAAGGTTTCGGCCAGGGGTACCATGCGGATGTCCATGGTGTTCTCCCGCAGTTCGGCGGTCAGTCGGGCCATATTCTCGGTTACGTTCTCGAGTTCAGTAACCGAGATCTCTTCACCGTCGGCCGCACTCTCGGTGTATTGTGACAGCCGGGCCTGCAGCGTGACGATTTCGCCCACCAGATTTACCAGGCTGTCGAGTTTTTCACTCTTTACCCGAATAGTGGTGTTGGATTGCTGCTGCTGACGCTTGCGGCGTACCTCACGAATGTACTGCTGCTCGCCCAGGGCCGAGTCGAGGGCGTCCTTGCTCAAGACTCCCTGCTTCAGTGCTACCTCGCCGAACAGCTGCTTCTGCTGCATAATTGATTCTATGGTCTGCTGGTCGACATAGCCCTGCTCGTACAAAATTTCCCCGATTCGTTTGTACTCGGCACCGATATCCAGCTGGGCCGCATCGTCGATAATTTCGATATGCAGTTCAGAGTAGTCTTCCACGAAAATGAATATATCCCGCACCGTATTCAACTGAACGGACGTCGTCAGCAGAATTGTCCAGTTGGTGTAACACAACTCCGGGTCGATCTCCTCGAGTGGCGGCACCTCGCCGGTGTGGGCAAACACCAGCAGAGTTCCCACCTGCTCCAGCTCCTGCAGCAGCGGCATGACCTTCGCCCCGCGCAGGAAAAACTCCCGCTGCGGCGAGAAATTAATGCGGAAAGTCCGCTCCTCATACGCACCACCGCCTTCCTCTGCCGCCTCCCGGGCCGGCTCCCCGGTCTGGGAAGCGGCTTGTTGGGCGAGCTGGGGGCTGCCCGCAGCGGTGTCAGCGGCCGCTGTGCCTGCTGTATTGGGGCCGGCACTCCCGCCGACCGTCTCTAGATACCCGCGCACAGTGTTAAGAATAGCCTCGCCGGTTTCCTCCGGAGCCGGCTCTTCTGAAAAAATGAGATCGGAAATATAGTCTTTTGCCGCCAGGGCAGTGTCGATTATCTGCTTGTTCGTGGACAGCCTCTTTTCCCGCAGATAATCGAACAAGGTTTCTATTTCGTGGGTAAAGGCGGCCACTTCATCATAACCGAACATGCTGCCCGAGCCCTTGATGGTGTGGAAGGCTCTGAAAATGGCATGCAGTACCTCCTCGTCTTCGGGCCGGTTTTCCAGGTCGATCAACTTTTGCTCGATTAGCTCCAGCAGTTCGCGGGCTTCATCCCGATAATATTCCGACTGATCAGACATCACTGGCCTCCTGAGAAACCTGGGCCCGGTAGGTGGCGAGGATGGTATTCATTGATTCAGCACCTATATGTTCCTGTTCCCGGCAGAACCCGGCCCTGACCGCAGCATCGATCAGCGGCTGAGAATGGCTGTGCGGGTCTATCTCGATGCTTTTTTTCTTCTGCTGCGCCGTTTTTTCGGCAGAGATCAACAGCTGCAGAAAGGAGATATCGGCTTTCTCGACACCACCTGCGTCGATAATCACCTTTTTGCTCTTTTGAAGGGCGTCTATCAGTGCATCGCGTATCTCAGCGGACGCATCCACGGTGGCATTGCCGCTGCATACCAGGTGTAAACTCTGCTTATTTCCCTCTATTTGGATATCCATGCGCTTGCCTCCTCGCTATGCCGCTTATCCCGTTGGAATAGATCAGCCGCTTACCTTTTTCACGGTTTCAATCAGTAAATCCGGTGAAAACGGCTTGACCAGCCAGGCGGTTGCTCCGGCTTTCTTGCCTTCGGCCTGCATTTGCTGCTCCGATTCGGTGGTCAATACTATGATCGGGGTGAATTTGAACTTGGCATGCCCGCGGGTATGCGTAATAAACTCGATTCCATTCATCTCGGGCATGTGAATGTCGGTAATTATCAGTTCCGGCTGAAAACTCTCCAGCTTCTCGGTTCCCTGCTGACCATTGACCGCCTCTTCGATCTGGTAGCCTTCCTCTTCCAGAGTAAAGCGGATCATTTGGCGCATTGAGTTTGAATCATCAACAATGAGAATCTTTTGCGGCATTTTATTCATCTCCCTTCTTCAGGCTTTTTTCCATGAGCTCTTTCTCTGCCTCCATGGTATATTTTTGCTTTAATCGATCCACTGCTGAATCGAAATTGCTTAACTGTTGTATCGAATCGGCCTGATCGATGTGTTCGATGTACCCGCCGATTTTCTCTAAATCATCAGCGAACTCCTGCAGCGGTTCGATTACGTGTTCTATTCTCTGCCGGGTGATGTCCTGAAACTGAATCGACATGATGATCGAATTGATATCCTTGGCAAATGCTTCGGCCTGGCCGCTCAGTTTTTCGAGATCGGTTTTGGCCTCGTCAATCATGGCATCGATTTTATCAACCGACTCTTGTCCTGTGGTTTTGGTCTGTTCTCCCAATCGACGGCTCATCTCCTTGCTCTCCTCGATCTCGTTTTGCACCTGGGAGATCAGCTGTGTGATCATTTTTACCGTCTCTTCGATCTCTGCGGTCGCTTCCTCCGATTTTTCGGTCATCTGCTTGAACTCCCCGGCTACTACCGCAAAACCGCTGCCGTGTTCTCCGGCCCGGGCCGCCTCGATGGTGGCATTGATGGAGAGTACCCGCGAGTTTTCGGTGATTTCACTGCTAGTAGCCACAATCTCCTCTATCGATTTTGTCTGTCGTAACACACTATGAATCGAATCGCTGTTCTTTTTGATCTGCTCGAGCAGGGTGTCCAGCCCCTCGGTCAGGGAGTTCAAATTGCTGCGGATAGCCACCAGGGCGCTTTCGGATTCCCCGCCCGCGCTGCCGTTCGACTCGCCTTCCGAAATTGCACCGAAAATCCGGCGTACATCCTGCACCTGCTCCTTGGCCTTGCGGTTGATGCTTATGAAGCTGCGTGACAGCTCCATCGACGCCTCTTCGGTGTAGTCGATTACCGCCTGCAGCTGCTGGTTCAGAATGGGGAGGACTCTGGCCATACCCGCGAGGGCCTCCATTACATGACGATGGGCATCGGTTTGCATTTGTTCATGCAGTTCCTCTGAGGGCTGTTCCGCCTGCTGCGGGGCTGCGGGGCCTGCGTCTTCGGCACTGCTCTCCGCCTCGGGTTCTACTCTTTCCCGCACACCGGTCTGTTCGCTGTCCGCACTGCTCATTCCGCTCAGATTGTACAAAGCCCGGCCCTGCAAGAGGACCATGACTATCAGCGCCACTGCCGCAATTACCCCTGCCAAGGCTCGTAGATACGGAGATGGTATGAAAAGGGTCGCGTACAACACTAAAACCAGCAGAATCGTGAGGGGCAGGTAGCCTTGTCTCAGTCTCTCAGCCATATTTTCTTTACTCCGAGACACCGCCGGGCGCTGCAGTCTCGCTTTGCGCTTGATCGGCCATCGAGGAGATCTCCTCAGCGGTAAGAATTTTGTCGATATTCAGGATCACTAGGAAGCGCTCATTGCTTTTGCCGATTCCTTCGATGAAGTCAGTATCCAGGCGGGTCCCTATTTTCGGGGTGGGTTCGATCTCTTCGGGCTGCAGCTGGATAACCTCATGCACATTATCGGCGATAGTACCCACCGTAATAGTCTCGTTGTTCAAGGCAATCTCCAGCACGATGATGCAGGTGTCTACCGTACGCTCGCCGGCCGGCAGATTGAACTTGAGCCGCAGATCAACGATTGGCACAATGCCCCCGCGCACATTGATAACTCCGCGCATGTATTCCGGAGTTTTAGGAACCCTGGTGATGGGTTGATACTCCAGGACCTCTTTCACTTTCGACACTTCGAGTGCATACAGCTCCTCGCTCAAACTGAAGGTCAGGTATTGGTTAGTTCTATGATTATCTTTTGTGCTCATAGAGGGTCTCCTTTTCTATTACTCCCACTTTTTCCATATACGTAAAAAAGAGCTCTACACTCTCGGGGCACAGCTGCGTGCCGGTTACATCCTTAATAACTTTGCTGGCTTCCACAGGAGTAAAGGCCCGTTTATACGGCCGTTCGTTGCTGAGCGCATCGTAGGTGTCGGCCACCGCTACAATCCGAGCCCATTTGGGAATGGCTTTTCCCGCCAGCCCGGAGGGATACCCCTTGCCGTCGAAGCGCTCATGGTGGTAATGAACTATTGCCTGCGCGCTGTTCAGACGCGAGACCGGCAGCAGGATCTTATAGCCGATTTCCGGGTGCTTTTTTATTTCTGCGTATTCCTCGTCGGTAAGGCGGCCCGGCTTGTTGAGAATCGAATCGGGAATGCCTATCTTGCCGATGTCGTGCAACAGGGCTCCGCGCTTGATCTCCTCGACCTCTTCCTCGCTGCCGCCGTCCATGGCAACCATTCCGGAGGCTATCCGGGCTACATTCTCAGAATGACCCTTGGTGTACAGATCGCGGGCCTCCAATGCGGTAATCAGGCTGGTAATATTATCGAGCAGGGTTTGCTGCTCCTGCTCCAGCTGCTCCTTCTCCTGCAGCAGGAACAGATACTGGTCCGAAAGCAGCTTCTCGATTAGCACTACCAGCGAATCGATGTTGAAAGGTTTGATCAGATAGGCAGCACTGCCCATTTCGCGCATCTTGCGGATACTACGGCGGTCGTTATTGGTGCTCATGGTGATAACCGGGATATGCTTGTGGTATTCAGTCTGTCTGAATGCTTGCAGAAACTCCATCCCGTCCATGACCGGCATAAACACATCGCTCAAAACCAGGTTGACCTCTTCGTTCTCGAGGATTTCGAAGGCTTCTTTGCCGTTCCTGGCCGTCTCGACCTTGAACCCGTAGCGTGAAAGCCGACTTGCAATCAGTTTGAGGGTAGTGTAGGAGTCGTCGACCACCAGTATCCTCTGTTTGTGGTAGAAAGAGAACTCATCGAGGATGTGCCGGACACGCTCGAGCAGCTGGCTGCGAACCTGATGCTTGGGCACATACTCGGAGGCACCGGCCTCGAATCCGCGGTTTATGGTTTTGTCGGAGTCGAACTTGCTGACCATGATGATCGGAATATCGCGCAGATCGGGATTTTCCTTGATGCGTTTGCAGAGTTCCACCCCGTCCATCTCGGGCATATCTATATCGGTGACCACTGCATCGTAATGAGTCGATTGTACTGACTCCAAGGCCACTCGCCCGTTTTCCGCCTCACCGATATCTCCCGACAAAGGCGAGAGCACATCTTTGATCAGTCGCCGGGACGAGGTGCTGTCATCTACCACTAAAATCCGCATTGAACCTCCGGAAGCTGTTTAGAAGCGCTCGAAGTCGTCGGAATCAAGCCCGTTGTTCGATTGCGCCGGCTTTATGCCGGTTTCCTCTTCACCTCTCGGCTGATTCTTTTGTTGAGCGCCCGCTGGTTGCCTGCCGCCAGGGGCGGTTCCGCCTGCCTGGCCCGTCTGACCGCCCCGGGCTTGTCTGCCGCGGTTTTGGGGCGCGCCTGCTATAGTACCCTGGGCGTGGCTCACCTTCGATTCTATTTTCAGTCTATTCTTATCCTTCTTTTGAGTCTTATCTGCCTCTCCAATGTCAAAGTAACTAATGGTCTGCTGCAGTTCTTCTGCCTGACTGTTTAGCTCTTCGGCTACCGATGCCATTTCTTCCGAGGCGGATGCATTCTGCTGAATGACCTGATCGAGTTGGCTTATCGCAGTGTTAATTTGTTCGGCGCCGTTGCTCTGCTCGCGACTAGCCGCACTGATCTCCTGGACGAGATCGGCGGTTTTACGAATATTCGGTACGAGCTGTTCCAACATTCCCCTTGCTTTTTCAGCTACATCCACGGTAGAGGTAGAGAGCTCACTAATCTCACCGGCAGCATCTTTACTGCGGGCAGCCAGTTTTCCGACCTCTGAGGCAACCACAGCAAAGCCCTTGCCGTGTTCTCCTGCACGCGCAGCTTCAATGGAAGCGTTCAGTGAAAGCATGTTGGTCTGCCGGGCGATCTCTTCGATTATAGTGATGCGTTCGGCAATCTG
>CAZRWN010000026.1:0-39495 GCA_964603735.1 uncultured Sediminispirochaeta sp. | reverse complement strand
GCGGTGTTGAGAACCTGAAGGGTAAGAAAGTGGCCATGACCTGGGCCTACAGCCCCTCCTACGGCAAGCCGCTGTCGGTACCGCAGGGAATCGTGGGGCTCTTCTCCCGCTTCGGTATGGATGTAACCCTGGCCCATCCGGAAGGCTACAACATCATGCCCGAGGTCGAGGATGTCGCACAGAAGAACAGCGAGCACACCGGCGGCTCATTCAAGCGGGTGAACAGCATGGAAGAGGCCTTCCAGGATGCTGATATCGTGTATCCGAAGAGCTGGGCTCCCTTCTCCGTGATGGAAGAGCGCACCAAACTGGTAGAAAACGGCGACCAGGCCGGGCTGAAGGACCTGGAAAAGCGCGGTCTTGAAAACAACAAAAAGTACATGGACTGGGAATGCACCGAGGATCTGATGAAAAAGACCCGCGACGGCAAGGCACTATACATGCACTGCCTGCCGGCCGACATTACCGGTGTAAGCTGCCAGCACGGCGAGGTGGAGGCCAGCGTCTTCGACCGCTACCGCGTACCCCTCTACAAAGAGGCCAGTTACAAGCCCTATATCATCGCTGCAATGATGTTCCTGAGCAAGTTCAGAAATCCCTCTGACAAGCTCATGCAGCTGCTGCAGTCCGGCAACAACCGGATTATGTAAGCGGTTTTGCAGGCCGTCGGCCGGAAACTCCCCGCTCTATGCGAACGCCCGTACCCGCTTTGGGGCCGGGCGTTTTTTTAAAATTGATCCTTGACGGTGGCGGGGTATGGATATTACGTTTGGGCTTGAGAATTATTTTATTTTGGAGGCAATGTTTACATGCATTTTCAACTAACGAAAAAGGGATTTTTTCTTATTATCCTTACCGCACTTTTTCTTTTTCTTCTCTCACCCCTAGTCGCTCAGTCGCAGGGCAGTGATTCCGGCCAAGGCCAGCCACAAGGTCAGCCACAAGGCCAGCCACAAGGTCAGTCGGACCTGCAGTCCGGCCAGGAAAATGCCCCGTCATTCGAAGATTCCGAACTGGAAAAGTTCGCTCAGGTTATGAAAAAAATTCAGTCGATGCAGACCGAATCGAATCAAGAAATCGAAAGCGCCTTCTCAGATTCCTCAATGAGCAAGCAGCGTTTCAACACCTTGTACCAGGCCAGACAGAGCGGGAGTGAGCAGAAAGCGGAAGACGAAACCTCCGCCGAAACCAAAGAGTTCAACAAGCTGTCCAAGCAGATTCAAACTATCCAGCAGAACAGCCAGAAGAAGATGGTTGAAACCGTGCGCAAAAATGATATGACCGTGCAAAAGTTCAACCAAATCGTCAAGGCAATGCGTAGCAATCCTGAGCTCGGAGAACGTGTTCAGGAGATGATGTGATTTGTCATTGAGTTGAACAGCAGCCTGCGGCACAAGTCGCAGGCAATTTTTATACGTAGATGATATAAAAACTGTTAGATAAGAACGACTTGCTACCAGACCGCTTCTGCATTATCTTTATACTACTATGAGTATGTTTGTTTCAAAAGATTTCAAATTCGATGCGGCCCACAATATTGTCGATTATCACGGCAAGTGCGAGACCCTGCACGGGCATACCTACCGTCTGCGGATTACTCTGAAGGGAAAACCTGCTGACGACGGCATGGTGCTTGATTTTACTATCCTCAAGAAGGAAGTAAAAGAGAAAGTTGTGGATGTGCTCGATCACAGCTACCTGAATGATATTCTTCCTCAATCCACCACGGAAAATATGGCCCAGTGGATCTGGAATAAGCTCGAAACACCGCTGAACGGTGTCAACTACGGCCTGTGGGAGGTCGTGTTATGGGAAACCGAGACTAGTTTTGTGACCCTGCGGCGGGATGAGAAGTAACGGGATGCGCAATTCAACGAACAATTCCAAGGATCTAAAAGATATTCAGAGTGAAACTGACAGACGCAACGTCGGTATCCGAAAAGTCGGAGTAAAGGGGCTGCGCTATCCAATTTCCGTACTTGACCGCAAGAGCGAGCGTCAGCACACCATTGCATCGATGAATATGTATGTGGATCTTCCCCACCACGAGCGGGGCACTCATATGAGCCGCTTTGTAGAGGTGCTCGAACGGCACACTGTAAAGCTGTGGCCCAGCGATCTAGATGAGATCCTCGATGATGTGAGAAGGACGTTCCAGTGTGACACAGCCCATATCGATATCACCTTTCCATATTTCATACGCAAGGCTGCTCCTGTGAGCGGGATCGAAAGCCTGATGGAGTATACCTGCCGGCTGGAAGCCGAACGCAACGGTCATCTGGAGATGTGGTTTACTGTAGAGGTTCCGGTTACGAATTTGTGCCCCTGCTCAAAAGAGATCAGCGACTATGGCGCCCACAACCAACGCGGCACCATCAAGATGCGGGTCCATACGAAGCACTTTATCTGGTACGAGGAACTGATTGAACTGGCGGAAGCCTCGGCTTCGTCACCACTTTACACGATCCTGAAACGGCAGGACGAAAAATACGTGACCGAACGGGCCTATGACAACCCGCGGTTCGTGGAGGATGCGGCCCGCGAAGTGGCTGTAAAGCTGAATGCCGATCAGCGTATCGACCAGTTCAGGGTGGAGGTTGAGAATTACGAATCCATCCACAACCACAGCGCCTATGCCTGTATTACTTCCGATGATATAACGACTTAGTTTCCAGCACTCGCCCACCGCGAGATCCTCGGGATGTCACGCAATATTATAACCATTCCGTTAATATTCCCATGAAACGGTTCGATATTAATACATAGTGAAGGATACAAGCCGCAAAGTCAGAATAGTGCGAATCGCAAACCTCTATTTCGGTATCGAGAACGAGACCATAGAGAAGGTTAAACGCCTGAATGCCGACCGAGAAGAACCCCTGCCTCTGAGCTCCGAGGAGTGTGAGAAGTATAACCTCGCCTACGGGATTGATTTCTTCGGCATCCCTGCTGAGCGGAAGGGAGCATATATCATTCGCTTTACCGCGGCTAATATACACTCCGGAATGATTGTAGATGAGGTGTATGAGGAGCAGACGTATACCCCGCAACGGCAGGCAGAAACACGGCTGATACTCGGAAGTACCGGCAGTAGTGCCGGCTTCGTACCTGTGATCGATATAGTCGCGTTTCATAAGCGGCTGGCCACGGTTTCACAGCGCAGAACGGCTCTTTTCGATTCAATTGCGGAGGTCCGCCGGCCGAATCTGCAGAATGTAGAAGCCGCTTCGGCTGAAGCTGCCCGCCAAAAGCAACAACAGGCAAATCGAACTCGTAGACGAATC
This sequence comes from uncultured Sediminispirochaeta sp., assembly GCA_964603735.1. GTDB lineage: Bacteria > Spirochaetota > Spirochaetia > DSM-16054 > Sediminispirochaetaceae > DSBN01. The sequence continues at coordinate 36,211 of CAZRWN010000026.1, read as the reverse complement.
AGATTCTATAACTGGTTCCTCGGGGTCGTGAGTTCGGTGAAGACTAGAGTAGCTGTATTTCTCATTTTCCTGGTCCTGGCCTCAATGCTGGGAATTATCTTTTTTGAGAGCGGAATCAATACCGCCTTTCGAAGTCTCTGGGATACCTTCTGGTACTCGATTGTAACTATCACAACTGTCGGTTACGGCGATAAAACCCCGATTACCGTTGGAGGTAAAATTGTAGGGCTGCTCCTGATGGGAATGGGAGTAATAGTTATGGCGGCGGTTACAGGTCAAATCGCCTCGTTCCTAGTTGAACAACAGATGCGCCGCAGGGAGGGCTTGTTAAAATTGAAGAATCTACAGAACCACTTTATTATTTGCGGGTGGCGGAAAGAGCTCGATCGTATCATCGAGGGAATCTTAGCAGTGAATCCCCAATACAGCATCAGCGATTTGGTCCTGATCAACAATGTGGGCCATGAAGCGATGCAGCCGATTCTGCAGAATCCGCAGTTTCAAGGAATCCAGTACATAAACGGTGACTACATCGAAGAGGAGACTCTGCGAAGAGCCAATATTGACAGAGCCGCCCGGGTGATTATACTGGCCGATTTTGCCCAGAACTACTCTCAGCAGGAGGTCGACTCACGGACGGTAATGGCGGTTCTGACTATCGAATCACTTACCAAACGGGTCTATGTAGCGGCAGAGCTCTTGGATGACAAGTTCGAAAAGTATCTGAAACTGGCCAATTGTGACGAAATAATCCTTTCGCGGGAGTATTCAAAGATGATTCTGGCCAATGCCTCATCCGCCTCCGGGATTTCGCATGTCCTGCAGGACTTGCTTTCACCGCAGCACGGCAGCGGGTTGGAGATTAGAACAATTCCCGACTGGCTGGTGGATGAGCCCTTTGGCAAGCTGATCGATTTTTACAACGCAACCTACGGATCAATCTGCATTGGCCTGCTCGAGAATACCGGCAATTTTTACCAGCGCAAGCGGGAGGCGTTGAATGATGCGCAGATGACTCCCGACATTTCAAAACTGGTAGAAAACCTGCGTACGGTGAAAGAGCTGGTTCCCAACAAGCCGGTCATAAATCCAGGGCGCGAGTATAAAATCCGCAAGAATTCTCGCGCCATCGTGATAGAACTCGGGACGCGTAAAGCGGGATAAGGAGCGTTGTATGGATGCCGAACAGGAAGCCCGGTTAAAAAAGATAAAACTCTTCGAGGATTTCGCCGATGACCCCGCCGCGCTCGAGAAAATTTTCCATTTAGGGAAAATAAGCACCGCCCGCAAGGGGGACAAAATAATCGAAGAAGGTGATATAGGTGACAGTCTTTATATCCTAGTCTCCGGTACCGTACGCATCCAAAAGACCACACTGCAGAATCAGCCCTACACGGTTGTTATTCTACGTGAAAACGACAATGTGTACTTCGGCGAACTGGCCTTGATTGATAAAGACAAGCGCTCGGCAACTGTGGTGGCTGAAAGCGATATCACCTTATTCATCCTCTCACGCCACGACTTTCTGCAGTTTTGTGAGGAGAATCCCTATATGGGCTTCAAGATCACAATGCAGATTGCCCGCAAACTCTCCGCCTCCTTGAGAAAAATGAATAAGGATGTAATTACCTTGTTCGAAGCCCTGGTCAGCGAGGTCGAAGGCCAGGATATTGCTCTGTAACAAAATTCCGCAAAAATAAAAACGGCCGCCCGTATTGACTGCATCCGGCCGGGCGGCCGCTCTGCGTCCAAATTTGATTAAGTGAGATCGGTTCGCAGGTTTTCATGCACCTTCTGCGATCTATAAGAGCGCGGGAGCACGATGTTCAGAAAAATAGCGGTGAGACCACCGGTGGTGATCGGTTCGCTGAAGATGGAGTTCAGAACACCGGGGAATGATTTCACTACATCCGGAACCATCAGCACTCCCAGGCCCAGGCCGAAAGAGATGGCCATGATCAAGATACCGCGGCGATCCATTATACTGGAGGCGATAATCTTGATACCCGAAGCAGCTACAGTGCCGAACATGATAATGGTCGCGCCGCCCAGGACCGGAGCCGGGATAAGGGAGAATACACCGCCGATTACCGGGAACATGCCGAATAGAACCAGAAGTGCGGCAATAAAGTAACCGACATAACGGCTGGCCACTCCGGTGAGCTGGATGACACCGTTGTTCTGGCTGAAGGTGGTGTTGGGAAAGGAGTTGAAGATAGCTGCGAGCGCGGAGTTGAAACCGTCACCGAGTACACCGCCAGAAATGGTTTTGATGTATTTATCTCCCTCGATAGGCTGACCGGATACCATTGAAGTGGCGGTTAAATCGCCAATGGATTCGACAGTGGTGATCAAGTAGAGCAAACTAATGGTAATGAATGCGGAGAGGTCGAAACGGAAAAAGCCGTATTTGAAAGGAACCGGCACATTCATCCAGCTGAGTTCCTGCAGTTTGCCGAAGTCGACCATACCTATAAATGCAGCGACAACATATCCGACTGCCAGGCCGATCACAATGGCGCTCATGCGCAGAAACGCCTTTTTACTGCGGTTGAAGATTACAATGGTAATCAGCACGATTCCGGCCAGCATCAGGTTGGTCAGGCTGCCGAAAGACTCGCTGCCCTGAGCAGCGGCACCACCCCCGATATCGGTAATACCGACTTTGATGAGCGACAGGCCGATCAGGGTTACTACGATACCGCTCACCAGCGGGGTAATGATCTTTTTCAGGAACTTGAGGAATCGACTGAAGATCATCTCGAAGAAAGAACCTAAGAAACAGACCCCGAACACGGTGGTGAGTGCCATTTCCGGAGATCCTCCTGCGGATAGGATGCTGCTGGCGGTTGCAATAATAGCACCTAGAAAGGTAAAGCTGGTTCCCTGAATACTCAGGAGACCCGAACCGATCGGACCGAATCGCCTGACCTGAATGAAGGTTGATACACCTGAAACAACCAGAGCCATACTGATAATGTACGACGTCATCTGGATGGGCAATCCGAGTACCGAACAGATGATCGTGGGCGGAGTGACGATTCCGACAAATATTGCCAGAAGGTGCTGCAGGGCAGCAAACAACGATTCCAAGAATGGTGGGCGGTCTTCGAGCTGGTAGATCAGTTCTATTGACTGATCTCCGTTCTGCTTTACTGTAGTAGCGTCGGTGTTACTCATGCTATACCTCTTAAATAGATAATATTTTATCACTTTATTATTTTGCAACATTATACAACAGATTACTGACTTGTCCAGTTAAAATTCATTGATTCACCAAGAAAATTGTTGTAAACTGTTGCAAACTTCTCGAGGAGTAGTGGAATGAGTGGACCCTCCGGAAAGGTATTTCGGAATGATGCATATGCTAAAGTAACTGGCAGGGCAAAATACAGTGACGATTTGAAGTTCTATAATATGGCACATGCGGTGCCGGTCTATAGTGATTATATTCATGCGGAAAATCTCAAGGTGGATACGAAGGACGCCCGGCAGGCCGCCGGCGTCCTGGCGGTTTTTACCGCCGAGGATGTCCCCGGCAGGGTACGTTTCGGGCAGATCGAACAAGACTACTGCATGTTCGCCGAGAAGAAGATCATGTTTGCCGGAGATGTGGTGGCGCTGGTTGTAGCAGAGACCCGTGAGCAGGCGTTGGCGGCTGTGGATAAGGTGAGAATTTCTGCCGATCCCCTGCCGGTGGTATCAGATCCGGAGAAGGCGCTCTCCCCCGAAAGCCCGGTGGTTCGAGAATTAAAAAACAGCAACCTGATGAATCACCACAGAATGCGCCGCGGCGATGCAGCGGGTGAATTAGAAAACTGCGATGTGGTGCTCGAAGAGGAGTTCTCTACTCAGTTTATCGAACACGCCTATATGGAGCCCGAAGCGGCCGTGTGCGTTCCGCGTCAGGACGGGGTAATGGAGGTGTACGGCAGTATGCAGCACCCCTTCAGTACCCGCCGGTTTGTAGGGGCTCTGCTCGGCGAACCACTCTCCAAAATCGAGGTATACCAGCCTCCCACAGGCGGGGGCTTCGGCGGCAAAGATGATACCGCCGCAGTGATATGTGCCCGTGCGGCGATGGCCGCGCGTATATTGAACCGTCCGGTCAAACTGAACTACACCCGCGAATGGTCGATACGCGAGAGTTACAAGCGCCATCCCTACAGACTGAAATATAAAGTCGGACTGGAAAAAAGCGGCCGGGTGAAGGCGGTTCAGGTTCGGATGATTTCCGATGGCGGCGCGTATCTCTCGGTCAGTCCGTGGGTGAACTGGAGATCCACCGCCCAGTGTTTCGGCCCGTATGCGGTTGATCACGTGTGTGCAGATGTCTTGTGTGTTGCTACCAACAATCCTGTTACCGGTGCTATGCGCGGTTTCGGTGCCCCGCAGGTGAACTTTGCAGTTGAACAGATTAGCGACATCGCCGCCGAACGAGTCGGGATTAGTCCGCTGGACTACCGGCGGATGAACATGGTTAAACAGGACGGGGAAACCGTAACAGGACAGGTACTCGATACCCACACGGTCAGCCTGAAGCAGGTGATGGATAAAGTTGCAGCTGAAATCGGATACGAGGAGAAATTGAAAAAGTGTTCCCGCGGTGTTTCTGAAGATGATGAGCTGTACGGTATAGGTCTTTCCATCAGTTATCGCGGTGCGAGTCTGGGCGCCGAGGGAATGGATTTTTGCTCGAGTGTAATCAACTGTCAGTTCGACGGTTCAATTCTTTTGGAGACCGGCATTCATGAAAATGGACAGGGCTCCGAATCGGTGATGCTGCTGCTGCTGGCCGAACAGCTCGGAGTGAAGCTCGATCGTATCAAATACAAGCGCTCATCCACCAGTAATATTCCGGACGGCGGTACTACGGTTGCCACCCGCGGAACCATTATGGGCGGCGGTGCAGTGACGGTTGCCGCGCAGAAGCTCAAGCAGCTTATCGCCGACAACCTCTACGATGTGCTGCAGTGCCGGCCGGATGAGGTCCGGTTTGAAAATGACTGTATCCTCGGTTCGGATGATGCATCGAAAATTACCTGGGACGAGGCCATGCACCATCTCTTCCTCAAACGGGTGTATCCCTACGCCTTCGGCAGTTTTCAGGCTCCGGATGTCTCCTGGGATGAAGAAACCGGGCAGGGTGATGCGTACTTCACCTATGTCTACAGTTGCCAGGCAGTTGAGCTTGCGGTGAATAAGAAGACCGGCAAGATAAAGCTGCAGAACATTGTCGCCGGCCATGATATCGGGCGAGCGGTCAATCGTGCAATGGTGTTGGGTCAGATGTACGGTGGTATTGCCCAGGGGGTCGGCATGGCGCTGACCGAAGACCTGGAAATTGAAAACGGAAAGTTCGTTCATATGGATTTGAATCATTACAAGATCCCGAAGGCGCGTGATTTGCCCGATATGACCGGAATTATTGTCGAAAATCCCGATCCGCAATCGCCTACCGGTGCGAAGGGTATCGGCGAGCCGGCGCTCGAACTGATTGCCCCGGCTATTGCAAATGCTGTGTATAACGCAACCGGTATACGTTACCGCGATCTTCCCATTAAAGTGAACCCCGAGGAGTTGAAATGAGCACTGGAGATAAGTCGTCTGTAATAACTGTAAACGGAGTTGAACACGCCTTGAGCGAGTCCGATCTGAATATGAATCTGCTGGACTATATCCGCGAGCGTCTGAATCTGACCGGAACAAAAAACGGCTGCGGTACCGGTGCCTGCGGCGCCTGCACGGTGCTGATTGAAGATGCGGCCCGCCGCTCCTGTCTTACTAAGGTCAGCAGCGTAGCCGGCAAGCGAATTACCACTATTGAGGGCCTGGAGCAGCAAGATGGTACCCTGCATCCCATTCAACAGGCATTTATCGATGCCGGGGCTATTCAGTGCGGTTTTTGTACGCCGGGCATGGTTTTGTCAGCCTACTCACTTCTACTCAAAAACAAACGCCCCTCCCGCGAAGAGATCCGCAAGGGCATCAACGCCAATCTCTGCCGCTGCACCGGCTACCAGCAGATAGTGGACGCCGTTGAGCAGGCATCTGAGACAATGTATCCGTAAAAGCTAAAACAATGCGCAAAAAAATTGGGCTGCCTGAGAAGTACTCTTAGGCAGCCCGTTTTTTCAGTTGTACGCTCGGCAGAGCGCATCAACTAACCGATGATAAACTTGATCAGGAACACAATCGCCACAGCGATGGTCATCAGGTTTACGTCCTTCGATTTTCCGCTCAGAAGTTTGAGAACAACGTATCCGAGCATACCGAACATAATACCATCGGCAATACTGTATGCCAGCGGCATCATTATGATGGTCAGAAATGCCGGAATGGCCTCGGTGTAATCCTCGAAGTCGATGTGGATAATCGGGGACATCATGAAGAGACCGACCAGAACAAGAGCCGGAGCAGTGGCTGCGCCGGGAATCATCAGGAACAGCGGGCTTACGAAAAGCGCCAGGAGGAAGAGTACTGCAGTGGTGAGTGCGGTCATACCGGTTCGGCCGCCTTCGGCGACACCGGAAGCACTCTCGACATAGGTGGTTACGGTACTGGTTCCGAGACAAGCACCCACGGTTGTTCCGATAGCATCGGCGAAAAGAGCGCTCTTCACTTTGGGGATGTTGCCGTCTTTATCGATTATTCCCGCTTTTGTTGATACACCGATCAGTGTACCGACAGTATCGAACATATCCACGAACAGGAAGGTAAACAGTACGATCAGCATGTCAATAGTGAAAACCTGGGAGAAATCAAACTTGAAGAGAATTGGGGCCAGCGAAGGAGGAGCCCAGCTGCCGGAGGGGAGCTGAGTAATACCGAGGGGCAGACCGATAATGGTGGTTGCTACGATACCGATCAGCAGTGAGCCCTTCACCCGGAAAGACAGCAGCACGCCGGTAATTACGAGACCGATGAGTGCCAGAAGCGGAACCGAACTGGTCACATCGCCGAGTATCACCAGGGTGGCATCGTCATTCACAATGATGCCGGCATTCTGCAGTCCGATGAATGCGATAAAGAGACCGATACCGACCGAGATAGCTCGTTTTACATTCGTCGGAATACAGTTGATAATTGCTTCACGCACATTTAGAAGGGTGAGAATGATGAAGATAATACCTTCGAGAAAAACGGCGGTCAGTGCGAACTGCCATGAATAGCCCATGGTCAATACGACTGTAAACGCGAAGAATGCGTTCAGTCCCATACCCGGTGCCAGCGCAAACGGCAGATTTGCTGCAAAAGCCATCACTAAGGTAGCGATTGCTGCCGAGAGTGCAGTTGCAGTAAACAAACCGCCCATGTCCATACCTGTGTTTGAGAGAATCTGCGGATTCACAATCAGAATGTAGGCCATGGTAAGGAATGTGGTAACACCGGCTACCACCTCTGTTTTGACTGAAGTGTTGTGTTCCTTCAGTTTGAAAAGTTTTTCCATCACATGAACTCCTGTTATTGAGTTTTTTTGTTCACCCGATTGTAACCCTGAATTTCAAATCTTACAAGCCTGATGTTGCGGAATGTTGCGTAAAAATTTATCGATAGTCTTTTCAGCAGAAGATTACGGTACTGTGCCGTGTTCGATGAAGAGGTGCATCCGTCAACCTTGTTGCAGTTTGTTGTAGAAATATCCTACTAGATGAATTATACTATAGCAACTACTAAGCAATAAACGGATAAGATGGGAGTTGATATGCAACATAATGAAAACAGTACACTGAGCAAGGCCGAACTGAAACGTCGCATAGATGTAGCGGTCGGACGGAAGCGGGCGGAACTGGTGTTCAAAGGAGCACGGGTGGTAAACGTGTTCTCGCATGAGGTGCTCGAAGGAAACCTGGCGGTTGATAACGGTGTAGTTATCGGACTGGGAGCATACGAAGGGGTAGAAGAGGTGGATGCCCACGGACGTTACCTTATTCCCGGACTGATAGATGCGCACGTTCACATTGAATCTTCGCTTACCTCTCCCGGACAGTTCGCTCAAGCGATTGTTCCCCGCGGTACTACCGCGATAATTGCCGATCCGCACGAGATCGCGAATGTCTGTGGCATCGAAGGTATTAAATACATGTTGGAGGCCAGCCGCGATGTGCCTTTGGATGTCTTTTTTATGCTGCCGAGCTGCGTTCCCTCGACGGAGTTCGAAAATGCCGGCGCGGTGCTGGATGCCGACGCACTCTCCGGTCTGTTCGGAGAGGAGCGGGTCTTAGGGCTCGGTGAGGTCATGGATTATCCGGCACTGCTGGCCGGGCAGGACGGGGTGCTGGACAAACTGATGCTGGCGCTCTCCGACGGTCATGTGATCGACGGCCATGGTCCGATGATCCTGGGGAAAGAGTTGAACGCCTATGCCGCCGCCGGAGTAGGCAGTGATCATGAAAGCTCGACCCTAGACGAGCTGCGCGAGAGGCTGCGGGTGGGAATGTACTGTCTCATCCGCCAGGGTTCGGCGGCCCAGAACCTGCCTGACCTTATCAGCGGTGTGAACGCGCACAATGCGCGGCGCTGCATGTTCTGCACCGATGACCGTCAGCCGGAGGATATTCTGGCCGCGGGACATATCGATAATCACCTTCGTCTGGCCGTGGAACGGGGCGTCGACCCGATCACTGCGGTGCAGATGGCAACTATTAACTCGGCGGAAGCCTACCGGCTTGAAAAACGGGGCGCCCTGGCTCCGGGCTATCGGGCCGACATCGTGATGGTGGATGATCTGCAGCAGTTCAATGTGCGGCAGGTGTATGTAAAGGGGAAAAAGGTGGCCGATTCCCTTAAAGCCGATTTTGAAGTACCGCATGCGGACATAGGCCGGGTCAGTGATACGGTCAATGTTAAAGAGTTTCGGCAGGAAGAGTTCCAGCTCAAGCTCGAAACCGATATCGCCCGGGTAATCCGTCTGCAATCACACAGCCTGATTACCGAAGAGGTAACCCGCAAGGTTCACCGTGACGGCGAGGGGAACTTCGAATTCCACGAAAAACTCGATGTGCTGAAAATGGCGGTGATCGAGCGTCACAAGGCCTCCGGCCACATCGGCCTGGCACTGGTGGAAAACTACAAATTGAAGCAAGGGGCGGTCGCCTCCACGATTGCCCACGATTCGCACAACATCATCGTAATCGGTGCAAACGATGCGGATATGTACACTGCGGTGCAGGAGCTCATCCGGGTCGGCGGAGGCATTACCATGGCCCTGAACGGGGAAATCCTCGATACTCTGGAACTGCCGATTGCCGGGCTCATGTCGGATGAAACCCCTGAATTTGTCAGTGAAAAGCTTAGTAAAATGTATCCGATGGCTATCGAAAAACTGGGAGTGAATAAGGAGCTTGATCCGTTTATGACGCTGAGTTTCCTGGCCCTCCCGGTTATTCCCGAACTCAAGCTCACCGACATGGGGCTGTTCGATACCCGCAGCTTTACCTTCACCGAGGTATCGGTGAAGTAGCTCTATTCGATAGAAAAAACGATGGTCTTGTTCGAGCGGCGCAGTACTTCCATGCTGATGCCGTAGAGTTCGGACAGATGTTCACTTGTAAGCACTTCTTCCTCGGGGCCGGCGTGAATCACCCGGCCCTGTTTTAGCAGCAGGGCATGCGTGGAAATGTCGGCTGCCAGGGTCGGCTCGTGGGTGGTAAACAGGATGGTTACCCCGTGGTTGAGCAGCGATTTCAGCAGGCTGACCACCCTCTGGCGGTTGCCCGGGTCCAAGCGGCTGGTCGGTTCGTCCAGCACCAGGATGTGCGGCTCCTGTACCAGCGCCCGGGCGATCATCAGAAGCTGGTGTTCGCCTCCCGACAGCTTTGAAGCCGGACGCTCCTGAAGCGGCAGCAGTCCTACCTTTTCCAGGGCCTCCCGGGCGATTTCGATATCCTCCGGACCGGGCATCTCCAGCTGGGAGAGATACGGAGCCCGGCCCAGCAGCAGGTACTCCAGCACCGTGTAGTCGAAACGGACCTGTTCATCCTGCGGTACCAGGCTCATCCAGCGTCCCATCTGGCGGCGGGTATAGCTGCGCATGTCTTTATCATTCAAAAGGATGCGTCCGGATTCCGGCTCCTTCCATCCCAAACAGATATCCAGTAGTGTTGATTTTCCGGCTCCGTTCGGCCCGAGAATCGTGTTTACGGTACCCTTTTCGATACTCATCGAAAGGTCCTGCAGTACCGGGGCGGCGTGGGGGCGGTAGCGGTAACTGATCCGTTCTATCTCAAGCAACTTGGGCACCACGGTACTTTCCCTTCTTGATTCTTTTCTTCGTCAGCAGCACCAGGAACAGTGCCGCTCCGATCAGACTGGTCAAAACGCCCAGCGGAATCTCGCCGTCCAGGACGGTTCTGGCCAGGGTGTCACAGATAACCACATAAATGGCTCCTATGATCATCGAGGCGGGCAGGGCGAACCTGCCGTCCGAACTGAACATGCGGCGGGCAATGTGCGGCACGATCAGTCCTACCCAGCTGACGATCCCGCTGATGGAAATAGTGGCCGCGGTAACCGCGGTAGCGGTGATTAACAGCAGCAGGCGCTCGCGGAAGGGGGCCAAACCGAGTGAAAAGGCGGTGCGGTCGTCCATCGAAAGCAGGTTGAGGCGCCAGCGGTAGCCGATCAGCAGGATGCTGCCGGCAACACAGACCGGAAGAATGGAGCGGGTCTGCTGCCAATCAACACTCCACAGGCCGCCCAGCATCCAGAAAGTGATCTCCGGCAGCTCGCTCATCGGGTCGGCCACGAATTTCACGATTCCGACACCGGAGGAGAAGAGCGCGCTGACGGCAATTCCGGCTAAAATGAGGCGCAGCACCCAGCCGCCGAAGTGAAAATGGCGGGCGAGGATGTAGGACATCGCCAGGCCGAACAGGGCGCACAAGGCCGCCGAAAGCTGAATCAGCCACAGAGCCGGTGCAAAGGCGACAATGCTGACTGCTGCCCCAAAGGCGGCGCCCTGACTTACGCCGAGAAAACCCGGTTCGACCAAGGGATTCGCGAAAATCATCTGGAACACTAGGCCCGCCGCCGCCAAACCGGAGCCCAGCAGCAGGGCCGCCAGCACGCGGGGCAGCCGCAGATTGAGCACCAGCGTTCTGGCCAGCGGATCTTCGGCCAGCAGAGCGGGGGAGATGAGTCCCGGCTGAGGATAGCGGCCGGTGAGAACGGCCACTACGAGTGTAATTGCCAAGACCAGCAGCAGGAGCACGAGCCCCCGCCGCTGGCGTTTCACATTCGAGTCCATCCGGGCGTACCGACGTTCAGTTAAGAGTAGTTTCGAGCCGCGGCAGGACCAGCGTTTCAATCTCATCGGCCGAAAGCCCGTACATGCTGCGGTAGAAACTGATCACCTCCGAACGGATGTCCATGCTCCTGAAAACGTCCGAATGGAGGGTTGCGGCCAGCCACTGGGCTCCCAGAATCCAGCGTACGTCCGGCTGGGCCCAGCTGTAGAAATCGGCGGGAAAGGCGTACACATTGCCCTGCCGACTGGCCCGCAGCTGCTGCCATTTGTCGCTGCTGATGATCTCTTCAAAGAAATCGTCGGGAGCACTGTGGTAGCTGGTAATGACAATGGAATCCGGATCCCAGGCGGCGATCTGCTCGAAGTTTACCGTCTTCCAGCCGCGCCCGCTGTTCGAGTCGGCCCATACGGGGGTTCCCCCGGCAGTTTCTACCTGGAACGTCTGAATCCAGCTCTTCGGGGGGATGTTGAAAGAGGTGTCATTTCCGCGCACGCTGTAGTAAAGCATGAGAACACGTGGTTTTTCGTTCGCATCCAGCGCCGCGGTTCTGCGTTCGAGATCGTTCAAGCGCTCCTGATAAATAGTTACAATTTCCTGCGCGCGGGCCTGCTGGTCCAGCACCTTTCCGAGAGTTTTAATATCCCGGATAAATGACTCGGCGCTCTCGAGGTTCAAGGCCAACACCGGAATTCCCAGCTTCGACAAGGCTGCGCCGAGCTGTTTGTACATAAAATCCTTTACTATCACCAGATCCGGGCGCTGAGCCGCAATTTGTTCCGGACCGACTTCGTGGGAGAGCTTGGTCACATCTGCAAAGTCGGGGTCGAGGTGGGGCAGGAAATTTCCCAGCCCCTGATTCGTTTTTCCGATAGCAACCACCTGGTCACGGGCTTCCTCGAACAGATAGTAGGCATTGGCCGTAATCAGGGTCGCCTTACCGGCCAGAACCACCCGCTGCGGTACTCCGTCTATGGTTATCTCATTGCCGAGCGAATCTTCGATCGTCAGCGGATATTGAGTAGAAGGGGCGGCGGATGCATTGAGGGGAAACAGCAGGGCCGCCAAGAACAGGCCCGCGCCTAGCATCATCCGTATAAAAATATTTGATTGTGTTTGTAGGAACATAGATACTCCTTATTTGAAAAAACTATGCAAGTCTGAGTCATTATATACAACAGTGAATAATGGGATGTCAAGATGGAGCAGTTTTTTTGGTTGACCGGGTTATATAAGTTCTCGTAAAATCGCTCATAGGAGGCGTGTGATGCGAAATAAAAAACTAAACTTATTCTTGAAACCGGCAGTTACATTCGGTATTGCTTATTTTGTGGGCTTGTTGCTGTACGTAAGCCTGTTTGCGGAACAAGGGTTGGGTGAATGGTTCGGCTTTATTCTGAGAACGACACCCGTGTTTGCAGTTATTGGTGGTCTGTTCATAATGATGACGCAGATGCAGGATTCGGTAACCGATTCATTCGAAGATAAAGAGAGGTATATCACTCATGTGAACGAAGCATTGAGTTCACTAGGGTACTCCATCAAAACCTCTTCTGACACTAAGCTGGTATATGAGCCGAACGGACTCTCGCAGTTCATACTTCCAAATGTGTATATAGATATCTTGGACGATTCTTCCGTTCGAATAGAGGGGGCTCGAAGCATTTTGGTAAATTTGGAAAAAAAGCTTACCTCAGTAGAAAGATTGCATAAGATGAAAAAGGGATAGTTTATGCTCGCTCGTACCGAAATCAAGCATCTGGACATCTGCACCTTCTAATATATACAATGACCGTATCAAGGAGGCGTATGAGGTGAGTATCGAGGAGCGAGCGCAACAGGCCAAGCAGGCGCAGATCCGCTGCGCGGGTCTCTCTACCCAGCAGAAAAACGACGCTCTAGAGGCAGTCGCCGTGGCACTGCAGACGCAGCGCAGCGGCATAGAGGAATCCAACCGGGCGGATATGAAGCGGGCTGAACAAGAAAATCTTGAGGCCCCGCTGCTAAAACGGCTCAAGTTTCAGGGTGATAAAATCGATCAGTCCGCCGCAGGTGTCCGGGGAGTCGCCGGCCAGAGCGACCCGGTGGGGGTTGTGCAGAGCGCCCGGCTGCTCGACGACGGGCTGGAGCTCTACCGGGTCAGCTGTCCGATCGGGGTAATCGGCATGATCTTCGAATCGCGCCCGGATGCCCTGGTGCAGATGGCCGCCCTCAGCCTCAAGAGCGGTAACGCCGTCCTGCTGAAAGGCGGACGCGAGGCCCTGGAGACCAACCGCGAGCTGGCCCGCATCATCGCCGAAGCGACTGAGCAGGCCGGCATACCGGCCGGCTGGATCCAGCTGGTAGAATCCCGTCAGGATGTAAACAGCATGCTGGCCCTGGACCGTCATATCGACCTGCTGATCCCGCGCGGTTCCAACCAGTTCGTCCGTTATATTATGGACAATACCAATATCCCCGTGCTGGGACACGCCGACGGGGTCACCCATCTCTACATCCACTCCGCCGCCGACCTGCGGATGGCGGTTGAACTGGCCGACGACTCGAAAAACCAGTACGTGGCCGTCTGCAACGCCCTCGAAACCCTGCTGGTCGATGCAGCGCTAGCCGCCGAGTTTCTCCCGCGCCTGAAACAGCGCATGGACGAGCGCGGCACCGAGCTGCGGGGCTGCCAACAGACCCGCGCCTACATCGGCGTAAGCGCGGCCACTGAAGAGGACTGGGCCGCCGAATACCTGGATAAAATCCTGGCGGTCAAAATAGTCGACGGTCTGGAGGCGGCCGTCGAGCACATCAACACCTACGGCTCGGGCCACACCGACGCCATCGTCACCGCTGACCGGCAGACCGCAGAGCAGTTCATGAACCTGGTCGACTCGGCCGATGTCTTCTGGAACGCCAGCACCCGTTTCTCCGACGGCTTCCGCTTCGGCCTCGGCGCCGAAGTGGGCATCAGCACCAATAAAATTCACGCCCGCGGGCCCGTCGGCCTGGAAGGGCTCGTAATTTACAAATGGCGGCTCTACGGCAGCGGTCAGAAGGTTGCGGACTACGGCGGCCCGGACGGCCGCAGCTTCCTGCACCGCCCGCTCGATTCGGAGGGCCGGGAGTGAGGAACTTCAGTACCACCAAGCGCATCGTCATCAAGATCGGCACCAATCTGATTACCACCGAGAACGCCCTGGACACCGAGTACATGGATACCATCAGCCATCAGATCGCCGAACTGGTGGAGAACGACTATCAGGTGCTGCTGGTCAGTTCGGGGGCTATCGGCATGGGGGCCACCGAACTGGGCTTCGCCACCCGGGTGACCGACGTGCGCATGCGCCAGGCCTGCGCCGCCATCGGCCAGCCGCTGCTGATGCACCAGTACCGCGAGTCCTTCGTACCGCACAATATACGTATCGCCCAGGTCTTGATCACCCGCGAGGTGCTCAACAACCGCAAGTCATATTTGAATCTGCGCAATTCGGTGGAGGAGCTGCTGGATCTGCACGTAGTGCCGATCTTCAACGAGAACGACAGCATCTCCACCGACGAAATCGGCAACGCCTTCGGCGACAACGACCGGCTCAGTGCCATGGTGGCCAGCAAAGTCGATGCCGACCTGCTGGTCATCCTCAGCGACATCGAAGCCCTGTTCGACGACGACCCGAAGGGCGGGCGCGAGGTGCACCGCATTCCGGTGGTCGAGCAGGTTGATGATGAGATCCTCTCCTACGCCGGTTCGCCGGGCAGCCGCTTCTCCACCGGCGGGATGCTGACCAAACTGAAGGCCGCCTCTATCGCCGCCAGTGCCGGCTGCCGCACCGTCCTGGCTCACGGCCGACAGCCGCGCATACTGCAGCGCATCCTCGTCGGCGAGGACATCGGAACGCTCTTTCTGGCCCAGGAAAAGCTCTCGGCCCGCACCCGCTGGATTCTCAACAGCTCGCCGAAAGGCAAAATCGTGGTCGACGAAGGGGCCCTGGCCGCCCTGCGTCGCCACAAGAGCCTGCTGCCCTCCGGCATCAAATCGGTGGAGGGCATCTTCAACGAAGGCGACGTGGTGCTGATCAACGAGGTAGCCAAAGCGGTCCCGGCCTACAACAGCAGCGAAATCGAGTCGCTGATGGGCAAACACACCCGCGCAGTGACCGAACTCTACGGCAGCGCCCGCCGCGACGAAATCGCTCGCCCCGAGGACATCGTCTTCGTGGCGGAGGCCTAATTGCTGGAAGCGGGGGTAAATCTCCGCCGTTTCGTGTCGATATACTGAATATGGGAAATGTACTGTTTATACATGCCGTCGGCCTCACCCCTTACGCTCTCGATGAGCAGCTTCCGCTGAAGAGGCACAACGGAGAGTACGCTACGGCCTTTCAATATGTAATGGAAAAAATTCAATTCTTTCCGCAACTCGATCGCGTGGTAGTGCTGACCGACCTGCCCAAAGACGTGTTGGCGCGTCATTGGCACCCCGAGTTCGGAGAGATCGTCAGCCGTCCGGCCTGGAGCGCCGCCGACCTGCTGCGCAGCATGCAGTCCGAAGCCGGCTTCGACGATGAAAACGGCGACCTGTTCCTCCTCTGGGCCGATGCTCCCCTGCTGGATGCCGGCTTGACGGAAAAGATGTACCAGAACCACCGGCGCTACTTCGCCGACTACAGCTTTGCCGACGGATATCCCCGCGGCCTCGCTCCGGAGATACTGCGCCGCAGCGCCCTGCGACAGCTGATCGAGCTGGCCGAACGCCACTCCGTGCCGGCGGGCCGCGACTTCATTTTCGAGGTGATCCAGAAGGACATCAACGCCTTCGACCTGGAAACCGAAGTCGCCCCCAGCGACCAGCGCCTCCTGCGGGTTAGTCTTACCGCCGACACAAAACGCAACTTTCACCAGCTGCGGGGTATCATCGACGCCGGCGGCCGCGACGCCGAATCGGTACAGCGGATTATCGCCGAACAGCCCGAACTGCTGCGTACGCTGCCGGCCTTCGTAAATGTGCAGATCATCGACGGCTGCCCGCAGGCCTGCAGTTACTGTCCCTTCCCGCAGTTCGGCGGCGACATCCTCGAAAAGCGGGGAGAGATGCCCTTGAAGCGCTGGAAAGACCTGGTCGAAATCGTGGAGGCCTTCTGCGGCGATGCGGTCATCAGCGTATCGCTGTGGGGAGAGCCGGCTCTGCACTCCCAGTTTGTCGAACTGGCCGCCGAAGTGTTGCGGCGTCCCTCCCTCTCTCTGGTCGTCGAGACCTCCGGGGCAGGCTGGTCGCTGTCGGTTCTGCAGGAGCTGGGTCGCCGCTTCGGCCGCGCCTCCACTGGTACAGCCGCCGCTGCCGACGGCGACATACCGGTGGGCAACCGTCTCACCTGGATCGTCTCGCTGGATGCCAACGATGCGGAGATGTACCGGCAGCTGCGCGGAGAGCAGTGGCAGGAAGCGCTGGCGACGGTAGAAACCCTGCGGCGCATCTTCCCGGGGCAGGTGTATGTACAGGCGGTGCGCATGAAGTCAAACGAGGAGCAGCTGGATGCATTCTACCGCTACTGGAAACAGCAGTCTGATGTGCAGCCGATCGTGCAGAAGTACGACGCATTCTGCGGTGCTCTCCCGCAGAGAAAGGTCACCGATCTCTCCCCGATCAATCGTTTCCCCTGCTGGCATCTCAAGCGTGATCTTACAGTGCTGATAGACGGCAGTGTACCGATGTGCCGCGAAGACCTCAAACAACAGCATCTGCTGGGCAACATATTCGAAGAGGACATTGCCGAGGTGTGGGAGCGGGGTGTCGACTACTACCGGAAGCATATCGATGAAGAGTATCCCGACCTGTGCAGGAGCTGTGATGAGTACTATACCTACAACTTCTAAATCGCTGCGGGTGCCCTATACAATCGTCGGCGGCAGCAGGGAGGACCGCTCACTGCAGGTCAGCCCTCCGCTCAGCATATTGCTGCTGCACCGCGGCAGCCGCCCCTACCGGCAGGAGTACTTCAAGGACTTGGAACAGATCGGCGATATCGAAATCCTCTCGGTGGAGACGGCCTCCGCTAGTTACGACATCGATTCGCTTTCACAGAAATACCCCCGCATCAAATTCCTGCTCTTGCACGAGGAGATGAGCCGCGGCGAGCAGATAAATGTCGGCATGAAAGAGGCCGCCGGCAGGTTCGTGTTCGTGATGTGGAGCGATATGAAAATCAGCTCCCAGCTGAACAGCTACCTGCTGCAGCGAATCGTCGGCGCCGAGCGGCTCTGTTCGGTGCCGATACTGCAGAACACCAAGCTCGAGAGCGTCCCCTCCATAATGGTTCCGGCCTTCCACAAGCGGAACCTGCGGATACTGCCGATGCTTCCTCAGAAAAATGAAATGAAAACACTCTTTCCCTTCGACTACAGCGGAATCTACCAACGCGAGAAATTCCTGCTGACCGGCGGCTACGACTACCTCATCGAGAGTTCCTATTGGCAGAAGATGGATTTCGGTTTTCGGGCCCATATGTGGGGCGAGGCCGTCGAGTGCGAATCGGCCTTCCGGGTGCGGTATCTGGCCAGTGAACCGGCCGAAAACACCACTCCGGATACTGGTTACAAACTGTTCTTTCTGAAGAACCTGTCTGTCCGCTTTAATGGTGACTCCGGAACCCTTCCCTGGAGCCGTTTCCTGCCCTACTATCTGCGCTCCGGCAGCACGTTTTTCTCGGCTCTAAAGGAGTTCAAAAAGGTTCGCCGCTGGGTACAGCTGAACCAGTACCGTTTCATCATGGATGCCCGCGATGTCACCGAGCTCTGGGAGGCTCCCGAATCATGAGTACCGTTAAAAATAACAGTACGATCCTCAGCCGGGGCAGCAAGGTAGGCGTCTTTCTTCAGGTGCGGCTCGATTCGAGCCGTCTGCCCGGCAAGGCGCTGCTGACCCTGGGCGGAAAAAGCGTGGTGCGGCTGGCAATGGAGGCGCTCAGGGCAGTTCCGGCCGAGGTGTATGCGCTGCTGACCGACGCCGAAAGCAGCCAAGGCCTCACGGAGTATGCCGCTGCAGCCGGGTTCGAGGTGTACACCGGTCCGAAGGATGACGTGTTGAAGCGCTACGCCCGGGCAATCGAGTATTACCAGGTGGAAACGGTAATCCGGGCGACCGGCGACAACCCGCTGGTCAGCGGCGAGTGCGCCGCACGTCTGCTCGAACTCTACCGCAGCCGGAGTGTCGATTACAGCGGCTTTTACGGCTTACCCGTCGGCACCGGAGTAGAATGCGTACGGGCAGAGGCTCTGCTGAGGGCCGACCGGAGCGCTGCCGGCGCCTACGAGCGCGAGCATGTCTGTCCTTATCTCTACAACAATCCGCAGCAGTTCGTCATTTACCGGCCCTCCGCCCCGCCGGAGTGTTTTGCCCCGGAACTGCGGGTGACCCTGGATACGGAACGCGATTACCGGCGTTTACTCACAATTTTCGATTCACTGTACACCGGTGAACCAATATCCACCGAACGGCTCATTCGCGGAGTCGCACAACTGCATCTTATTGCAGGGTAGGCTATGCACTCGTACCGTTTTCTCTTTGCCCCTTCGGCCGCCCCCGGAAACGGAACCGGACACCTCCGGCGGGCTGTGTGCTGGGCTTCCGAACTGCCGCGGGATTCGTTCAAAATCTATATCAGAGCTTCTCACTGGCGGGAAGAGTTCGCCCGAATGGCGGCGGCATATCGGGTTCGCACAACCAGCTTCCTGTTCGACGAGCGGGAAATAAACGCTTCAGACTGGGATTTTGTCCTGCTCGACCGAAGGGCAACTACCAAGGCGGAGTTTCTCTGGTGGAGCCGCACGGGTCTTCAACTGATCGGCATCGATGAGGGCGGTCCGTGCCGGCAGCTGTTTTCATATCTGATAGATACTTTTCCAATACCCCGCCGCTTCGGACCGGCGAATGTTTACGACCCCGCCTATCTTTCTCTCCCGAACGAGCGCCGCCCCGCTCCTTCCGGACGGGACGCCCGGTTTGACAACATTTTAATCAGCTTCGGCGGAGAAGATCCGGCCGGACTTACCGAAAAGTGCAGCCGCTGGCTGATTCAGAGCGGCGGCTGCGAACCTTCCGCCCTGACCGTAGTCCTCGGCCCCCTGTTCGGCCCGCGCGAATTGCCGGAGGGAGTCAAAACGCTCCACGCACCGGCAGATTTAGCCGGGCAGCTGCACCGGTACGATCTGGTCTGCACCAGCTTCGGCCTGACCGCCTACGAGGCCGCCTATGCCGGCTGCGGAGTGATTCTATTCAATCCGAGCAGCTATCACCGCCGGCTCGGACACCTGGCCGGTTTCCCGCTGGTCGGTGTCCGCAGAATCAACGCCCGCCGATTCTCACATCTTTTAAACCACCCCTCCGAGGTGCTGGCGGCGGCCGGACGGGCCGCCCCGGCTGAAAAACGGTCTCCCGCTTCACTGCTGGGCCGTTTGCGGGCCCCTGAAGTCCGCGACTGCCCCGGCTGCGGGCGCCTAACCGCCGAAGCGGTGCTGCGCTGCGCTGAGCGCAGCTTTTTCCGCTGCCGGCAGTGCGGTCTTCTCTACCAGATCGATTTTTTCTCACCGCAGCAGCGCTACACCCAGGATTATTTTTTCGAGGAATACCGCAGCCAGTACGGCCGCAGCTACCTGGAAGATTTTGCTGCAATCAAACAGATCAGTCGCCGCCGCCTGGCGCTAATCCGCCGCATCCTCGCTCCCCGCTCTCCGGGGCCATCCGGCAGCACAAGTTTTGATTCAGCGCCGGGTGGGCGTCTCCTGGATGTGGGCTGTGCCTACGGACCGTTCCTCGCGGCCGCCGCCGAGGCCGGATTTCAGCCGGAAGGGCTCGAACCGGTCAGCTCCGCCGCCCAATACGTGCGCAGCCAGCTGGATATACCGGTCCGGAATCTGGCCTTCGAGGATTTCGAGACGGAGAATCGCTACGATGTAATCAGCATGTGGTTTGTAATCGAGCATTTCGCGCGGGTTGACGAAGTCTTGAGTAAAGCCGGCAGCTTGCTTAAAATGGGCGGTCTGCTGGCCTTTTCCACTCCGAGCAGCACCGGAATAAGTGCCCGAAAATCGCTGAAAGGGTTTTTGCGGCGAAGCCCCCGGGACCACCATTCCATCTGGAGTCCGGCTGTTGCCCGCAAAGTCCTGCTGCAGTTCGGATTCAGGGTAAAAAAAATAGTAATTACCGGGCACCATCCCGAGCGATTTCCGCTGATAGGCCCCCGGCTGGCGGCGGCCCGTCAGAAAGGGGCATCCGGCCTGCAGGATTTCGCGTGGGCGCTGCTCTTGCGGCTGAGTATGTTCTTCGGTCTCGGCGACACATTTGAAGTGTACGCCGAAAAAAAGGGTCAAACGCAGAGAGGAGCAGCGCCCGGTGCTTCAGAACACACAGGAGAACAAGATGGCTGAACCAGAACAGAGCACGCGTATTCTCATTCTCGGAGCCGGTGTGATGCAGCTGCCGGCGCTCCGCTGGGCAAAGCGGCAGGGATGGGAGGTGTATGCGGCCGACGGTAATCCGGCCGCCCCCGGAGTAGGCCTTGCTGACCACTTTGTTCCGGTGGATCTCACTGATATTGAGGGGATGATCGAGGCTGCGGGCATAATTCATGCCAAAAATGGTCTGCACGGAGTGTTCACCGCCGGCACCGATTTTTCCTATACGGTTGCCCGGGTGGCGGAAGCCCTGCAGCTGCCCGGCTTGCCGCCTGATGTGGCGCTGAATGCCAGCCGCAAGGATAAAATGCGGCAAGTGTTTGCAGAGCACGGTGTTCCATCTCCCAGGTTTGTTCAGCTCGCATCGGATGCATCGGATGAGGCGGTAGAGGCGGCTCTTGAGCGGCTTGCTCTCCCGATGGTAGTCAAGCCGGTCGACAATATGGGCGCCCGGGGTATTCGGCGGGTCGACAGCCCCGAGGAGTATCGCCGGGCAGTTCAGTCCGCCCGCCGTTTTTCCCGGGCCGGTACGGTGATTGTAGAAGAGTATATTGAAGGACCGGAGTTCAGTATCGATGCACTGGTGGTAGAGGATGAGATCGTGTTTACCGGAATTGCCGACCGCCACATCTTTTTTCCGCCCTATTTTATAGAGATGGGCCACACGATTCCCACCAGCTATGACGGTGCGGTGCTGGAAGCAGTCAAGACAGCCTTTACACAGGCGGTTCGCGCTCTGGGAATCCGGAACGGGGCCGCGAAAGGCGATGTAAAGTGGGACGGCCGCCGGGCGGTTATCGGTGAAGTAGCCGCCCGGCTTTCCGGGGGCTACATGTCCGGGTGGACATTTCCCTACTGCAGCGGGGTCGAGCTTACCGGAAACGCACTCCGGCAGGCGGTAGGCCGGCGGCCGGACTCGCTGACTCCGGCCAGACAGTGGGTGTCGGCCGAACGGGCCTTTATTTCGATTCCAGGGGTGGTGAAGCGGGTGGAACAGGCTAAAGAAGCAGGTTCTATCCCCTGGATCGAGGAGATGTTTATACGGGTAGCAGAAGGTGATGAAACCGACTTTCCCACCAATAATGTTGAAAAGAGCGGCAATTTTATAAGCGCCGCACCGACTCGCGATGAAGCTGTTCGCGCGGCCGAGGATGCCTGCCGAGAGGTGTTCGTGCGCCTCGAGCCGAACAACGGGCGTACCCGGCGTTTTCTGTTCGGTGAGAAGGAAGCCTGGATTCCGGATGCCTTCACCCTGGAGAATCCGGAGAATGTGCAGGTTCTGGAGGCCATGGCGAACCTCATCGACCATCGTGATGCGTACAGCAGTCTCGAGCCGGGGCAAGGTCTTAGAATTGCGATTCAGGGGCTGCCGGATATCGAATCCGAAGCAGACCGCGATTGGCACGGGACCCCTTTCACCGCGGCCTGGCAGAAAGTGTGCGCTCTGAGCGATGCAGCGGTTGCGAAGGATCAAGAATCTGCCGATATACTTATAGGAGCGGTTTTCTGGCACGCCTTCCTGCGCGGGGGCGTTCAGGGTGCCGTGTGGCTGGTCGACAGTATCCGCCACGCCGCTCTCGGTGGAGAACCGCTTGAGACTGTTTTTACGGAGCCGAACGCAAATGCAGCTGATGAGTTTGTATAAAAACTCGATTTCACGCTTACAAAATTATCTGCAACTCATTTTCATTGCGATAGTTATTTGTGTCTTTACCTTGATCGTACCGGCGGATCTCGTGGGCGAGGCCGGCATACCTCTGCAGGAGATCCGTAATAAGACCGGTGCCCGTCTGCAGTGGGACCCTATGCGGCAGATGGGAAGCCTGGAGAAGGGCGATACGAATCTTGTGTACCGGATCGATTCTCCGTTTTTGGTGGTGAATTATGAATCTTTCAGATCGATTGTCCCGCCTGAGCGAGGCGAGCGGGGGGATATCTGGTTTTCGGAGGAGGATGCTTCCTACCTCATCGATACACTGGGCCTCAAATCCGCCCAAGAGAACCAGCACTACATTTCGACCATCATCATCGATGCCGGACACGGGGGCAAGGACAGCGGAGCAGTCGGCAGGTTTACCGAAGGTGGGAAGCAGACTGTCGTTATGGAAAAAGACCTGGTGTTGGCGGTTGCCAGACAGCTTTCGGCTCGGCTGCGCTCCAAATATCCGGAAAAAAACGTGCTGCTCACCCGTGATGAAGATGTGTATCTTACGCTGGAGGATCGCACACAGATTGCCAATGAAATCGAGTTAGGCGAGCAGGAGGCTATGATATTCATCTCGCTTCATGCCAACGCATCTCTCAACAGTAAAGCCGAGGGCTTTGAGGTGTGGTATCTTCCGCCGGACTACCGGCGGAAACTGATTGACCCGGAAACCCTGGATGAGTCGGCCCGCGAGGTGGCTCCCATCCTAAATACCATGCTCGAAGAGGAGTATACCGTCGAGAGTATACTTTTGGCCCGGAATATCCTGAATGGTCTGGACAGTTCCCTCGGAAACGAACATGTGAACCGCGGGCTGAAGGAAGAAACCTGGTTTGTGGTGAGAAATGCCAAGATGCCGTCGGTACTGGTGGAAATCGGTTTCGTTACCAATCGAGAAGAAGCTTTGCAAATGCGCAGCAGCAGTCACTTGAAGAAGATCACCGATGGCATCTATAATGGCGTTCACGGATTTATCGAACATTTCGAAAATACCTCCGTAAGGGAGTAATTGGTGAAAAACCTCGATCGAATAACGATTATACTGTTAGGAGTTTTGGCTTTGAGTTTGGCTGTCTCCGTGCTGCTGTTCTTCCTGCACGGGACCGATATGCAGAGACAGGTCCTTTTTTTCCCGGAGTACCGCTCTTCCGTCTGCTCGGGAGAGGCACGCCGTCTGCCGACCAAACCGACCATGGAAAAAGAGATAGAGCAGTTGGTAAAAGAAATTCTGCTAGGTCCATTCGATGTCAACTATGTTGCGGTTCTGCCGCAGGAAACCTCTATCCGCACCATTATGCTGCGGAACAAGCAGCTGTATATAGATTTTTCTGTAGATGTGGTGTTTCAGGAGAGTGAGTCGCGCTTGTCTTTCGAGGAGGCGTTGAACTGTGTGCGAAAGAGTTTAGTCTTCAATTATCCGCAAATTGACCGAATTGTCTTCACCGTGAACGGCGAACAGCCAAAATTCGACGAGTCTAAATCGTGAAACTGAAAAAAAAAGAAAAATCGTTGACAAACTAAATTGGTTCCGTATAATTTTAAATGCAATAGGTAAACTGTTTTAAAAAGGAGCACTGGATGAAACGGTTCGGAATTCTACTTGGTATTATGCTTTTGGTGGTAAGTTTTTCTGTTACCGCAGAGGAATCGGTTCTCATCGATTTTTCGACTCTTACCGCGGATCGCGAAGATGGAAATAACGAAGCTACTCTCGTTGACTTTTCCGAAAAGGCCGGAATAGGTTTTACAGAAGAGGAAAAAGAGCTAATGGTTACATCTCTGGCGATTGAGAATTGGGATGTGCAGTTGTCCTCTTCTTCACAGACCGTACAGAACGAGCGACTTTCCTACACGAAGGAAGCCCCTGTGCGCGAAGAAGCGGAACAATTCGCCGGCGAAACTGTTATGGGTATCCGGGTTCACTTCCCGGAAGAGCCTTTTAACTCGTATGCCATTGTCAAACCCCCGTTCGAGATTCCTGCATACATGCAGGCTGACGAGGAGGATCGTGAAGGCAGTAAGTTTGAAGGGTACGGTGTTGTAAAGAACGTAGGCGCTTTGAAAAAGGTTTCTGTGAATGTCTACGGTTCGAACTTCCCGAACGGAATCGGTCTTATTCTCGAAGACCAGGACGGGAATGAACGCAACATGTTCCTCGATTACATGGAGTTCAACGGCTGGAGGACCCTTGGGTGGTCCAACCCCAACTACATCGAAGATGTACGCAACCGCGAGCTGCAGAAAATGCCTCTCTACCCGAAGCTCACCCCCATGCGTAAGCTGAAAGGTTTTATCATCTACAAAGATGGTGCACAGATGGGCGGCGATACTATCACTTACATTAAAGATGTTACTTTGACTTACGACCTGGCGGTTCTGCCGGACGAAGGCGGCATCGACAACGAGGCCCTGTGGGGTATTCTTGAAGAACGTGAAGAATCCCGACGGACTGCTGAATGGCAGCGGCTGGGTGAACTGCAGGTTCTGCGTGCGCTTGAGTCACAGAAACTCCATCAGGATGAAGACGAGCAGGAACAAGCTGGTAACAACGAGTAGTTCTGAATCGAGAGTACACATATATCGCCTTGCATTAGCTTGCATTAGGCATTGCTACTTGAGTTTAGCTACCTGAGCTGAGTGAGAAAGTAAGAAATCAATTCCAACCACCCGTCATTAATTAACCCGGCGGGTGGTTGGATTTTTTTTGTGGTGACTAAAGCACTTACTACCGCAGATCTAACGTACAATCTTACATGATTTGATTCATTAATAACTCAATTCAACTCCCAGTTCGGCGCGGAAGAGATACATTCCAATGCCTGATGAGGGGATAGAAAGAGAATCGGAACCGGCAGTGCCGAAGGAGTACACGCTGCTGTCTATTTCGGACAGGAGTGTCATACGGGGGGATACATCTATGCGAAAGCGGGTCCCGAATACAAGTGAGTTGAGTTGGTTTTCTGTGTCGGTGGCGCCTGTGGAGTAAATTCGTTCGAGTTGCTGATAGGCGAAAGAGAGCAGTACGCGCACCGGGACATTCTTTTGAAAAATATCGACATCAAAGGAGTACTCGGTAAAAGAATCGTCGACTTCCAAGGTTTCGGTTTGCTGTGTTACATAACGTTTAGTGGTGAGGTTGAGAGAACAGATTGCATTCGGAATATAGTAGCCGGCCGAAAGTTGATTGTGTTCCTGCATGTAGTCGCCGGATTTTGTAAAACGGGCGGCAATCGAGCTGTCAGAGCGGAAGGAAGCAAACGCAACCCCTGGGTAGTCGAATCTGATCGAAGTTGAGATCCCGCTTTTCATTATCGGATTCCATGAATTGAAAATTCCGAAAAAAGGGCCAACGGCTATTTGGTAAAAATCGCGGGAAAACTCTACTCTGGTGTAGGTGGTATACCTGAGGATCGGATCGTATTTGAAACCGGCGTGCAGGGTGATGCTATCATCTATTTCCTGGCTGCCGAAGATGCTCAGACCGTAGTAATAGTCGGTTCCGCTGAGAGAGGTCTGTAGTGCCGTGCTGTCCTTGTCAAAAGCGATGTTGCCGCCGTGTACCAAAGTGGTGACATCGAGACTGAAAAGAGACTGCAGTGAGAGGCATAGGAACAGAAGCAGTATAGGGCTGATCTTTTTCATATTAAAACTCCGCCTTTACGCCGATTACACCTTCAAACATTTCTTCATCGAAAGAGTAGGGAAGGGCTCTGACGTTTATCATAAAATTCCACATGACCCCGCTGGTGATGGCGCTGAGGTATGGGGTAACTTTGATTTCAAAATCCTGAGAGCTGCTATCCGCGGTTTCGAGCGTGAAATTGGTCTCGAGCCCGCCGCTGATCGGATTTTCCAAGGGGTTACCGAACATCAAATTGAAATGCACATCCGCCGAGCCTTCATCGCCGGTACTCTGCATGAGGTACATTGAGGGATGCCAGAAAAGAGTCAGAATTACACTGACATGTTCGAAATGAACTCGCGGTTCGAATAAAAAGTAGAAATCGTTGATGTTGAGCGTATCCATAGGAGTGAAATAGGGAATACCGATTTGGGAGAAGAACTCTCCCTTCTCTGCCGGACGGTAGTAAAACAGGACTCCGGCTCGGTACAATCCGTAGTCGGCCTGCGGAAACGTGGCTCCGCCGAACAGTTCCATTTTTAGCATTTCGAAGTTGGCTAAAAAACGGGCATCGGCAGAATAGGTGCCCTCGCCTAGGTATCCGTCCTGATAGAGGTACAGCGAGCTGCGGTTCCACTCGGTGCCGAAAGTGCTGGAAAGCTCGATTCCGGTTCCGTTGACAGTATGAATGCCGCGATATTCGTTCTGCGGGAAGTAGAGGTACCCCTGATATTTGGTGGCGATGGGGATTGATCCGAATACCGAGGGAAATACATCAGCTGAACCGAGCCGGTCGTTGCGGCCGACGAAATAGGTCAGATCGGTCGGGGTCTCGAACAGGTTGCGGTAGGTAATCCGGGCCCCCTGGAACTGGAGCGTGGTCTGGTTATCGAGATAGGTGGTGAGGGCGTTGGCGAAATCTTCGTCTGAACTGTAGTCACTGCGAACCGGTGCCTCCTGGTTCGCGTAGGTGAGGTCTTGGCTTTCAAAGCCCAACAGAAGCGAACCGCCGAACTTGTAGCCGCCCGAGACCTGGATTTCGCTGCGTCCGCGGGTTTGCAGCAGCAGGGTGTCATTTTGCCAGGTGCCGCGGCTGATCAGTTCTAGCTCAGGGATGGTCAGATCGGCACTGTATAAGGCTGCCGGAAGGCGAAAGGCGGCGCAGAGCAGGCACAGGAAGGTGAAATATCGTTTTTTCATTCTATTTTCGCTCCTATAAGAAATAGTTTAAACCATTCCGTCATATTTTCAATAAGAGGACTCTATTCAGAATATCGACATTTTGGACTCTCTGTAAAGTTTATACTTGACTTAAAGTTCGTTATATATGAAGATTAATGCCATAATGAGTGACTATTTGGATCCGAATAACGAGGAACTGCTGAAGGACTTTTTTATTGAGGCCGAAATGCAGGTTGACAGTCTCGAGCAGAATATTTTGGTGCTCGAGAACAACCCCAGCGATCATGATGCAATCGACGAGATATTCCGCGCTGCTCATACTCTGAAAGGGGCTGCCGCTACGGTGCAGATGACCAAACTGTCGGAGTTTACCCACCTTGTTGAGGATGTATTGGATGCAATCCGCAGCAACGAGGTAATGGCCAGTGAACAGGTTGTGGATCTGCTGCTCAACTCGATTGATGTTATCAAAGCTATGTTGGCCGCCCAGAAAGAGGATTCTACATACGATGAGGATATTTCCGACCTCCAGGCGAAGCTGCGTTCGCTGCTCGAAGGCGGGAGCCCCGCGCCGCGGACGGCACGGACCGAAGCTGCTCAAGCTCAGTCTGCTCCTTCGAAGGTAGCAGGGCAATCCTCGTCACCGGTGTCTTCAGAAACACTTACTTCCGGCGGAGCTGCCGGCGGTACACTGTCCGAGTACGATCTGCTCGAACTGAAAGATGCTGCTCAGAGCGGTGAACAGGTGTATCAGGTGATGGTGGAGTTCAACGAAGACCATCCAATGAACACCATCGGCGGGGTACAGGTGTTTGCTGCCCTTAAGGATATCGGCACCGTATTGAAAACCGACCCCGAGTTCGAACAGTTGTACGAGGATCAGTTTTTTCCAGTTGTATACTACTATGTCTCCACCGCTTCCCCGGTCGAGGTAATTGAAAAGAAAGTGCATATTCCCGATGCAGTGTTGAGTAAATCGGTCACTCCGATCGATCAGTTGAGTCCGGGAGCCCAACAGGCTCGTGAAACAGCCCCTGCACAGGCAAAACCCGCGGCCAAGCCGGCTGCCTCGAAGCCGGCCGCTGCAAAATCTGAGCCTTCCGCGAAGTCAGCAGCAAATGCCCAGTCGGCAAAGGCTGCCAGGCCCGAGGTAGAAAGCGAAGCAGAGGCCCCGGCCGAAAAAGTAGAACCGAAACCCAGCAAGGAGCCGGAGCTGCGAAAAGGCGGCGGCGGATCGGTGCTGCGGGTAGATTCGCAACGCATCGACAATCTGCTGAACATGGTCAGTGAAGCGGTCATTACCAAGGCGACCTTTAATCAGATCAGCTCCAAGTTCACCGATGCGCAGGGGGAACTGTCCTCTGTGAAGTCGGTTTACTTTGAAAAATTGCGTGAGCTCTTCGACAGTCTGCCGACTTATCTTGAGCGGATTCAGGAAGGCACTTCGGTCAAGAAGATAAAGGCCGAAATAATCGACCGGTTTGCTGATCTGTACACTATGTACGACTCCTTCGAGACCCGCTTCAAAAGCACGGTCAACGAGTTCAACAGTACGGCACAGAATCTCAGCCGGAACACCAGCGACCTGCAGGAAGGCGTCATGCAGATTCGGATGGTTCCCATAAGCCAGATCTTTAACCGCTTTCCGCGGCTGGTACGGGATGTGTCCAAGGAGATCGGTAAGAATGTAAAGCTGCAGATCGAAGGTGAGGATACAGAGCTGGATAAATCGGTTATCGAAGACCTGCTCGATCCGCTCATTCACTGTGTACGCAACTCTATCGATCACGGCATAGAGAGCCCCGAAGAGCGCAGCGAAGCCGGTAAACCGGCCGAAGGGCACGTTCTGCTGAAGGCCAGTAACGAAGGGAATATGATTATCATCGAGGTCGAGGATGATGGAAAAGGCATCGACGTCAATTCCGTGCATCAGGGGGCGGTTGAGCGGGGACTTATTCATCCCAATAAAAAGCTCACCGATATCGAGGCCTTTAATCTGATTTTTGAACCGGGTTTCTCGACGGCTAAGCAGGTAACCAATTTATCCGGCCGCGGAGTCGGGCTGGATGTAGTCAAGAAACAGATAGAAAAACTCAACGGAAATGTCAGCGTCTGGTCTGAAAAGGGCGAGGGCAGTCGGATCACCATCAAGATTCCACTTACTTTGGCCATCATTCAAGGACTGCTGATACGGGTCGGAGAGGAGATCTACGCCATTCCGATTACCTCGGTGGTGGACAGCCACCGCATAAATAACGAAGATATTAAAATGATCGATAACTACGAGGTCTTCAATGTCCGTGAAGACGTTGTGTCACTGCTGCGGCTGAGCCGTCTGTTCGGGGTGCCGAGCGATGAGCAAAAAGATAAACAGTACGTGGTTATCGTCGGTAGCGGTGAAAAGAAAATGGGATTGATGGTCGATTCTCTGATTGGTGAGGAGGATGTGGTTATCAAACCCCTGAAGGATAAATATACCAATATACCAGGAATCGCCGGTGCAACCATTCTCGGAGACGGAACCGTTGCGTTGATCATCGATGTAAGTCAGCTGTTGGATCTCGGGTTGCGGCGTGAAATCGA
This sequence comes from uncultured Sediminispirochaeta sp., assembly GCA_964603735.1. GTDB lineage: Bacteria > Spirochaetota > Spirochaetia > DSM-16054 > Sediminispirochaetaceae > DSBN01. The sequence goes on along the minus strand of CAZRWN010000026.1, from coordinate 6,441 downwards.
AAACCGGAAGCGCCGATCTACTCAGATTACTTAGAGACCCTGATTTGTGAGGATATATGAGCACTATTAGTGATGAGTTGAAACAGGAAGAAGCTGAAAAGGTTGAAAATATCGATTACAAGATGGTTACTTTCTCTCTGGCCGGAAAGGATTACGGCATAGATATCATGAAGGTGAAGGAGATTTCCAAAGCCAAACGCTTCACCTTTGTACCGAATGCCGATCCCTATGTGCGCGGCGTGTATAATCTGCGCGGCGATATCATATCCATCATTGATCTGCGTATTATGTTTAATCTTCCGGCTCCCAAGCGGGAAGAGAACAGCTTCGAGGATATGATAATTCTCAGACTCGAGGATTACCTGATCGGGGTGATAGTCGATTCTATCGACAAGGTAGTAGGAATCAACTCGGAGTCAATTCAGCCTCCGCATCCGATTTTCGGTGATATCAATATCAAGTTTATTAAGGGGGTGGTCGAAAACGAGGGCCGCCTCTACCTGATACTGGATGTCGAGAAGATTCTGGGCGACAGCAGCCGCGAGGAAGAAACCGCACCACAGCCCCACCTGGTCAAGGAACCGGTGCGGCAGCTGGAAGCGGAACAGGACGAGGCCGAGAAGGCCGGTGAAGCCGACTACGCCTTTGTGGTTGAAAATCTGCTGACCTTCAAGAACTTTCATGTAACCGAATACAACCGCAACTGGGTCAGGAGTCGTTTTCAGGAATGGAAGCAACAGCGCAGCCAAGCGGGTGCGGAAATCCAGTTACAGGAAGAGGACGATGCCGACCGATTTCTCCAGCCCTTCTATGCCCCTTACTCCGGGGGCTTCTGGGGCGGTGATTACTGCAGTAATGTAAAAGAGGTCTTGAAGCAGCTGCAGGTACAGGGAAATCTGATGGTCTGGAATCCGGGTTGCGGAGCAGGGTATGAAACCTATTCGCTGGCAGTGACCCTTCGTGAAAATTTTCCCAATACTCAACTGAAGATCTGGGCGCATGACAACGACCTGCTGAATATTTCGACCGCGCCGAATTTGGTGTTCAAGCCGACCGATGTCTCTGATAATTTTCTCGATTATACAGTCGAAGGGAAGAACGGACTTCAGTTCAACAAAGAAATCCGGGATGCAATCTTTTTCGAGTTCCACAACGTATTGCATTCAAATCCTTTTCCCGATGTTGACTTAGTAGTGGCGAGGGATATACTCTCTTTCCAAAAAGAAGATGAGCAGTACAAACTGGTTCAGGAGTTCGCTGAAAAGTTAAAGCCCGGTGGAATACTATTATTGGGTAAGAATGAAGAGATCGAGTCAGAGCTCTTCGATGATATTTCGAGCGGTATGGTAAAGGCATACAGAAAGCGATAACAATTTCATTCTAAATATAAAAGAACACGAGGCGGAGGTAACTGAGCATGCGAGTTGAATATATCAACCCTTTTGTAGAAGCGGCTTTCAATGTGCTGCGCGAAGTATTGAGTGAAGAAGTTAAACGTGGAGAGTTATATCTGAAATCCACCTCTCAACCGGTCTTGGGTGTAGCGGCAATCGTTGGCCTTACCGGCGATGTCGAGGGGCGGGTGCTGTTTGATATGAAAAAAGAGGTTGCCTTGGCGATTGCATCCGAGATGAACGGCGAAGAGCTGAAGACTATGGATGATTTGGCAAAGGCAACCATTTCAGAATTAGCCAACATGATAACCGGCCAGGCGGTTACCAAACTGCACGACCTCGGCTTCAAGTTCGACCTCACCCCTCCGGCTATTATCACCGGAGATAACATGGAGGTTTCGAACACCGGTGTCGAAGCATTGATTGTGCCGGTTGAGTTGAAGGCGGGCAAAATTGAAATTAACGTAGCTGTGCGGGAAAGAGCATAGGAGGAAAGTTATGAAGACAAAAGCTGATTTTCCCAGCATTAATGAACGCCGACCCGAAGGGATAAAGGAGAGCGGCGATTCCTATCGTGTACTGATTGTTGATGACTCGATGTTCGTCACAAAGCAGATCAGCCAAATTCTTACATCTGAGGGGTTTGAGGTGGTCGGCTCTGCAACTGACGGAGTGCAGGGTGTTGAAAAGTACAAAGAGCTGTATCCGAACGTTGATCTGGTTACCATGGATATCACCATGCCGAAGATGGACGGTGTCTCCGCCCTCGAGAAGATTCTCGAGTTTGACAAGGAAGCACGGGTTGTAATGATTAGTGCCCTCGGAAAGCAAGATTTAGTCAAAAAGTCCTTGATGATCGGTGCAAAAAATTATATAGTTAAGCCGCTCGACAGGGCCAAGGTCCTCGAGCGCATTCTGATGAGCCTCAAATAGGTTCATCACCGGGGCGGCTAGCTCAGTTGGTTAGAGCGCATGCTCGACACGCATGAGGTCACAGGTTCGAATCCCGTGCCGCCCATCCTGTAAATCTTTTCTTATAAACAATTTAAGCCCTTATGGTCGACACCGCGGGGGCAATTTTTTTGCCCGCACCCGTTGAGAAGAGTACGCATCTGGGAGAGTGAAAATGCAATTTGAATGCCGCCGGCAGGGTGAAATAATTCGAAAAAAGTGTATACTGCGGTAGATATGGCACTCTACTGGCAAGATACCGAAATCAGGCCCGGCATGCTGCTTGAAATTGACGAGTTCAACTATGAGGTGCGCAATAACAGCGGGCGCCGGGCCCGGGTGGTCTGGGAAATTATTGCGCTGGATACGAAAAAGCGGGATGAGGCGTATTACGAGCCGGCCACCGGCAAAAAGTTTTCAATGACAAAAGTGATGAAAAACCGCCGGCTTGCGGCCAAATTGCAGGCCGGAACACTTATTCAGATACCGGCTTGTACCGATTTCTTAGTGGTTCAGGAATATCATGATGGAACGGCTGCGCTGCTGCGCTGTTACAGCCTCGATATGCTCGGCAATATTCGTGATTTTCGAATTGTAGACTCGGTATAGTTGGCAGAAGCCTCAGTTGTCTTGAGGACCGGCTGCGGCCTCGCTGCCGAGCAGGCGGTCGTGGGGGGAGACTTTGTGCAGGTCGTTTGAGTAGTTTACGCCGCGGTTGCGTCCGGTGTCCTTGGCGTGATAGAGGGCGATGTCGCAACGCTGTAGTACTGTTTCTACGCTTTCCGGGCCGCCCGTATACGCATACAGGCCGTAGCTGAGGGTTACCGAGAAGGCTCCGCTTCTGCTGCGGAATGGATATTGATATATCGTGGTGCGGATTTTCTCCATTACTACTCTGCCGTCAGAGAGGGAAGTGTTCGGAAAAAAGAGCAGAAACTCCTCCCCGCCCCAGCGTGAACTGAAGTCGACACTGCGGATGCCCTCTTTGAGGAGTGAAGCGATGATGATGAGCACCTGGTCGCCGACCAGATGTCCGTGGTTGTCGTTGACGTGCTTGAAGTGGTCGATGTCGAGCAGTGCAATGACCACGCTGCCGCCGTAACGCCCTACCCGGTTCAGTTCGTTCTGCAGCTGCTCCATTCCATAGCGGCGGTTGCGTAAGCCGGTTAGCTCGTCGGTCTTGGCCATTCGGGAAAGTTTGTTTCGCTCCCGGGTCAGCTCTACTGTGCGCTTGGCGACCGCCTGTTTCAGATTGAGTTTCACCTTTTCGGACTCTTCATGTATGATTTTAAAACGATACGCCTGCAGGTTGGCCTGAGCGAAGAGGAAAAAGAAAAAGCCGACGTTCCACAGGTAAGTGGTGTGGATCAGCCTTTGATCGTGCAGAATGTCATTTGCTCCGGCCAGTATGAGGATGATGAATCCGGTTATTCCGATGGGTACACCCGAATGGCCCTGGCGCCGGGCGGTGAAAAAAATCCAGAATATATACGGCACGTGTAGGGCGATAATGCCGTGATACCAGAATGCGGTCTGCTGGAATATCGATGGCGGAAAAAAGATGATCAGAACCGATTGCAATAGGGCGGCGCTGCAGCTCAGGAGAATGCCGAGTTTTCCGCTTATGCCGGGATAGAGGCAGCGAATAAACTGCAGAAAGACCGGTACCGAGATTACGGTAGCCAGGTGGGCCAGACGAATACCGAATAGATCGGGAAAGGCCGGCAGGGCGGTGAAGATGATCTGCTGTCCGGAAAAGAGAGACTTAAGGGCTACCAGAAAGCTGTACAGTGCCAGCATGAGCGAGGAGTGCTGCTCTTTCCACAGTAAATACACGCACAGATAGTACAATCCCAGGATAAAGATGCCGCCGATGAAAAACATGTCCAGGGCGGTGCGTATGAGGCGTTGGCGGTAGACTGCCGGGGTAGGGCCAAAGGAGAGGCGCTGCCAGATTCCTCCGACCGTCAGGTCTCCGTTGGCCACCTGTATAGCAATGTGGTTGCTGCCCGGCAGGGCTTTGAAAGTGAAAACGGGTCGGGCGAATGATATATCCGGGCCGCCCTCCGCCGGAGTGAGCGCCCCGCTTTGCCCGATGTAGGTGCCGTTGGCAAAGACTCTGGCAGCAGAGCCGATTTCTCCGAGATGCAGGCTGTAGCTTGCCCCGGAAATAAGTCCGTCGATGGATAGACCGTAGGTGCCGAGCTCGAGGCCGTTCTCCGCAGTTACTCTGTCATTCCAGTCGCTCGGTACATCAATCAGTTCGCTGTCCGGAACATCGGCAAGAGAGCGGACCAGGCGCTGCGGAATGAACCTCCACTCGCCGCTCATTGGGACAACTCCGGAGCGCGGCACATCTGATAGGGACAGGGTTCCGTTGACAACCGCAGGCTGTTTTCTTTGCGGAGACGCTTTCAAGGGTGCTGGTAATAGCAAAGCCGACAGAAACAGCAGCATCAATATGCCGGGGAGAAGGAGTAAACGGAGAGTAGCGCTGCGGCTATGCTGCCTTTGTCCCATTTTGGTCTCTGTCGTTCAGTAGCGAAATGTTAGGTGATGTACCCGCCAGTGTCAAGGCGCGGACTGCGAAGCACGCAACCGGGGTGTCTCTTGCTGTGAGGTGGTCTGTATAGACGACTGAGCCCTATGGCGTTCGTGCGACCCGCAGGCCGAGGGTGAACGCCTCCGATTGAGGGCCACGGCCGTTCTTGCGGTGCGAGACCCAGATATCTTGACCCGAGTCAAGGAAGGTGCCCCCGCGGTAGGCGCGTCCGCTCCCGCTTGCAGGTCCGCGGTAGTTAGTGCGGGTTCCATTTGGATAGTCGGCACGCCAGTCCCAGACCCACTCTTCTACATTCCCGCTCATATCATAGATACCCAGTTGATTCGGCTGTTTTCCACCGACTGGCTGACTTCCTCCGGCAGTATTGGCGCTGTTCCCGAACCAGGCAACGAGGTCGATGCCTGCAGCTGAGTTTTCAGTGGCGCCGCTTGCGAAATAGTAGTCGGTCTGGCTGTTGGCATCGATGTAGGTCGCAGCGTAGTTCCACTCACCCTCGCTTGGGAGGCGGAAGCCGTTGCTTGTGTCCCAACGCTCTTCCACCTCTGCAAGATCGGCGAGATAATCGGGATCGTTCGTGAGCGAGCTTCGCACCGGGTCTCCGTTCGGAAGGTAGTAGACTGGAGAGAGGCCGGCCATCTCGCTGTAGGCATTTGTCCATACAATTGCATCATACCAGCTCACCATCGTCACGGGTTCGTACCTACCGGCGTTTGGTGGCGCCCCCTCGCCCCGGTTATCGTTGTTTCCCTGTCGTCCGAGATGCTCGAAGATGTAGCCGTTCTCCTCGGCCCAGATGCGCACGGTGTACCAGAGATCGTAGGTGAGCTCGTACATACCGATTTCGAATGCGGAGAGGTTGTGAGTGAAGGTATCGAGGAAGCCGACGAACTCCTCCTGAACGAAGTCGCCTGCCGGAACGGAGGCCAACGCTGTGTAACTCAATCCCGAGAGATAGTCGATCGTGAATACTGCCGTAATCGGTGCACTTGTCTCGTGATTGTCTGCGACGGCGATTGCCCTGATTGTTGCGCTTGTTCCGTGATCATTAAGCGGGATAGATCCCGAATACTGTATCGATCCGGCGTCCGGATCACTGCCATCGATCGTATAGTAGATGGTTGCTCCAGAAGTGCCGGATGTGAGTTCGACATCGATGTCGGAGCCGTAGATCCCGCCGGCGGGAACGAAGACGACCGGCTCCGCAGTCGACAGGTCGAGCTCGTTACTGCTCAGGACACTCGGACAGCCGCTCAGGAGAACAAGCATTGCTGTGACACACAGAGCTAATAGGAGGAAAATTAACTCTTTTCCCGTGCGAGTTGGATTTCCCCTCAATGTAACCTTTGCCATAGTACTCTCCTTTACCTACATGCATTACTTGATTCAATAATAGTTAAAACTGACAAAAATAGTCAACATAAAAAGTGTTGGAAAACAACTTGATGAGTATGTATCCTATGCGCAGTGAGGCCGCACCCGCAGATCCTGAACACGGGGAGGCTGTCTAAGGGATTGAATTTTTTATAAATTTAA
>CAZRWN010000025.1:37104-39635 GCA_964603735.1 uncultured Sediminispirochaeta sp. | reverse complement strand
CCTCCTCAGCTCCGGCTTCCGACCGGGCTACGCTTGTCCGTCGATACGCGCACCTCGTCGCTGTGGATCATGCCGTCGTGCAGCTGAACCAGGCGATGGGCAAAATCCATCACCATCTGGTCATGGGTCGAGAAGATGAAGGTGGTGTTGTGACGGGTGTTGAGCGCCTCCATCAGCTCGAGGATATCCTGGCCGGTGTGTGAGTCGAGGTTTGCAGTCGGTTCGTCGGCCAGCACTATCTCCGGGTCCTTGATCAGCGCGCGTGCAATGGCAACTCGCTGCTGCTGTCCGCCGGACAGTTCGGCCGGTTTTCGGTGGGCCATCTCATCGAGGCCGACCTCCTTCAATATCTGCATTGTCCGCTCACTGATTTCCTGCTCTGTAAATCCCAGCAGAGAGAGCGGGAATGCGGCGTTCTCGAATGCAGTCAGTACCGGGATCAGATTGAACGACTGGAATACGAAGCCGATTTTCTCCCGGCGCAGTAGGGCCAGTTCTTTCCGGCTCTTTTCGGCAACATCGATTGAATCGATGAGAATCGAGCCTTCATCGGCTTTATCCAGGCAGCCGATCAGATTTAGCAGAGTTGTCTTCCCCGAACCGGACGGGCCGGCGATGGACAGGAACTCGCCGTTGCCTATCTCCAGGTCTACGCCCCGCAGGGCCTGCACGCTGGTCTCTCCGGAGCGGTAAGTTTTTTTCACATTATTTATTTGGATCATGCTCTTCTCCTTCCTCCTGCGCCGAGGAGTCTCGATTTTCCGTGGATTGATTTTGGATCTTCTGCAGCGCCGCCAGACCGGCCGGGCTGCCGAGGTTCATACTCTCGATGGCCGAGGAGGGCATCAGCATAATCGAGCCCTTGCTCTGCCGCAGCCCGTCATAGACCATGTTCATGGCGCGCAGCTGAAAGGCCTGCGGATTGTCGCGATAGAACTCGTTGGCCCGGGTTATCTTTTCGGCCACCGCTATCTCCGCATCGCCGAGGATTTCCCGGGCCTGCCGCTCGCGGTGGGCCTGGGCCTTGCGGCTCATAATGTCCTCCAGCTCCTTTGGAATGATGATATCGGTAAACTCGACCGAGAGAATGGTGATTCCCCAGGGATTTGTTTTGGCATCAAGGATGCGCTGCAGCTCTCGGCCGACCTCCTCACGCTTAGAGAGGAGGGTGTTCAAGTCGTGGCTGCCGATGGAATCACGCAGTGCTGTTTGGGCCGAGAGGGTAACCGCTTCCAGAAAGTTCTCTACCTCTAAAATTGCCTTCTGGGGGTCCCAGATCATCCAGAAGCAGATAGCATCGATGTGAACCGGCACATTGTCCATACTGAGGGTTCGCTCGGCGCTGAAATCGGTCACTCTGATGCGGGTGTCGACTTTATCGGCAATACGATCTACGAAGGGGATTAGAAAAAAAAGTCCCGCCTCCTGCACCCGTTTGAATTTGCCCATTCGCAGGATAACCGCTTTATCCCAGTGGTACATCAGCTGGGTAGTGGAGGAGGCCATCACCGCAACTGCCGGAACGAGGTAGGCGAGGGGGTTCATCGAAGCGCTCACCTGAAACAGCACTATCCATCCGGCAACCAGGGCGAACAGCAGCATGTTCCAGACAGAGACCAGTGCGATTACCACACCTGATACTACCGCCGCCAGGATGATGCCTTGCAGCTCTACATCGGTAAAGCCGAGGCCGGTCAGCTGAAATACTGCTATCCCGATTCCGGCTAAAAGAATGAGAAACAACAGCGAAAAGGTGTTGAAGATAAAATCCTTCTCCAAGCGAAACGTTGGCAGATTCTTGATTCTACTGTACCGTTTTTTCAAAAAAGTCATTATAGGTTCCTCCTTGCCCTGATTTATTCTCGTTCCTGCAGTTCTTGCAGGTGATCGATCACATCCTGGATGCTGAAGCCGTATGAACCTACCTTCGAAAGAAAGTCGCGGCTCATCTGCGACAGGATCTTTTCGCGTTCGATTTCATCCATTTTGATCTCCTTCTCCGAGATGAAAGTTCCGGTTCCCTGCTGGGTGGTGACAATGCCTCTGATTTCCAGCTGATTGTAGGCCTTTGCCACGGTGTTGGGATTGATTTTCAGGTCGACCGCCAGGCTGCGGACGGTGGGCAGCTGGTTTCCCTGTTGAAGGCGGTTGTCGGCAATCGCCATTTCGATCTGCAGAATAATCTGCTTGTAATATGGCACACCGCTTTTCGGATCAATCGTGAACTTCAGTTCATCGGTTTTTCTTGGCGCCATTGCCAAAACCCCCTTTGTAATATTGTTGTATTGTACTAAAGGTATAGTACAATATTAAAATAGATCTTTGTCACAAGCCTGTCAATATTAATTTCCCAAAATCGATGAAAAAATCAGGCAAAGTTGAAGCAAAACCGCACCTGCAGGCCTGTGTATTTACAGGAGGTGTGTATGAAGATTATGTGCGAAGTGTCGAGGATTGCTGCGATTTTGCTCTGGCTGCTGTGTTCGGCCGCCTGCGACGGCGGGGTACCCGGCCCGGTGCTGGGTGACCAG